>JBEHWX010000094.1:0-22966 GCA_048498995.1 Bacteroidota bacterium
TTCATGCGGGGGGGGGGAACGATGATACGCCCTCCCCCCCCCCCCCGCCGTTCGGTTCCGGAGGGGTCGGCATCGTCCGTCTGAGCGGCGCGAATGCCGCGGCCATCGTTGGATCGTTTCTTCGCTTACCCGGAGACCGATCGGTCTGCGATGTCCCTCCTCGGTATATGGAAACGGCCGCGGTCATTGATGCCGATACGGTGCTCGATCGGTGCCTGGTGGTACGTTTCGAGGGACCACGGTCATTTACCGGCGAGGATGTCGTGGAGCTCCATCTCCACGGCAACATGTTGATCGTCGACGAAGTGATCCGTCTCGCCGTTAGCCATGGTGCTCGTCCAGCGGACCCTGGGGAGTTCACCAGAAGGGCGTTTTTGAACGGAAAACTGGATCTGACCCAGGTAGAGGGGCTGGCGGAAGTCATTTCGGCCGAATCGCAGCAGGCGGTGCACCTGGCTCAGCGACAGCTTCACGGCGATCTCCGGCGGCGTCTCGATGCCTTTCGCGATCGTACGATCTCCGTGCTCGCCCGTCTGGAGCTCGAGCTCGACTTCGTCGAGGAGGGGTATGAGTTCGCCTCCAGCTCGGAAGTTGCCGCGCTGGTCGGTGAGCTTCGGTCGTTCGCGGCGGATCTCCTTGCGGGATTGGAGTCGGGGGTACGGCTTCGGCGTGGCCCGAGAATCCTCCTCCTGGGGCGGCCGAACGCCGGAAAGTCCAGCCTCTTCAATGCTCTCGTCGGGTACTCCCGCGCGATTGTCAGCCCGGTGGCCGGTACCACCCGTGACTATATCGAGGAGCGGATCACGCATGGTGGACTTGTGTTTCACATCGTCGACACGGCGGGACTGCGCTCGACATCGGATTCGATCGAGTCGGCCGGTATCGCCCGAGCGGAGGATCTCTCGGTCGTCAGCGACATGATTCTCTACCTCATCGATTCTCGGAGTGAGGATCTCGATGAAGAGCGTCGGATGGTCGATGATCTTGCTCGGCGCACGGGGGTGGCCGTGACCCCCGTGCTGACCAAGATGGATCTCGTTCATATGGTCTGGTCGGGGCGGATACATACTTCGGTTCACGATCCCGCTTCGATCCGCGCTCTTCTCGATCATCTCGTTGCGTCATACGCGGTGGATACCACGGAGCGGATCGCGCTCATCAATGAACGGCAGGCATCCTTGCTCCAACGGATCGTCGATATTCTCGATGCCATTCCGGGACCGGAGGAGCTTCCGACGGAGCTGCTCTCCACGGAGCTTCGAGCACTTCTTCAGCCATTGTCGGAACTGACGGGTGCCACGGTAAATGAGCATATCCTCAATAGCATATTCTCTTCCTTCTGCATAGGGAAGTAATGTTTCACGTGAAACGAGTAGATGAAGAAGCACGTTCAGGTTGCGGTGATAGGTGGAGGGCACGCGGGCATCGAGGCCGCCTCGGCGGCGGCACGTCTCGGATGCAGCGTCGCGCTGATCACGATGGACCTCGATGCCATTGGGCGCCTTTCCTGTAACCCCGCCGTCGGAGGCATGGCCAAGGGACAGCTTGTCTGTGAGATCGATGCTCTCGGTGGCGAGATGGGGGTGATTGCCGATCAAGCCGGAATCCAGTTCAAACTTCTCGGCCGCTCGAAGGGACCGGCCATGTGGTCGCCGCGGGCACAGTGCGATAAGGATACCTACCCCAGAATTGCGCGCGAGCGTCTGGAATCGATCGAGGGGGTGACCCTCATTCAAGGGCTCGTACAGGACGTTCTGATGACGAACGGCACAATTTCCGGGATTCTGCTCGCAAATGGGGATGCGTATACCTGCGATGCGGTTGTTCTCTGCTCCGGCACGTTTCTCTGCGGAAGGATGTTCAGCGGAGAGCGTGAAACTGTTGGCGGCCGCGTGGGAGAGGATTCGGCGGAAGGTTTGAGCGGATCGCTTCGGGTAGTCGGCTTCGCAACCGGCCGACTGAAGACCGGCACGCCACCGAGAATCGATCGGGAATCGATCGACCTCTCGCGCTGCCATCCTGATGGAGGAGATAGTGACCCGCGTCCGTTCTCACGGCGGACCGTAAGCGTCGCCAATAGGATCGACTGCTTCGTGACCGGGACGACGCCGGAGACCCATGCGATACTCCGGACCGGCTTCGACCGATCACCGATGTTCACCGGGAAGATCACCGGGGTGGGACCGCGCTATTGTCCGTCGATCGAGGACAAAATCTTCAGATTCGCCGACAAGGAAACGCATCAGATCTTCCTTGAGCCTGAGGGACTCGAGAGCAACTCCATCTACGTCAATGGATTTTCGAGCTCACTTCCAGAGGAAGTTCAGCTCGCCGGGCTTCGAACGATTCCGGGATTAGAGGAGTGTCGCGTGCTCCGTTACGGCTATGCCGTCGAGTACGATTACTTCCCGCCGCACCAGCTTCACCATACCATGGAAAGCAAGCTCGTCCCGGGGCTCTACTTTGCCGGACAGGTGAATGGCACGTCCGGCTATGAGGAGGCGGCCGCGCAGGGCCTAATGGCCGGAGCAAACGCGGCGCTGAGGATTCAGGGTCGCGAACCGTTCACGCTCGACAGAGGGGAAGCCTATATCGGTGTGTTGATCGATGACCTCGTCAATCTCTCGACCAACGAGCCATATCGGATGTTCACGTCGCGCGCCGAATACCGACTGCTCCTCAGACAGGATAATGCCGACCTTCGCCTTACCGAACGTGCCTATATAAATGGTCTCGTCGACGCACGAACCGCGGCACAGGTCCGTGACAAAGCGGCGCGTATTGCACGACTACGGGAGATGCTGGAGCGGAGCGGGCCGGGCGGTGAGGATCTGGCCGCACTCGGTATCGACTCGGCGGCCCCCGGAATCAGATGGTGGCAGATGCTCAAACGACCGGAGATCTCGGCCTCGGATATAGCAGGTCGAATCGACGACACGGCGCACGCATTGATGAATGACGCCGCCGTGGCCGAGCAGATCGATATCGCGGCGAAGTATGACGGCTATATCCAGCGGCAGCGAATGGAAGTGGAGCGCTTCCGCGAACAGGAGCGTGCGTTGATACCCGCGGGGATCGACTATGGTCGTATCAAATCCCTTTCATCCGAGGCACGTGAGAAGCTTACACGTATCCGTCCCGTTTCACTGGGACAGGCATCCCGAATCAGTGGAATCAGCCGGTCGGATCTATCCGTTCTCATGCTCTACATTCGATAGGAGTACGTTTCACGTGAAACTTTGGGTTTCAGATTTCGCCATGGAGCGATCGCAATGAAGGTTATGATCGTTGGGGGCATGGGAATGCTCGGACAGAAGATCGTCAACGTGGTGCGTGCCGAAACAGATTGGGAGGTCAGCAGCGTGGTGCGCGCCGGCGTCGCCGATAGCAGCGGGGCGGTCTACTTCGACACGAGCTCGAGAAAGGAATGGAAGGAGCTTGTCTCCGATGAGCGGTGGCGGCCCGATATCATCGTCAACGCCGCGGCCATGACGGACGTGGATCGCTGCGAGCTGGAACGGGAACGAGCATGGAAGACCAATGTGCGACTGGTGGAGACACTGACGGAGATCTGTCGCAAGATCGACGCTAAGCTCATACAGGTGTCGACCGATTATATCTTCAATGGACAATCGGGACCATACGGAGAGGGGGACACGCCGCATCCGATCAACTACTACGGCAAAACGAAGCTCGCCGCGGAAAATGTCTGCGCACGAAGTGGGGTGGACACAGCCGTTATCCGGACGATGTGGCTCTATGGCGATGCCGAGGGAGGAAAGAGGACGTTCGTCGACTGGGTGGTCAGCATGCTGAGCCAGAATCAGCCGATCAACATCGTAACCGACGAGATCGGAACACCGACCCTCACCGACGATGTTGCCTATGGTATCGTTCGCGTCATCGAAAGCGGTTACTTCGGTACGATGAACATCGCGGGCGACGAGCGTTTGTCGAGATTCGCCTTCGCGAAACATGTCGCGACCGTGTTCGGATGGGATCCGGGGCTGATTGTCCCGACCACGACCGAGTACCTGAATCGACCGGCGCCGCGCCCGTTGAGCTCCGGACTGATCACGCTGAAGGCCCAGACTATTCTGGGAATCAAACTGTCGAGAGCGGAGGAGGGGCTGCGCACGTATCGCGTGCAGCGCGATCGACGACTCGCGGGCTCCGCCGTCGCGATGGGTCGCCGTTTCCGGTAGCATCGCCGGATATCGTGGAAATCGTCCAGATCAACTCAGTTATCAATCAGCCCCGCATGGTGACCGTTACGATCCTCGGCAGTGGAACCTCCTCCGGCGTTCCGACCATCGCCTGCACCTGTCCGACGTGTCTGTCGACCGATACGAGGGATAAGCGGCTGAGACCATCGATCTGGATTCGAAGCGAGCAGGGAAGCGTGGTGATCGATACCTCGAGCGATTTTCGCCAGCAATGCCTGAGAGCGGGCATCACGGATCTGGACGCCGTGGTCTACACGCACCACCATTTCGACCATATCGCCGGGTTCGACGATCTGCGTGCCTTCAACTTCAAATACCAGGCACCGGTCCCGATCTACCTGATGCCCGAGACGCTGGAGCATATTCGCAGAATCTTCTCATATGCCTTTCCGAGCGATGAAAAGCCCGAAAGCGGTGTGCCGGTGATAGAGCCGGTGGTGATCGACAGCGATCCGATCACGATCGCGGACATGGAACTGATTCCGCTCCCGCTCAAACATGGCCGAATGCGCGTGAATGGCTACAGAATCGGTGATTTCGCCTACTGCACCGACTGCAACATGATCAGCGACGAAGCATACGAGCGTCTTGCCGGAACACGGATCCTGGTGCTCGACGCCCTGCGATACCGGCCGCATCCGACGCACTTCACGCTGGAACAAGCGGTGGAGAGCGCGGAGCGGATCGGCGCCGAACAGACCTATTTCACGCACATAGCCCACGATCTGATGCACGAGGAAGCGGAACGACTGCTGCCAACGGGAATGAACCTCGCATATGACGGCCTGGAGATAGCCATCAATACCACCACATGACATTCGTGATATAGTGTTGCAGGGTATCGAGAAACATGATAACATTGCAGCCTGTAGGACTGTCTTCCCGCGTGTGATAACGCAACGAACGAGTAATGCCGATGGTACAACGGGTCTTTACGGTAGCCGCGGTCGGGCTCGTGCTGGCAAGCACGGCCTTGGTCGCCATGAGTGACATCTTCTCGTACGTCAAGGCGGTGTCCCAGGGAGATGAGATCGTGGTGCAGTGGCGGACCTCCACCGAGGCCGGCATTCAGAGCTTCGAGATCGAGCGGAGAAGCCAGGAGAACGCGGAGTTCCGACGTCTCGGCCGCGTGGATGCAAAGGGGTCGCAGAGCATCTACACCTATGTCGACAACGGGGCATTCTTCAAGCCGGACGGGGGAAAGCAGTTTACCTACCGTCTCCGAGCCGTGGGAAGCTCGACCCAGTATTCGCCGACGGTCACGATCGTCCACGAAGTTTCGAGCGTGAAGCGCTCCTGGGGCATGATCAAAGAGCTCTTCCGCTGAGCCGCGCACAAACAGATGGTGAAAGCAAGGGCCGCACGGTGCCACGCCGCGCGGCCTCGTCGTCTCCGGGAAGAGCGAATACCTCCACACAATAGACTATACACCTTAAAGTAAAGTCTTCACCGAAGCCCCTAACTCGATAAGCGATTGTATCTAACAGCATGGTGTCGTATGTTGCGCGCGAAAAGTATTCGCCGGACGTATGATGCCTCATGAGACGATTCTGTTCAGCACGGTCCTTCCTCATCGCCTGCGCGCTCCTCGCGCCGGGGCTTACTTCCGCGCAGACTACATTTCCTACTGATCCATTTCGGCCAGATTCGACGATTTCGTTTGGTGATCTTCCGGCCACCAGTCTCCACGACACGACAAGCAGCTCCTGGACGAACGCAACCCGACTCGAGGCGGCGAGAGCGGCCTGGAGCATGCGCCATTTTCGTGAAGCCTCCGACCTCCTGGAGCAGATAACGACCTCCACAGAATCCTCGATTCTTCTGGCGGATGCCTGGCTCGAACAGGGAAAGGTGAATACCACCCTGAAGAACTACGGCGCCGCCCGCCTCAATTTCAACCAGGCGATCCAGGAAGCGGAGGTACATGCCGACGAAGAAACGACCGATTCCGCCCTCGTCGGGGAGGCGCTCTACTGGATCGGCGTCACGCACCTGCTCGAGCCGCCGCTCCCGCTCTACGATCAGGCCGTCCGTTGCCTCGATTCCTCCGCCTATCGCTATCCGGTAAATCCCCGCGCCGCCGATGCGCTTTTGATTCTGGGCATGCTCAACGAGGGGCGGCAGGACTATGAAGGGGCGCTCCGCGCGTATCGGACCCTGGAGGAGCGCTATCCGGATCGGCCGATCGCCGGCCAGGCCGCCATTCGCGCCGCGCAGACGCTTCTGCTTCTCGAACGGGAGAAGGATGCCATCGGCCAGCTCGACGCCAACATCTATCCGCTGCCGATCGATCCGGACCGCGGAACCTGCGTCGAGTGCGAGCTGCTCCGCGGCAACGCGTTCCTTTCGCTGAACGATTACCCCGGCGCCGAGCGCTCCTTTCTGACCGCTCTGGAAGGTGGGGAAGCGGCACAGCGCCGGCAGGCAATGCTCGGGCTGGGGGACACCTATCTCGCGGCAAACCGGGTCGATTCCGCCATCGCGCTCTACCGTCGCCTGATTTCGGATACCGTTGCCGACCGCGCCGGCATGATCGCCGAGCTTCACTACGCCATCGCGCTCGCCGACGCCGGCAACGACAGCCTGGCGATGCCGCTGCTGGAGCGGGCGGCATCGCGCACGGAGCCGGAAGCGGCGGGCCTGGCGCTCTTCGAGCTCGCGCGCCGCTCCTACGCGCATGGCGACTACCGGCATTCGCTGGCGCTGCTCGACAGCTCCCTTGCGCAGACGCCCGCGATCGGCCTCCGTGCCCGTGTCCAGCTCCTCCGCGGATCGACCCACTTCAACCTCGGTAATGCCGATAGCGCGGCCGTGGCACTGCATCAGGCCGATTCCCTCTTCGCGCGGCTGCAGGGATCGCGCGGCTATGACAAGTCGCAGCTCGAGGCGAAGTCGCGCCTGTTGGCCGGCATCGCATTCGAACAGAGTGGCAGGCATACCGAGGCGATAACCACGCTGAACCGCTTCCTCCAGCAGGTGCCGAACGGGCCGGGAAGCGCCGAGGCGCTCTACTGGCTCGGCGAGGCGTACTACCAGTCGAAGCTCTATCAGTCCACGACGCAATCGCTCGAGGATATGATCGAGCGGTTCCCGAATACGCCCCGCACCGAGCCGGCCCTCTACATGCTCGGATGGGCGTACTTCAAGCAGCAGAAATACGCGAAGGCCGAAGGAGCCTTCAGCCAGCTGATCAAGGCATATCCGCTCAGTCCGCGGCGGTCGGAGGCACAGCTTCGCCGCGCCGACTGTCTCTATCTCCGAAAGGAATTCGCCGCGGCCGCCGACGCCTATCGGCAGAGCGCGCTGGACACGACACTCCTGACCGGATCCGAGTACGCGCTCTATCAGTCGGGACTCTCCGCGCTACGCGCCGGCGACAACGACGCGGCGGCCGATGTGCTCGACATGTTCGCCAGCAGGCATCCCGCATCGGTGCTCACGCCGGACGCGGCATTCGTGGCCAGCCTGGCCGACATTCGTCGCGATTCCCTGATCCGTGCCGTCGCCGGGCTGCACCGGTTCACGGCGAGCTATGGCAAGAGTCCGCTGCTGGCGCGTGCCTACATGACGCTCGCCGATGCCTATACCAGACTCGACGATGATGCCGCGGCGACGGCGGCATATCGTGCCGTGACGGAGCATCTGCCGGCCGGGATGTATACCGAGCGCGCGCGCCGTGCTCTCGATTCGCTCGGGCGCATGAGCGCGAGCACCGGGAACGACACGCTCGCCGCGGGGCTTCGCTACCCGGTGGAGAGTGTCGCGATTCCGAGGGCGGATCTCCTTCTGTACACCGGCGCGGCGGCCGAATCCCGACAGTCCTATCTGCAGCTGGCCGCGCGCGATACCACGCGCTCGCTCGCTCCCCGGCTTCTTCTCGGCGTGATTCGCGGATCGATCGCACTCGGCGATACGCTCGGTCTGGTCGATACGCTCAACGTGATGGCCACGATCTATCCGGGGCATCCCTCGATTGCCGACGCGTTCCTCGCGGTGGGAGGCGTGCTCGAGAAGAGCGATACCGCGCGTGCCGCGGACCTCTATCACCGTCTTCGCGCCATGGCGCCCGGCACCGCGCCGGCCTGCGTCTCGGCACGGCGGGAGGCGGAGATGATGGTGGCTCGCGGTGCAAGCACCGAAGCACGGCTTCTGCTGCGCGACGTGGCCGCGCAGGCCGGTACCGCGTCGCAATGCGGTGAACTCTGGCTGCGCCTTGCCGACATGGATGGCGATGCCGGTGATGCCGACAGCGTCAGCGCGGACCTGGAGCATGCCGCGGCGCGCACCGATTCCATCGGCGGCGTGGCGACGCTTCGCCTGGTGGAGGCTTCCCTCGGCAAGGGTGATACCGTCGCCGCCGCCTCCCGCCTGGCCTCCATGGTGGAGCGCTTCGGAGAGATGGGCGATCTGCGCGCCGCCGCGCAGCTCCGACTCGGTGATCTCTACGGCAAGACCGGGGAGACCGAGCGCGCTCGCCTCCTCTATCAGACCATCGTCAAGGAGCGTCCGAACGATCAGCTCGGGCTCGAGGCGCGGGATCGCCTGCAGTCGTTGATCCGCCAATGATTCGAATGAGCATGCCGATGAGAGATACGAACCGATACCTCAAAGCATTCTGCATCGCGACCTCCGTGGCGGCGCTCCTGGCGCTGCCGTCGATGGGGCATGCGGAGGGACAGGCCGCGGCCAAGAAGCGTCCCGCCAGCGAACAGCGCCAGGCGCAGACCAAGAGCTCGAAGAAGAAGGGGGCCACCGAGAAGAAGAGCGCACAGTCGAAGAAGAAGGGGGAGTCGAAGAAGACCGCGGAGACGAAGACGAACAGAAAGAAGAAGGGACAGACCGCCGAGAAGGAGACGACCCGGAGCGGGCGCAAGGGAGCGAAGACCGCCGAGGCGACGAGCACGCGCAAGGGCTCGAAGAAGCAGAAACAGGAGACCCGCACCGCGCAGAGCCGGACCACTCAGAAGTCGACGCGAAGCGCCGATCGCGGCAACGATACACGGAACGATAGCCGGACCACTCCCAGCGAAGTGCGTCGGCGTCCGGCGCTTACAACGCAGAACAGGAAGGGGAACACCCCGGTGGTGGCCACGAGCTATCGCGAGTCGGAGCCGGCGGACCTGGCGCAGATGACCTACGACGGCGCCGGACCCGCGCCGCTCGTGACCGGCAAGCAGGCTCCCACGCCGCGCGCGCCGCTGGATTCCGCGGATCTCCAGAGCCTGGCGCCGGTGCGCCTTCATCCGGAGGTCGTGGTGCCGCTGCGGGGCTATCCGCTTGCCGAGCCTCCCACGCGCACCGACAAACCGGTCCTTGCCGAGGCGAGTCTCGGTATGTATACCACCGGCGCGTTCCGCGTCGGCTACTCCGGCGTTACCTGGCCCTACGACTACTACGCGCGGGTCGAGGGAGGAATCACGCAGGGCTTCATCGACAACGCGGGGAAGACGAATCTCTCGGCCGAGCTCGGCGGCGGCTACATCATCGACGACGGCTACGGCATCTTCAGCGGCGGCCACATGGGGGCGGATTTCTCCTACGGCATGCAGAAGTACCGGCGCTACGCGGTGCCGTCGGCGCCCGAGAGAAATCGCTCGGGCTGGCAGGTCGCCGCAAGCGGCGGCAATACCGTCGGCGGCGTCACCTTCGACGCGCGGGGGCGCTACCGGAGCCTGGCGGTGACCGATTCGATGAAGGCCGATGAAAGCTCGCTCGAGGGCTCGCTGCAGCTCGGGGCGCTCTGGCAGGGATTCAAGATCGGGGGAGATGCCGAGCTCCGGCTAACGTCGCTCACCGGGACGTCGATCGCCACCGGCAACCTCGGGGCGTACGCGTCCTACTCAAACTCCTTCTTCACGCTCCGCGCCGGAGCTTCGCTCGGCGTCGGCGAGAACAGTGACGGCAGCTCGGTGACGAAGATCGCTCCGGCCGCGGAGCTGCGGATCTATCCGATCTCCGGCCTCACCCTCTCGGCCGGCGTTACCGGCGGCATCGGGCCGACATCGCTCCAGAGCCTTCTGCAGACCAATCCGTACGTGGTCGTCGATCCGCTGGTGCGGCACGAGGTGGAGCGCATCGGCTACAACGCCACGCTCCGCCTGGAAAGCTCCCGCGTCTTCGGGCTCCGAGCCCGCGCGGCCCGCAACAGCTACGACAACTACGCCTACTTCGGAGCCCCCGTCAACGGCGCGTTCGCTCCGCTCTACGGCGCGGCCACCGTCACGAAGATCGACGGCGACTGCTATCTGAAGCTCGGCGCCACGCGGACGCTGACCGCTTCGGCGATCTACATGGAAACGCAGCTCGACTCGACCGGCGGACAGGTGCCGTACGTGCCGAAGTGGCAGATCGCCGCATCGGCCTCCGAGCGGCTTCGCGGGCTTCCCCTCACAGTGACGATCACCGGACGCGCGATCGGCGCGCGCCAGTTCCCCGAGGGAACCGAGGAGATGGTGACGCTGCTGGACGTGGAGGGGACGTATGCCATCGCCGGGCTTTTCGACGTCTTCGTCACCGGCCAGAATCTTCTCGACCGGCGCTATCAGATCTGGGACGGCTATCGCGAGCGCGGCATCTTCGGCGCCGTCGGCATCCGCACCAAGTTCTAACGGAGATTCCGGCCACTCCGGATCTCTCCCCGTTACGGCAGCATGATGACGCACCCGCCATCGGGCGCGTTCCGCTTCCCCGAAGAGTTGATCGAACAACGCTCTCCTCCCGAGGCATGAACATGAACGGCAACAACGATAACCAGCGCAATCGCATCGGCGCGCGCGACGCCGCCGCGGGACACGCCCGCAGCGCCTTCACGCGCCGTGACGACGGACCGATCGGCTCCAACGAAATGACTTCCGACACCTATCTGAAATCGCTCCTCAACGAGGACAGGCCTCCCATCCCGCAGACTTCCTCGGCGCTGACGCGCGACGCGGCGCGGCTCCGATCGATCATGCGACAGACGGAGACCAGCCAGGTCGAGGCCGCCCACGAAAGCCGCGTCATGACCGAAGCCGCCGATCGGGAGATGCCGATGGAGATCGTTGCCATGGAGATGCCGGCCACGACTCATGCCGCGCCGCCGGAGCTGGCCGCGACGAGCGTGGCCGCGACGAGCGTGGCCGCGACAAGCGTGGCCGCGACGGCGATCGCGATGCCGGTGGCGCCGACCTCCATTGCCGACATGTCTCCGCTGGAGAGCATCACGCGGCACCACGTCGAGGATCTGACCACGCCGGTCGATATCCCGCTGCCGGAGGAGAGCACGCCCGCTTCGCTTCCGACGCAGCATGTCGCCGAGCGGGTATCGATGCCGATGCCGGCCGAGCTGGACATCACCCGCGCTCCGCTGCACGAGGATCGCGGACCTTGGATGGACAACAGCTCCCTCGACGACGCGCCGGCCTCGATCGCTCACGATCGGATGCCGCCGCTCGGCCCGACCGAGCCGGTAAGCATGGAGCATGAGGAGATCCGCGAAGAGCCGACCGAGAGAGAAGAGTACATCCCCTCGGCGCGTCAGGAGCCGCCCATGCCGGATGCGGTGCCGTCCGTCGCCGAGAGCCTTCCGGTGGACGAGGGGGGATCGATCATCGCGGCCATTTCCGATGAGCTTCGTCTGGTTCGACGCATGCCGGCGCAGCCGCTGCCGGAGCGTCCGGCCGAGCCGGTGATCACCGAGGAAGCCAAGCGGATGGCGACGCGCCTGAACACGCCGTCGGCGCGTCCGACGGAGGTTCGGCTGTCGCAGAGCATGAAGATTCCGACAACGGCGCGTGCCGCCGAGCCTACCCAGGAGCGCCGCGAGCCGACTCCCGCGCGCGCGGCGATGCCGAGCGCTCCGCCGGCGCCGAGAAGCGTTCCGCCGGCGGCGGCGCAGATACCGCAGGCTCCCCAGGCACCGCGTCAGCAGCCGGCCTCCACGCCGCGCGCCGAGGGGCCTCGAGCAGCCGAGCCGCGCGTGAACGAGCCGCGCGTGAACGAGCCGCGCGTCAGCGAGCCGAAGGTGGAGATGCCGCGGCCGGAAACGCAGCGGACCGAGACGCAGCGGGCGAGCCGTCCGGCGCAGCCGGCTCAGGAGCGTCCGGCGCAGCGCGTGGCCGAGTATACGACCGGATACCGCGAGGAATCCCGACGCACCTTCGAGCCGGCACCCGACGCCACGGCTCCGGCCGAGCAGCCGCGCCCGTCGCTGCCGGTCGATCCGTACGAGGCGGAGTTCCAGCAGAAGAAGAAGATGGTGTTCGTGATCACGTCGATTACGATCGGGGTGATCCTCGGACTCGGCCTGTACGCCGGCGGTGGCGACGCGATCTCCAACCTGTTTGCCAACAAGCGGGAGGGAATCAACCAGGGAGCGCATGCCGCCGCGAGTGCCGCGACGGCGGCCTCGCCGACCGAGGGAAGCCCCTCCGCGCCGATCGCCGAAAGCTCGGGCGCCGCCGCCGACGAGGAGAGCGTGCATACCGCTCCGGCGCATCGGACGCCCGCGCCGGTCGCCGCCGCCGCGGCGGGGAAGCGTGATGAGGAGAACCCCGCCTCACCGGCGCACGCCGCTTCCGACGTGAAGCGCGCGAGCAGCGAGAAGAAGGTGATCGCCGAGAAGAAGCCCGTCGCCGAGAAGACGACACCGGCGGCGAAGAAGGATGCCTCCGTGAAGGATGTGGCCGGCCACGCCAAGGAGAAGAGCGTGGAGAAGAAGGGGGAGGTGAAGGGGAGCGCCAAGGCGCCCGCCACGAAGCTCGCGCAGAAGAGCGGCGACACGAAGAGCGAGACCAAGGAGCGGAAGTCCCTTCAGGCGACGAAGGATGCGGCGAAAACCAAGAGCGCCACGGCGAAGGACGCCAAGGGGGCCGCGGCACGTACCGCCGAGAAGGAGAGCGCGGCGACCAAGTACACCGTGCAGGTGCGCGCAACCTCCGACGGCGCCGAAGCCAAGAGGATCGCGACCAAGCTCCGCGCAAAGGGAATGAAGGGGGTGACCGTCGTCACCTCCGGCGATGGCGACAAGAAGCTCTACAGGATCAGGTTCGGCAGCTACGGCAATCAGACGGAGGCCAAGAGCGCCGCCGGCCGCGCCGGCGTGGATGGCGCCTGGGTGATCAAGCAACGTTGACAGCGACGGGGACCAATCGGAGCCGTCTCCCCACCTCACCACGGGGAGGCGGCTCCGACCGTCATATGACGCGATGCCCGCGACGGGGTGCGTCGCATCTCACTTCACGACCACGGGAAGAGCCTTCCCACGCCCCTCGAACGATGCCTCGATGAAGTACGCGCCGGCGGGGAGCTCGCCGAGTCGATAGCCCCGCGCGCCGGCATCCACGCGCTCGTCGCACATCGCCCGTACCGTTCGTCCGAGCAGATCCACGGCGCGGAGCGTCAGCCGTCCCGGCCGATCCAGGAAGACCATCACGCCCCCTTCGGTGATCTTCAGATCCAGTCCCTCCGGGGCGCTCCGCACGGCCACGCTTCCGACCACGCCGAAGGCCTGCGCGATGCCGGACCAGATCTCCCGCCGACCTCCCTCGTAGCTCAGCGCCCAGATCCCGATCCCACCGAGATTCTTCTCCCGCACCAGACGATACTTCAGCGCCAGGCTCAGGCTATCCTCATACCAGACCTGATGCCATCCATTGAACGAGGAATAGACGTACCAGGGGGAGCTGGTGGCGTTGTCGAACCGTTTGCCATACTGCGCGGCCAGCGGCTCGGCGTTCTTGTAGAAGACCGCGGTGCCGCTCCCCTGCGTGCTGGCCACGCGGACCGTATCCACCACCGGCCAGTCGTAGCCGTACCAGGGAACGCCGAGGAGGAGCTTCTCCGAGGGGACGCCGGCGGCCAGATAGGTCTCCACCGAGCGGGTCACGTTGTAGCTCTCGCCGGCCAGCGGGGCAATCGGGCCGGAGGTGGGGCTTCCGGCATAGTGGAAGTCGTAGCCCATCATGATCACGTAGTCGCAGATCGCGGCGAGCGCCGACAGATCGAACGCGTTCGACCAGTCGACGGCCGGCAGCGCCATCGAGATCTCGGCGCCCGGAATCTCCGCGCGCATCCGAGCGGCCAGGGCGCGCATGAATGCCACCAGGTTCGCGCGCTGCGTTCCCCGCACTCCCTCGAAGTCCACGTTCACGCCGGAGCCGCCGCCGCTCTTGACCGCCTGCACGAGCGCGTCGACCAGCGCCGCGGAGCGGGCCGGGGTGCCGAGCAGCTTGTCGTTGGCGTCGTAGCCGAAGCTGATCGCCACCAGCACCGTTGCCACCCCTCTGGCGCGCGCATAGGGGATGGCGGCCACCGACGGCCATCCGCGGAGGGTGGTGAGCCCCCCCGTGGCCGAATCGACCTCCGCGCCGAAGTGCGCCACCACGTTCAGCACGTTGTAATCGTACGAGAGGTAGTCATCGGCCGGCGCCCAGTAGGGACGGTAGCCGAAGACGCGCTTCGAGGTCCGCGCGACCACGCGGGGAGCGGACTCGGGAGCAAGCGCGCGCTCGCCCGAGGTATCGGGGAGCACGTTGCGATGCGCCTCGAGCTCCATACGATGGATGCCCGGTTCGTCGCCGGAGCGCTGCGCGGCCGCGGGGATCGTGCCGCCGGCAAGGAGAAGCGTCGCCGCCATGGCGATGCTTCGTAGACAGGTGCTGTGTTTCATCGGACGCGCCTCTGGAATGATAGTCGGTGCCGCCGCGGCTGCATCGGATCGGGCGGCGTCGGCGGAAGAACGGCCGCAACTTCGGTTCCACTCCGACACCGCTACCGGCCGACGGTTCGATCGGCGGAGGCAAACAATGAAACTGCGACGATCGCCCTCCCGATCGTACCTTCCCGATCGTCACGAACGATCGAACACCGACTCACGGACTGATTCACGGGAAATGGAACGATGGCGGATACATTGAAAGTGCTTCACACGGCGGACTGGCACCTGGGGCGGAAGCTCGAGGGACGGAGCCGACACGCCGAGCAGGAGATCGCGCTCGACGAGATCTGCCGGATCGTGGAGCAGGAAGGGGTCGACTGCGTCGTGATCGCCGGCGACGTGTTCGATACCTACAACCCGCCGGTGGAGTCGGAATCGCTCTTCTATACCACGATGACGCGCCTGGCCGATGGCGGCCGCCGCTCGATCGTGGTGATCGCGGGGAATCACGACAGTCCCGATCGTCTGATCGTCTCCGAGCCGTACGCCCGGTCGCTCGGCATCACCACGCTCGGCTACCCGAAGGATATCCCGCTCCTCTACGACGGCGGATCTGAGCGCTCCTCCTGCGTTGATGCCGCGCCGTCGTTCATTCGTCTGCGCCTGCCGAGGCACGATACCACGCTGGCGCTCCTGGCGCTGCCGTATCCGTCGGAGTCACGACTGCGGGAGCTCCTCACCGAGTCGATCGAGGATGAGGCCACGGCCACGATCGACTACAACCGCCGCGTCCGCGCGTTTCTGGAGGAGTCGGCGCGCCGGTTTCTGCCGGGGGAGGCGACGATGGTGGCCAGCCATCTCTACGTGGCCGGCGGGGCGATGAGCGATTCGGAGCGGCAGATTCAGGTGGGGGGAATCTATTCGGTCGATCCATGGAGCTTTCCGGCCGGCGCGGGGTACGTGGCGCTCGGCCACCTGCATCGCCCGCAGGAGCAGCATGGCGCGGACGATCTGCCGATCCGCTATTCCGGATCGATCCTGCAGTACAGCTTCAGCGAGCAGCGGCAGAAGAAGGAGGTGACGCTGGTGGAGTACGACCGGCAGGGGCGCGCGACCTATCGCTCCATTCCGCTCGGCGCCGGACGGCGCCTGGAGCAGTGGGAGCAGATAACCGGCACCGACGAGCTGGAGCAGCGGCTGGCCGGAACCGACCCGGCGACCTATCTGTCGATCACCCTCCTGCTGGAGGATCCGCTCCCGCTCGACTACATGCTGAAGCTTCGCGCCGCGCACCCGAACATCCTGCAGTGCCTGACGACCTACCGCAAGGACGAGCGGCTGATGACGCAGGTCGGACGCCTCCGCGATCTGCCGCTCGAGGAGCAGTTCCGGCGCTTCGTGCAGAGCCGTCATGGCGAGCCGGTCTCCGACGACGTGATGCGCCTCTTCCTGGAGCTGACCGGCACGCCGGCGGCGCCGGAGGAGGAGTAATCCGGGGAGCGCCCACGTTCCGGGGAGCGCCCACGTTCCGGGGAGCGCCCACGTTCCGGGAAGCACCTACGCTCCGGGAGCGCCTACGCCCCCTGGAGCCACTTCTCCCGCGCGCTCTTCTGCGCCGCCGATGCATCCTTGGATACCTCGATGCGGTACGGGCGAACATCCTTTTCACCGCACACCACGCGCGCCGTCATCAGCCTCGGACCGCGGAAGAACGTGATCTCCATCGCGTCACCCGGGCGCTTCATCTCGAAGACCCGGTCGTAGGTGCGGCTCTCGATCCGCTCTCCGTCGACGGCCAGCAGAAGATCTCCCGCGCTCAGCCCCGCCGCCTCGGCCGGGGAATCGGGGAGCACGTTGGAGAGGACGACGAAGGTGTTCTCCTTCTTCTCGCGGGCATTGGCCGGGACGATTCCCACGAACAGGCGGGGACGCTCCTTGCCGGAGGATTTGCCGCTCTTCTCCCCCCGCTCGATCGTCAGACCGTAGTAGCGGGCCACGCGGCGGTAATCCAGCTCCTCGACGCTGTCGAGCATGCGCCGGAGAAAGGTCCGGACGCCGCGCCCGGCGATCCGCTCCACGGCGCGCTCCACGTCCATCTCGGAGTAGCCGTGCCCCTTCAGGTAGTACCCTTCGAGCGGCGCCTCCAGGTAGGTGCTCCGGTAGAGCTCGACGATCAGATCGTCCAGCGAGCGCTGGCCGGCGGTGGCGCGGCGGATCTCGGCGTCGAGCAGCAGCGCGGCCACCGCTCCCTTGTGGTAATAGTTGACGTAGGTGTTCTTGAAGTTGCTCATCGCCGCGATCGGATTCCGGGCGCCGACGGCGTGCCAGGTATCGAAGCTCGATGCGCGGAGATTCCGATGGAAGCGTCCCGGCGAGCGATCCACCATGTTGATCTCCTCGACCAGGTGCTTGAAGACCTTCTTGTCGTCCCAGACGCCGGCGCGCCGGAGCATCAGGTGGCCGTAATACTGCGTGAAGCCCTCGGCGAACCAGAGGAGCGAGGTATGGCGCTCCCGCGTGTAATCGAACGGGCCGAGCTCGGCCGGGCGGAGGCGCTTCACGTTCCAGATATGGAAGAACTCGTGCGACATCACCCCGACAAGTCCCTCGTAGTCGGCATCGTTGGTGATGTAGCCGTTGATCACCAGGCGCGTGGAGGCCAGGTGCTCCATGCCGTCGCCGTTGGGAGCGTAGGGGTCGATGTTGACCAGGAAATGGTACTCCTCGAGCTCCGGCGCCCCGAAGGAGGCCACGTAGGCGCGGACCGTCTTCTCCGTGTCGGCGACGAACCGGTCCACGCGCTCCTTCACCTCCTGGCTGCGGCGGGTTCCCTCGGCGCCGGCCAGATCGAGGATCACATGGTAGGTGATTCCCTGGTGAACGAAGCGCCGCGCGATCGGCGTGCCGACCTCGATGGGGGAGTCGAGCAGCACGTCGAAATTCGGGGCCACCAGGATCGTCTTTCCCCGGCGGCTCCGGCGCTTCAACGCCGAGTAGGTCTTCCATCCCGCCGGCGCCTCGATCTCCAGCTCGATCTGCTCGTGCTCCCGGCCGACGATATAGCCGAACAGGGAGGGGCCGTTGATCGACGCGTGCCGGTCGTCGAGCTGGGAGAAGGTGCCGCTGAGCGTATCGCCGAACATCCTGTAGGCGATCGTGATGATCTCCTCGCCGCCGGTCTCGATTCTCCAGGTTCCCTTGGCGATCTTCTCGGCCGGCAGCTCCCGATTTCCCGCTCCCCGGGCCACGAGCTCCTGCACGTTGCGCGCGAAGTCGTAGATGAAGTAGCGTCCCGGCGACCAGGCGGGAAATTGAAGATCGATCGTCGGCTGGCCGTCGGTGTCGACCTGAATCTCGACCTGGAAGAGATGCGACGACGGACGATCGAGGGAAAGGAGATAGCGGAGCATGGAAGGTTGCGTCTTGCGTTCAGCAAAGAGGCGGACGGCACCGTCCGCTCAGGGATCGTGTGTGAAGACCGGTACGTACTGCCGGTGACCAGCGAAAATATGCCATACCGAAGAAACGACGGGTGAGAAAGTATCCATGAGTCGACGAGGGACATATCTCGATACCGGCAACCGGTTCACCACGCGCACCAGCGAGCGCTTCGATGACGGATGGGAGAGCTTCGCCGAGGAGCCCGATCCACGCACCGAGATCATCGACGATACCAGCAAGAGCGCGTTCGCCACGAACACGAGCCCCGATATCCCGTTCAGCCACTCGATCAATCCCTACCGGGGATGCGAGCATGGCTGCGCCTACTGCTACGCGCGGCCGACGCACGAGTATCTCGGCTACAACGCCGGCATCGACTTCGAGACGAAGATCGTGGTGAAGCGAGACGCGGCGCGGCTTGCGCGGGAGGAGATGATGAAGAAGTCGTGGACGCCGACGATGGTCTCGATCAGCGGCGTCACCGATCCGTATCAGCCGCTGGAGCGGAAGCTCGGCATCACCCGGAGCGTCCTCGAGGTGATGCTCGACTTCCGGAACCCGGTCGGCATCGTCACCAAGAACGCGCTGGTGCTGCGGGATATCGACCTGCTGGCGCGGCTGGCCGAGCAGAAGTGCGCGGCCGTCTTTCTCTCGATCACCACGCTGGACCGGGATCTGGCGCGGCGTCTGGAGCCGCGCACCTCATCGCCGGAGCTGCGCCTGGAGGCGGTGCGCCGCCTGAGCGAGGCGGGCATTCCGGTCGGCGTGATGATGGCGCCGTTGATCCCCGGCCTCACCGACGAGGAGATACCGTCGCTGCTGAAGGCCGCCGCCGAGGCGGGGGCCAAGCGGGCGTACTACGTGATGGTCCGTCTGCCGCTGGCCGTGCGCCCGATCTTTCTCGACTGGCTGGAGCGGGAGGAGCCGGCGCGGGCCGCCAAGGTGCGCCACATGCTGGAGGAGATGCGCGAGGGGAAGATCAACCTTTCGGAGTTCGGCAAGCGGATGGGAGGAACCGGCGCGCGCGCCGAGATGATCGCGAATCTCTTCGAGCTCTCCGCGCGGCGTTGCCGGCTGAACCAGACCGAGCTCGACATCTCCACCGAGAACTTCCGTCGCCCCCATGTGGGGCCGCAGCTCGATCTCTTCGGCGAGTGAGCCGTGCATCGCGCCACGATGGAATCGCGAGCATCGAAACGACGAAGGGCCGGAGGCAACAGCCTCCGGCCCTTCGCGTTGGGGACCGAGGTTATCGGTTCACGATCAGCGGACCACGATCAGCGAGCGGGTCAGCACGTCGTTGCCGACGCGGAGACGGTACTGATACGTGCCGGCCGGCAGCGCGCCGGCGTCGATCGTCTCGGCGTGGCGTCCCGCCTCGCGGGCGCCGCGGGCGATCGTCATCACCATCCGTCCGCGCGCGTCGAACAGGTCGAGCGAGATGTCGCCGCGTGAGGCGAGCTGGTAGACGATCATGGCGCGGTCGCGCGCCGGGAAGGGAACCGGCGCGAAGAGCGCGTTCGCCGAGAGCTCGCCGGTGACCGCGTCGGCCGAGGCGATGCCGGCCGAGCCGGAGGTGATATCCGAGCCGTTCTCCCAGATGCTGGAGCCGATGTACGATCCGAGACCCTCCTCACGACGCTGCGCCTTCGTGGCGCTGCCGCCGAGCGTCACCGTGTCCGGCGTGGCCGTGCTGCTCGAGATCAGCAGCCGCGCCTGCGACGCGCCGCTCTTCCTCGGGGAGAAGATCACTTCGATCGTCGTCATGCCTCCCGGATAGATCATCGACTCGGCCGGAGCGCCGACCGTGTAGCTGGCCGCGTCGGCGCCGACGATGCTCAGCGCGCCGAGCGTCACCGGCATGCTGCCGGTGTTCGTGACCACGAGCAGCTCGCGCGCGGTCTTTCCCGAGGGGATCGAGGTGGCCGAGAAGAGGCTCTTCTGCGCCAGGCCAAGCGAGCGGGAGCCGGCCGTTCCGTCGAGGCGCGCCGTCACGGTATCACCGGTCGAGGTGATGCCGATCACGTGCGCGGTGCGGGGGCCCGAGGCGCCGCCCGCGGTCGGACGGAAGTCGACGTCGAGCGGGAGCGTTCCGCCGGCGCCGATCGTCACCGGCACCGCCGGCCAGTTCACCGGGGCGAACTCGGACGCGCTGGCGTCGATGATCGCCAGGGAGGTGAGGGTGATCGTTTCGCGCGACTCGTTGGCGATTCTGACCGTGCCGCGGATCGCGTCGCGTCCCATCTCGGCGGCGCCGATCGTGATTCCCTGCGCCGTGAGCGTCACCTGGCCGGTGCCGTAGAGATCGACGTAGACGCTGCCGCGCTCGCTCACGCCCGGGATGGCCGCCGCCGAATCGTTGCTCCGGAGCCACACCGTGGCCCGGCGCGATCCGGAGCGCCGCGGCGCGAACCGTACCGTGATGCTCGTGGAGGCGCCCGGGGTCAGGATGTAGTCGTTCGTGCCCGGATCGACCTGCACGCCGGCGAAGGCGGAGACGATCGAGAAGTCGTTGACGTCGCCGGCGGCGATGTCGAGGAACTTCCGCGAGATCCGGAGGTTGCAGTTGCCGTTGTTGACGATCGGGAGGGTGAGGTCCGCCGTCTGCCCCACCTTCGTGGTGCCGAAGACGACCGGCTTCACCGGCTGGCCGCTGAAGTCGTTGGCGAGCGTGCCGCCGATGCCGCGGCCGAGCAGATCGACCGTGAGCAGACCCCAGTTCGGCACCGCGGGGGCAACGCCGTCGGTGTCGATCGCGGCGAAGTTCGTGGCGTTGGTCCGGATGAACACCCGCGCGAAGCGGTTGTCGGGGCGCTGCGGAGCGAAGTTCGCGTAGACGGTGAAGGAGGCTCCCTGCGGCACATAGGCCGGGAAGGTGAGCGGCGCGTTGGCCGCCAGCGGCATCGTTGCCGGCATGGCCGTGATCACATAGTCGGTCGACGACACCAGGCGTCCGAGGGCGTCGCGACGCAGCGCGTAGCTGCCGGAGCCCTGACGGTAGCTGCTGTCCGAGGCGAACATGTCGATGCCGTAGACGATCATCGTTCCGCGGCCGTTGTTGCTCACCGTGATCGGCAGCGACACCACTCCCTCGCCCACGCAGGCGCGGGTCTGCTCGAAGAGCGCGCGGGCGCTCACCAGATCCTGCGAGCCCTGCGCGAAGCCTCCCTGAATGCCGAGCTGGAAGTCCAGCGGCTGGCGAAGCTTGTAGACGAAGAGGCGGGACTGAGCGCCGGTGAGGGTGACGATGCCGTCGGCGTTCGGTGAGTTGACGCCGAAGTCGTTGTCGTTGGCCAGCACGATCGTGCTCGGGTCGATCAGCGTCATCCCCTCCGGCTTGTCCGCGTCTGTCGGCCAGGTCGGGTTGCCGGCGCCGGCGTTGAGCAGGTCGAGCACCAGCGTCTTGGCCACCGGCGTGATGCCGGCCACGCTGGTCAGCTCGGCGCGCGTGAGCTCCTCGAGCGTCTTGGTCACTCCCGGCGAGGTCTGGAAGGTCTCGGTCACGAGCGGGGTGGCGCCGGCGAGGTTGACCTTGTAGATCCTCTTGGCGTTCTGCGAGCCACGCTGGGCGTGCTCGATGAGCATCAGCTCGTTGTTGTTGAGCGCCACCATGTCGCCGATCTTGATATCACGACGACGGATGTTGCTGCCACCGACCGGGTAGCCGGCGTCCATGAGATAGGCGAACATGCGGGAGACGCCGGAGACCGGATCGAACTCGACGAGGCGGAGCAGCTCGGTCTGATTGGCGGCGTTGGTATTGGCCGAGGCGGTGTTGGCGAAGGAGTTGGCCATGCCGCTCTGAACGACCGTGTAGATCTTACCGTTCGGCGTGATGGCGATCCCCTCGGCGCCGCGATTCGGCACGCGCTTCTTCAGGATATCGGGGAGACCGCCAGCGGTCGGCTGCGGGCGGACGCGACGAAGAATCTCACCCGTGGAGGAAACCTGCGCGATACCCGGGGCATACTCCTCGCAGAACCAGAAGGTGCCGTCGGCGGCGCGGACCAGCCCCTCGGTGTCGAAGCCCCACTCGTCGGTGCCGATGGAGACGAAGTTCGTGTCGATGGCCGACTCGCCGGTGTTGTACGGCGCCGGGTTCGGACGTCCGGAGACCGGGCCGCCGCCAGGCTGCTGCAGCGGAATCGTCTGCACCACCGACAGCGTGCCGTTCGGGAACGTCTTCAGGCGCACGATCGTCGGATTGAACGACGGGGTCGGGAAGACCTTCGCGTTGCCGGAATCGACGTTCGGTCCGCGGTCGGTAATCGTCCAGAACTCGTTCTCACCGGCGTAGGAAAGGCCGGAGAAGCCGCCGAGATGATACTTGTCCGATCCTGGGAGGAACGGCGTGGCCGCCGCCGGCAGCGCGTAGATGCCGGTCACCGGGGGCATCTGCGGCGCCTGCGACGGCGCCTGATAGCTGAGCGCCATCGGAAGCTTGTAGACGAAGAGGCGGGACTGGGCGCCGGTGAGGGTGACGATGCCGTCGGAGTTCGGCGAGCTGACGCCGAAGTCGTTGTCGTTGGCCAGCACGATCGTGCTCGGGTCGATCAGCGTCATTCCCTCCGGCTTGTCCGCGTCTGTCGGCCAGGTCGGGTTGCCGGCGCCGGCGTTGAGCAGGTCGAGCACCAGCGTCTTGGCCACCGGCGTGATGCCGGCC
>JBEHWX010000095.1:0-22354 GCA_048498995.1 Bacteroidota bacterium
GGCGGGACTGCTTCGTGGCGCGGCTCCGTTTCAACGGCGAGGTGCTCGACTACGGCACCCTGATCGGCGGGTCCGGGCTCGACCAGCCGAACGCGATCGCGATCGATTCGGCCGGCGGCCCCTATATCACCGGCTTTACCCGCTCGACCAATTATCCGACCACGATCGTCAGCGATCCCGGGAGCGGATCCTGGTTCATCACCCGGTTCGTCTGGCCGGCCACCGGCGCGCTGGCCTACAGCCGGTTCGTGGCGCGCAACGACAACGGTTGGGGCGCCACGATCCAGGTGGACGCGCGCGGCCATGCCTACGTGGCCGGCCCGACCACCAGCGGCGCCTTCCCGGTCACCAGCGATGCCTTCAACGGATCGGTCCGCGGCGGCGTGGATATCGGCCTGCTCCATATCGACGAGAACGGCATCGACCTGCACGCCAGCGTGATCGGCGGCAGCGGAAGCGACGTGCCGTGGTACGGGAGCTATCTGAGTCCCTTCGGCGATCTGTTCCTGGCCGGAGTCACGACATCCAACGACTTTCCCCTCCGCCGCGGCGCGTTCGACAGCCTGTACGATGCCTCCGGCGGCGCCGGACGCCCCTCCGACGCGTTCTTCCTCCGCTACAACTTCCAGCGGCGGCCGGCCATCTACGCTCCCCCGCGCGTGACGCTCCCGACGCTCCGCTGCGATACCGTGGAGCGCTTCTCCGTCTGGGTCTACAACGTCGGCGACAGCGAGCTGACGATCACCCGCAGCTTCCTGCGCAACAGCGACGTCCATTTCTCCATCGACTCGATCGTGCCTCCGATCCCGGTTGCCGAGGGGGAGCCGTTCCGGATTCCTCCCGGGGATTCGATCCGGTTCGTGATCCGCTACGTCTCGCGGAACGTCGGCGCCGACTCGAACGAGCTGGTGATCGAGGGGAATGATTCGCTGGCCGGGCGGAGCCCGCTGGTGATCGCGCTCGGCGTGCTTCGCGCGCCCCCCTTTCTGGTGGCCTCCGAAAGCTCCCTGCAGTTCGATCCGGTGCTGCTGTGCGAGGCGACCCCGCGGCAGAAGAAAGTGACTCTCACCAACGCCGGACTCGAGGGGGTGGAGCTGTCGAGCGCGCGGCTCGTCTCCGGCGGCGAGGGATTCTCGGTGGTGAGCGCTCCGCTCGCCGTGGCCAAGGGGACCTCGGCCGACGTGACGCTCCGGTTCCTTCCGGTCCATGGCGGCACCGCGCGCGATACGCTCCTGATCTTCTACGGCCCGTGCGGTGATTCCCTGGCGATCCCGCTCTCCGGCCGCGCTGACACGGCCACGATCTCCCTCGGCCGGTCCGAGCTCCGGATCACCGGCGTTCCCCACTGCCTCACGGTGCTCGACACCACCGTCACGGTGACGAACACCGGCATCGTCCGCGTCACGGTGGACTCGGCCCGCTTCACCGGCACCCGGTTCACGGTGGGCCCCTCGCTGCCGTGGGATATCGAGCCGGGGGGGCATATCCAGATTCCGCTTCACCTGGAGATCCCGGCCTCCGGAAGCGCGAGCGCCACGCTCCAGCTGTTCGGGACCCCCTGCGCGATCCGCCTCGATCTGCCGGTGAGCATCGAGCGCGCCGATCGCGACTCGCTGCTGCCGTCGAGTCCGACGCTCGATTTCGGGGCGGTGGCCGGCTGCTCCTCCGGTCCGCTCGGCAAGGATCTCCAGATCACGATCAGGAACATGGGACGTGGGGCGCTCTCGCTCGACCCGCCGTCGACCGCCGCCCCGTTCTCCATCGAAAATCTCGCGAGCCTCCCCGCGACGCTCGCGCCGGGCGCGCAGGTCACGCTCGTGATCCGCTTCGCGCCGGCGGCCAACGGCTCCAGCGCCGGCGAGCTGATGATTCCCTACCACGGCGGTCCCTGCTTCGACACGCTCCGGATTCCCCTGGCCGGCCGTCGGGAGAACGCGGTGCTGGTGGCGATCCCCTCGGCGATCGATTTCGGGCGGCTGGAGGAGTGCACCAGCGCGCGCGATACCGTGATCCTGCTGGAGAACCACTCCTCGGTGCCGATCCAGGTGGATCAGATCAAAGGGATCGACGGCATGACGGTCCGCCCCACGCCGCCGTTCACCGTTGCGGCCAACGGGCGGGATACCGTCCACCTCAGCTTCATGCCGAAACAGGCCGGACGCACCGACGGCGTGCTCACGTTCGTGACTTCTCCCTGCGGCGATTCGCTCGATATCACGATCGGCGCCGAAAAGCTCGGCGCGGTCTTCACGCTCGGCGATGAGAAGATCACCTTCCGCGACCGCCTCGTCTGCGAGCTTCCGGGACCGTTCGACACGGTGGCGTATCTGCGCGGCACCGGCAGCCCGGGCGTGGTGGCCGAGATCCGCTCGGTGGAGGTGACCGGCGGCCCGTTCAGCATCGACCCGGCGGTGGTCGGTAGAACATTGACCCCGCGCGACGCGCTTCCGGTGCCGATCCGCTTCGCGCCGACGGCCGCCGGCAGCTACGCCGGCAACGCCATCGTGGTGCTCGGCCCCTGCAACGATACACTCCGGCTCCGGCTGGAGGGGAGCGTGGCCGGCGTTTCCCTGACGGTGCTCGGCGGCAATTTCGAGAGCACGCCGGTGGACTCGGCCGACACGGCGAGCGTGACCGTGGTGAACACCACGCCGGTGCCGATCGATCTCCAGGAGCTTTCCTCGCTGGCGGCCCCCTTCTCGCTGCTCGACGTGAGCCCGGCGCTGCCGCGCGTGCTGGCGCCGGGGGAGACGGCGGTCTTCACCATCCGATTCGGCCCCGCCATGGCCGGCACCTTCGTGGCCACGCCGACGGCGCGGGTGATCGCCCCCTGCGCGTTCGATGTGATCGTGCCGCTGGCCGGCATCGCCACCGGCGTCGACAAACCGGTCACGTTCTGCCTTCGGGGAACCGCCAGCGGCCTGGCCGGGGATACCGTCAGGGTCCCGATCGACGGGAGCGCCGAGCGGGATCTGACGCCGGCCGAGGATATCGAATACCTGGTGCGCTACGACTGGCGCCGGCTCCATTTCATCGGCGTGACCTCCGAGGCAACGACCGATGTGGAGATGGTGGCGCCGGGGGTGCTCCGCGTTACCGAGCGGGGAGTGACGCGCCCCGGACGCGGCGAGATCGCCCTCGACTTCCAGCTGCTCGTCGGCGTGGATGCCGAGACCACGCTCCGGCTCGACTCGGTGCTCCTCGGCGCCGACCGCCGGCCGGCCGCGCTCTGCTCCGGCGGCTACGTCATCGCGATCTCCAACCGCTGCGTGATCGCCGGGATGAAGCTCGGCAAGTACGCCAACCTGCTGGAGAACGCGCGCCCGAACCCGGCCGGCTCGGTGGTCGAGATCACCTACCAGCAGCTCGAGGACGCGCGCGCGGTGCTCACCTTCCACGACCTGGAGGGGCGCGAGGTGCTTCGTCCGCTCGACCAGGAGCTTCCCGGCGGCCGCTACACCGTTCGCGTCGACGTGGGGGATCTGGCCTCGGGGAGCTACTTCTACAGCATCAACGCCGGCAGCTACCGCGAATCGCGGATGATGCTGATCCGCCACTGACGCTCCCCGGCACGAACGGCCCCGCGCCGGCTCCGTTCCCGTGGCCCGGCTCCGTTCCCGCGGGCTGGCTCCGTTCCCCCGCGCGCCATGCTTCCCGATCCGGAATCGCCTCCGTTTCTTCCGATTGTCATTCCGTCTGCTATCTTCCGAGCGCTCAGGCACGCATTCGGGTAGGATCTTTGTTGCGCATTCGGCGGGAGACATCCCGGCCGGGGGAGCCCGCCCCGGAGGCCGCGCGAACGGACAACTACAATCCATACGAGCCATGCCCCTCATCTCCAGCTCCGATACGATTGCCGGTCAGTTTCTCGATCTCATCGACCGCTTCCGCGCAAGCGGCAAGGATGCCTTCCGACGCAAGGTCGAGGGGGTCTATGTCGGTATCTCCTACCAGGAGCTCTACGATCAGGTGGAGGCGTTCGCGCTGGCGCTGCGCGGGCTCGGCATCAACCGCGGCGATCGGATCGGGATCATGTCGGAGAACCGGCTGGAGTGGATCGTCGCGGATTTCGCCTGCGCCTGCTCCGGCATCGTCGACGTGCCGATCTTTCCGATCCTCACCCCGAAGCAGGTCGAGTACATCTTCAACAACGCGCAGGTCCGCGCCGTGATCTGCTCCAACGCGCTGCAGCTCGGCAAGCTGATGAAGGTGGCCGACAACATCCCCTCGCTCGAGCACATCGTCCTGTTTCAGGAGGACGCGCTCGGCAAGGTCGGGGTCGGGCCGGTGGAGAAGGTGCGGCTCTTCCCGGCGCTCATCGAGGCCGGACGGAAGCTCGCCGCGGCCGCGCCGGGGCAGCTCCGCGCGCTGGCCGAGGGAATCGGGCGGGACGATCTCCAGACGCTGATCTACACCAGCGGCACCACCGGCAACCCGAAGGGGGTGATGCTCACCCAGGGGAATTTCGCCGCCAACGTGCGCGGCGCCTCGCAGATGTTCCCGGTCGACGAGAGTGACGTGATCCTGAGCGCGCTGCCGCTCTGCCACTCCTACGAGCGGACCGGCGGCTACTATACCTGCTTTCTCTGCGGGGCGACCATCGCCTTCGCCGAATCGATCGACACGCTGGCCGAGAACCTTCAGGAGGTGCGCCCGACGCTCCTGACGGCGGTGCCGCGCATGCTCGAGCGCTTCAAGAACCGCGTGGAGAAGTCGGTGCAGACGCAGCCGGAGAAGCGGCAGAAGACGTTCCGGTGGGCGATCGGCGTGGGGGTGAAGCGCTTCCGGCTGGAGCAGCGGGGGAAGCGCCCCGGACCGCTCCTCCGCCTGCAGAACAGCATCGCCGACAACCTGGTCTTCGCGAAGATCCGCGAGCGCGCCGGCGGGCGGGTCCGCTTCTTCGTCAGCGGCGGCGCCGCCCTTCCGCAGGACGTGGGGGAGTTCTTCTTCGCCGTCGGCATGCGCGTGGTGGAGGGCTACGGCCTCACCGAATCCTCCCCAATCATCTCGGTCAACCCGTACGACGCGCCGAAGCTCGGCACCGTGGGGCGCCCGCTCCCGAACGTCGAGGTGAGGCTCGGGGAGGATGGGGAGATTCTGACGCGCGGCCCGCACGTGATGAAGGGATATTTCAAGGATCCCGACGCCACCGTCGAGGCGGTCGATCACGACGGCTGGCTCCACACCGGAGATATCGGCGAGTTCGACCGGGACGGCTATCTCCGGATCACCGACCGGAAGAAGCACATCTTTGTCTCCTCCGGCGGCAAGAACATCGCGCCGAACCCGATCGAGAGCCTGATGCTGCAGAGCCCGTACATCGAGCAGATCATGCTCGTCGGCGACAAGCGCCCGTTCATCACCGCGCTGATCGTCCCGGACCTGGAGGCGGTCAAGCGGCTGGCCCAGGAGCAGGGGAGCACCGTCGGCAGCCTCCGGGACCCGAAGGCGGTGGAGGCGCTGCTCGACTCCGACGCCGTTGTGCACGGGATCGACGCGGACATCAAGCGGCTGCAGCGGGATCTCTCCGCCTTCGAGCGGATCCGCCGGTTCGAGCTGCTGGCCGAGCCCTTCACCGTCGAGAACGACATGCTCACCCCGACGCTGAAGGTGAAGCGCCGCGAGGTGGAGAAGCGCTACAAGGCGCTGATCGACGCCATGTACGAAGGGGCGGACCTGGATTAGAGGGAAGTGAAAATACATTTTAACAGGGCCATTTGTATACTTTTAACAGCGGCGCTCTCAGGCTTCTTGCATCTTCCAGACTCTTATTGTATGTTGTGGCCGGTTTAAAGGTCTGCCCCACGCTCTAATCAGGCCTTGTTTTCTTCTGTCTCCCAGATTTTGAGTTGTCTGGCCACAATTGTTGACGGAGGAGCTATGCGCTTGCGCTGCCTGCCTATTCTGTTCATTGTCTTAAGCTTGGCCGGCGTTACTACGGCTACGTCACGGATGTTATGTAAAGCGTCTGGGCCCTGCGCTGGTGGAGGGAACTGGTACTATTTCCTCGTTGAGGATGAATGCACGGGGAATATTATTTCCTGGTATTCTGACTGCAATGGTCAGGATCACTTCGGCCGTGTCTGCCGAGCCAATGGTGGGCCACTCACATCCTCTGATATTGCCGGTCCTGTCTCTGCGGCACCAAATATCTCGTACTTGATCCTGAATGGAGACTACAATACGCCTGGCGGTGATCAAGGGGTCGTATTCTTCGATAACGTGGGGCTGGGTCTTTTCGTGAGGAATCCGATGTCCACATCTGATTCGGATAATCTAAAAGCGATTCGCGATGCGGCGGCTTCGTGCTCTGGGGAATCACCCTCAACTTGGTTCTCGCTTGATTATTCCGGGGGAGCGAGGACTTCGGCGCGCTTCTGGCCTGTATTCCCTTGTGCCTGATAGGAAGTGGCGCCAATATCCTCGTACCTGTCCTCGATAGTGTCATCATTTTCAAATGACGTGGAGTGCTTGATGCTACGTGCCATCTGTTTCTTCGCCCTTTTCCTGACTGTCTCGAGCCTCGCCTATTCGAGGCAACTAGCATCGGCTCATGGGCCTTGTGATAATGGGAAAGAGTGGCTATACCTTCTGCTGCAGGATGATTGTAGTGGAAAGGTGCTCTCGATATATGTTGATTGCGACGGCAATCATCGTTTAGGACGTGTGTGTCGGCCAGATGGTTCTGGGTTTGATGGTAATACTATGCCATTGCCGGTGGCGCTTCCACCGAATTTCCACATTCTTATCCAAGGAGGAGACTTCTTGACACCTGGGAGTGACCAGGGTGTCTATATGCTTGATGGGGCGAATCTACAGATTCGCTTTAGGAATCCTGTAAATCAGGCCCAGGCGGACAGTCTGCAGTTGATATGGGATGCCGAGATGAATTGTAGCCGGCTCACGCGTGCTGATTCGGAATGCGGGAATCCGACCGATTCACTGCTTGGCACTATCGTCTGCATGCTTTGCCGGGTAATAGGGTCTGCCCTGTGTGTCTGATGAGTTGTGGTGGCGTGAAAATGCAGATTGGGTCGGTCCAATGTTCGGTAAAAAAAGTCGTTGCTTGTAGACATTTTTCCGGTTTAAAATACGGAGTGACCCGTGATGGGTAATGGGATTAGGCTTAAGGCTATCTTGATCTTGATGATTGGACTCGCCACGCAATCGTCAATAGCGAAGTATTTATCCGCTCAATCAGGTCCGTGTTCTGATGGTGTTTTGAATGAGTGGATTTACTGTTTAGTCCAAGATGATTGCACGGGACGGATTGTATCCTTCTACTACGGGTGCGACGGGGAGTGGTATTGGGGGCGAGTATGTCGAGCAGATGGAGTTAGCTTGAGTGGGTCGAATTTAATACTTCCGGTTACGGTACCCACGAACTTCAATTCTTTGGTGGCACAAGGGGATTTCTTGACCCCTGGTGGCGACCAGGGGTTATATATGGTGGATGCTAACAGTCAGATGATCCGATTTCGCAATCCCCTTGGCGTTTCACAGGCTGACAGCTTGCAGGGGATCTGGTCCGCCGCACAGAGCTGTGGCCAGCTCTCACATCTCTACCAGGATTGGCTTTGGGGATCATACTCCGATGGAATCAAATTAGACAGATGCCATCTGGTCCCTTTAGACTTCTTTGGGCGGCGTACGTAATAACGAACCTCTTGCAATAAAGTCATCTTCTTACTTGTTAGAGGGCGCCGCAGCAACAACCATGCCAACAACTTGATTGCGAAGAGCTGATAGCGGTTGCGATTGTTGCAAGCTGTTGTTACCTTAAGCGAGGTCCATATAGCACATAGCTGCTTAACAATGAATGAGGATTCCACCATGAATTCGATATTTCATCGATTACCTCAGATTCTGTCATTGCTACTCATCGGCCTTGTTTTAGTCCAACCCGTGTCTGCGCGCTATTTAGCTCAAGCTTCGGGGCTATGCGCGGATGGTGAGACGGAATGGATGTATGCCGTGATCGAAGATGATTGCAGCGGCCAGATCGCTCAGATCTATATCGATTGCAATGGCCAGCACCATATCGGTCGTGTATGTCGGCCGAATGGAACTGGAGTAACAGGAGCTGATATCAAGCTCCCGATCACGCTGTCACCCAACTTCTCTAGTCTCGTCAACAGTGGCGATTATATTTCACCTGGAATTGATCAAGGTGTGTATATGCTTGATGCCACGAATCAGCAGATCCGTTTCCGTAATCCGGTCAACCAAGCACAGGCAGATAGTCTGCAAGCAATTCTCATTGCGGAACAGAATTGTGGTAAGACCAAGATCAGCCAGCGCTTCGACCCGAACAAGAAGATGCGCGATCGCTTCCTTGAGAAAATGGAGGCAAGCTACCAAAACACGCTGGCGTCAGAGGATCGTTGGAAGGCGGAGCTGGTCGACGTCTACATGAAAGGGAAGCACGGCTCGGGCCCGCCCGCGATCGGCTGCGGAACCGACATGGCTTCCGAGAGCGCGGCGATCAAGGGACTGCTCGCCAACCGTTCCACCATGGCAATGAAACAGACTCCGGCACCCGGCAACGGACAGACGCTTCTGATCGCGCCGTACGATCCGGTGCTGGCCGGGCCGGCCACGGTGGTCGATGCGGGCGGCCGGGAGATCTGGCGGGGGCAGGTAAGCACGGAAACGGCCGTCGATATGAGCGGCCAGCCCTCAGGGCTCTACTTCCTCAAGGGGGCCGCGGGGCTGTCGCTCTCGTTCAATGTCGTCAGGTAAGCCGGGATGATCCCGCATCGTCCGGATCATGAAGGTATCGCCAGGGGCGCCCGATCGGGCGCCCCTCGTCGTAAATGCCCTGGCCGTGGCCGGCATCCGATTCGCCGCCGCCGGCGCGATGGTCGCCGCGACCGCGTACAGTATCTTGCCCGGCATCGGCGTCTCCTCCGCTCCGGCTTCCCGACAAGTGCATTGACGTGGGAGGGAAATCTCCGTAGATAGGGGGCCGATATCACAGTCAGATTCACGTCGGAGTAAGGTGCGCGCGATGACGATCTCCAGGATCGGCCGGATGATGGTTCTGTTGCCTCTGCTCGTGGCCGCGGCGACCGCCTGCGCGCTGGCGCAGGCGAAGGTGCTGATCGCGATGGACGAGTCGCAGACCGATCACCTGAAGGCCTACGGCATCACCTACTGGGCCCTGACCAAGAATCTCCAGGTCGACTGGCTCCTCAATTACCGGGGGGGCTCCTTCATGATCGACTACGCCGATTTCCTGGCCGCCGAATGCCGCGTCCGGGGCGTCTCCTTCCAGCAGATCTCCGGCGCGCAGGCGGCCACGATCTACAGCGAGGTGCAGGGGGAGGGGAACAACATGGACGTGGTGCGCCTGGAGAAGGCGCCGAAGATCGCCGTTTACGTTCCCCCCACGTTTCAGCCGTGGGACGACGCGGTGACGATGGTGATGGAGTACGCCGAGATTCCCTACGAGAAGATCTGGGACAAGGAGGTGCTCGGCGGCAGCCTGACCAAGTACGACTGGGTGCACCTGCATCACGAGGATTTCACCGGGCAGTACGGCAAGTTCTACGCGCAGTTCGCCAACGCCCCGTGGTACCTTCAGCAGGTGGCGATGCTCGAGAAGACCGCCCACGAGCTCGGCTATTCCAAGGTCTCCCAGGAGAAGCTGGCCGTGGCGCGGGAGCTGAAGAAGTATATCGCCAACGGCGGGTTCCTCTTCGCCATGTGCTCGGCCACCGACAGCTACGATATCGCCCTGGCCGCGCAGGGGACCGATATCTGCGACGTGATGTTCGACGGCGATCCGCCGGCGGCCAACGCCCAGCAGGCGCTCGACTTCTCGCAGACCCTCGCCTTCGAGAACTTCGATCTGGAGATGAACCCGTACGTCTACGAGTATTCCGATATCGACGTGCAGCCGAGCTTCAATGCCTCGTCGGAGACCGACTTCTTCACCCTCTTCGACTTCTCGGCCAAGTACGATCCGGTGCCGACGATGCTGACGCAGTGCCACACCGGCGTGGTCCGCGGATTCCTCGGACAGACGACCGCCTTCCACAAGAAGTTCGTCAAGAAGGGGGTCACGATCCTGGCCGAGCGGGAGGGGACCGACGAGGTGAAGTATCTGACCGGCAACTTCGGCCGGGGGACCTTCACCTTCTACGGCGGGCACGATCCGGAGGATTACCAGCACGCGGTGAACGATCCGCCGACCGATCTGTCGTTGCACAAGAACTCCCCCGGATATAGGTTGATCCTGAACAACATCCTCTTCCCCTCGGCGAAGAAGAAGAAGCTCAAGACCTGAGAGATCCCGCCCCCGGCGAGGCCGTCGGGATCGAAGGGAGAGGTCGAGCCTGAAGACTCCACGAAATCAGATTTCACGAACCGGATTTCACGAACCACGCGGGGTGGGCCACGCGGGTCGAAACCACATAGAGCAAGGACGCAGAGCCATGAAACTCAGGTATGCCGCCGTTCTCGGTGCCCTCGCGATGTTCGCCGCCGCCACCATGATGTACGCGGACAAGGCGGAGCTCGAATGGAAGCCGATCGCCCAGGCGCTCGACGAGGCGCCGAAGCAGAACAAGAAGATCATCCTCGATGTCTACACCGACTGGTGCGGGTGGTGCAAGCGGATGGATCGGGATACCTACGCCGATGAATCGGTCCGCGGCTATCTGGACCAGCACTTCGTCCCGAGCAAGATGAATCCGGAGAAGGATGGGACGGTGGAGTTCGACGGCAAGAAGTACACGCAGCGGGAGTTCGGCCAGGCGCTCGGCGTCAACGGCTATCCGGCCACCGCGATCTTCAACGAGAAGCGGGAGCTGCTGACGGTGATCCCCGGCTATATTCCGCCGCAGGAGTTCCTCCGGATCCTGAAGTACTTCGGGGAGGATATCCACCTGAAGACGAAGTGGGAAGATTACATGAAGCAGGGAAAGTAAGCAGCCTTCAACGGCCCGGGGGAGATCGGTGATCTCCCCCGGGCCGTTTTCGTTATGTTCGCCCGGCGCGTGTCCACGCCAGCGGTGCCCGCGCCAGCGGTGCCCGCGTTCACGCGACATCCATGCGCAAGTCGGGCACTCGGGCGGGGCGCTCAGGCCGCGTACTCGCGCCGCGCCGGCCGGGCTTCGAGCCGCGGACGCCGGAATTCGGCGCCGCTGGCGCAACCTTTGCCGATGCCTGACGTTCCGATCCGGTCGATTCCGACTCCCGCCGATATCGATCCGGTCGATGCCGGCGACGATACGTCTCCGGACCATTAACGCTCTTCGACGATGACGAACCCCATACGTACCCGCGTCGCGCTCCTGATGGGCGCCTCGCTGCTCGGAGCCGGCTGCGCCACGCCACGCGCGCTTCCGGTCTCCGACGGAAGCCGCCTTATCACCTACAACGTCGCGATCCCGAATCCCGCAGCGGAGATCTTCGAGGTCTCCGGCACCCTGAACAACATGGCGGCCGATTCGATCACCTACTATTTCCCGGTCTGGGCGCCGGGCGCCTACGACATCGTGAACTTCGGCGCCTTCGTCTCCTCCTTCGCCGCCGCCGGCGAGGATGGGGCCCCGCTCCGGGTGGCCCGGCTGGATACGAACACCTTCCGGATCTACGGCGCCGGCCGCCACGTCTCCCTCTCCTACAAGGTGCACGACATCGAGTCGATCCCGAGCTCCCTCTGGTTCGGCCTGTCGGATATCGAGCAGAACTACGCCTTCGCCAACGCGACCGCGCTCTTCGGCTATCTGGAGGGGGGCAAGGAGGTGCCGACGCGCGTCACCTATCAGACGCCGCGCGGATGGGATATCACCGTCGGGCTCGATCCGGCCGAGACGGCCGGCACCTACCTGGCGCGCGACTACGACGAGCTGGCCGACGCGCCGCTGCAGATGGGGAAATTCCAGCGCTTCCAGTTCACCGTCAACGGCAAGCCGCACGTGGTCACGGTCACCGCGCCGGAGGATCTCGACAGCATCCGCGCCCGGTCGCTGGTGAAGACCACCGACACGATCGTCCGGCTGCTGACCGGGTTCTTCGGCGACATGCCGTACGAGCGCTACATCTTCCAGCATTATCTGGTGGCGCCGGGGCCGGGGGATTATCTCTTCGGCGCGCTCGAGCACCGGAACAGCTCCACCTACCGGATGCCCTACAGCCGGAACCGGGAACTCGGCCGTGAGCTGGCCTCGGTGATCGCCCACGAGTACTGGCACCTCTGGAGCCCGAAGCGCTTCCACGTGACCGAGCTCGGCCCGTTCGATTATCAGCATCCCCCGCGCACCAAGTCCCTCTGGTTCGCCGAGGGGCTCACCGAGTACTACGCGAAGGTCCTGCTCGGCCGCAACCGCCTGGCCGACAGCACCGAGTTCCTCGAACAGATCGAATCGGCGATGAACTCCCCGCTAGGACGTCCGCAGCGCAAGTCGATCACCGAGATCAGCCAGGATATCTCCACCGTCGATCCGATGGAGAGCCTCCAGCTCTACAGCAAGGGGCCGATCATCGGCCTGCTCCTGGACGCGGAGATCCGGCTGCAGACCAACAACCGCCGCAGCCTGGACGACGCGATGCGCTTCTTCAACGAGCGCTTCGGCCGCACCGGAAAAACCTTCACCGACGACGAGATCATCCCGCTGATGGAGGAGGCCACCGGCGCCAAGCTGGCCGATTTCTACAACCGGTATATCGAGGGACGGGAGAAGCTGCCGCTGGAGACCTATCTGCCGAAGATCGGATTCGCCCTTGCCCCCGCCACCGAGGAGCAGAGCGACCTCGGCGCCGAAATGGCCGATGATCCGAAGGGATGGCGGGTCGTGGAGGTGAGCCCCGGGGGGACCGCGGACTCCTCCGGACTGAAGGCCGGGGATGTGATCGTCGGCGTCAGCTTCGGCCCGGCGCGGCTGAACATGAAGGATCTGAAAGTTCCCGCCTCGGCCTTCGGCTCGGTGCTCGGGCAGTTCCCCGGCGGCGGCGTGCTCGACGTGGTCCGTAACGACGCGGTCGTCAAGGTGCCGCTGACGATCGTGAAACGGGAAGTGAAGGTGATGCGCATGAGCGTCAACGAGAGCGCCACCGGCATGGCCCGGGAGATCCGGGATTCGATCTTCGGATTCTGATCCTCGGATTCCGATCCTCGGATTCTGGGCCTCGGAGCCGGCGCGTCGGGCGCCGGGCAGCGCGCATGCCGGAATATCATGGCCGGCGCCGGTCAACCGGTCCTCCAGGACCTTCCGGCGCCGGCCATTTTCGTATACTAGCCGGATGTGACCCCTTCCGTCCGGTCGGCACCCCGACCCCTCCGGAGCCGGTGGGGAGAACCCAAGGGACACTTTCGGGCTGGCGTATTTTCCGCGTGATGAACCGATTCCGGCGTGCGATTCCTCTCCTTCCGCTCCTCGCGGCCGCTCTCCACCTCTCCTGTTCCTCGGGAGCGCCGGCGCGCCGGAATCAGCCGGCCGCGAGCGTCCGCTTCGATGTCTCGGTGCCGAATCCGGCCAGCGAAACCTTCAGCGTCACCGCCCGGATCGACGGCATCCTCCGCGACACGATCCCCTTCCTCTTTCCGATCTGGGCCCCCGGCGCCTACGACGTCGTCAACTTCGGCGCGTACGTCAGCGGCATGACCGCCATCGGCGCCGACGGCACCCAGCTCCAGGTGGTCCGCCGCGACACCAATTCCTTCCTGATCATCGGCCGCTCCCGCTCGATCACGCTCCACTACACCGTCGCCGACATCGAGTCGTCGCCGAATGCCTCCTGGTTCGGGCTCACCGACGTGGAGCCGACGTTCGCCTTCGCCAACGCCGTGGCGCTGTTCGGGTATCCGGAGGGATTCAAGGAGATTCCCTACACCGTCGGCTATCATCCCCCGCCCGGCTGGGACATGACCGTTTCGCTCGACCCGACCGGGGAGCCGGGGACCTTCCATGCCGACGGATACGACGAGCTGGTGGACGCGCCGGTGCAGATGGGAACGTTCCAGCGCTTCACCTTCGATCTGGCGGGGAAGCCCCACACGATCACCGTCTCGGCCCCCGACCGGATCGATCCGAAGGAGGGGGCGCGTCTGGCCGAGGCCACGCGCGTGGTGGTCAAGGCGATGACCGACTTCTTCGAGGAGATCCCGTACGACCGCTACATCTTCCAGCACTACCTGGTCGATCTCCGCAAGGGAGGGCCGCGTCCGCCGTACGGCGCGCTGGAGCACGCGGCCAGCTCCACCTATCTGCTGCCGTATGCCGGCGGCGAGGATATCGTGGCGCTGCTCCGCCCGATCGTGGCACACGAGTTCTGGCATGTCTGGTTTCCGAAGCGGATCCACGTGCGGCAGCTCGGACCGTTCGACTATCAGAAGCCGCCGCGCACCGCCTCCCTCTGGTTCGCCGAGGGGCTCACCGAATACTACGCCCGCGTGCTGCTGGTCAGAAACCGGATGCAGCCGTGGGAGAGCTTCCTGGCCGAGATGGCCCGCGATATCGGCAAGCATTACGGCGTCGCGCAGGCGCGCTCGATCACCGAGCTGAGCCTGCAGGTGGCCTCGCTGCCGATCGGCGAGGTGGTCGACCTCTATTCCAAGGGGCCGGTGATCGGCCTGCTGCTGGATGCCGAGATCCGGCGCCAGACCCGGAATGCCCGCTCGCTGGACGACGCGATGCGCTCGTTCAACCGGGAGTTCGGGCGCACCGGCAAGGTGTTCGACGATGAGGATATCATCCCGGTGATGGAGCGCGCCACCGGCACGAAGCTCCGCGAGTTCTACCGGCGCTACATCGCCGGACGGGAGCCGCTGCCGTTCGACGAGCTCCTGCCCGGCATCGGGCTCCGCTATCAGCTTCTGCAGCAGACGCGCCCCACGCTCGGCGTGGATCTGGAGCAGGCGCAGCGGGGGCTGAGGGTGACGAAGGTGATTCCCGGAGGCTCGGCAGATTCGATGGGGATCGTCGTCGGCGATATCCTGCTCCGGATGAGCACCACCGGCGGCCGGGATATCAGCTTCGATGCCGTGGCCGCGGTGGCCGCCGACGAGCTCTTCGGCGCGGTCAGGCCGGTGACGCTGGTGGTGCTGCGCAACGGCGCCGAGCGTCTGCTGCGGGCGCAGGTGGTCAGCACCACGGTGCCGGTGCGGGCCCTTCGGGCCGACGCCGACGCCACGCCGGAGCAGGTGGCCACGCGCAAGAGCCTGTTCGGCTACTGAGAATATCCACGGCGGCCGTCTTCGGTTATCGAAGACGGTTGCCGACGACGATTTCCGGAGGGGAGGGAGGCCATGACCGACGCAACCGGATCGCCGGGCGTCGCCGGACGCGTGACCGGCGTGGCGCTGACGACCAACGTGGGGCTGTTCGCGATCAAGCTCTGGGGATTTCTCATGAGCGGCTCGGTCGCGCTCTTCTCCGACGCGATGAACTCCCTGCTGGATATCGCCTCCTCGACCGCGGTGCTGGTGTCGGTGAGGGTGGGGCGGAAGCTCCCGGATCGCGAGCACCAGTTCGGGCACTCCCGCGCCGAGCCGATCGCCGGGTTCGTCATCGCCGTGGTCGCCTGCGTGCTCGGCGTCGAGGTGGTGCAGGAGTCGATCATCAAGTTCTTCACCCCGCACGATCACGATATCAATTCCTGGCTCTTCGGCATCCTCGGCGTGGCCATCGTGGCCAAGATGCTGCTGGCCCGCTGGCAGGCGAGCGTCGGACGGCGGGTGCGGAGCCCGGCCATCATCGCCTCGGCCGTCGACTCCCGGAACGACGTGCTCTCCTCGATCGCCGCGCTCGTGGGAATCGGCGGAGCCGCCCTCGGCTTTCTGATGGCCGACGAGATCGCCGGCCTGATCGGCGGCCTGCTGATCCTCAGAAGCGCCGTGCAGATCGTGCGCGACAACCTGGACATGCTCCTCGGACGCGCCCCGGGCGACGAGGTGATCGAGATGGTGATGGCTCGGGTGATTCAGGTGGAAGGGGTCGAGGGGATCAGGCTCTGCCGGGGGCATTATGTCGGTAGCGAGCTGCATTTCGAGATCATCATCGCCTGCCGCGGGGAGATTTCGACGTACGAATCGGCCGATATCGCCGATCGGGCGCGGAGCGCCGCCCTGCTGCATCCGGAGGTCCAGGTCGCCTTTGTCCACGTCGACACCGTGAATGGGCCGCGGCATTACCCGGAGCTTCACGGCCGTCTCGGCGGCTACCCCGCGGGCATTTCCGCCGCCGGACCTTCCGCCGCCGGCCCGTCCACCGCCGGACCTTCCGCCGCCGGACCTTCCACGGAGCCGCCGGCCGCCTCCTGATCCGCGGGCTCCCGGAGCCCACCCGCGATTTTCCACCCGTTTCCCCCTCCTGGTCACGCCACGTGTTACATCCGCGGGGTACGTCCGACTTCCTGTGTCGACATCGTGCCGACCGGCCGGCATCCGTGCATCATCCCATGGCCTTCCCGCCCCCCGGCGCACGCCGTCCACGAGGTCCAGACAAATCTTCAATCCTCCACATGTAGTATTTCGGAGACGACCGATGAGGTGGTATCACCGGGCCCTTCCGCTGTTTGCGCTGATCGGCGGCCTTTATCTCGAATCATGCATTTCGCTCCCCAGCGTGGGGCTGTATCGTGGCGGCGCCGGCACCCCCTCGACGGAGATCGTCGGGCTCAACGGCGCCCGCGTCCGGAACATCAGCTTTCAGAACATCGGCGCCTCGGCCGCGCGTCCGGTGGTGATCCCGATGGAGTCGGGGGGCGTGGCCGCGCTCCAGCTGGTCACTCCCACCGAATACAGCCTGGCGCGGCTCAACGACACGCTCGGCTCCTCCTGGGCCACCTCCTTCACCTCCCCGGAGGCCAAGGGAGGGCTCTCCGGCCTGATGTCGCTCGGCGGGCTGACGATGCCGGCCGACGCGCCGCTGGCGACCACGCGGGCCAACGGGAAGATCGGCATCCTCAGCTCCAGACGCCTTCCGGACGATTCGGTGCAGCTGGTTGCCCGGATCTTCGACGAGAAGAGCGGCAAGCTCGATCGCGAAGCTGTCGTCTACCGCCTGAAGGAGACCGGCGAGATGGATCCCACGCGCGCCACCAGCAGCGCCGCGGTCTCGCCGAACGGCTCGATGGTCGCCGTCTGGACCCCGGTGGCGATGAACAACGACCGTCCGGCCAAGTTCGACGTGCAGATCCTCGGACCCGATCTCGACGTCCGCGGCAAGGGGATCGTCTCGGTGGAATCCGAGGAGCGGAGCGAGCGCTTCGCCGGCATGCTCGTCAACGACGCCGGGGAGCTCTTCGCGGTGACCCGGAACGAGTCGGGACTGGTGGCCGTCACCCGGCATCAGCTGCTCGGCGGGGGAGCGCCTTCGAGGCTCGAGACGAAGATCTCGGTGCCGGACGCCTATCGCACCGCGCTCAAGGATATCCGCTTCGGCTTCGACGGCCCGGCCATGATCTGGGCGATGCTCGGCGGCATCGACACCGATCACAACGACAACCTGGTCGGCGTGGCCTCCGCCCGCTTCGATTTCGCGTCGAACACCGTCCCGACCTCGAAGTTCACGGCGATCCCGGAGAAGACGCTCGAGGAGATCTTCGTGGACGACAACGACTTCAAGGCCGCGATGCTGCAGAGCGTGCAGCAGGCCCCGAACAGCGACACCCACGTGGCGATCTTCGAGCAGCGCGCCGTCCGGGAGGATATCCCCACCGGCATCTCCATCGGCGGCTCCTCCAAGAAGTCCGACAAGAAATACGTCGGCCTGGCCGAGAACGTCGTGATGCTCGGCCTCGACCGGGAGGGCAACCTGATCTGGCGCCAGGGCTTCCGGAAATCGCAGCGGATCGAAAGCTCGGCCTCGACCGACAACATCATCAAGGCGATGTACCGCGACGGCAACGCCGACCAGCGCGCCAACGAGTCGCCGCTGTTCTATCCGATCTCGATGAGCGCCGGCGTCGGCCGCGACGGCGTGCTCCGGATCGTCTACCCGGACGACAGCAAGCTGCACCTGCGGGAATACCGGATCGCCGACGGCGAGGCGGTCGGCGGCGGCAAGGACCGCGAGGTGGCCAAGCTCCCCTCGGCCGGGCTGACCGGCGGCGCGATGGTGGTCCGTCCGACCCTCACCTGGATCGGGGACCGCGCGTTCGTGGTCTCGGTGTTCGAGCGTACCGGGCTGACCGGCAGCGGCGACATGAAGCTGGTGCGCGTGGAGTACTGAGCGCGCCGACCGATATCACTTCGGACGCGAGACGGCCCGCCGGTGAAGAATCGGCGGGCCGGCGCGTTGTTACGATATCCCGACCGGTATCCCGACCGGTATCCCGACAGGTATCCCGACCGGTATCCCGACAGGTGTCCTGACCGGAATCCCGACCGGGGAACGGTTCGGGGAGGGGGCCACGCCGGCATCCGCCGGGCGCGAATTCCCGGCGAGCTTTTCCAACGGAGGCGGGGCATCGGCGCTCAGAACTTCGTACCTTCGGGGGATTCCCTTCGAACTGCCAATGCAGAGCATCATGGATAGAACCACGCCGCCGGGGGAGCGCCCCGGCGCGTCCGGATTCGCCGGCGTCGGCTCCGAGGAGCTGGCGCGTCTGGCGTATCGACTTCTGGACACGATAGATTTCCTGGAAATGAACGACGGCAACCGGCTCGGTTATCACCTCTACCTCTATCTGAAGGGGGATATCCCCTCGATCGCCGAGGCGATCTACGAGGCGAAGGCCCGCACGCCGGTCGGACCGAAGGAGCTGGAGATGATCATCGCCGAGCGTCTGCGCGCGGCGGGAGCTGGCGCAGCGTGAGCGATCGTTCCCGTCGTCGGTTCATCGGCGCCGCGTTCGGCGGCGCCCTCTCGCTGCCGACTCTGCTGAGGTCGTGGCGGCCGCAGGCGGGGCCCGGCGCCGCGCTCGACCCGCTCCGTGCCCAGGATTCGCTCCGCGCCCAGGATTCGGTCCCCGCCTCCCAGCCCCCCTCCACGGTGACCGGGGCCGCGGCCGATGCCCCCCGCCGCCGGAAGGAGGAGACCCGGGGGGAGCCGGAAATCATCCGCGCGCCGGAGCTGGGGAAAGGCTCGACGGTGGCGATCTGCGCGCCGGCCAGCGGCGTCTCCCGTGGGGAGGTGCTCGACGCGGCCGCGGCGCTGAAGAATCTCGGCTTCAACGTCAAGCTCGGCGACTATCTGACCAAGGGCTTCGGCTATCTGGCCGGCACCGACGAGCAGCGGGCGGAGGATCTGATGAAGTTCGTCCGCGATCCGGAGGTCGACTGCATCATGGCGATCCGCGGCGGCTACGGCGTGATGCGGATCCTTCCGTTGATCGACTTCGAGGCGATCCGCGCCAATCCGAAGGTGATCATCGGCTACTCCGACATCACGGCGCTGGTCAACGCGATCTTCCTGAAATCCCGGATGATCGCCTTCCACGGCCCGGTGGCCAGCTCCACGTTCGATCCCTATACCCTCGACTCCTTCCGCCGCACCGTGATGGCCGCCAGCCCGGCCGGCGAGTTCGCCGAAAGCTCCGAGTTCAAGGGGACGGTCTTCGGCGAGGCGCGCGCCAGCACGGTGGTGTCCGGCACGGCGCAGGGACGCCTGGTCGGCGGCAACCTGTCGCTGGTGACCGCGATGATGGGAACGCCCTGGGAGATCGACATGCGGGGGAACATCCTCTTCCTGGAGGAGATCTCCGAGGAGCCCTACCGGCTGGACCGGATGCTGACGCAGCTGGCGATCTCCGGCAAGCTCGGCGCCTGCGCCGGCGTGGCGCTCGGGCGCTTCAACAAATGCGAGTCGAAGGGGAAGAAGGGGGAGTTCCAGATGTCCCTCTCGATCGAGCAGGTGGTGCGGGGGATCCTGGAGCCGCTCAAGATCCCGACCGTCTACGGACTGTCGATCGGCCACATCAAGAGCAAGCTCACCGTCCCGGTCGGGGCGCTGGCCACGCTGAACGCGGACGCCAAGACGCTGACTATCGACGAGGCGGCGGTGGCCGAGCGGGTGGTTTCCCGGCCGTGAGGCGGTTCGCCCGGCGGTGAGCCGGGACCTCCGGCGGTGACGGGGCCCCGAATCGGGGAGGGAGTTTCCGAAGAAAGCAAGCGCGTGGCGATGCCCGTTCTCCTGGTCGAGGGCGGGCATCGCTTGTTCTTCCAGGTAAGGCAGTAAATTTGCGACGCCCGATTCGGAGCCTTCCCATCGCGGAAGCTCCAGTGACCGCGCGCCCCCGGCGCGCGGCCGATGTGGAATGACGCATTCGTTTGAATGAAACCGCTCGTACTGGTTGCTCTGAACGCGGCGCTCGTCGCCCTGTTCGTGTATCTGTGGCGCAAGAAGAATCTGCTGTCGTCGTTCGAGGGGGGGAAGTGGTATCTCTCCTGGCTCGCCGTGGCGGTGATCACCCTGATGGACGGGCTCTCCTCCATCTACTACGCGCCGGCCGAATCCTACCACTTCATCGGCGCCAACGCCATCCTCTTCATCGCGGTCACCGCGCTGATCATCCGATTCCTGATGACCAGGATGACCGAGATCTCGCGCATCCTCGAACGACATGGGATACGTGGCGGCGGCGTCTACTCGTTCAGTTACCTGGTTCTCGGTCCGGTCGTCTCCTTCATCGCCGTTTCCTCGATTTTCGTCGATTACATCCTGACCGCCTGTATCTCCACGGTTTCGGCCGTCGAGAACGCGCACGCGATGTTCGGCTCCTATCAGACGGGGCTGGTGGATTTCGGCTTCCAGATGTTCATCGTCTGGGCCGTGGCGCTGCTGAACATCGTGGGTATCAGCGAGAGCGCCCGGTTCACCTTCGGCGTCTTCACCGCGGCATCGTTCATTCTGCTGACCCTGGTGGCCAGCGGCATCATCGACATGCCGACGGCCGGATGGGAGGCGATGGGGCAGAGCGTGATCCACGTCGGACGGGAGTTCCGGACCGATGGCTTCGCCTCGATCGCCCACAACATCAGCTTCATCATCATCGGCGTCTCGAGCTGTATCCTGGCGTATTCGGGGGTCGAGTCGGTGATCCAGACGGCGGGGCTGGTCAGGAACTGGCATGATGTCCGGCGGGCCTACATGTTCCTCGGCCTGACCGTCGGCGTGGTCACCCCGGTGATCGCGGCGCTGGCGCTGTCGCATCCGGGGATCGATCTGACCAAGCACGAGGGGGACCTGATCACCTTCTACGGACGGATCCTCAACGGGCCGATGTTCGCGATCGCGGTCGGCGCGCTGGCCAGCTTCATCCTGACCATGGCGGTCAACACCGCGTACGTGGCCTCGGCCGAGCTGATCGAGCATGTCGGCGAGCGCTACGGGTTCCACTGGATCGTGCAGCGGAACCAGCGCGGCTCCCTCTACCGGATCCACCTGATCAACGCCGCCCTCTACACCACGGTGATCGTGATCACCGCCGGAAGCCAGCGGGTGCTGGCCGAGATGTACGCGGTGGGTCTGGTGGCCAGCTTCGTGATCAACACCGGATCGCTGCTGATCTATCGCTATCGTGCCGGCACCACGACGCAGGGGGAAGTGGTGGTGCCGAAGGACGTGCCGAGCGAGAAGTATCACAGCTCCCGGTTCGGCACGCTGCTGCTGTTCCTGCTGCTGCTCGGCTGTCTGATCTACCTGGCGTATTCCAAGCCGTTCGGCCTGGCGATGTGGGCCACCTTCACCGTCGTCTGTCTGGTGATCGGCATCCGGGTGGCGCGCAAGCGGGCGCCGGAGATCAAGCACCTGATCCGGTCGGATTCGCCGATGGAGATGATCCTCCATCTGGCCGAGCAGGACGAGGAGGATCTCCACATCCACTTCCGGCGGCCGACCGAGCAATTGGCCATCGGCTCCAGCGAGGTCTACATCTCCTTCTTCTCGCCGAGGCTCGGCCTGCCGGAATCGCAGGGGCCGGGGCACTTCCGCTTCGCCAACGAGCGGGTGCCGCTGATCGACGCGATCAAGGAGATCATCGAGCTGGTCAAGTACGAGTTCCCGGACCGCACGGTGACATTCCATTTCGGGTGGCCGCTGAGCTCCTGGTTCGATCGTCTGTCGATCGGCGTGATGGTCTACAGCCTGATGCAGCTTCCGCAGCAGTATCCGAGCTACAACTTCATGATCGAATACCACACGCGCGGCGAGCCTGCTCCGACCAGCTGATCGCGCGAGTGATCGCGCGAGCGAGGCCGCCATTCCGAAACGGGACGCCGCCCGGGGAGACGACGAAGCGTACCTGGGAAGAAGGGTTCCCGAGAAAGGGTCCCCGAAGGGGACCGGAAGGATAGCCGAAGGATAGCCGAAGGATGAAACGCGAGCGAGCCCGCTCCAGCAGTGCCGGGCGGGCTCGCTCGTTCGCACTCAGACCATCCTCAACCACCAAACCACCGGGGAGT
>JBEHWX010000096.1:0-22350 GCA_048498995.1 Bacteroidota bacterium
CGTGCGTCGCCTCCTGCCTGAGCGCGGCCGCGCTCCGGTAGGAGGCGATCTCGGAGCGCTCGCCGGCCAGCTCCGCCATCACCGACCAGGAAGCTCCGGGGCCACCGGCGATCTCCTCGAAGATCATCGTGGCAATCTCCTCCGGCGTCCCCTCCGCGGAGATCGCGAGGTCCGTATCGGCGTAGGCCGCGCGGCGGGCGGCCAGAAGCTCGCGCCAGCGCGCGGCCGGATCGCCGGCCAGCAGCGGACGATCCGCTCCCCCCTCCAGGCGCTTCAGCGCGGTCTCCTCGGAAACCTCCAGGAGCACGCGCGGGCCGCCGGCGCGCATCAGGTCGCGCACGAGCGGATCGACCACGGCGCCGCCGCCGACGGCAACGATGCTGATGCTCCGACGGGAAGATTGCGCGACGATCCGCTCCACGACCTCCCGCTCGAGGCGGCGGAACTCCCTTTCGCCGCGCGCGGCGAAGAGCGCCGGGATCGGGCCGTGCTCCTGTTCTATCAGTTGATCGGTATCGAGGAAGGGGACGCCGATGAGCGCCGCGAGCGCGCGGCCGATCGTCGTCTTGCCGGAGCCGGAGGGTCCCTGAAGCCAGTAGATCATGGCGAGGTTGAAGCTGACGGAGCCGGGCGCGGGCCATGGCCGTGAAGCTCCGCGAGAACGGGGAGATGCGGCGAGAGGCCGACGTGACGCCGGCGCGAGGGGATGCGCGGGAAGCGAGCGCCGCGCGGAAGAACCGTCCGATGGGGTCACGCGAGGCATCGCGTGAACATGCAAAGAGAGCTTCCGCGACGCGCGGGTCGCGGAAGCTCTCCGAAGCTGACGTCTCAGCCGGCCTGCTCGATCTCCTTGGAGAGCTGCGCGGCCATGTCCCTGGCAAGCGCGCCTCCGGCCATCGTGGCGACCTCATCGTCGTAATGATCGGCGATGGTAGCGACGGTGCGGATCGTTGCCTCGAACGACTCGCGGGTCAGGTTGATGCCGGGGAGCGTATGGGAGTAGACGACGGTGTTGTCGAAGAGGAGACCGAAGCCGCCGAAGTGAAGCTCGACGTTCTTCTGCAGCAACCACTTCATCACCTCAGCGGTGATGTTGCCGCCGCTGACCAGCTGACTGGTGAATTCTATGACGACGTCCTCATCGTGCCACGGACGGATCGTGATCGAAACGATGGCCGAGCCTTCCTGGACGGTGAAGAAGCCGTCCTGAAACTCGACGAAGTCCGGATAGATCTGATGCAGGTGTCCGCGCACGGAGTCGTGCGTCGAGGTGAGCAACTGTTCGATGTCTGCCATTGCGAACCTGAAATTGAATGTGCGGGCTTTGTTGAGCGACGTATCAGCAATCGGCAGGCCGGGCCCGAGGCATCGCACGGCGCGCATGCCGAGCATGGCGCGTATACGGAGGCCTCGGGACCGGAGCCGTTTCGAACGGTGCCTCTGCTTACTCCTTGTCGGCGGCCGGCAGCTGGCCGGCGCTGCGCGACCCCATGCCGAGTTGCGCCTTGAGGGCGGCCAGCTCGTCATCGACCTCGGCGCCGGAGCCGAGCGCCTTGAACTGATCCTCGAGCGACGTGTTCTCGTTGGCCAGCTGGGCGAAGGCTTCGGCCTCCGCCTCGGTCTTCTCGACCTTGCGCTCGAGCTGATCGAACTTCGAGAAGGCATCCGAGCCGACGCCGGCGAAGCTCTGCGAGATCGCCTTCTTGGCCTTGGCGGCCTGGGAGCGGGCGATCAAGGTGCTCTGGCGCATGCGAGCCTCGTCCAGCTTTCCCTTGAGCTGATCGAGCTGTCCGCGAAGGTTCACCGAGGTGGCGCGCGCCTCGCCGAGCATCTTGTCCAGGTCGGTCACGTTCTTCTGGATCGAGTTCTTCCGCTCGAGTGCCTGGCGGGCCAGATCGTCGCGACCGGCGCCGACGGCCTGGAGCGCCTTCTGCTGCCAGTCGTTGGTCTGCGCAAGCTGCTTGTTGTACTGCCGCTCCAGCGACTTCTCGTTGGCGATAGCCTGACCGACGGCGAGGGTGGCCTTGTTGACCGCTTCCTCCATCTCAATGACCATCTGCTTGATCATCTTCTCCGGATCTTCCGCGCGATCGAGCAGATCATTGAGATTGGCCTTCACGATATCGGCCATGCGTCCAAAGATGCTCATAGTCTCGAGTTCCTTGAATGTGAATCTTGTAAGCCTGATATATAGACGATTGCTTCGGCGAGGATCATCGCCGGCCGGCGCTCGCGTGCCGGTCACCGGCACGGTCGCGATCCCGGATCACTGCTCCGGAACCGGGCCGAGCTCGACCAGCGGGGTTCCCTTCTCGACGGCCGTGCCGGCCTGCGTCACGAGCCGCTTCACGAGGAACGCACCGGGGGACTTTATCTCGTTCTCCATCTTCATCGCCTCCAGAATGCAGAGCGATGTTCCCTTCTCCACCACGTCCCCTTCGGCGACGAGAATCCCCTTCAGGAGTCCCGGCATCGGCGCGGTCACCATCTGCGCGCCGGAGGCCGCCGAGGCGGTGTTCTTTCTCAGGTGCCGGAGCCGCTCGTCGCGCTCGGTGACCAGGCGCATCCTGACCGCCTCGCCGCGGATGTAGACCACGTATTCGTGCTCGTCATCCCCCTCCTCCACGTAGATCGGGAGCTCGCGTCCCGCCTCATCGATGGCGCTGAAGCCACGAAGCCGGCGCCCAGGTTCGATCTCGACCGGACGGCCGTCGATCCAGATGCCTTCTTCGTTCCTCACCGCGCGAAGTTTCGTGTCGCCGAGCTCGACACTGAAGATTCGAGTTCTCTGGTTCATGCCCTGCAACATAGGAAATATCATCCCCCTCGGCCAAGAATGGGGTGATTCCGACGACGATTCGTCGCCGAGCCTTCCCCCCTGACCACGCCCCCACCACCGGCTGGCCGTCCCTGGTCCCGGTTCGGAAACCGCGCTTCAATCGGTGAGGACCGTGAGCGCTCACGATTCGTCACCATGGATCCCCGCTTCCGACAGGGATGGGACGGTAACGGCGCTCGCGGCGGGACATGGAAACCGATGCGGCTCCACGCCCGACGGCTCCACGCCCTGAGCCGGGAGCCGGTAACAGTGTTTTTCCCGCCGATGCCCGGTATGCCGCTTGTCGTACCATGCGGGTTTCCCCCCGCGCCGCGGCCAACGCGGCGCTCACCCCGATGCGAGCGCGATGATGGACGAATGGTTCGATGAACGACGGAACAAGGAACAGGAAGATCCCGAGAAGATCTTTCTCCATGGACTCGACCGGCGCGATGACGGCCACGACGACCGATCGCGAGGCGAGCTCGATGTCGTCGCCGACCGCGATCGCCTGAGCGATCCCGATCTCAAGAGCGATTTCAGGGCCGACCGCGAACGGAAGCATCCGGCCCCGGAGCTCGCGCGGGCCGCGGTCGATGCCCGGTCGGATGTACCGGCTCATCCGGTGCCACATCCGACGGCACCTCCAATGGCCACTCCGGCGCCGGCTCCCGTGGCGACGGACGGAGAGAACCGGCCGCGAGGCGCGGCCTCGAAGCGCGCCGATCTGACCGACGGTCCGATCGCCTCCACCCTCTGGAAGCTCGCGGTGCCGCTGGCCTTCGGCTTCATCATCAACGCGATCTACTCCTGGACCGACATGTACTTCGTCTCCCGCCTGGGGGACGACGCGACGGCGGCGCTCGGATTCGCCGACCAGCTCAACTTTCTGATCTTCACCTTCGGCAGCGGGTTCTCGATCGGCTCCGGCATCGTGATAGCCCGACGCATGGGAGAGCGGCGCGAGCGGCAGGCCTCGGTGATCGCCACGCAGGCGTTCACCTTCATGGCCCTCTACTCCACGGCGATCGCCATCCTGCTCTACTTCCTGATCCCCGCGATCTTTCGTGTCTGCGGCATCCAGGGGCAGGTGCTCTCGCTGGCGACCCTCTACATGTCCACGCTGCTGATCGGCCTGCCGGGGAATCTGCTCACCTTCCAGGCCAACACGTCGATCCGCTCCACCGGCAACACCATCTTCCCGATGATCGTGCTGATCATCTCCGGGGTGATGAACGCCCTGGTCGATCCGGTGCTGATCTTCGGTCTGTTCGGCATGCCGAAGCTCGGCATCCAGGGAGCGGCCATCTCCACCTCGCTGGCGATGTGGGTCTCGGCGATCATCAGCATGATCTATCTCTACCGGGGGAAGCTCGGCATCCGGCTCTACCGGCCGAGCCTCCGGTTCGACTGGGGAGTGATCGGCACCATCTTCTCGATCGGCGTGCCGGCCTCGCTGCAGGGGATGGCCGTCAGCAGCTCCCGCGTGATCATCATCTCGATCGCCAACGTCTTCGGCACCGCCGCGGCCGCCGCGTATACGATCGGACTGAAGGTGGACATGCTCGTCTTCACGCCGATCTTCGCCGCCGGCATCGCCATCGAGACGCTCGTCAGCCAGAACATCGGCGCGCGGCGCTACGACCGGGTGAAGCGCTTCCGCTCCACCGCGCTCCGGCACCTGAGCGGCGTGATCGTCGCGATGGGGCTCGGCATCTTTCTGCTGGCCGCGCCGCTGGCGCGCGTGTTCACCTCCGACCCGGCGGTGATCGACCTGACCGTTCATTACCTGCACGTGGCGGTCTTCGGCTACCTCTTCTTCGTGATCGGACAGACCGGCACGCGCTCCCTCTCCGGCGCCGGACACTCCCTCCGCTCGATGATGATCGTGATGACGATGCTCTTCCTCGGGCAGATCCCGATGGCCTACGCGCTCTCCCACTACACCCCGCTACGCGAGACCGGAGTCTTCCTTGCCGTCACGCTCGGATATCTGATATTTGCCGTCGCCGGAACCCTGGCGGTGCGTGGCGAGCGGTGGATGTACAAGAAGGTATGATCCCTCCGCCGGCGCGCACCGCGCGTGGCACATCACGCGCATGGCGCATGCCCGCGGGGCCGGCGGTGAATGTTCTCGATAACATTCCGCACATCATCCTGCCGGGGCATGATCATGCTCCGGCGCGGAACGCACATTCAGGGGAGATGTCATGAAGAAACGGAGATTGGGCTCGACCGATATTCACGTGCATGAAGTGGGCTACGGCGCCATGCACCTCTCGATCGATCCGTCGCGGAGGCCCTCCGAGGCGGACGCGATCAGCCTGCTGCAGCGGGCCGTCGACGAGCTCGGGATAGATTTCATCGATACGGCCGACGCCTACTGCGCCGACGACAGCGAGACCGGCCACAACGAGCGGCTGATCGCCAAGGCGCTTGCCGGCGAGCGCGCCGCCCGGGTGACGGTGGCCACCAAGGGGGGGAGCGTCCGCCCCGAGGGACGCTGGGAGCGCGACGGCCGGCCGGAGCACCTCAGGAGCGCCTGCGAGGCGAGCCTGCGCGCGCTCGGCGTGGAGCGGATCTCCCTCTACCAGCTCCACGCTCCCGATCCGCGCGTGCCGGTCGAGGAGAGCGTCGGAACGCTCGCCGACCTGCAGCGCGAGGGGAAGATCGAGCACATCGGCGTGTCGAACTTCTCGGTGGAGCAGATCCGGAAGGCGCAGTCGGAGGCGACGATCGTCTCGGTGCAGAACCAGTTCTCGGTGATCAACCGGAAACAGGAGCGGGAGGTGATCGACTTCTGCGAGGCCAACGGCCTCACCTACATCCCGTGGAATCCGATCGGCGGACGCGGACGCGCGCCGGAGCTCGGCCAGCAGAGCGCGCTCGCCGAGATCGCCGAGCGGCACAAGGTGTCGCCGCACGCCGTGGCGATCGCCTGGCTGCTGCGGCTCTCCCCGGCCATGCTGCCGATTCCCGGCACGCGGAGCTTCGACCACCTTGCGCAGGATGTCGACGGCTCCGAGCTGAGCCTCACGACCGAGGAGGTCCGTCGCCTGGACGACGAGCTCTGAGAGCCGCGCCAACGCGAAGAGCATGAACGACGAGGCCCCGAAGGGAGCGAATCCCTTCGGGGCCTTGCGTTTTCGTCGAGCCACCGTCGCCGGAACGGCCGCCGCGGGGGCACGGATCAGCGGAAGATGATCAGCATGTCGTCGCTGAATCGGGAGGCGTAGACCACCTCGAATCCCTCGTCGCCGAGCTTCTTCACGAGGGTGTCGAGCGGGATCAGGGTGATGTGGTCGTGCGCGCCGTAATGGTGCCACTCCCGGTCCTGCGCGGCGGCGGCGTTCGGCTGGTAGATCATGAAGTACATCCCTTCCCTGCGCGCCCGCTTCAGATCGCCGAGAACGTTCAGCAGGATCCGCGGCGTCACGTGCTCCAGGAAGTGGACGAACGAGATGAGCGCCTTCTTCGACGGCTCGATCTTGCTGAGCACGTCGTCGTAGATGCTGGTGTTCTCGAAGATGAAGTACTTCCGGTAGTCGAGCTCGGCGCTGGATCCGTAGATGCGGCGGAACAGATCGATGAAGCGCACATACTGCTCGGCGGCCAGATCGAAGATTACGATGCGGCGCGAGGTAAAGTAGGACTCGAGCTTCGGGAAGCCCCCTCCCATGCAGTAGACCTCGTCGAACGTCGCGGTCTTCCGGAAACGGCGGAGGCGGTTGAAGAAGCGGGGCTTGCGCGCGAGCCTCTCCAGCATGTCGTCGTAGTGCTTCTTGTCGGCGACGAGATCGGGCTCGACGTTGTTGAAGTACTTCGGCTCCTCGGTGAGGTTGAGGACCGATTCCTTCTTGAGCTGCGTATGGCAGCGCGTGCACTCGAGATAGTCGTCATTCAGACGACCTTCGCCGAGCGTTCCTCCGCATATCGGACAGGTAGAGTTCATAACGGACGCTGGGATGTGCCGGACGGCGACGTCGGAGCGATGCCCATAGCGGACGGGCGCTGCTCCGACGGACGGACGATGTGCTACGAGGAGGAATCCACGGGCTCGACGACGGAGAGCATCGACGACACCGGTCAACGGTGACACCGGACAACGGTGACACCGGTCAACGGTCGCCGTACGGGCTTCCGGCGCCGGCGGCGCGGGTGACGCGGTCCATCAACCCCGGCTCGAGCTCTCCGGGATCGGCGAAGACCAGCACCTCGTCGACCGCGAGGGATTCGGCCTCGCGCAGCAGACGGTAAAGCACCTGCTCGGTCAGCTGTCGCACGTCCTCCCTCGGAAAGCGGTCGAGATGCTTCCGGGTCGTCAGGATCATTCTGCTGCTCCCCTCGCGCGCCGGGGGAGGATCGCCGCCGATCACCAGGCGAACCGGGATGGCCGGCGCGTAATGTCGATACTTCATGCCGGGCGAGCGGGCAAGCCGGGAGCCGGTGTCGATCACGACCGGTTCGCCGAGGGCCGCCTCGATGGCGGCCGCGGTGATCGTTCCGGGGCGCAGCACCACCACCCGGGGACCGGAGATATCCACGACCGTCGACTCGATGCCGACGGTGCAGGCGCCGGCGTCGAGCACCGCGGCGATGCGCCCGCCGAGATCGTCCACCACGTGGCGCGCGGTGGTCGGGCTCGGACGTCCCGACAGGTTGGCCGACGGGGCCACCAGCGGTCCGGACCGCGCGATCAGCTCGATCGCCGTTGCATGAGCCGGCACGCGGATGGCGACGGTGGCCAGCCCGGCGCGCGCTATGGCGGGGATCGCGGGATTGGTCGGCAGCACCAGCGTCAGCGGCCCCGGCATCAGGGTGGAGGCCAGCAGCCGGGCGCGATCGTTCATCTTGCCGCACTGCTCGATCTCGGCGGGCGAGGCCACGTGCACGATCAGCGGATTGTCCGCCGGGCGTCCCTTGGCCGCGAACACCCGCGCAACCGCGTCGGGATCGAACGCGTTGGCGCCGAGCCCGTAGACGGTCTCGGTCGGGAACGCGACGATCTCACCGGCGCGCAAAAGCTCCGCGGCCCGCGCGATGGCATCGGCGCGGGTCTCGCTGCTCAGTGCGTCTAGGATGATCGTGGTCATCGATACGTGCGAGAACGAAAACGAAAGAGGTCAATATACGGAGAGCACCGAAGCTCCGGATGTCCCGGTTCCCGGTTTGTTGCGCGCGGCTCCCCCACCCGTCGGGAGGCGCATCGGCCGTCAAGGAGCGTCCCGGATCCCCGATCGGCGGACTTCGATCATCGGACTCCGATCATCGGGGCCGACCGAGGCGAGGGGGTGAATGTATCGCTCGGCGACCGAACATCATCTCTCGAAAGCTTCCGGAAGATGATACAACCTGTCTCCGACTTTCTGCTTGGCCATATACCCTCCTTCTGCTTATTTTGGGATTCTTTACTACGAATTCACAGATATTTCGATAGAACCTTAGAAGGAGCAAACCAGTGTCACGTCGTTGTGAACTGACCGGCAAAGGCCCGATGTACGGTGGCAACATCTCGCACGCGCACAACGTCACCAACCGTCGCTTCATGCCGAACCTGCAGACCAAGCGGATTTGGCTCGATGACGAGAAGCGTTGGATCACGGTGCGCGCCACCGCCAAGGCGCTCAAGTCGCTCGACAAGAAGGGCTACCGCGCCATGATGAAGGAGCTCAACGGGAAGTAATTCCCGGCTCCGAGGAACTGTTCCGCCCGATCGTCCGTCTGGTCGATCGGGCGTTTTGTTTGTACCCCTGACCTCCGGCATCGCCCGGCGCCGGCGCCTCGACGAGATCGCCCCCGCCTCCGTCCGGAGACCGCGCTTCGGCGCCAGCACGCGCCGTGCTATGTTGCGCCCACGACTCCCGGATCCGCAACTTCGGACCCGCAACTTCGGCCGCGCGCGGCCGTGAACGGTGGACTCGGGCAACGCCCGGCAGACACATTCGCTCCCGGATATCGACCATGGATATCGACTCGCTCATACACTGGATGCAGGGGCTCCCGCCGGTCGCGGTCTACGCGACCCTCTGGTTCGTCTGCTACATCGAGAACATCTTCCCCCCTTCCCCGAGCGACGTGCTGATGCTCTTCATCGCGACGCTGATCGGGATGGGGACGATCGGGCATATCGAGGCGATCTGGGTCGCGACCTTCGGGAGCGTGATGGGCTTTCTGACGGCGTTCGTGGTCGGCAGGCAGTTCGGCAGGAAATGGGTGGAGCGGGGAAAGCTCCCCTTCGTCTCGGTCGACATGCTCAAAAAGGTGGACGGCTGGTTTGCCAAATACGGCTACTGGGTGATCGTCGTCAACCGCTTTCTCACCGGCACCCGCGCGGTGATCTCCTTCTTCGCCGGCCTCTCGAATCTGGACTTCGCCCGCACCACCATCCTCTGCACGCTCTCGGCGCTCGCCTGGAACGTGCTGGTGATCGAGCTGGGACGCTTCCTCGGCTCGAACTGGCGCGCCGGCGAATCGATCCTCCGGAAGTACGAGATCGTGATGTCGATCGTGCTCGGGGCGATCGTCCTCTTCTTCCTCGTCCGCTGGCTCATCCGCCGTCGCCGCGCCGCGGCCGACTCGAAGACCACCGGCTCCTGAGCTCCGCGGCGGCATCCGCATCGAGGCATCCGGGATCCCCGCGGATCGCGCACGTCGACTCCTCACGTCACGGCCGGCATCGCCGGCCGCGCGTCACCATCATTCCCCTTCCTCCGGCTCCTCATCCTTCCGTCCGAGCAGGCGCTCGATGGCCGACTCCAGCTCGGAGGTCAGCTCCGCGTCGGTGTTTCTGTAGATCTCGGCGAGATTCCTGAGCATGCGCGCCACGATCTGGCGATTGCCGACCGGCTCCAGGAATGCCGGGTTGTACTCCACGCCGACGATCCGGAGATAGCGGCGGCAATCCTCGTAGCTCAGGATCATCCCGCCGTTGTAGGGATCGATGAAGAACTCCTCGCCGGGGGCGTGATACTTCACCAGGAAGTGGCGCGGGAAGCCGATCCCCCGGAGCGGCATCCGCAGACGCTCGGCCAGCAGCAGATAGAGGGTCGACAGGCTGATCGGAATGCCGACGCGCTGGTCGATCACCCGGTTGAGGAAGGAGTTGTCGGGATCGTCGTACTGCTCCTGCGGCGTCCCGCGGAAGCCGAGATCGTTGACCAGGAAACGGTTCATCTCCCGGACCGCGATCAGGGCGTTCGGGCAGCGGCGCAGGCGCCACTCCAGCGTGAAGGCCATCTCGTCGAGGCGCTCGCCGTAGCCGCCGATATCCAGATCGGGATAGCGGAGCAGCGCGACGGCGAAGGCGCCATGCTCCAGATCGATATCCTCACCGGCCGGCTGCGAGCCGATCAGCCGCTCGATCTCCTCCCGGAAGCGCCGGAGCCCGATCTCGGTCAGTATATCGCGGGCATTGGACCTGATGATGTCCAGGTCGCCGCTCTCGGCCAGTCGGCGGAGCGCCGGAGCGGTCTCCGGACCGATCTCCAGCAGACGCTTGCGCACCGATTTCATGACGATCGGGTCCGGATCGTCCAGCAGCGAGAGCACGGCATCGAGATGTGTCGAAAGCGCCATTGCGCACGGTTCCTCGGCTTGTCCATGAGCGCGCCCCGGTCCATCCGACGGGGCAGGGGTTCCAGTTCAGCGGCTCCCGATGCCGTCGCGGCTGTCGCGCGACCGGCGGGAGCGGAGGTTCGTCTCAGGTCTGAATCGAATGATGCCGGGCCAGCTCGCCGGTCAGAAACTCGAAGGCGTCGTCCACATCGTTGGAGCGATGGAACAGCTCGAGATCCTCCGGGGAGATCACCCCGAGCTCGGCAAGCCTCGGCATGTTGATCACCTCGTCCCAGAAGTCGCTTCCGTAGAGGACGATCGGCAGACGCTTGGTCACCTTGCGCGTCTGCACCAGTGTAAGAACCTCCATCAGCTCGTCGAACGTTCCGAAGCCTCCGGGGAATACCACCATGGCATTGGCCAGCGACACGAAGAAGAGCTTCCTCATGAAGAAGTAGTGGAACTCGAAGTTCAGCGTGGCCGAGATGTACTGGTTCGGGAACTGCTCGAACGGCAGGGAGATGTTCAGGCCGATCGACTCGCCGCCGGCCAGATGGGCGCCGAGGTTGGCCGCCTCCATGATGCCGGGGCCGCCGCCGGTGCAGACCAGGAACTTCTTCGGCGCGCCGGGGGCGGTGTGCTTCATCCCCCACTCGGTGATGCGACGGGCAAGCTCGGTGGCCTCGCTGTAGTAGCGGCTGGTGAGCCTCTTGTGCCGGAGCGCGTCGAGCGTCTCCAGCAGCAGCGCCCTCCGCTCGCCGTCGGCCTGCGCGATCTGCCGCTCGACCGCGGCGATCTCCTGATCGGCGCGATCCGGCGGAATGATCCTGGCCGACCCGAAGAAGACGACCGCGCCGCGGACATTGTGCGTGTTGAAGCGGCTGGTGGGCTCGATGTACTCGGCCAGGATGCGGATCACTCGCGCGTCCGGGCTGTTGAGGAACTCGTTGTTGTTATATGCTTTCAGCAGCGGCTGATCCGGCCCCTGCGTGTATGGTTCGGACATCTATGTTCTTTTGAAAGTGTACGATTGCCTGTTCCCTCCGGATGTCGCCGCCCCCCTTGGTCCGCTCCGGCATCGCCGGCCGGTCGCTTCCGCGATCATGCCCCGGCGATCATTCCTGGGAGGTCTCCTGGGCGATGTTCAGTCCGCCATCGACGATGAGGGTCTGCCCGGTGACGTAGGTCGCCTCGACGGCCAGGAACCAGACCGATCTGAAGATATCATCGACGCCGCCGTATCGCGCCATCGGAATGCGCTCTCTCGGCAACATCTTTCCGGGTGCCGGCTCCTCCGGGATCTCGATCGCTCCCGGCGCCACGGAGTTCACCGTGATATCCGGGGCCAGCGCCCGGGCCAATGCCCGCGTCAACTGCACGACGCCGGCCTTCGAGACGTTGTATGGAATCCTGTCCTTCCATATCTGAAACGCGCCGAGGGAAGAAAGATTAACGATCCGCCCGCGAAGCCCCTCGGAGGGCTCCTGCCGGCGCATCACCTCGGCGGCCGCCTGTGCCGCAAAGAACTCGCCATACAGGTTCGTCTCCAGCACCTCGCGCCAGAGCTCCTCGGTAACCCCCTCGATCGGCGTCTGCCTCGGGTAGATGCCGGCGTTGTTGATCAGCACGTCGAGCCGGCCGAAGCGGGAGGCAACCTCCTCCACCGCGCTTCTGATCCCGGCGCGGTCGCGCACGTCGGCCCGCACGAGAACTCCCTCGGCGCCGAGCTCCTCGATCCGCCGGAGCGTCTGCTCCGCCTTGTCGCGCGAGCTGCCGTAGTGAACGCCGACGCGCCAGCCCCGCTCGGCGAACCCGAGCGAGAGCGCGCGGCCGATGCGGCGCCCGCCGCCGGTCACCATCACCACGCCGCTCATACGTCGAACGGCAGCTTGGTGATCGTGGCGCTCGTGCCGGCCCCGCCGCTCTGGCCGGCCGAGGTCACCGTCACGCTTCCACCGGGGACGGCGTGCTGCGTTCTGACGTAGGCCAGGCCGATCGTCCGGTCGAGCCGCGGGGAATAGGCCAGCGACGTGACGGTGCCGACCTTCCCCGCATCCGGCACCTCCACCTGAAGCGCGTCGGCATCGGCCGGCGGCGCGTCGAAGAGGAGGCCGACCAGGTGGCGCTGCACCTTGTCGTAGGTATCGAGGCGGGCGATCACCTCCTGACCGATGTAGCATCCCTTGGTCCAGGAGATCATCGGCGTGAGTCCGGCCTCCAGCGGGTTGTAGGTCTCGCTCAGCTCGCGTCCCATCTCCGGCTGTCCGGACTCGACGCGGAGCACGTCGAAGGTGGCGCGATCGACCGGCGTGGCGCCGAGCTGGCCGAGCCCCTGCTCCAGCGCGTCGACATCCGCGGTCGGAACCACGATCTGGAATCCTCCGGCGCCGCCGATGCGGGCGTCGCGCGAGACGTAGTATTCGCCGGTCGGCCCGGCGCCGGTGACGAACGATCCGGCGTTCGGCGGCTCGGCTCCGGTGAGGGCGGCGATCACCTTGCGCGCCCCCTCGCCGTAGAGTCCGACCACCGCGTAGTCGGCCGTGGCGTCGGCGGTCGTGAAGTCATCCATGATCGTATATTTGTCCAGCCAGGCACGCACGGCCGGCACATCCCGCCCAAGCATCACCATGAGCACGCTTTCCGGAAGCGCATAGACTCGAAGGATCTCGGTGATCCGCCCCTTGTCGGAGGTGAGGATCGTCGAGGCCTCCTCCCCCGGCTTCAGGTCGCGCGTGGCGTTGGTGGAGATACGATGGAGAAGATCGAGACGATCGGCGCCGGTGCCCCGGAGAACGCCCCGATCATGTCTGATGAAGATGATTCCTTGTATCGCCGTCTTGTAGACGGAGCTATCGGGTTGTGCAGTCTGCATGGCTCAACGTAGTACGACAATGAAGAACAACATTCACTAAGATATTCCTTTGCCGCCGAATCCTCCGGCCGGTGTGCGACGCGGCCTCCCGGCGGCCTCCATGGTTGGCGGTGCGCCCCGAAGGGGCCCCTCCCTCATCGACGACCTCACGCGTATGTTGAATCGACGTTCCCTCCGGCTCCGCGCCTTCCTCTCGGCTCTCATCCTCCTCGGCATTCCGGCGACGGCCGCGCTCTCCTGGCAGCAGCGGGTGGGATACACGATGGCGATCGACCTCGACGCCGAGCACCACAGCTTCACCGGACGCCAGCGCCTGGTCTACGTCAACAACTCCCCCGACACGCTCGTCGACGTCTACTACCATCTCTTCTACAACGCGTTCCGCCCCGGCAGCATGATGGATGTCCGCGACCGGACCACTCCCGAGGGAGGAGGCATCCGGCTCGCCGATCTTTCCCCCGATCAGCAGGGGAGCGTCAGGGTGGACACGCTGACGCAGGAGGGGACGCCGCTGGTCTGGTCGGTGGAGGAGACAGTGCTGCACGCCCGGCTGGCGCGCCCGCTCCCCCCCGGCGACTCGACCACGTTCGAGATGACCTGGTTCACGGTGATCCCGCGGCTGACGCGCCGCGCCGGATGGATGAACCGCGAAGGGGTCGAGTTCTCGATGGCGCAGTGGTATCCGAAGCTCGCGGCCTACGACGAGACCGGGTGGCACGCCGACGAATACGTGCTCCGGGAGTTCTACGGCATCTACGGCACGTTCGACGTCGCCATCACGCTGCCGGCCGCCTACATGGTCGGCGGCACCGGCAGGGTGACGAATCCGGAGGAGGTGAAGTGTGGCTACGAGCTCGGCGGCATCGACACGCTGCTGATGACCCCGACCGCCGGCGCCACGGGACGGAAGACCTGGCGATTCCACGCCGAGAACGTGCACGACTTCGCCTGGGTGGCCGATCGCGAATATGTGCATCGCATCTCCCGCTGGCGCGACATCACCTTCCACTTCCTCTACAAGAAGGGAGTGATCGTCAACTGGCAGCACGCGCCGGGATGGACGCAGGCGCTGGTGGCCTACTACGGCCGGCGCTTCGGCGACTATTCCTGGCCGGAGCTCACCGTGGCCATGGCCGGCGATCGCGGCATGGAATATCCGCAGCTGGTGATGGTCACCGGCTATCGCGACGTGGTCTCCCTGGCCGGCGTGCTCGCGCACGAGATCGGGCACCAGTGGTTCTACGGCATGGTCGGCGACAACGAGACCCAGGAGGCGTGGCTCGACGAGGGGTTCACGCAGTATCTCACCGACGAGGCGCGGCGCGACGTGTTCGGCTTCGACCGGAATCCCTATCGCGGCCTCGACAGCGCGATCTATCCCTGGGTCGAGGCGCCGGAGCGGAACGTCTACGACTACCTGCTGCTGGCCACCTACGGCTACTCCGAGCCCCTATCGACCTACCACGACTGGTTCCGCGAATCGGTGACCGCCGGGCTGGTCTACTTCAAGGGGGAGGCGGTGCTCCACATGCTCGAGGGAATGCTCGGACGCCCGCTCTTCGACGAGGCGATGCGTCGCTACGTTGAACAGCGCCGCTACCATATCTCCACCGCGCGCGATTTCCAGCGCTCAGTCGAACAGACCACCGGACTCAGGCTCGACTGGTTCTTCAACGAGTGGATCGAGCTGAACCGGACGATGGACTACGCCGCCACCGACCTGAGCTCCGAGCGCGACGGGGATGCATATCGCACCACGATCCATCTCGAGCGGCGCCTCGACGCGGTGATGCCGCTCGACGTGACGCTCCGCTACGAGGACGGCACGACCGCCGTCGCCACGATCCCCGTGGAGACATGGGCCAAGCCGGATGTCGACTTCCATCTCCCCCGCTGGCGCTGGGTGGACGCCGAGTACGAGACGACGTTCGCGACGCCGAAACGCGTGGTGGAGATCGAGATCGACACGGCGATGCTCACCGTCGATCTGGACCGGACGAACAATGTGGCGCGCGCCGGCTTCCTCTCCTCGATCCTGCCGCCGAGCCACGTCGCGTTCTACAAGCGCTGGGACCTTTCGCGCCCCTACGACCGCTACTCGATCCGCCTCCGGCCGACGCTCTGGTACTCCCAGGCGGACGCCGTGCAGATCGGCATGGTGGCCGACGGCGGCTACATCTTCGACCGCTATCAGAGCCGCCTCGGGCTCTACTACAACCTCCGCTCGAAGCGGATCGACTACGACCTGCGCTACGCCACGCAGACCGATCTGATCGGGCGGCGCGGCGAGGTGAGCGCGGTGGCCTCGAACGCCGACGGCGTGCAGATCTGGTCGATCGGCCTGTCGAAGCTGATCCGCCCGGACAACTTCGTCTCCCGCGTCTCGCAGCGCGTGGATCTGCGCGCCGAGCGGGAGGTGCTCGTGGGAGGGAACTATCCGAACGGCGTGGCTCCCTGGAGCGGCGGCGGATTCAACACGATCACCTTCGGCTACGGCTACAAGACCGGCGGCGGCTCCCTCCTGCGGCACGCGGAGGCGCGCGCGGAGCTCGAGGAGAGCTTCGCCAGCGCAAGCGACTTCACGCAGCTCCGACTCTCGGCCACCGGCAACTGGAATCTCCTCGGCATCGGGCTGTCGACCGATCTGTTCGCCGGGGGATCGCTCGGCGCGCCGCCGTTGCAGCGGATGTTCAACGCGGCCGGGGCCACCTCGCGCGACATGCACGACAACGTGGTGCAGCGCCTGGCGATGAACGCCAACCCGGGATTCATGGCGCGCAACCACCTGGTGCTCCCCACGCAGGGATATCTTCTTTCACTGGCCGGCGCGCCGGAGGCCACCCGCCTCACCGGCAACCTGATCAACGTGCGGGTGCGGGTGCCGCTGCCGAATCCGCTCGTCGACGCGCGGCTCCGCTACTCTTTCCCCTTTCTATCACGCGTGATGCCCGGACTCTACGGCGCGGCCGGATGGCTCTTCCCGGACGGCATCAACTGGAAAGGCTTCTCCGACGCGAGCGTCGAGGCAGGGGTCTATGCCACGCTCGATCCGCTGGAGGTGCTGCTGCCGCAGGTCATCCTTGACGCGATGGCAAGCCCCTCTCCGATCCGGATCGGATTCTACCTGCCGCTGGTCGCCTCCTCCCCGCTGCTGGAGAAGGGGGGTGTCCGCTACCGATGGGCGTTCAGCGTTTCGATGTAGGAGCCGCGGCGAGGCCGCCTGGACGGTGATGGTGGGAATGACAACGGGCGAGGAGGGAGATGCGTATCTCACTCCTCGCCCGTTTCGGTAGGGGGCCGGCGCGGGGCGCCGGGATTACTGACCTTCGTCGACGATGACGCGGAAGATCTCCGCGTCGTTATCGCTCATGATCGCGTTGAGCATTCTGACATCCCCCTCGTCGAGCACCAGGCGATGGGTATCGTCCTGATCATACAGGGGATCGGCGTTCGAGGCCAGGAGATGATCGGCGATGCGGGAGCTCGCGCCGCCGCGAGCGGTGCCGCCGGAGGCATCTCCCGCCGGAGCGGAGATGGCGGGACGGTCGTTGGAGGCGAGCGACGAGCCGACGTCTCCCTTCTTGTCGAAGATGCCGCTGACCAGCACGACGGCCACGAGGGCAACGGCGCTGGCCGAGGCCAGGGCTATCGACGGAGCCCGCCTCCGCCGCCGAAATCGCCCCTCGTCGATCCTCTCGCGGACATGAACGAGAAAGTTCTGCCAGTAGGCCGGATGCGGCTCCCTGGGCCCTTCGGCTCCCTCGAGGAGTCGTCTGAGCTCGGCCACATCCCGGTCGATCTCCTGATCGGACGGAACACCGGCGTTGTTATTCAATGGGAATTTCATGATCTCAGCTTCCTATCGTCACCGCACGTCATGATAGACGACGGACACAGTATCATCAGAACGCTTTCATCGGTCGAGGTTGCAGTCCGATCTGCAACTATTCGTCTCCGCTCTCCCCTCTTCCGGAGGTGACTTCCTTGTCGAGATCGGCCAGCGAGATGCTTCCATGGCGCTCCTTGACGAAGGCCGCGACCTTCTTGACCGCGTGATGGAAGTTCGCCTTCAGGCCGCCGACGGATGTCCCCAGAATGGCCGAGATCTGCTCGTAGGGGAGCTCGTCGTAGTATCGCATGATGAAGACGGCGCGCTGCTTCTCCGGCAGGGTTTCGATCGCCTGCTCGACCAGCGACAGGTTCTCCTCGCGGATCACGTCACGGTCCTGATCGGCATCCTGCGACAGGAACGGCAGGTACTCCGTGATATCCATCAGCTTCCTGACGCGCTTCTTGCGCAGGTAGTTGATCGACAGATTGATGGCGATCCGGTAGAGCCAGGTGTAGATGTTCGAATCTCCACGGAAGCTCTCCAGCGCCGTGTATGCTCTGACGAAGACCTCCTGGGCGATATCGTCGGCGTCCTCATGGTTCTTCACCATGCGGCGGGCGGCCCAATAGATGCGCGAGTGGTAACGACGCACCATCTCGTTGAACATCTTCTCGGCCTGACCGGCGCGATACATCTCGAGAAGCTGTCGGTCGTCGAGCTCAACCATGGCGCCTCGCATCGGCGCCGTACCGAGTATCAGGGCTTGTGTTTGCATACAAGACCTCCGACACGGCAGCGGCAATGTGGTTTAAGACGTCCATGGATGATGTCGCTCGGTTGGGCAGATTGAGCATCGACTGGAGAGCCTCGGGAGTCGGGACCGATGCCCGCGTCCGGCAGGTACGTCCGACGCTCGCGTGTGTGTATCGGCCGGGTCCCGAAGTCCGCTTCCGGACCATGCCGGGAAGGCTGAAGAGAGAGGGACCGGCGCACCGACGTCGGAAGAACGCTCCGGTCCTGGAAAGGTTAGCGAAATCGGGCTCTCCGGGCGGGGAGCCCGCGACTTCACGCTCGGCGCCATGCCGGCACCGCATCGGCCGAGCCAGCTCGGCGCATCTGACTCGGCTCGCCTGACTCGGCGCGCCATGCCGGCACCGATCGCTCAGCGCCGGATGTTGAGGATCTCCAGCGTGATCTTGCCGGCCGGCACCACGGCGGTCACCACGTCCCCGACCTTCTTTCCCATGAGCGACTTGCCGATCGGCGAGCTGACGGCGAGCTTTCCCTGCTCGATGTCCGCCTCTTCGGCCGAGACCATCAGATACTCGGTCGTGCGCTTGGTTCCCTGATTGAGAACGGTGACGTAGGAAAGGATGTACACCTTGTCGTTCGGCATGTTGCCGCTTTCGATCACGCGAGCCCGGGCCATGGTCTGCTCGAGCTTGTAGATGCGAGCCTCCAGCAGTCCCTGGGCCTCCTTGGCGGCATCGTACTCCGCGTTCTCGGACAGATCGCCGTACGAGCGCGCCTCGGCGATCTTCTCGGCGATCTCCTGACGCTTGGTGGTCTTCAACTCCCGGATCTCTTCCTCCAGCTCGCGCATCCTCTCGCGCGTCAGATAAACGATCTCAGACATGATGCAACTTGGTCGGGTAATGGGTTCCGAAGGCTATTAATATCAAAAGCCATTGCCCGCGGCAACGGCTTCCAGAAGGCAAGTTTAAGAGAATTCATCGCGATTACCAATATTGCGGCCCCAAGAAAGTGCCCCGGACCCCGCTCCCCCTCCGGATGCCCCTCGAGGCCCCGATTCGAGCTCCGATTCGGGCTTCGAGCCACCGGCTCCGGCACCGCGAGCGAGCCTGGGAATATCCCCGGAGGCGGCTCCCGAGCGAGCTCGACGGGGACCATTCGGTCCGATTCCTCGGGCCGTTTCACTCTCCCGCGCCGGGCCGGCAACGGCCTTCGGCGATGGCCGCCGGCGACGTCCGCGGCCGACTCAGTTACGCAACCGGCAACTCTATCGATGTCCAAGCAAGCAATCTCCGTTACCGATTTCCCCGAGCTCACCCTCTGGCGCCGCGGCAAGGTCCGCGATGTCTATGATCTGGGAGAGACGCTCCTGTTCGTGGCGACCGACCGGATCAGCGCCTACGACGTGATCATGAACGAGCCGATCCCCGGCAAGGGAGAGATCCTCACGGCGGTCTCCCTCTTCTGGTTCGAGCACCTGAAGGATATCGTCCCGAATCACCTGATCACGGCCAACGTGGAGGAATATCCGGAGGAGTGCCGCCGGTACGCCGACGACCTTCGCGGACGCTCGATGCTGGTGCGCAAGACCCGTCCGCTGCCGATCGAGTGCGTGGCGCGCGGCTATCTGGCCGGCTCGGGATGGAAGGAGTATCGTGTTTCCCGCTCCGTCTGCGGGGTCGAGCTGCCGGAGGGGCTGGTGGAATCGAGCAGGCTTCCGGAGCCGATCTTCACCCCGGCGACCAAGGCCGAGGAGGGACACGACGAGAACATCAGCTTCGAGCAGGCGGCCGCGCTGGTCGGCGAGGAGACCGCCGGACTGGCACGCGAACTGACGCTGAAAATCTACCGCGCGGCCTCCCGAATCGCCGAGGAGCGAGGGATCATCATCGCCGACACGAAGTTCGAGTTCGGCCATGACGACCAGGGGAAGCTGATCCTGATCGACGAGGTGCTCACACCGGACTCGTCGAGGTTCTGGCTGGCTTCCGGCTACGCCCCGGGACGCGAGCAGCAGAACTTCGACAAGCAGTTTCTCCGCGATTATCTCGACTCGGTCTCCTGGAACCGTCTCCCTCCCCCCCCGCCGCTGCCGGAGGAGGTGATCGAGGCGACGGCATCGAAGTATCGCGAAGCGCTGGAGAAGCTCACGTCGTAGAGTTCGTGCCCCGCGGATGGCCGTTCGCGCCCGGCGCCGGTGGTTCCGCGCCGATCGGTCCGGACTCGTCGGTCTTGTGAATTGACTCTGGGTGGGCGTACCGGTACATTCCGCCGCAGATTCGTCATGGCGCGGAGAATGCCCGGTGAACGCCCGAAAACCGCGCGGTGAACCGGAAGGTGGAACCGCCTCGGAGCCCATGCGGAAGAGCGCGCCGGGATTCGGCCATGGGAGGATTCGGGGGAACCGTTCCCGACGGCCGATACACGAAAGTGCGCGATGGCGATACACGAAAGTGCGCGATGGATCGCCGTTAGTAGGTATGCGATCGGCTCGCGCCGCGACCGGCTCGCGTTCTCCGAATTCCCCTACGCCCGATTCGTTTCGACAGTTCCTCACAAAGCAAACAGGCAGAAAACCGTTGATGAACCCGAAGAAGAAAATGTGGTTTACGATCCTCGGCTTGGCCGCTGGCATCCTCGTCGGCATTTACATTCAACCAGTGATTTCTGGCGACAACATCTACGATCAGCTCGGAAAGTTCAAGGATGTGCTGCTCACCGTCCAGAAAAACTACGTTGATGACGTCGACACGCCGAAGCTGGTGGAGTCGGCGATCACCGGCATGCTGAGTGAGCTCGACCCTCATTCAGTCTATATCCCCGCCGAGCAGCAGAAGCGCGTCGAGGAAGACTTCCGCGGGAGCTTCCAGGGCATCGGCGTCGAGTTCGACGTGGTGCGGGACACGATCACCGTCGTCTCCCCGATCTCCGGCGGCCCTTCCGAGCAGCTCGGCATCCATGCCGGCGACAAAATCGTGAAGATCGACGGCCAGAATGCCGTCGGCATGTCGCGCGATGACGTGCCGAAGAAGCTCCGCGGCCCGAAGGGGACGCACGTGGTGGTGACCGTGGTCCGCTATGGCACGGCCGACCCGCTGGTGTTCGACATCACCCGCGACAACATCCCGCTCTATACCGTGGACGCCGCCTTCGTCAACCCGGACGGCACCGGCTACCTGGCGCTCAACCGCTTCGCCGAGCCGACCTACGACGAGATGATGAAGAACCTGGACATGCTCTCCAAGCAGGGAATGAAGCGCCTGATCCTCGATCTGCGCGGCAACCCGGGAGGCTACATGGAGAAGGCGATCCGGATCGTCGACGAGTTCGTCCCGGGCGGCCACAAGATCGTCTACACCAAGAGCACCCGGAACAGCATGGAGGATGTCTACATGTCCGAGGACGGCCAGCACTACGAGAAGCTTCCGCTGATCGTGCTGCTCAACGCCGGCTCGGCCTCCGCCTCCGAGATCGTCGCCGGTGCCATCCAGGACCTCGACCGCGGCCTGATCGTCGGCGAGACCTCCTTCGGCAAGGGGCTGGTGCAGAAGCAGTTCCCCCTCCAGGACGGCTCGGCCTTCCGCCTGACCGTCGCCCGCTACTACACGCCGTCCGGACGTCTGATCCAGCGCCCGTACGACAAGGGGAAGGAGGACTACTACAAGATGACCAACCGCCAGGAGGACGAGGAAGGTGACAACCTCGACCACACGCACGACGTGGCCGACTCCTCCCGCCCGGTGTTCAAGACGACCGGCGGACGGAAGGTTCTCGGCGGTGGCGGCGTCACGCCGGATTACGTGATCAAGCTCGACACGGTCACGCCGCTGACGATCGACCTGATCCGGAAGAATCTGATCTGGGAGTATACCGAGCGCTTCACCTCCTCGGCCGATGGCCAGAAGGTCCGCTCGCAGTACGCCGACAAGTTCATGGACTTCCTGAAGAACTACGATATCAGCGAAGCGATGCTCTCGGACTTCATGAAGTACGCCAAGGACAAGGGAGTCGAGGTGAAGCCGGATCAGCTTGCCGCCGATCGCGAGCACATCAAGACCCGTCTGAAGGCCCGCATCGCCCGCACCTTCTGGGGGAACTCGGAGTTCTACCAGGTGGCCCTGCAGGACGACAAGCAGTACGAGAAGGCGCTCACCCTCTTCCCGGAGGCAAACCGGGTCGCCAAGCTCGGCCGCTGATCCAGCGCCACGGACGCGCGCCACGCGCTCCGTCGATGTCGAAACGAGAAGGGGCGTCCACCGATACGGTGGACGCCCCTTTGTCATTCGGACTCGTTCATACGCGCGAGGCCGCTCCCTCCTGCATTGAAGAAGCGCGCACGCTGACGACGTGCGGCTGCCGGACGAACAAGGCTCCCCGTCTCGGACGGAAGGCGCGGCTCTTCAGGCTGCGCCGTGATGCCGCGAAGAGCGCACGCTGAAGACGTGCGCCTCGTATCTTGACTCAGGCATTCGGCAAGGGAAATGGAAGAACGAACGTGCGCCAGATACACGATATCGCTCG
>JBEHWX010000097.1:0-21930 GCA_048498995.1 Bacteroidota bacterium
GGGTGGGACGGGGTCGGGGATCCGGCCCCCCGGCGCCGGTGAATAATGGTCAGGGGAGATTCGCGCGCACGAGCTTCGGCTCGACGCGGAACAGGTTCGGGTCGGCCGGATCGACCGTCACGCGGACCCAGTGATGATTGGCGGCGCCGAATCCCTCGACCCGCGTGAAGTTCATCACCCCCTTGCCGGTCGCGGTGTCGACGAGCGGCTTGTCGATCCTGAAGTAATGGGAGTCGCCGTGGAAGAGCATCACCGGCCGGCCGAAGTCGACCACGTCGCGGTGGAGCGCGGCGAGGAAATCGTCGAAGCCGGTGACGTACTTCAGGTCGCTTTCGGGGAGCTGCGAGCGGTCGAACGCGGGGTCGGCCTGGATGAAGATCGCGACGCCGAGATCTCCCTGGCTCCGCGCCAGCTCGAACGCGTCGCGGAGCCAGGCCAGGTTCGCCCGATTGCGCGCCTGATATTCCTCGCTCGGGACCGCGCCGTTCCCCCAGTTGTTGTTCGAGCCCGGGATATGAAGGATCAGGTAGAGCACGTTCCCGACCCGCCATCTGACGTTTTCGCGGTAGAGCTGGAACCGTGGATCCGTGCTCTGGCGCTCCAGCGCCATCCGACGGCGGCCGAGGGAGGAATCGCCGCGGGTGAAGATCTCCCGAAGCTTCGCCAGCCGCTCCAGCGGATCGAATCCGCCGCGCGCGCAATCGGTCCACTCGTTATCGCCGAAGGTATAGAAGAAGGGATGCGAGAGCCCGTCGAGCTCCCGGAAGCGGGCCATCATCACCGAATCGCCGCAGTAGGGGCCGTTGGTGATGTCGCCGAGATGGACGACGAAGTCGCTGGAGGAGGCGTCGACATCGGCCAGGAGATTGGCGTAGGCGGTCAGGACCGGCGCGGGATCCTTCAGGCCGGCGATGTAGGGCATGTCGCCGAAGACGGCGAAGCTCACCAGGCCGGAGCCGTTGCCGCGCGCGGCATCGCCGGAGGCGGCATCACGAGAGGCGGCATCGCGCGACGCCGCGGCTCCGGCGCATCCGGCGATGACGACGGACGCCAGGAGGAGGAGCGGGAGCGATGCCGGGAGTATGGCCGCGAGCGTGGTGGCGCGGTGCTTCTTTCGCGGGGTCGGACGTCGCGGGCTCCGGAGCGGGAGCGAGCGATCGATGAGGAAACGCCGGAGCGTGCGCGGCTGGCGAATGAGATCGGACATCGGGCGCGGTCGGTTTGGTAATCTCGGCAAGGTCGAAGGGGGGGACGGCGCGGATGCGCGGCGGGCGCAATCTAGGGAGATCGCGGCACATGCCCGGCGGATGGCGTACCGAGCGTGGACGAAGGGAGCGGAAGGGAGGAAACGACATCGCCGGCCACGATGGGGCCGGCGATGCTGGAACTGCGCGCGGAAGAGAAGGTGTGGAGATCAGCGCTCCTCGTCGGCGATCTGGCGGTCGCCGGAGCCAAAGGCGATGATCATCTCGGCATCCTCCTCGCCGATATTCGTGGACCGATGGATCGCGCCGGTCGGGATTGCGAGGAAATCTCCATCCTCCTGAATGATGGTGCGGCCATCGAGCTCGTGGCTGACGCGGCCCCGGACGACGTAGATGGCTTCCTCGGCGTTGGCGTGGCTGTGGCGACGGTTGGATTCACCGGGCTTCATCACCATGCGTCCCATTGTGAGTCCCTCGGTGTTGCCCATCGCCTGGCTGCAGAACCAGCGCATGTATCCCCACGGAAACTCGACGAATCCCGCGGCGGCGGAGGGTTGTGCGTTCATGTCCATTGCAACGATTCCCGGTATCATCGCTACTGATGTTGCTCCCGGCGGCGATCGTCCGGAAGCCGCCGGAGATCACTGCGAGGGAAATTCGTTGTTGATCGCGAAGACTCTGATTGCTTTCCGATACGGTCCGAACCAGATCTCACCGCGTCCGACCATGATCCCCTGACTGCTGACGACGAGAGCATTCGGGTTCTGATCGTGGAGTGCCCGCTTGACTCTCTCGTTGAAGATCTGGTCGTACTCCTTGAGCAACGCAGCAGCGTTGGCGAACGTCACATACGCCCCGTTGATCCAGGCTCCGATGGGGTAGGAAAGCATCGCGACCACCTCCTTCTTGCGCGTGGTCTCGACGGCAACGCGGAAACGCTCGAAGAACCGGAGCGCCTCCGTGCTGTCGTCGATGCCGGCGTCGGAGAATCGATCGGAAGCGGAGGTCGGTTGGGAGTTTGCGGCCGAAGTCAGCGTGGCCACCAGAAGTACCGAAAGTACCAGTAGAGCTCTCATGGTCAGTGGGACACAGGGCGACGATCGTACTTGGGGGGAAGGGAGCCCATGGGAACGGGGCTCAGCCTGCTCGTGCCGAAGCTCGGGTATTCCGGGCCCGTGCTCCTCGAGCGGCGCGAAATGTACGCGCATCGGCGGCCAGATCAAAACCCCGAATGCCGTCGCCATCCGCTTCGGCGCCGTGGCCGTTCCTGCCTCCGCCTCGGGTACAACGCTTCGGCGCCGCCGGATGTCACGGCCTGAGCTCCCCCATGCGCGCCGGAGATGCCTGGGAGAGACGAAATGGTTTCCGGGATCGACCATGGCGTTCGATGGTGATGATGCTGATCGGAACGGAAGTGACGCGGGAGTGGTGAAGGGACCGGTGAGATCTCGGGCCGCGGCGTCGCGAGCGCGCCCGGGCGCTCCTCCGACTACCGTCGGGCGAGACCGGAATCCCACTGCCGCCCCGTTCACCGCTGGGACGAAAGCAAGATCCGGCCTCGTCCGGACGACCTGCATTGAAGTAACGATCCGACATCGCGCCGCGTCACACCATCGTCCGAAAAAATCTTCGCCACGCCGGAAATCGCGAAATCTCTTCGAATACAGGCCTCCCGACGATCAGTTCGAGGCGAGCGAGACGGTGAAGAAGTACTTCGGCCGCTCGGTCTGCGAGAGCCGGGCGGTGACATCGGCCCGGAGGAAGATCAGCAGACGGTTCAGCGCCAGCCCCGCCTCGTAGTAGACCCGTTCCCGCGTGACGTCGGTGGAGGGAAGCCCGAAGGCGACGCCGTCGAGCGTGCCGAACCGGGCCGCGTCGGTGAAGGCGGTCCACCCCACGCCGCCGTGGAGGATCATCTCGATGCCGAAGGAAGCCAGGTTCGGGATCCGGAGCACCCCCGGGATCACCTCTCCGAAGGAGTGCTCGAAGGTCACCGCCGCGAACCGGTCGCCGTAGAACTCCTTCACCGACATCCCGCGGAAGGCCCCCTCGGCCGCCGTGCTCGACAACTGCGACTCCAGCGAATAGAACCGCTGCGGAGGGAGCGCGCCGCGCGATATCCCGCCGCTCAGCCGGAGGTCGAGCCGCCAGAGGGGGAGCGTCGGCGTCCGGATCATCAGCGCGCCGGTCAGCTGCTGAAAGTCGAAGTCGCTCCCGAGGATCCTCGGCGAGGAGATCTCGCCGGCGAGATGGAGTCCGACCGGCGCCACCCTCCGGAGCGGATTGTAGCCGAGATCGACCTCGAGCAGGAGCGACCGCATCCGTCCGGCGATCACCGGCGGGTCCGGGCGGAAGCTCCGCTCGCCGAGGAGAGCGAAGGCCGCGTTGTTCGGCGCGCTCCGGTCCATCTGGTCGCGGTAGGTCAGCCGGATGGTGCTCGGATGCACGAACTCGTCCCGCCGGATGAATTTCTGCTGGCCGAACCCGACGGCCGCCGACAGATCGAAGCCGTCGGCGTAGTAGTAATCGCCGTAATCGTTCCGGAAGAGGAAGGAGCCGAGGGAGATCCCCATGATCCCGACCGTGTAGGGGTTGTCGCGCCGCGCCAGCTTCCGGTAAAGCTCCCCCTCGACCGTGAACCGGCGCGCGTCGTCCAGGAAACTGGTCAGCCCGAGCTCGCCGTACCAGTGCTTGTCGGCCAGGCCGTGGCCGACCGTCAGGCTCCCCTCCAGGTGGGGTCCGAGGATCTCGTCGCGCAGCCCCAGCCCGAGGTAGAGCCCATGGACCCGGTTGTAGCGGATGATATCCTCGAAGCCGGTGAACGGGCGCCGGGTGAGGGTGCCGAGGGCGCGCACCAGCCCGCCGAGGGTCTTGTCGATCAGCCCGCCGCCGGCGGCCGAGTCCGGGTTGTCGGTCACGCGCCGGATCGCGTCGTAGGCCTGCTCCTCCTCGGCCCGGAGCGGGATCGGGAGATTGTCGTGCCAGTAGGCGGTGTCGAAGCGCTCGGCCTCCTCGGCCAGCTCCACCCGCCGACGATCGAACAGCTCCTCCGGCATCGGGATGTTCATCCGGTAGTCGGAGGCGAGGGTCTCGATCATGATGTCCAGACGCGGGTTCAGGATCCAGAAGAGGGAGGCGCTGAGCGAGCTGGTGATCCGCATGCCGGTCGGCATCAGAAACTTCCCGTCGACCTCCTGAAACTGCTGCTGGTAGCGGAGCGAGGCATCGAACGGCAGGCGGACGGCGCGGTTCGGCTGGAGATCGACCGAGAGTGGGACCAGCCGCTCGGAATCCAGATCGACCCAGCCGGCGAAGAGCTTCCGCCCGTCGCCGCGGGGCGTTACCCGGATCCGGCTGACCGGGCCCGACTCGGCGTCCTCGGTGCGGTAGCTGCCGTCGAGGACGAAGTCGTAGTAATCGAGCGCGTCCGGATGGAACGGCGTGGCGATCTCCTCGCCGAGGATCGTCACCTGGTCGTCGTAGGCGTTCAGGTTGGTGCCGAAGGCGACGAAGTTGGCCTGCGGCGGCACGTTGGCGCTCTGGCGGCGCTGGTAGATCTCGTTGAAGTAGGCGTCGGGACGGCGGAAATAGCCCCTGGAGAAGGATTCGAAGATCGAGACGATGGTCGTGTCGCGCGGCCCGTCGGATCGGCCGGCGGTGGTCGTGTCGGTGCTGGCGACGAACTTGGTGTAGAGCGTGTAGCGGTAGGCGGTCAGCGAATCCTGCTGGCGGAGCTTCCGGCGGATCGCCCGACGCATCAGGCGGACCCCGGGATCCTCGGCCGAGACGACCACCGACGGGAGCTCGAGCGCCACCGGCGTCAGGCGCATCTCCAGGCGGACGGTGTCGGCGTCGAGCGCCACGGCAACCCGCTCGGTCCGGTAGCCGACCATCGAGAAGGAGATTCTGGCCGAACCGGGGGGGAGGCGGAGGATATAGCCGCCGGAGACGCTGGTGACCGCGCCGGTCTGGGTGCCGATCACCCGGACCGTGGCGAAGCGGAGCGGCTGTCGGGTGGCCGAGTCGGACACCGTGCCGATCACCACGCAGACCGGCGGACGCTTCGTCGTGTCCGGCTGTTGCGCGGCCGAGACGGCGCGCAGCGCGAGGAGGAGGAGCGGGAGGAGAATCGTGCGAGCGGGCATCTTCATCGGCGACCTGAGCCTGACGGAATCGGGGGCAATCGTCGGCAAAGATAGAGCGTTCCGGGCACTCGATCGTTCACGGGCCTCCTCACGGGCTTCCTCGCGAATGCGGTATCCGAGGGCGGCATCCGAGGGCGGCATCCGAGGACGGCTCCCGGATCGGGCTCCGGACGCGATTCCAGGGGAGCGACGGCGGAGCCGCTCATGGAGCGTGGGGCGCGGACATGACGGATCCGATGCGTCGCGTCGGGTGGAGACGCGCGCGGGTGTGTGGAGGATGTGCCACGCTGGGATCGACCGGCCTCGGCGCGGAGGATCATTCGAGGCTTCGAACGTGCCCGGGAGTGTCGAGTGAGAGATCTGAGGTTGGCTGTGGGGAGTCTGGGGAAACCGATGGATCGTTTTGGCGTTGTTGCAGCTCCCGTTCCACTTCGTTCATGAACTCTCCCACAGGAACGCCGAGTGTGCGGCTTATTCGGAGTAATGTGGCGAGCCCCGGCTCCTTTCGTCCCCGTTCCAGCGCGGAGATGAACTTTCGATCGATACGAGCCTGCCAGCCGAGCTGCTCCTGCGTGAGATCTTTTCGAAGCCTGTAACTCCTCAGCACCTTTCCGAATGCGAGTTTCTCCTCACTCTGGCCGTCGACATGCCCGTTGGACTTCATTGATCGGCGCATGGCATCCAAGCTATTCAGGTGACCCGATCGTTCCTGGGGGCTATAGACCCCATGGTCCGATTTTTTGCATATATTTGGCGGTACGTCTTCACGACGTTGTCCATTCGAGGTTCACGATAGCACGGTAGCACGGAAACAGGTCCAGCTCGCCCCCCGCACGGATGCAGGCGTTTCCGCGATGTGGTTCGACCACGAGCATTCCCCCCTTGTTTAGCGACGACGACCAAGCGTCGGCCGACCGCCGTTGCCGTATGGCTTGTCATATCCGATGACGATGCCGGCAGCGTTTCGAGTCGCGTCGACGCCGATCGCGCGCCCCTTCCACGAGTTCTCCCTTCGCGTGGAATCGGGCTGAGCCAGCACATCTCGGCTACCCTTGGTGAACCAGCATATGTGTGCCCGGTTTCGTGGTCTCGCGACGTGTCCAGCTTGGGATGGTCCCCCTTCAAGTGGCGCTCTCGCGGGAGTCCAGCCATGGAACTTCGGGGCTGCAAGGCCCGGTCGGAGTGGTATCCGGCCGGGCTTTATTTCCTTCCGGTATGTCCGCATCACCACGACTCCATCCCGATCTCCCTGTATATTCCCCGCCCGTGCTCTTCCTCGGCCGCGTGAATCACGTTCGACGGGAAGATTGCACGGTCGATTCCATGATGCCCAGAGGATGGGGCGCGACAACATCGCATCGTAATACGACATGCCCAATTCCGCGGACTTCATCCACGTCGCCGGCGCGATTTCGTCGTCCGATCGCCACGCTCGCTCCCAGGCGGGGCGCGGTTCGGCGAGGCGCGGTTCGGCGAGGCGCGGTTCGGCGAGGCGCGGTTCGGCGAGGCGCGGTTCGGCGAGGCGCGGTTCGGCGGGGCGCCGCCGCGCGGGCGCTCGTCGTGAGTCCCATCACGGCATCCCGTCATGGAATCCCGTCGCGGAATATCCCACTCAGCCACGATCGACCGGAGCGCCGATGACGACCGAATCATCTCTCGAGATCCTCGGGCACGCGGGGGAGCCGGTGGCGAACCGCTTCCTTCGGCCGGCCGGGGATGCCCGCCATCTTGCGCTGGTACTCCCCGGCCTGCACTACGTCGCCAATCTTCCCTGGCTCTATTTCCCCGCGCGCCTTCTGTCGGAGATGGGGGCCGACGTGCTCCTGCTCGAGTACGATTACCGGACCCCGGCGTTCGCCGGGGCGTCGGCTGAGGAGCGGGCCAACCGAATGCTCGCCGACGTCACGGCCGGGTTCGATCGGGCCATCGCGGCGGGGGCTTACAATCGTATAACGCTCGTCGGAAAGTCGATCGGCACGCTGGCGATCGGGCTGCTCTTGGCGGCGCGGCCGGTTGCCCGCGCCGCGGCGTGCGTCTGGCTCACCCCGCTGCTGCGCGAGGAACGGCTGCGTCGGGTGATCGCCGCCCACGCGCCCCGCTCCTTGTTCGTTGCCGGATCGGCCGACGCGCATCACGACCCGGACGCTCTGGCGGAGGTGATGGCCGCGACCGGCGGCCGGAGCCTGGTGATCGAGGGAGGGAGCCACGGTCTGGAGATCCCCGGAGACCTGCGCGGCACGCTCGCCGGGCTTACCGACGGCATGCTCGCGATCGAGCGCTTCCTCGCGTCGTAGCCGGCCCCGGTCGGCGCGCGCCTCCGGGCTCCTGGCGGCGCCTCTCGGCCATGAGCCACTATCGCTCCCATGCTTCGTCCTGATGGCGCGCCATCGCGCCATGATACGGCTCGCCTCCGCGTCATTCGGCCATTTCGCGTAACCGCTCGCCCCGCCCGGCCTCATCACCCGTCCTCCCGTCTCGCAAGCTTTCCCGGTCGATCTTCCAGGCCATCGCCATCCGGCTCTCTCATCGGTTCTCCGCGTCATCGGCTGGCTGATGCGTGTCGGCCCGCGCCTCTCATCATCCCGCCGTTGCCTCATTCCACCGTCCCGCGCCAACGGTCATTCATCTCCTCACGCCCGGCCGCGGAGCGAGGGGACGAGTGGCGGACGCATGGCGGATACCGGCGATCTCGCGGCGCGAAACCGGCCGATTTCCCCCCCGATTCTCCGTTCGAGGAAAAGTTTTCCACACGCTTGACATACTCGTTGTTCCTTGGTAAGTTCGCTACCCCAATTAATTGGGGTTCAGGAAAAACCGCTGAAAATCAGCAGAGAAACGAGGGATAGTCATGGGTTTCGTCATCTCGTATCGGCATCGGATCGGTGGAGCGCAGCTCGGCTTCGGGCTCGGACGCATCCCGGTCAACGGCGATCAGGGGATCGCCCTCAAGCAGTACGGCGGGCTGTTGCAGGAGGGGATGCGTGAAGGGATGACGCGGGGCGCCCGCGCCGAGAAGCAGCGCTATTCGTGGATGGTGGTCGACGCCCCGACGGCCGAGGCGGAGGTCACGGCCGAGCGCGAGCAGCTTCTGGAGGACTCCGTGCCTGTGATCCGTCCGGGAGATTACTTCGCCACGGTGGAGGGGAGCTCGATGGCCGAGGCCGGTCTCCGGCATGGCCAGTCGGTGGTGGTCCGTCCCGGGGCCGTGGTCCACGAGGGGGATATCTGCGCCGTGTGGGTCGAGGGAGTCGGGGAGATGATCCGCCGCGTCTATCGCGGCAGCCAGCTGGTCCGCCTGGTGCCGGCCAACGCCGAGTATCGCTCGGCGGTGTTCCCGGTCGGCCAGGTCAGGATCCTCGGCGTGATCGTGGCGACGCTTGCCACCCAGATCTTCCGGCGGTGATGGCATGACCGCCATCGCATGCCTCCATCTGGCCGCCTTTCCGGCGTGGGCCTGCCAGCAGTTGAGCCCTGGCGACGCGGACGTCGTTGTCCACGACGGGGAGCGGGTCGTTGCCGGCAGCCTCCGGCTGCGGAGCGCGGGGCTGACCGCCGGCCTGAGCCTGGAGCGTGCCCGACAGCTGTTCCCGGATGCCGGCGTTCACCTCCGGGATCCGCGGGGGGAGCGGGTGATCTGGGAGGATATCCTCCACCTGCTCAGCGAGCTTTCGTCGCGCCTGGAGCCGCTGGCGCCCGGCTGGGTGCTTCTCGATCCGGATGATCGCTCCGGGCTTCGTCGTGTTGCGCGGACCCTCGGGGCCAGAGTCGGTATCACGCCTCAGCGCTTCACCTCGGCGCTGACGGCGTTGCGAGGACGCGATGGTGACGTGATCGAGCTTACCGGGGCCGGCGCGCGGAGGATACTCGACGATGTCCCGGTCGGATCGCTGGCCGAGCTCGGCTTCGAGGCGGCGGCCGTCGACATGCTTCTCCGGACCGGGCTGGCCAGGCTCGGCGATGTCTGGAAGCTGACGCGGCGCAACCTCGCGGCGCGGCTCGGGCAGGATGGGGAGCGGCTCTTCAGGCTTCTCCATCCGGAGGGGGAGGAGCCGCCGGTTCCGGAGTTCCAGCCGCCCCCGTCGGTGTCGGTGGGACACGATTTCGACCACCCGACGGCCGATCCCGACGGCCTGCTGCCGGCGCTCGATGAGCTTGTCCATCGTGGCGCGGCGGAGTTGGCGGGCTATCAGGCGCAGTTGATGACGCTCCGGCTCGTCGGTCGGGACGCGCGGGGAGCCAGATCGAACCGGAGAATGCTGAAGACGCCGGCATCGCGACCATACCCGCTTTTCGTTGCCGCCGAGGCGATGCTTCGGACGATGCTCGCCGGCGGCGCCCCCGTAGCGCGGATCGTGCTCGAGCTTGGCGGGTTGTCGCAGCCGGCCGGCGTGCAGGGGAACCTCCTCTTCGAGCCGCATGATGATTTCGAGGCGGTCCGATCGCTCCATCGACGAAATCCCGGCTTGTCGATGCGGGCGGTCGCGACCGACCCCGGAGCGTCCGCCACGGAAGCGTCCGCCACGGATGCGCTCCCCGCGGGCGTATCCGCCACGGGAACTGAAGTATTCTCTGAGCTTCGTTTCGATGGCGCGATGTCCCGCTCGGGGACGCGGAGCGTGATCCGACGGGGCGCCGGTGGGGAGGGGGGCGAGCGGAGAGAGCTTGCCTGAGGGGGATGAGGGAAGATCATGTCGGCGCGGTCCGGCTCGACGAGTCGACCGCGCGGCGGCGGGAAGGGGCGATGCGCCGATGATGCGCCGGTTCGATGCCGGCCGGGCGCCGCTTCGATCGCCAAGCAAGAGCCTCTTCGATTGAAGCTGTCCGGCCGGACGCCCGATCTCCCGTGGGAGACGCCGCGGTGAAGGGTGTCGGCCGCCACAACGAAGGGAGTCACTCTCGCGATGAGAGGACCAGACGCCGGCTTCGGGAGCCACTACCTTCCGGAGCCATCGGCCGCCGTGACGCCGCAGGGCACGCGGGGCCGCATCGCAGGACGCGCTGAGACACCACTTCCTCACGCGCATCCCCACCGCGCGGCCGGGTCTCCCGGCTTACAGATCACGGTCGCGCGGACCGGCGGAGATCGGGGATCTCCGGGAGCAGAGCGGAGATGTCGGATTCGCGCCGACATCCTCCGCCGCGCTCCTGGGGGCCTCCCCGAGGCTCGGGCGTCGACGACGTCCGCCGGATGGGGAACCGACGCACCTTCACCACCAGCTCCGCCCGGCGGAGCGACGACACTACCCGCGGCGCGTCGAGCCTGGCGCGCCGCGGGCCCATCGGGGCGGACGTGAGAGAGAGTCGAGATGAAAGAGTATGAAGATCATGGGGAGCGCGGCGTCGGGATCGAATAACGATGCCGCGCGGAGGATATGAAGAGGATACGATGCTGATGGCGCGATCCACGAGGGGAGATGAGACGCGCCAGAGCCGGAAGGCGGAAGAGCCGGAAGGCGGAAGAGCCGGAAGGCGGATATACGAAGCTCGGTTGATGATGTGATGTGTTTGGTTGTCGGTGTGCAGGATTCGCTCGATGCTGAACGATGCCCGGCTGGTGATGCGGCTGATGACGTCGACCCCGCGAGTCGTGGAAACGACAGGTGTGATATATATGAAGATCGTTCTGATATGAACTCGCGTGGTGTTCGGCGTAGGTGTTCGGGAGACGCGGATGAGAGGGGGAGCCACGATGGTGCTTCGATGGCAATCGCTCATCTCACGACCGTGAAGCTCCGTGGGAGCAAGCTGTTCCTGACGTATGGAGACGGTAGGGTCACATGTCGAGGGAATGGTCATGGTGGCGCCCGTTCACGACGCAATGCCAGCCGGGTATGATTCAGGATGATCGTGTCCGCCGTGAGGCGTGATTGGAGCTCGACCCTTCATTCCGGACGCCACGATCGGCCTTGCCATGATCCGATCCCATCGCTCGGCCGTTTCCCGATCCCTTCCGATCCCCGAGCGCCGTTGATCATACGGAGGAAGCTGCCGTCACGCCCAACGGCGAGCTCCCGCCGTCGCTTCATCGCGGATCTTAGAATCGACTGGTCAATGTCTGATTACCCATCATTGCCGACCGCTCCGGGACACCGCTCCGGGACACCGCTCCGGGACACCGCTCCGGGACACCGCTCCGGGACACCGCTCCGGGACACCGCTCCGGGACACCGCTCCGGGTTCGTTCGTGCCGCCGAATGCGCTTCCTGCGATGATTTTCCGGTCTCCCGCCGCCATTCTCAATTCGTCACATATCTCCGATTTCCCGAGGCATAACTTGCGTGGCTTCGACCGGAATGCCGCCGCGCGACCTCCCGGAAGGAGCTGCAACGCTTCGGCACGTCGCTGGATGAAGTTGTTCCTTTGAAGAGAGTCCCTCTTTGGACTATATTTGCCCTGTTTTCTTTGAATGTGCAGCGCAAAGGTGTACCTATGGCGAGAGAGGAGATGAAGAGGCGTCCTGTCATGGAGCTTCGGATTTCCGGAGTGAGCGAGGGGGAGCATCCCTTCGAGTTCGAGGTACCGGCGGCCGACATCGATCTGACATCGTTCGAAGGAAACGTGAAGGTCGTCGGCAATCTGAGCAAGGTCGGCACCCAGCTGTTCCTGACCGCTCAGGCGTCGGGGCTTCTGTCGACCGAGTGCGATCGCTGCCTCGGCGAGACCAAGCTCGAGATCTCGGTGCCGATCGCGATCTACTACCAGACAAGCGTCGCCAACCCGGATTACGAGGGCGACGAGGAAGGAGTGGAGGTCAGAACCCTTCACCCGGAAGAGGATGCGATCGTGCTGGACAATGAAGTTCGCCAGTCGATCATGCTCGGCGTCCCGCTGAAAGTGCTCTGCAGCGAGGAGTGTCGCGGGATCTGCCCGAGCTGTGGCGCCGATCTCAACAAGGGTGACTGCGAGTGCGCGAAGGAGGATATCGATCCTCGCTGGGCCAAGCTCGCCGAGATCTTCAAGAAGCCCGAACAAGAGTAAGAGCAACATTCACATAGACATCAGCAATCAGAGGACCCTACCATGCCTAATCCGAAACGGAGACACTCGAAGTCCCGCCGCGACAAGCGCCGCACGCATTACAAGGCGACCCTTCCGGGCTTCGGCAAGTGCCCGAACTGCTCGCAGCTGAAGCCGCATCACGCCGTCTGCCCGGAGTGCGGGTTCTACAACGGCCGCGTGATCGTCAGAACCAACGAATCGGTCTGACGCATCGGTCGCCATCCCGACAGGAATCGCTCCCGTCGGTTTCGAGCTAGTTACGACGCCCGCGAACGTCACCGATCATGATCGGATGTTCGCGGGCGTCGTCCGTTTTCGGTACCCACGCTCATCGCATCGGCTCGGTATCGCATCGGCTCGGTGTCTACAAGCCTCCGAATTGCGGCGACGCTCATGTCGTCACAAGGGGTAGGGCCGCGCGGCTGATTCCGAGGCCGCGCGGCTGATTCCGAGGCCGCGCGGCTGATTCCGAGGCTGCGCATGCCGCCATCCTCTCTGTCACGGGTAACGGTGGCCTTTCGTGGCCCCCGGTCGTCGAGAACCATCCCATCGAAGATTTCGTCCCATGGCGCCGAATGGGCGGGCATCCGTGCCTCGTCAGGCTCCGTGGCACCTCGCTCCCACGAGAGGATGGATAGGGGCGGTTCTCACTGTCTCCACATCTCACGGAATCTTACTCTCCGCGCTCTCGACGCCGGAAAAATGTCGACCGCCCATGCTTCCGAATCGCATCGGATGTGCGTGGGCGTTTTGCATTTCGGTCGCTGGCGTGGATCTTGCGTCCGCTACCGGAGAGAACGCGAGTCGGAGCCGATTCGATGGCGATGCCGGAATGGCCTCGCACGTTGGTGCCGCTCCCGCCGGCACGGTGGATCGCCCGGTGAAGCTCGACGTTCACGAATACGTCACCTATCATCGTTCGGGGATATGGATAGCCTGAAACCTCTTCTTGCCGGTCTCGACCATGCCGTCGAGATGGAACGCAACCTCATGCACTATTACAAGCACTCCAGTGACGACGCGCGGACCCGCGGCTGGGAGAAGCAGATGCAGCGGAACATGGACCGCCATCTCCACCATATCGGCCGCATCGAGCTGCGTCGCTCACGGCTCGAGGACGAGGCCAACAAGGGGCACTTCGCCGATTTCCTCTCCTCGGTCGGCAAGGCGATCCAGAACATCGCCATCTCCTTCCCGCTCGAGATGATCGTCGAGAACACGCACCCGACGCCCGATGTCTTCCGCTCGATGGAAGAGAAGCTGATCTCCTACTACGAGGAGCTGGCCGCCATCGCCGACGACGAGACCCGCGTGGTGATCGAGCATGCCATCGAGGATTGCCGCGCCAACGTCGCCGATCTCACGACCGTCAGCACCTGAGTCCGAGCGCGGGAAGCAGGGCCTTCCCCGCGACGGCACGGCGTGCCGGATGCCGGTGATCTCCGGCCGATCGAATCGAGGCGCTCCGACCTTCGGGCGGAGCGCCGACGTCCGCATCTCATCGATACGGGCCGCGCGGCCGCATCCCGGAGCGCCGGCACGGCAACCTTCATCCCGATCGACCGATGTCCATATCCTCTCCGTTGGTGCGTCATCTTCTCTCCAATCTCAGGGTCTCCTTCTTCGTGCTGGTGATCGTGGCGATCCTCGTGTTCGGTTGGGCCCTGGTTCGCGGCGTCGATGCGGATTGGAACATCGTACTCTTCACCGGGATCGGTATGTTCGCATCCTCGTTTCTGAACGCCCTGTACGACGCCAAGCGGGAGCGGCGGTAACGCGCCGGTTTTCCCGCGTCCGGAAGAGGGCGCGGCACACCCACGTCAACATCGAAGCTACACGATGTCGGAGCTTGTGGCATTCATGACCGCCCCCGATCGGGAGGAGGCGCGGAGGATCGCGCTCCGGCTGGTCGAGGAGCGCCTGGCGGCCTGCTGCAACATCATCGGCGGGGTCGAATCGATCTATCGCTGGGAGGGAGCGGTGGAGCGCGCCGAGGAAGTGATGGTGGTGATCAAGACCACCGAGGAGATGCTCGACCGGCTCCAGGCGCGGGTGGCGGAGCTCCACGGCTACGATGTGCCGGAGCTGATCGCGATGCCGATCGTCGGCGGTCTGCCGGCGTATCTTTCCTGGGTCCGCGAGAGCGTCGACCGCGGGTAACGTCGGTCGATGGTGGGGCCGGGCAGGCGGGGCGGAGCGCGTCACGCACGATGCGCCCGGGCGCCCTCCGAGAACGTCCTCCGACGTCATTCGCGGTGCTCGATCGGGCGCGTTTCGGCGGCGTCGACGCCCGACGGCATGGCCGATCATGCCCCGTTTCCGGCGCCGATCAGAGGGGCATTTCAGTCTCGAATGGCGGCTCCCGACGGCACGTCGGTTGCCACGAGATCGGCCCTGCTCCTGGGGGCGTGGCGGCACGCGGCATGGGGGCGTGAAGTCATAACATTTTCTTGATAGTTCGGTGACAATTACGTAAATCGGAGCCCCAATTCGTCAGAACTGGCTCGCCGACTACGAACATCCGGGAGCTCATTCCCCGCACGCGTTGCGGATCGAAATGGAGGGGCCGGGTCCTCTCCGAGGGTGCTTCCGCGGAGCTCGTTGCCGATCTGCTCATCCCGTTGGTCATACTCGTTCACCGATGTTTACCGGCTATCGCCGAGCATGCGTATGTCTGTCGAGACACTTCAATCAGATGACTTCCGGTCGACGACCGATCCATTCTTTTCTCTCCTCTCGCACGCCGAGGGGCTCGTCAACGCCGGCCAGGTAAGGGAGGCGCGACGGTTCCTGGCGCAGTTCATCGAGCGCAAGCATCCTGATCGCAGGATGCTCCCCGCCCTGGCCTCGCTCTATCTCCGCGTCGGCAAGCCCGAGCAGGCGATCGGCACCATGCAGCGCGCGATCGACGAGCTCGGCACCAGCGCCGATCTTCTCAATACGTTCGGTCTGCTGCTGGCCTCGCTCGGCCGCGAGCGCGAGAGCCGCGTTCAGTTCGAGGAGGCCCTGAAGCTCGACGCCAGCAATGCCGACGCGCTGAAGAATCTTGCCTTCGCCCTCCATCGCGCCGGCGAACGGCTCCAGGCCTACGCGCTGCTGGTGCGCTGCTTCCATTCGACCCCGCTGTCGGCCGAGCTGCGTCTGGTGACCGGCATTCTGCTCGAGCTCGATGGGCGCCGTCCGGAGGCCGCCTGCTGCTATCGCGACGCCGCGGAGCTCTCCGGAGACTGCGAGCAGGTCCGCTTCGCCTCCGAGCGCCTCTTCCGGCTCCCGCAGGAGACCGGCGAGCTCACCTTCGAGGAGATCATCGATCGACTCAAGAGCGAGTGCGGGGCGACCGACGAGGATTGACCATGATTGCCATCCGAGGATGGTGTGCGGGCGGTCCTCCGTGGCCGCCCGTTTTCGTTGTGTCCGCTCGCATCCTTCAATGACGATGCTCCCGGAGGCCCGGAACGGGCGCTGGCGCCCCGGCCAACCCGCGACCATGGTGGATTGTCATCCGGAGGAGATGGTGTGCGGGCGCCCCTCCTCGGCCCCTTGTTCGTTCCGCGAGGACGCGCCGAATCATGCCCCCCGGAAACGACGATCGCGTCGAGCACGGGGGGGTCGGCCTCCCCGCTCGACGCGATCGTATCAGTCGTCGATGTCCGTTTCTCCCGGTGTCCCTTAGCGGAACAGCGGACGTCCGGCGGCCAGGAAGGGCCACGGGATGCCGGCCAGGATCGCCAGCAGCGAGAGAAGGAAGAAGATCGCCGTGGTCTTGTGACGGGCCACCGGATCGCTCTGCTTGCGCCCCTTTGCGCGGCCGATGTGCGCCAGCGCGATGCCGATCAGCATCATCACCACATGCTCCACCGCGAAGAACCGGATGCCGGAGGATGCCATCGCCTCCTTGGGAGCGTTGAACAGTACCGCGGTGATCGGGCTCAGGAAGAAGTAGAGGAGGATGCCGAGCAGGAACTGCAGATCGATGCTGATGATGTAGAACATGCCGAGCAGGTCGTCCGAGCGCTCCCACGATTTCCCCGCGCGCCAGGCAACCAGTGCCTTCAGCGCGGCGGCGATGCCGAGTATCAGCACTCCCCAGCGTAGACCCGAATGAAGCAGTAGCGTCCAATAATACATGAAGATGCTCCCGGTTGATTGTCGTCGTTGCCGGCCCGCCGTTCGATGACGGCCTCGTCCGGCCGCCTCGCCCCGAGGCCTCGCCTCGTGGCTGCGTCCCAAGGCCTCACGCCGCGGCCGCGCGCGCGATGGCGGAGTCGCGGTGCGCCAATGTAGTCCGCGCGCGTGAAATTCTCCTCCTCCGAGGTGTGAAGGTCGGTTGCAGGCGGTCGCGCCTTCTCGCTTCCGTGCGCGCTCGGATCACGCGCCGGAGCGTCGACTCCCGCCCTCGCTTCTCTATATTGCGCCGTCGGCCGTCGACCCGTTTCGCATCGACGGCGCCCCTCCCCGCGAACCGCGACATCCGCCCACCGAGACCGTCAGGACGATATGAGCATGCCGACGCGCATCCTTCTGCAGACCACGATCGGACCGATCGCGGACGACTGGAACATCGATCGATTCTCGCTTCTCCGGGAATACCTCTCCTCGCTCCGCGATGACTCCGGAGCGCCGCTGTACCAGGTGACCGCCCGCGACCGCCAGCCGGACGCCGACGGCCACGACCCGGTGCTCTCCCGGCTTGACGCCTCGGAGCTCGACGAGCTCTGGCTCTTCGCCGTGGATGCCGGTGACGGGCTCACCTCCGAGGAGTGCGCCGGCATCACCCGCTTCCGCCAGCGGGGAGGCGGCCTGCTGACCTCGCGCGATCATCACGATCTCGGGAGCTCCCTCTGCTCGCTCGGCGGCGTCGGCGCCGCGCATCACTTCCACACCGTCAACCCCGATCCCGACGAGAGCCGGCGGCGCATCGACGATCCCTTCACGACCGACATCTCCTGGCCGAATTATCACTCCGGCGCCAACGGCGACCTTCAGCGCGTGGAGCCGGTGGAGCCGGTGCATCCGCTGCTCGCCGATGAGGGGAGCCCCTCCGGCCGCATCGAGTATCTTCCGGCGCATCCGCACGAGGGGGATGTGAGCGCACCGGCCGGCGAGCCGTCGGCCCGCGTGATCGCCCTCGGACGGAGCAGCGTCAGCGGAACGCCCTTCAACCTGATCGTCGCCTTCGAGCGCGCCACCGATGATGACGGGCGGACGCTCGGACGCGCCGTGGCCGATTCGAGCTTCCATCATTTCGTCGACTACAACTGGGACCCGCGTCTCGGATGTCCGAGCTTCGTGACCGAGGCCCCCGGCGATGCCATCCTCTCCGACGCTCGGGGGATGGAGGATACGCGCGCCTACGTCCGGAACCTCGCGGCATGGCTGGCTCCCTGAGCCGGCGCCCCGATCCGATCCGCTGATCCGATCCGCTGCTTCCATCCGCGACTTCGATTCGCCGATGCGCCCCGCCGTGCCGCGTGCCGGGGGCGAGCTCATCTTCCCGAGACGACACGAATCCACATGTCCGAGACATCCAAGCCCTCCGGTCGGCGTCCGAGGCGCTCGCCGGTTCATCCGCTGCTCCGTCCGGTGCAGGATGGCGGCATCGATCGCCACGCCAGCTGGCTCGAGCTCTTCTTCGATCTCACCTTCGTCATCGTGCTGTCGCAGGTCGCCTACGTGCTCAACAGCAACCTGAGCTGGATCGGCTTCCTCCACTTCGTGGCGCTGACGGTGCCGTTCTGGTGGGCGTGGATCGGCTACACCTTCTACGCGAGCCGCTTCGAGGTGGAGCAGGATCTGGTCTACCGGGTCCTGATGCTCTTCGGCATGCTGGCGGTGACGGCGCTGGCGGTGAGCATCCGCGGAGCGTTCAACGGCGGCGGCACCGCGTTCGTGCTCGCCTACGTCGCGGTCCGACTGGTGCTGATCGTTCTGTATATCCGCGCCTGGATCTACGTCCACCTGGCGCGGGAGCTCTGTACCTGGTATCTGGTCGGCTTCTCCGCCGGCGCGCTCCTCTGGCTGGCATCGCTCGTCGCTCCGGAGCCGTTCGATGTGATTCTCCGCGCCGCCGGACTCGGTCTGGAGCTGACCACGCCGCTGTTCAGCTCACGCGTGGCGCGTCGCACGCCGTACGACCCGATGCACATTCCGGAGCGCTTCGGGCTCTTCACCATCATCGCGCTCGGCGAGGCGCTGCTCGGCATGGTCAACGGCATCGCCGACACGCGCTGGAGCGTGACGTCGTTTCTGGTCGCGATGTTCTGCTTCGGGATCTCGGTCTCGTTCTGGTGGATCTACTTCGATTTCGTCGAGACCCGGCCGGTGCGGCGGTGGGGAAGGGCCGGTCAGGTGTACACCTACATCCACCTGCCGCTGGTGATGGCGATCGCGATGGTCGGCGTCGGGACGCGCCGCGCAATCGTGGAGTCGACCGGGACGATGATGTCCGATCCGGTGCGATGGGTGATCTGCGGTGGCGTGGCGCTCTATCTGTTCACGGTGATCGTGATCAGGATCGCATCGCGCAGCGGCGCTCCCATCGCGGTGCGTCTCGGCTCAGCGGTCGTCGCGCTCGGGCTGGCGTTCCTCGGCGGCGGGCTCTCCTCGCTGCCGATCGTCCTGGTGCTGTTCGGGACGATGGTGCTCGATATCTGCATCGAGACGATCTACACTTGGAACGAGTCGGCAAGGGAGATGATCTCGCCGCTCGCGGTCGCAACCTCCGGTGCCCCTCCACCGCATGGCGACACGCCTGCCGAAGGGCGCCGAACGCACCTGTCGGACGAGTGCACGCACCGCGATCAGATTCGCGCGGTGACGCCGTCGAGCGATGGCTGCGAGGAGTGCCGGAAGCTTGGTGATACCTGGGTCGAGCTGCGGCTCTGCCTCGTCTGCGGATACGTGGGATGCTGCGAGACCTCGAAGAACAGACACTCGCTGGCGCACTTCCGACGCACGGCACATCCGATCATCCAGACCATGCAGCCGGGCCAGCGCTGGCGCTGGTGCTACATCGACGAAGTCTATCTGGAGGAGGATCGGGCATGACGCCGACGCGCGTGGATCGGCGCCGACGCGTCTCATGCTCCCGAGCGGGAAGAGAAGATGCGAATCGGCTCCGGCTTCTTTCCGTGGTTCACGCCGGCGTCATGCCCCCCGTCCATCGAGCACCACCCGTCGATCACTGCTCGTAATTCTCGACCGTGTCCGGGCCGCGAAGCCGTGCCTTGTCCGGATCCTTCCCCGCGTCGCGGAGCGCGCGACGCTGGCGCAGAAGATCCCAGTACTGATCGAGCTCCACCTGAATCCGGTCCAGCCGCTCCTTCTGTTCGTCGACCAGATGCGACTCGTGGTAGAGCTTCTGCTCCTCGGCGATCAGCTCCTCGATATGGTTGAGCACCGTGCGATCGTTCATCGTACTTCTCCCGAATGACTCAATGTTCATCGCCGGCCGCGACGTGACCCGCCGCATCCTCCGGTCATCCGGTCGATGCGTGCCATCCGCATGCCATGCGCTCCGCGAATCTACGCATCCGCGCCGTCGCTTCGGACCCGTCCGCGCTCGATACGTCCGGCTCATGCTCATCGCGGCGTGATCGCGCTCCAGTGGGCGGGGCCGCCGCATCCGATGTCGAGCGCCATGCCGCCGCTCCCGTTCTCGACGGAGACACCGTCGATCGCTTCCACGCACCGTCGCCACTCCCGCCGGACTTCCTCCGTGCCCGAGGTCTCGCATGCCATGCTGATGACGCGGATCGTGGCGCGGGTGATGGTCATGTGCGTCGGGATCGACTTCACGCTCGTCATGTCGACGCCGTGGGAGATTCCCATGGCCGTCAGATACGTGTCGAGCGCCTTCCGGCACGCGGCGGAATCGGGATAGCGATAGATGGCGACGTGAACGCGCGGAACCAGGCGGCCGAGGCCGGGGACCCGGATGGTTGCGCGCCGGCGAATGGTCGCAAGCCGGCGGCTCTGGAACGGCATCGCGTCGAGCATGGCGATCCGGCCGGCACGTCCGGCATCGGATGTCGACCAGCCGGAGCCGAGCGCGGAGGTCAGTGCCCGGATCTCCTCGCCGAACGGATCGTCCGGCGCGTTGCCGGCCAGGAGCGGGGCGATCATGATGATGAGCGCGAGCATCGGACGTCGCATGGAACCGATCTCCGAGGGGAATGGACGTGGCGGCCGCGGGCCGTGCATGCTCCGCGGGCCGATGGTGATATCGACCGGTGAAAAGAGATACGGTCGCGCGTGATCGGTGGCGGCCGGCGCGGCCGGGTCAGCTTGTGCGGGAGATCTCGGCCAGGCGGCGCCGGAGAAATGCCCGCTCGGCGCCGTTGCGCGCAAGCGTGAGTGCCCGCGTGTAGGCGAACCCCGCCTCCTCCAGCCGTCCTTCCCGGCGGAGCAGGTCGGCCCGCGCCGCGTGGAACAGATAGTAATCGTCGAGCGCCTCGGAGATCTCGCGGCGGTCGATCAGCAGCAGCCCGGCGCGGGGTCCGTCGGCCATCGCGACGGCGACGGCACGGTTCAGCTCGATGACCGGGGAGGGATGCAGCCGGCCGAGCACCGCATACAGAAGCGCGATCTGTCGCCAGTCGGTCAGCTCCGGACGCTCGGCCCGCGCGTGCAGCGCGGCGATCGCCGCCTGAATCTGGTAGGGTCCGGGGCGGCGCATCAGGAGCGCGTGCTCCGTCAGCTCCAGTCCCTCGGCGATCTGTGCCTGGTCCCAGCGTGTCCGGTCCTGCTCCTCGAGCAGCACCAGCTCGCCGTCGGAGCCGACGCGGGCGGCGCGGCGGGAGTCGTGGAGAAGCATGAGCGCCAGCAGGCCGATCGACTCCGGACGCTCGGGAAGGAGGGAGGTGAGGATGCGGGCCAGGCGGATCGCCTCCGCGCAGAGCTCGCGCCGGATCAACGCGTCCCCCTCGGAGGCGGAATATCCCTCGTTGAAGACCAGATAGATCACCGTCAGCACGGCGTCGAGCCGCTCCTCCAGCAGATGATCCGGCGGAACCCGGTAGGGGATGCCGGCCTCGCGGATCTTCTTCTTGGCGCGCACCAGACGCTGCTGCATGGTCGTGACCGGCTGAAGGAAGGCCGCGGCGATCTCCGGCGTGCTCAGGCCGCAGAGCGTTCTGAGCGTCAGCGCCACGCGCGCCTCCTGCGCCAGCGCGGGATGGCAGCAGGTGAAGATCAGTTTGAGCCGCTCATCGGGAATCATGCTCGTCCCTTCCTCCTCCTCGTCGAAGCCCGGATGCTCGATCTCGTCGTGCGGCAGCAGCGGTCGCTTGCCGGCGAGGTTCGCGTCGCGGCGGAGCTTGTCGAGCGCCCTGCGCCGCGCCGTGGTCGTGATCCACGCGCCCGGGTTGGCCGGGACGCCGCCGGCGCGCCAGTGCACCAGGGCAACGGCGAACGCCTCCTGCATCGCGTCCTCGGCAACGTCGAAATCGCCGAGCGTCGAGATCAGCGTGGCCATGACGCGTCCCGACTCCCGGCGGAACGTCTGGTCGACGATGCTGTCGGCGCCGTTCGGCATGGGAGAGAAATTGGCGCGCCGCCGGACCGGATCCGGGAGCCGGTCC
>JBEHWX010000098.1:0-21374 GCA_048498995.1 Bacteroidota bacterium
ACTACCGAGCGATATCGTGTATCTGGCGCACGTTCGTTCTTCCATTTCCCTTGCCGAATGCCTGAGTCAAGATACGAGGCGCACGTCTTCAGCGTGCGCGAATTTGCCGACGTGGGGCGGCCACCGGGCGCCGCCAGTTCGGAGCATTCGTAACTCTCACCACGCGCCGAAGCGGGAGCCTGCGTCGCGTTCGGTCCGGATTACCTCCGCCCTCGTTATCTTCCTCCCATGAGCACTACCGATATTTCCATTCACCTGAAGGCCTATCATCCCGCCATGGAGTACGCATGGCGCGAGTACTTCGACGAGTTCGACGACGTGACCGTCTCCAGCGGCGATATCCTCCGCGAGAAGGCGGACGCGATCGTCAGCCCCGCCAACAGTTTCGGCTACATGGACGGCGGCATCGATCTGGTCTACAGCCAGCACTTCGGCTGGGACCTGGAGAAACGGCTCCGTAAGCTGCTGGTGGCCGAGCATCACGGCGAGCTGCCGGTGGGGCAGGCGGTGATCGTCGAGACCGGCAACCCCGACCTGCCGCACCTGATCAGCGCGCCGACGATGCGCGTGCCGATGGACATCTCCGAGACCGTGAACGTCTACCTGGCGTTCCGCGCCATTCTCCGCGCCGTTCGGGAGCACAACCGGACCTCGGAGCGACCGATCCGGAGCGTGCTCTGTCCGGCGCTCGGCACCGTGGAGGGGCGCGTTCCCTACGATCGCTGCGCCTGGCAGATGTATTACGCCTACGCGGTTGTGGTTCTCGGACGCGTCGAGACGATGGGAGGCCTTGCCCGCGCGGTGGAAGGACACATCGATCTTCTCCGGTGATCGACGAGTTGCTGTTGACTTTCCCGAGCTTCGATGTTGGCCGTGGTCAAACGGAGTCAGTACTTCGCTTGATAGCGGTGCTCTGCCGCAAAATTCAGGTCAGGCAAAGAGCGCGATCAGATTCTCGATCTCCGCAGCGGTGAATTCTTTTTCACATTCAAAGCAGCGAAAAATGGTGGATAGGAAAATTCGAGCATCTCGATGGGTAATTCCGTGTGACTGGGGGCCCCTGAGTGGAAGGGTGTTAATCGCTCGTGTGATCTGAGCGGAAAATGCACGTGTTCTCTCGTTGGTTCTGTTTGTCGCAGCAAATAGTGCTTCGACAATTGCGCTATTGTCCGTGCGGTTGATGAGCAATATTCTGCAGGCGCGTAGACTCCTGATGGCATTTTCAACCTGTGAAATTGTTGCTTGCAGCCAGTCTGTAGTGCTGGTGTTGAACGGAATTCGTTGTATCTGCGTTGCTAATATATTGCAATGCCGATTTGCAAGCGTTGCTAGTTCGTTGACGATTCCTCGGTCGGTTTCGTCGAAAACGATGATTAGTGTGTCGCGTATAGGATCGTAGATATTGCCAAGATCTTGATCTGTCATGATAAATTTTGATATGGATCTTGAGGTCTCGTTTTGGAGAATGTGATGTCGAGCCGGTATTCTCAGTTCAAATGTATAGTTATTGCGCGCTAAAGTCAAGCGGTGAGATGTTCTGAGGGGGGTAAGCACGACGTTGATTCCGATCTTCGGCGATTCAGAAAATCCACCTGACTATTGCGTTGCGATGCTTGTGGGGCCCGAAAATTTGGAAATCAAGATTTTTACCTACGCATACCTGATGTTTGATGTCTTTGCGTGTATCAAAACGTAACCGTGCGATGGTTGGTCGTATGGGCTACACATTCGGGATGACGCATGGACATGGAGAAGCATCCGGGAGAGTGCTGACTAACTTGCCCCGCGTCGTTCGTATCTTCCCGGTTCACGCTATGGCCAAACGAACGACGAAACCGAAGCCGCCGGCCGATCTTCCCGAAGAGGAGCTCGTCCCGAGCGAAATGAACCACGACGCGAGCTTTCCCCTCCAGTTCATCAAGGGGATCGGCCCGGCGCGCGCATCCGCGCTGGCCGAGCTCGGTGTCCACTCCCTGCGCGATCTGCTCCTGTTCACCCCGCGCAAGTACCTCGACCGCCGCACGGTCCTCACGCTCCGTCAGACCCGCCTGCTCCTGGCCGGCGATGAAGGGCTCCCGGACGAGGTGACCGCGCTGGTCGAGATCCGAAGAATGGAGATGCCGCAGTCGGCCCGGGGGCGGAAGCGCCTGGTGATCCGCGTCTTCGATGCCAGCGGCGAGGCCAACCTCGTCTTCTTCCAGGGAGCGCAGTACTTCGTCAAGTCGTATCAGACCGGCGATCTGCTCGCGATCAGCGGCCCCCCGGAGCTCTTCAACGGGATGCTGCAGTGGACCCATCCGGAGATCGAGCGGATCGATCCGGAGGAGATCAAGCTGATCCACGGCGGGCGGATCATCCCGCAGTACCGCGAGACCGCCAAGATGAAGAGCGCCAAGCTCAGCTCGCGGTCGGTCAGGACGCTCATGGAGCGGATGCTCGAGGCCTACGGCGAGGAGGAGCTGCGCGAGGTGCTTCCGGAGGATATCCTCCGGAGCCACGATCTGATGCCCCTCCGGGAGGCGGTCCGGGAGCTGCATTTCCCCTCGGAGGAGGAGCGGCTCGACCGCGCCCGCTATCGCATGAAGTTCGAGGAGCTCTTCTTCTTCGAGCTCGGCCTGGCGCTCCGCAAGGAGATCGCGCAGACCCGGGAGGCCGGCATCTCCTTCGACTCGCACAGCAAGCTCGCGCGCGCGCTGCTGGAGAATCTCGGCTTCGAGCTCACCGGCGCCCAGCGTCGCGTGCTCCGCGAGATCCTCGACGACATGGCCACCCCGCGCGCCATGAACCGGCTCCTGCAGGGAGATGTCGGCTCCGGCAAGACCGTGGTGGCGATCCTGGCGATGCTCGTGGCCGTCGACAATGGCTACCAGTGCGCCTTCATGGTCCCGACGGAAATCCTCGCCGAGCAGCATACCCGCACCCTCCTCAAGCTGCTCGATGGTCTCGGCGTCAACGTGGTGCAGCTGGTCGGCGGACAGAAGAAGAAGCTCCGTGAGGAGATCCTCTACCGGATCCGGCAATCGGACGCGCAGATCGTCGTCGGCACGCACGCGCTGTTTCAGGAGGAGGTCGAGTACGGCAACCTGGGGCTGGTGGTGATCGACGAGCAGCACCGATTCGGCGTCGAGCAGCGCGCCACGCTCCGGAACAAGGGGCGACGTCCCGATACGCTGATCATGACCGCCACCCCGATCCCGCGCACGCTGACGATGACTCTCTACGGCGATCTCGACGTTTCGGTGATCGACGAGCTGCCGGCCAACCGGAAGCCGGTCCGGACCGCTATCCGCTTCGAAAGCCAGATCAACGACGTCTGGGCGTTTCTGAGAACCGAGGCGCAGGCGGGGCGTCAGAGCTATATCGTCTATCCGCTGGTCGAGGTCTCGGAAAAAGTGGAGGCCAAGTCAGCCGTGGAGCACTTCGAGTATCTTTCTGGTGGCGTCTTCCCCGACCTGCGTGTCGGGCTGCTCCACGGCCAGATGTTCTGGTACGAGAAGGAGGAGACGATGCGCGATTTTCTGGAGCGGAAGATCGATATCCTGATATCCACGACCGTGATCGAGGTCGGCATCGACGTGCCGAACGCCAGCGTGATGGTGATCGAGAACTCGGAGCGCTTCGGGCTCTCCCAGCTCCACCAGCTCCGCGGCCGGGTGGGGCGAGGGAACGATCAGTCGTACTGCATCCTCCTAACGAAGGATCATTTCCGGTATCACATGCGTCCGGGGATGTCGCAGAACGATGCCCGCAAGGAGCGGAACGCGTCGATCCGACGGCTTCAGGCGATGGTCGAGACCAACGACGGGTTCCGGATCAGCGAGATCGATCTGGAGCTCCGCGGACCGGGAGATCTGGTCGGCACCAGACAGAGCGGGCTGCCGGAGTTCCGCCACGCCAACATCGTGACCGATGGCCCGATCGTTGTCGCGGCCAGGGAGGCGGCCTTCGCGGTGGTTGGGGAGGACCCGGACCTTCGCATGGAGAAACATTCCATGATGAGGGAGGTCTTCTCCAAAGCGGTGCGCCGGTCGATGCGCTATGCCGATGTCGGCTGAGCGGCCGTTTCACGCAACCATCCGCCATTTCGGCGTGTTATGACAGGAAGAGGAATCTCCCGGGTTCTATCCTTCGTGGCCCGTGTCCGGACCACGGTCGAATTCGGGCAACCAGTTGTGGTGCGTTATGCGGCATTCTTCCCTGCTTCTTCTTCTCGGATCGCTGGTTCTGGCCCCCGGCGGGCTCGCGGCGCAGGAGGCACAGCCGGCCGAGCTTCCGGTGACCGGCCTTGCCCGCTCCGGTGACAGCACGGTCGTCGCGCGCGCCGGCGCCGCGAAGGTGCCCCCGGCCAAAGCCGATCCGCTGGCGGTCGTCAGCGGCGGCGATGCGCGCAGGGGAGGGGAGGCGCTCGATTCGACCGACGAGGAGCCGCCGATTCCGCTCCGGTTCGACTGGCGACTGCTCGTCGGTGGGGCGATGCCCCTCGGCGAGTTCGGCGAGCAGAGCGGCGTGCGCCCCGGCTTCGCCCGCGTGGGATTTTCCCTCGGCGCCGACTACGTGCTCGGCACCGAGAACTTCGGCTGGATCAACAGCCTTCTTCTCTCCCTGAACCCGTCCGATATTCCCTCCACCCACAAGGCGGTCTATTCCACGCTCGATCTTCCCCCGAACACGACCGTCGATGTCGGCCCCTGGTACACGCTCTGGGTTTCGACCGGGTTCCAGTACGCGATCGCTCCGGCCGACGCGACCCGGCTCTTCGCAATCGGGCAGGTCGGCGTGCTGGTGAGCCGGAGCTCGGACGTGCGGTTCAACGTGGAGGGGGTCGACTTCCGCCAGGCGCCGGTCTGGGCCGGATCGCTGGCGTTTTCGCTCGGCCTCGGCGCCGAAGTGGCCGAGCACGTGGTGATTTCCGGCCGCTACATGCTGTCGACTCCCACCTACGATCTCTACATTACCGGCCCCGAGGGGCTGTCGATTCACAATCTCTACGACCAGCCGATCTCGCTGCTGCAGCTGCTCGTGGGAATTTCCTTCTGATCCGGTCCGCTCCGGCGTCTCCAGGCGCGGGAGTTGCTGGAGAGTCTATCCACTGACGGCAATGACACTTTCGGTCATTATCGGATCGATCGGCGTTGGGCTACTACTGGTGGCGTTTCTGCTGAACCTGTTCGGCTGGCTCGACCAGCGGAGCCGGATTTACGCGGTACTCAACATTATCGGTGCCGGCCTCTCCTGCTACGCATCGCTGCTGATCGACTACATTCCGTTCGTGGTGCTCGAGGCCACCTGGACCATCGTCGCCCTTGTGGGACTGTTCCGGGGACCCGCGAACGAGAGCCGGAAGTGAGATTCGATACGCAATTCCGCGAGGCTCAATGCAGCAGATCATCAAGGCCGACCGGCGACACTTCGCCGACTTCGGCTGGCTCCGTAGCCACTGGCTCTTTTCCTTCTCCGATTACTACGATCCCGAGAACGAGGACTTCGGTGTCCTCCACGTCTTCAACGACGAATTCGTGGAGCCGGGGACCGGCTACCCGTTCCATCCGCATCATGAGATGGAGATCGTCACCATCGTTCTCGAGGGGGAGATCACACACGAGGACACCCTCGGCAACGAGCTGGTGGTCCGCGCCGGCGAGGTGCAGCGGATGTCCGCCGGCAGCGGCGTGGCCCACTCGGAGTACAACCTCGGTACGACCCCCGTTCACCTTTTCCAGATCTGGATCACCCCGTCGGTGGCCGGCCTGGAGCCGGAGTATGCCGAGCGAAAGATCGACTGGGAGGCGGCACGGAACCGGCTCCAGCCGATCATTGCCGGCGATGGCGTGGCCGATGCCATCACGATCCATCAGGACGCGACGATCTACCTCGGCGAGCTCGACCCGACCACGATCGTGGAGCATCACGAGATGCCCGGACGGCGAACGTTCCTCTACGTGATGAGCGGGGAGATCCTGCTGAACAGCGAGACGCTCGGCGAGGGAGATCAGCTCCGCGCGATGGGGGAGGAGGTGATCTCCTTCCAGGCCGGCACGCATGCCCGCGTGCTCCTGATCGACCTGCCGTGAGGTGAACCGCGGAGATGATCGCGGTGCGATATCGGATGGTAGTGTCGGCGTGATATGCAGACGATATCGGTATGAAAACATGAAGAACGGGGCGCTCGAACCATCGAGCGCCCCGTTTGCATACGAGCTCCAGCCAGGCGCACGTTATTGCCAACGTGCGAGACCATCGGTAGGCGCACGCCTTTCGCGTGCGCCATTGCCAACGCGGGAAATCATCGGGACGCGCGTCATTGCCAGCGCGAGAAATCCCGGTATAGGCACATCATTGCCAATCTGAGAGATCGTCGGTAGGCGCATGTCTTCAGCGTGCGCCATCGTCAACGCGGGAAATCGTCGGCATGCGCACGTCGTCGCCAACGCGAGAAATCATCGACGTGCGCACTCCAGGATACTTGAATGCGCTCGCTCGGCCCTCCTCAGGCCGTCATTTTCCAGGCGTTGAGGATCTGGCGCTCCTTCTCCGGCGAGAGTCCGGCGCGGAGCTCCTGATCGGCCGGACGCGTCCGGTCCCAGGCGAGCGTGTCGGCGATCGTCTGCTCGACGGTTCGGAACGTGAGGCCGTCGGCGACCGCGCGTGCACAGCTCACCCGCGAGAACCCGGCCGAATCCTCCGTATCCGGGACGCTCATCGGAATCTCGCTCCAGAGCGCCGCTCCCTGATCGATGAGAAAGCTCTTGTCCACCCAGACCAGCTTCGCGTCCGAGCCGGAGACTCGCTTGCAGGCTTCCAGCAGCTCCGACATCGGCACCGGCGCGTCGGGGCCGGTCGCATTGTAGATGCCGGCCTTACGCTGCTCGGCCATCCTGACGATCCAGCCGGCAAGATCCCGGACGTCGATGAACTGCGTCGGCTCGGCGCCGTCGCCGGGGGCGACCACCTCGCCACCGAGCGCGATCCGGTGCGGCCAGTAGGTGAAGCGGTCGGTGGGATCGTTGGGTCCGACGATCAGCCCCGCGCGCACCGAGAGCACGCGTCCCGGCATCGCCTGTTCGGCCGCCTCCTCGCAGAGCGCCTTCAGCGCGCCGTAGGTTTCGCCGGTAATCTCCTCGACGGTCGGATCCTCGATTATCGCGACCGGCCCCGACTCGTCCATCTCCGGCTTACTGAAATCGCGGTAGACCGAGATGCTGGAGACGAACGTGTAATGCTCCACCGCGTCGGCGAGCAGGCCGGCGGTGGCGCGAAGCTGGCGCGGGAAGTATCCGCAGGTATCTATGGCCGCGTCCCACCGGCGCCCCTGAAGCGCGGAGAGATCGTCGTTGCGATCGCCGACGAGCTTCTCGACCTCGGGGAACAGATCGGGGTTGTGCTTGCCGCGGGTGAAGATCGTGACGGTGTGACCACGCTCGAGCGCGGCCTCCACGATATGGCGGCCGAGGAAGACCGTGCCGCCGATGATCAGCAGATTCATGAGTGAGCCTCGAATATTGGATGCATGATTGTCGTTGCCGTGCGTCGGACGTCGCATGATTGCTAGGATGCGTACGTGGCGATGCCTACCATCGCCGTCTCCTGTTCGGTTCCGTTGTCATTGCGGGGAGAGCGCTCGATGGAGTGTCGAGTTTGTAGATGGCCGCGCCGATGGCGTAGCCGACGCCGTCGACGAAGCGGATCCGGTTGATATAAGGGCCGAGCGACGTGTCGGCGCTCCAGGTGGTGCCGCCGTCGGTGGTTCTGTAGGGGGGAACCCCTGGGCGCTCGCCGGCAACCCAGCCGGTTCGCTCGTCGAGAAAGCCGACGCCTTTCCCTTCGTAATGACCGTCGATCAGTTTCAGCTCGCGCCAGTGCTCGCCGCCGTCGGTCGTTTTCAGCACCGTCGCGCTCGAATCGCGCGCGAGCACCGCAACGTAGCCGGTACGCGTGCTCGGGAAGGAGACCTTCCAGCACATCTCGTTCGGCTTGCTGGAGCGGAAAATCTCTCGCCAGTGCTCGCCGCCGTCGGTCGTCTTCAGAATAACCGAATGTCCCTTCGTCCCGTCCACGTCGGAGCAGCCGAACGCGTAGCCATGGCGCGGCGAGATGAAATAGAGATCGATCAGCATTCCGAGACGGTTGCCGATATCACGCGCGCGCCAGTGGCGTCCGCCATCGCTGGTCGAAAGGAAATGGCAGGGACCGCCGACGCGCCCGGCGCCGAAGACGTGGAGGCTGTCGAGCACGAAGATCGAGCAGAGCCCCTTCGGCATCGGGCCGGAGATTGCTGTCACCGGCGCCCAATGCTCGCCCCCGTCGGAGGTTGCGTAGAGCGGGATCGTGTCGGTCACGTTCGGGTAATAATCGGTGCCGATATTTCCCGCGAATCCATGGAGCGGATCAGTGAAGCCGATGCATCGGAAATATGTTCCCGGCTGCTTCAGCAGGTTGCGCCATGTGGCGCCGCCGTCGCTCGTCGCGAAGATGTTGCCGAGCCCGTTGACGCTCCAGCCGTGATCCGGATCGATGAAGTAGAGATCGTCCTGCTTGCCGCGGATCGCCGGAGCGGCCGGAAGGAGATGCCACGACTGCGCGGTTGCCCGGACACCGCCGAGCAGTATCAGGAGCGTGAGCAGGGAAAGGGATCGCGTCATCCTATTCCCTCCGCGGCTGCCGTGGGCACGGTTGATCGGCGCGACATCTCATCGCTTCCGCGGCGCGTCTGGTATTCCGTCGCGGTCATCTGGTACTGCACCATCGGGATATCGAAGTAGGTGACATCCCGGTCGAAGATCATGCCGATCTTCTCCATCACCCGTCTCGACGGCTGGTTCTCGGGCCATGCGATCGCGACGATCCGGTCGAGCCCGGCTTGGCCGAAGCCGTAGTCGATGCTTGCGCGCGCGGCCTCGGTGGCGTAGCCCTTTCCCCAGGCGTCCTGGCCGAGGAGGTAGAGCAGCTCCACGTCCGTTTCGTTCAGGTACTTGAGACCGCACCACCCGATGAATGTTCCCGTCCCTCGTTCGACGAGTCCCCACGGCCCGAAGCCATGTTTCTCGGCGTGCGCCGCGAAGTAGTCGACCGTGCGGGCGGTCTGCTCCGGCGTCATGGTGCGGCCGGCGCCGATGAAGCGCATCGCGACCGGATCGGCGGTGATCTCCGCGAGTGGCGTCAGGTCCTCCTCGACGAAGGGTCGGAGGAGAAGACGGGGCGTCTCGATGATCGGTAGAGGCATGACGTACCGTGACGTTGTTGAACGAATGACCGGCCGTTTCGATGGCCGTGGGCCCAGGCTACGCGACCGGCATGGCCGGGTTGCGAACCGGGCATGAAAGGTAGCGGATGGCGGCACGAAGCGGTCCGCGTCGGGATCGAACGTCGCGTGGCGGGGAATGACGATGGGGAAGCGGGGAAGGGAATCGGTGTTGGGCGTTACTGTATGAATCGCCTCCGGCGATGTAGATTGCGCCGTGAGCGGCCGGGCCTGGGCCGCACGGATCGTCATTCCCAGCGCGCCATTTCATTCCCGACATGCTTTCTCTTTATCCTATCATCCGATGCTGGTGTGCGCTGCTTGTTGCATCCATCATCGTGATCGGCGCTTGCCGCACGTCGGACGATCCAGAACGGTCGAACCCGGGCGCTCATGAGATCCCGGGGGAGCAAGCAATCGGCGCACGCCCGGCGATCGAGTGTGGCGGTGAGCGGAACGCGACGGTTCATGACGGCGACGGCTCCCCGCCTATCGATGCCTGCCGCATCGCGGATAGTCCCGAAGCGTACGCAAGTGTTCTCGAGCATGACGCGGAATCATTCCTGCTCGGCAATGACTCCTGTGTGCTGGCCGCGATCGAGAAGATCATGCTGCTGTATGCGAGGGAGCCTCGGCGGTGGCATCTCGTGGTTCTGGACTCGATCAGTCGCGCTAGCGATGGATATGTGAGCGAACAGTTGGCGGCCTCGGCCTCCGGGCTCTTCTTCTCGCAGCCTAAGGCAACACTCGACTATCTTTCCAGGAGTGCTCAGGATGCACGATGGCCACTCCGTCGGTTCATCACCGAATCCTGGTCTTTGGAAGTCGCTGCGGCGGCCGATACGCTTCGCGGGAAGTCGCGACTTCGGAGGAGGCTCGACAGCGTGGCAACTTCGGAGGGCTTCGACCGGCGGGAGCGAGCGTATCTCGCTGGGATGTGTGCCGAGATTGGAGGGAGCCACGGAGAGTGACGATGCAGCGGTTCGGGATAACAAACGATGCCCGTCGTAAAGGTGAAGCTCTGTACGGGGTGATGAGCTTTTTCGTGCTTTGCTGCCTGTATAGCGTGATACACGCACGCAACTGGTATGGTGTGGCGATAGCCGCGGCCCTCTGTTCCTATCTCTGTTGGAAAATGTTCAATGTCCGGAAGAATTACGTGAGCATCGACGGTGACGGAGTTCTGATTCGAGGCGAACAGACCGAGAAGTTCGCATGGACCGATGTGCGCGAGATTCGAGTCCATGATACGTATGTCGACATCGTACATGGCAAGGGAAGATCTCGTATCACGACGTCGTATGAGCGATTCGATGATATCGTGCGGTTGCTGATCGACAATGCACCCGAGGGGGTTGACGTTCAGTACGTGGATGATGGAAAGAGCCTGTGAGGGAGATGTTGCTGGCCTCGAAGTCGAATGTCGACGTGATAAGGCCACTAACCGGATCGTTGATGACGACGAATGATGTTGCCCCGTCGTATTTCCTGATAGCTTCTAATGCTATTATGAATAATCTGATCTCTCTTCTTGTCGCATTGGCTGCTTGTGGTTGCGCAACCTCCTCGGATTGTCAGCGATATCGCAATATGCTGGACGTAATTGACACGTCGCGGGTGATTGCCGAAATGGTCTTGGAGATGCCAGATTCTGTGCTTTCAAACAAAGGCATTGCCGGAAGGTACTCTGTTTCTGATAGTATAGAGCCGCGGCTGTTTGCTACCGTGGGCTCGCGGTTTCTTCAAAAGAGAGTTTTGGGTTATGATGTGTACGATAGTGATCTGGACGGTGCAAGAAAGATAGATGCTGTTCGCGAGGCGGATCGTGTAATTGCAGCTTGGGCTAGTGAGCTCAAACTGCTGGTTCCTTGTGGGCTTGCTTCTGGATTTAGCGGATGTGAGGTTGTTGTGTATTTTTCTCAAATTAAAGACGACTTAGCTGTTGTGCAGTTGTTTCGTCGCGATTTGAAACCACAGGCGACGACTTTGCGCGGTATGCAATCCATGAATCGCGGAGTCGTTGTTTACGTTGCCTTTGAAGGTGATAGGGTAAAGGAGTGGGCTCCTAAGGCGATTGCATACGACTGAAGCCTGTTATTGACTTTGTCTGCTCGATGTCGAAGATCGAGATCATGAGGCCGCTAACTCGAATCGTTCTGGCCGAGGTTGAGTCCGGCAGATGTTCGACGTCGTCCCCGCACTCATAACCTGCCCTGGTCCCGTGCTGCGGTATCGTGTCATTAAAGGATAGTCGATGTTCCGTGTTCTTCTTTCATCCCTCGAGATGCTCTTCTTCATCGGAATGGGCATCTACTGCATCATTCTCTCGCGCCGAATCCGTGCGGGAGCGGTGCTTGCGGAGCAGCCTCCTGAAGTGCGAACAAAGCGGGCGCGGCTTCTCACGGTATGCGGTTATCTGATGATTGCCGTTTTCGCGGCCAGGCTCGTTCTCAATCTCGTCAGGGGAGCGTGATTCCGAGTGGATGCGTGTTGGCGTCAGGCCGCCGCTTCTGAAAGCCAGTCGTGACATTCCTTCGCGGCGGCGCATAGCCAAACGGTATGTCAGGGCGGGCACGGGGGCCCGCCCCTACGAGAATCTGATGTTGGTGGCGCGCATGTCTCTTTACTGCTTCGGTAAGATCGCGATCTCACCCGCGGATGCGGACGCACTTCGAGCCGCCGCGTCCAAATATCTGGCGCCGTTGGGTGTCGATATCCGAGTAGACCGCCGTCGGGATGTGGATCCGGAGGATGCGAACGATCTCGATACGCTCGGCTTCGTCGATGACGGGCTCTACTTCGCAATGGACGCTCCTTGGGGCGCGTTGGATGTGACCGTTCTATGGGATGAAGCTTATACGACGGCGCTTGCACTGTTCCGCGCGGCGGGGCGTGATTACATCGGACGGATCGCCACTGTCGAGACGTTCACCTATCCCCGTGGGGTATCTCGATGCGATGCGGGATACGCGCCTTGCCCGTCTCCCGTCGGCGCTTCACGCGCTGCCGTCCTACACGAAGCTTGCCATCACCTTCGCCGAGGCGGCGATCGAGGATGTCCATGCGGCGAGCTCTGATGACTGCTTCGAGAGGGTAATGAAGTGGGCGGCCGCTCCCTGGGATGTGTTCCCGTCGACGCTCTACGTCTGGGAGCGCCGGGTTGCTGAGCGGTCCGACATGCCGAGATAGGAGCGTGTACACAAACCGAGACCGTGGCTGATGGACATTCCGTATTCGATAATGCCTGGCGTATGGTTCCTGAGCTGGGATAGCGTTCTTGCTTCGGCGGATTCGATCGTCACCTACTCATACGCCTTCCGAAGGTTCGAGCATGCCGCCGAGCTGGCGTTGGTGCTTACGGATACGGTTCTTCTGGCTCTGGGTGGACGGTGGTTGTTGGGATACTCCTCCGATGCGAGAACGTTCATGTCACGCGTGCATGAGATCAGGGCCGAACGAACCTTTGCCTGCCCGGACGGTGTCGAGTGCGTGTCGGTCAAACGGAGGCTGGACGTGGGAGTACACTTCGCGAGCGTTCGCGTGGTCGATCAGTCGACCATTGGTGCCGTCTTTTCCTCGATCACGTCACCCCGGCAATGTCTCCTCTACCTTCGTCACGTTCGACGGCGATGACGGCTATGGCTGGATCCTGCATCTCGTGGTTCCGATCGACATGTCGGCGCCACATTCATTCGCTCCGAGGCATACATACATGCAGGTTGAATCGAAGGACCTGCTCAGCGAAGCAAGCCGAGTCCATCGAGAGCGCCGGTTCTGACATGGAGATTACATGACATTCCGATCGCTCATTCCATTGATGTTCCTGAGTACGATGGCCGCTTGCGTGAGCAGCGAACAGGTCGCATATCGGAACATCCTCCGGATGATCGATACCTCGAGCCGGATCGCCGCGGTCTATGCAAGGACGACCGATACGCCGTTGGATACCACAATGGGATTGAGGGGATTCTACTGCGTTGCCGACAGCACGGAGCCGAGGCTGTTGGGGTATGGATATTCGGATTCGGTTGCCGGCCATCTTGTCGGAGTCAGCCCTCTTTCCCGCATTGCGGACCGGGGCCGGAGGGATTCGCTCTGGCGCGAGTTGGGGAAATTCGAGGAGCGAGAGAGTGCGATGCCGAAGAGGTATGTCGGATTTCGTAGTTGCGACACGGCCGGTGGATCTCCCATGGCCATTCTTCTTCTCTCACATCCAACGCACGGAATGATTCGGGGGGAAGTATTGCGTTTTCTTTCCGACCGGCCCTCGACACTCGGCGGCATGGGGCATTTCAATGCCGGCGTGGCACTTCTGTTCGCGGTCTCACGTGATGGTGAGATCACATCCTTGGATGCCATGCCGATATTCCACGAATAAGGCACGAGCAGTGCCCACCGCCAACATGTAATCCATGGATGTACGCACCTCGACAATGAAAGCATTCCCTCCCGTTCTTGTTGTTTCGCTCTCGCTGGTGTTGGCGTCTTGTCAGGCCGGCAACTGCGGTTCATTCATGGCAACGGTCATGGCGCTGCGAGCGGGGGATTCAAGCGTCTGTACAGTTGTGCGTTCATTGTCGGAGGTGGATGCTCTCCCGTGCCTGTTGGATTATCTCGACGAAACCCACGCGGATTACATGTCCAGCGCGAAGGCCGCCTCCGCGCTTTCCTGCCTTCGACATAGTGTCGTTTCGTCCGCCATCGCCGAACGATGGGATGCGACGAGATCATCCCGCATCGCGCGGTTCGGCGCCGTGACCATGTTTCTGATGAGCATGCGGCGCGTCAACGATACCACCTTGCCCCCGCTTGATATCGCGGTCGTGCCCGTACTGATTCAGGTGCTCGAAGATTCGACCGACATCGTCGGCCCGACCGGAAGGAGCGATGCACCGCGATATGCCGCGGATTTCGCCGCGGTGGCCTTGGAAGGCTGGATAGAATGGGAGTCGTTGCCAGAGGCCCTGAAGGAATATGGGGGCTACTCTGGTAATCTCGGCGACTTGCGGGATCTTCACGATAGCGTGGCGGCGTGGTGGCGAGAGCGTCAGGCGCATATGCGGTGGGACACGGAGCTTCAGCACTTCGCGGACCGGTAGCGGCTGCTTTCGAGACGACGATAATTGGCGGGCGGAGATGTTCAACCCACCAGAATCCGCCAGCGGTAGAAGCCGAGGAAGTACGGGTTGCTCGGCACCGGGTGCCAGCGCGGGTTCGGGTGCGCGGCCAGATCCTGGAGCGTCATCCGCTTCACGATGCCGGGCTTGCCGTTGTCCGGGCCGGTGTGGTAGATCGTTGCCCAGTCGCCGATGTAGATCATCGAGTGGTAGGGCCACTCCGCGTCGGTGTCGTTCAGGTAGAAGAGCACATCCCCCGGAATCGCATCAGCGGGGGAGCGGGAAACATAGACGAGGGAATTGTCCTTCAGACGCGCCGCCTCGCCGAACGCCGCGAAGCGGGAGAGCGGACCCCGCCGCCGCTTCGGCACCGACGGCATGTTTCCGGCAATGGCGCCACCCGCATCCGTCGCCGTAACGGCGTGCGCCGGCTCCTCGCCGACGTTGAACACGTTCGTTCCCACCAGCGGCACCGTCGGATAATTGTACTTCGCCACGTCCCGAATACCCACCGTCGCCAGCCAGCGCCGGCCGCGCAGCCACGCGTTGTCGTGCCGCTTCAATGCCTCGCGGTAACAGTAACGGAGCAGCCCCGCGCAATCCCGATCATGCCAGCGATCATCCATCTGCGTCATCTGGCTTTTCGCGATCGCCACGAACCACTGTCTGAACGCCATCCGATCCCCAATCGAGCTCAGGTCCATCGCGTCGGGGTAGCCGTTGCGGTTCCGGTCGGCGAGCGACGCGGTCAGCTCCAGCCGCGCCTCGATCGGCCCGGGGGCTCCCCAGATCCGCACCCGCGCAAGCACGCTCCCGGTCTGGAAGCGCGCGATCAGCCGGTAGTGGAGGGAGTCGAGCATCAGCACCCGCACCAGATCCGCCCCCTCGACGATCTCGACTTTCGGCGGCATCGGCAGCACGCGCGTGTTCAACTGATTGCCGAAGCGGGAGATGAGGCGGATCTCCATCAGCGCGGAGGAAACGCCGTCGGCCGGGATCGAGGTCGGCGTGATCACCACGTCGTAATCCTTGATGTGCCGGTCGAGACGGTTGTAGCCCCAGAGGACGGCAATCACGGCGAGCAGCCCGCCGAGCCCCCAGAGGAGCCCGCGGCGCAGCCCCCGCCCGAGCGAGGAGCGTCCGTCCGATGTCGTGCGTGCGGTCATGGTCCGGAATGTTGAATGCAATGTCGCGTTGCTCGCGGGAGCCCGATCGTTCCGCGATGATATTCCCAGGAAATTTTCAGCGCCCGTTCGCCGGCGCCTGTGCCTTTGCCACCAGCGCGGCGCGTCCGCCGCGCACGCCGTGGTCGGCCGTGAAGTGCCATTCCAGACGATCGTAGAGTCCGAGCGCGCGCGTCAGCGGATCGATCCGCTCGGCGATCTCGTCCGGCGTGTAGCTGCCGCTTCTGCGAAGCAACGGCTTCAGGTAGTCGGCGAAATTGCCGGCCAGGGAATCCACCTTGATGGCGCCGCTGAGATATTCGCGCGGCGCGCCGTCGGCCACGTCGTTGCCGGAGACGGCCCGCAGCATTTCCGGCGTCGATGCCACGACCAACCGGCTCCGCACGATGCCGAAGCTCGGCTGGAGCTTGCGCGCCAGGAGCGTCGAGTCGGTCGTGTTCGTGTCGCGCGCGATCCAGAGCGCGGCGCCGGCCGGGGCAAGCGTGTCCCGGGTGTACACGAGCGTCGTGATGCCGGCGAAGAGGCGGCGCATCGTCGTGTCGAAGCCGGGGGGAGGCGTGCCGGCCAGCGGCACCTCGAGCAGCATGTCGAATCCGGTGTGCGAATAGCCGTACGACTCGCGCAGGTAGTGGATCCCGCCGTAGCCGACGCGCATGGTCGAGGAGAGATAGGGCATCACCTGCTTGGCGATATCGACCTTCGCGAGCCGCGCCAGCGAATCGACCGGGTTCTTGCCGAGCGAACGGACGTCGACGATGTAACGCCAGAGGCGGAGCGGGTCCTGATTCCGGAGCGTGGTCCAGGCAACGATGCGCGACGTCGGGTCGCTGAGCGAGGTGGTCGTTGGGGGAGCGTAGGCGCCGTCGCGGCCGAGCGCGGCGGCGAGGATCGCGAGGCGCCGCGCGGCCGGGCTCTCCGATCCGGTCGGCTCCATCACCTCGGTCGGGTTGAGCCAGCCGAACAGGATCTGCCGCTCGCCGTTCGGGTTGACGGCCGCGAACTCCTTCCGGAAAATCGGGTCGATGCCGAGCGAGTGGGCACGATCGGCAGACCATGTATGGAGCGCGCGGCTCAGGAGCGCCGTGTCGGTGGCGACCACGAAATAATCCCCCGGCGTGGCGTAGGCGAGCATCCGGCCGGTGCTTCCGCGCACCCCGGCGGCCTTGATGCCATCGACCGTCCACCGCTGGATCTTGAAGTCCTTGCCGAGTGTCTCGAAAATCGAGACGAGCCCCTCGGCCACCGCCACATTCTTGTCGCGGAAGGAGACGATCAGATACTCATCGCCATAGCGTCCCATCAGAAACTCGTCGCGGAAGAGCTCCTCGGGGGAGAAATAGCTCCCGAGAAATCCCATCGCGTCGGTCAGGCGCGCGCGAAGTCCGGCGATGGTTCTGAGCAGCGGCAGGCTCCAGGCGTCGTCGATCACCGGCGTCGATTCCAGGCTGGTCACGAAGCGCGATTCCCGGAACCGGCCGAGCACGTCATCGACGTTCGGCACCGACAGGAACCATGCGGGACGCTCCGGAAAGAAGAGGGTGTTCTCGCGCGCGGTGGTTAAGCCGTAGTTCGCCTCGCTCCGCGTCCGCTCGCGAAACTCCATCTGGATATCCTGTCCCGCCTCGTTGAGCGCGACGGTCGAGGTGCGATAGCCGCCGAGCGGGGTGAAGGCCGCCGGGTCAGCCTCCAGCTTCCGGTAGAGGGAGTCGAGCCAGAGCGCGCTTCCCTGAGGGTCGATCGCCATGGCCGATCCGACGCCGGTCTCGAAAAGCTCCGGCGGAAGCGTCGTGAGCGTCTTGCGCAGGAGCGTCAAGGCCGAGCGCTTGTCGGCGATCGCGCGCAGGCGGTAGAGCGCCACCTCGCGCACCGGGTCCCCTTCGCGGGAGAGGATGATATCCGACAGCACCTTTCGTTGCCCATCGGCGGGGAGCGCGGCGAACGGGCGTTTGACGCGGCGCTGCACGGAGGCCTCGAAGAGGGAGTCGTAGCTCGGCGCCGCGACGATCGGGCTCACATGGTCGGCGTCGTAATCCCACGCGACGTAGCCGGCAAAGAGTCCGGTGCCTCCGACGATGAGGGCCAGCAGGATCAGGAGTGCTCTGCGCATGATGTTGACTCGAACACCGGTTGATGGGAATTCCCGGCCGGCCGGGACGGCTCCCGGAGCAGGCGGGAAAGGGGAGACCTCGCGGCGCCGCGCGTGGCGCGGAACCGTTCATGGGGGGAATATCGGGACGAGCTCACGAGCCGTGCGAGGCCGCGATCCGAATCGGGCAGAGAAGCTCTCCCTGTTTCGGAACGCGCTCGGTCGGATGCCCGTGCTCGAAGATCTCGCAGACCACGCCGAGCGCCTCGAGCGTCTCGCCATCCTCGAGGAAATGGCCGACGGGAAATGCCGCCTCCACCACCTCGCCGACCGCGGCGCTGATGCCGGCCATCGTCACCTGTCCGGACCGGTTCATCGCCGCCTCGATCGCCACCGATCCCGGGGCGAAGTGGATCCGGAGCGTCTTGGTGCCGCGGATCGTCACGTGCAGCGAGCTCCCCTGCGCCAGCGGCGCGCGGAGGTCGAGCCGGATGTAGAGATTGGCGCTATCGGAGCCGAACCAGAACCGGCGCTCGAATGCCTCGGCCCGATGCATGGCGCCGCCGACGTAATCGATCACGAAGCTTCCGGCCCCTTCCCATTCACCGGCCGAGGAGAGGCGCCCGTCGATCGACGGGGTAACGCCGCGCGCCGGGGGAACGATCTTCGGCACGCGTCCGGCGTGGCGTATCGGCTCGTCCAGCATGGCCGGATATTCGCGGCCGATCAGCGTGTAGACACGCTTCAGATGCGAGCGAAACAGCTCATCGAAATCATCCTGGTTGGCCGAGGAGTTCTCATCGCCATACCACCAGAACCAGTCCGATCCCTCGGCGATATAGATCTCCTCCATCGCCTCGGCGAACCTCGCGGCCTCCAGTCCGTTGCGCGCCTCCATCAGCGCCTCGCGCGCCTCGGCCAGCGCGTCCCACGCGGCGTTGTCCTCGGCGTGGCCGATCCAGATCTTGAAGTTCGCGCCGATCCAGCTCCCTGAATAGATGCGCCCGAGCGTCCTGTCCGGATGCGCGTGCCGCGTGGCGAGCGCGTCGCCGATCGTGGTCGTGACGATCTCGGTCGATTCGGAGAGGAGCTTGTAGAGCGCTTCGAGAAAGGGACGCCCGTTCCGCTCGTAATATTCCCAGCAGTTCTCGCCGTCGAGGATCACCGGCACCAGCGCCTCGTCCAGCGCGTCCGGTCCGTGCTCCTGGATAATCCGGGTGCGGATCTCGATCAGGCGATTGTAGAAATCGAGCGCGGCCGCCTCCGGATCCCACGAGCTGTAGACGAACCCGATCGCGTCGGAGAGCTCGTGATCGCGGAAGACCATCCACAGCTCCCCGGTGCGGGTCTTGAAGCGATAGGGAAAGTACTTGGCCAGATCGTTCCAGCGCTCGCCGAGCGTCCGGCGAAGCACCCCTTCATCCGACGCGGTCCATTCGAGCCCGGCCTTCCGGATCATCGCCAGCGCGGCGTCGGAGACGCTCCCCTCGCTCGGCCACATCCCGACCGGCGCGCGGCCGAAATATTCCTTGAACAGGGCGATGGCCCGCTCCACGTGCACCGCCGCGTCCTCCGGATAGGAGATGTGATGCTCGGGCAGATCGCTGTTCGGCAGCGCCTCGAGCGCCGCGAAGCTGTCGCACACCAGCGGCAGGATCGGATGGTAGAAGGGGGTCACCGAAAGCTCGATCTGTCCCTGCTCCATCAGTCGTCGATAGGTTGGGATCACGTCGGCGACGATCTCGAGCGAGGCATCGATCAGCAGGTGCTTCTCCTCCTCGGTGAAGTCGCCTCCCTTGGCCAGCAGCGGGGCTATCCGCTCGTCATCGCGCGAGTACTCGCCGATCCAGGTGAGCAGATACCACACCTGAAGATCGAGCCAGTCCTGCGTGGTGAACGCCGCGGCGCGCGCGGCCGGATCGGGCGTGCCCTGACCGGTGTTCCCCGCCTTGGCGAAGAGCGCCGCGTACCGGGGATAGCGGAGCACCATCCGCTCCACGTTGCAGAGAAAGAAGCTGGCCAGTATCGCGCGCCGCTCCTCAGGCGTGAGCTCCGCGGCGGGACGTCGCGTCAGCTCGAGGATCCGGTCGACCGCGCCGTGCTCGGCGTAGTCGACGAGCTGGATCAGGAGGGAGGGGACAACGTTGATCGTCTGGCGGAGCTTCGGGAATCCGGCGAGCGCGCTGGCGATGTCGCGATAATCCTTCGTCGCGTGAAGCCGTGTCCAGGGGAGCAGATAGCTCTCGCCCTGTTTGTAGTATGGCTGATGCTGATGCCAGAGAATGGCGACCTGAAGCGGATGGGAGGGCATCGGTGCGTTGTCGACGAAGTGATGCGCGATCGGGCTGCGATGTGTATCCGTCCGATGTCGCGTCGCGCGGCGCGGCCCGGGATGTCGGTGCCAAAGTTAGCGGCTCTACCCGGTCAGCGAAAGAGGGCCGGCCCTCGAAAGAAGCTCTTCGATGAAGAGAACTCTCCGATGAAGAGAGATGGGGAGATTCGGTCCACCCGCGTGGAGCAAGATCGTTATCGTTCGCGGAGAGCTCCGGGAGGAGCGGGGGAGATGCTCCGCGGAGCCCGCTTCCGGCGTCGGCCCCGACCGCCACATTTGATCGATCGTCTCGAACTTCCCACAGCACCATCCTCAACACATGTGAGACGATCGTCAACGGCGGCCGGGGACCGTCCACCGGAACACTTTCCACCGGAACACTTTCCACCGGAGCCGGCTGTCGAAGCCATCATCGGCGCGGGTGCCGACGGCCTTCATGCTTCCGCTCCGGAGGGGCTTCGCCAGCCGCGTCAGTTGTTCGGGTCCTGCTCCAGGATGCGGTCGGTGGTCTCGCCGACCTGATCGGCGGGAACCTCGTCGGCCAGATCCTTCAGGGCGATGATCCCGACCAGGCGGCCGTTCTCGACCACCGGCACGCGACGGACGCCGGCATCGGCCATCACCTCGCGAACATGCGTGATCGAATCGTCGGTCGAGACCACCTGTACGTCGGTGGACATCACCTCGACCACCGGAGTCTCCGGGCCGCGGCCACCATCGCGACAGGCGCGCAGGGCGATGTCACGGTCGGTGATGATCCCGACCAGCGATCCGGCATCCTCCGGATCGACCACCGGGACCGCGCCGCAATTCTCGCTGGCCATGATCTGAACCGCGTCGGCGACCGGCTCGGTCGGGGTCACCGTCTGCGGGGCGTGGGTCATGATATCTCGTGCTTTCGCGTTCATCGTTTCCTCTCCTCCTCGGATGTCGACGTGGGGATGCGACACGGCGTTCCTCGCCGTCGTCCCGGCCCCCGGCGTCGGACTTCTCCAAATCGGTGCCAACTTCCCCCCTCGAGCCGCCGTTCGGCCGTCGATGCCGATCCCGACCGGCCGGCCGGCGGGGGAGTCGGGGTTTCGTATCTTGTCCACCTTCGAGATACACATGCCCCGATACAAGCTTCACATCGAATACAACGGCACCCGCTATTCCGGCTGGCAGGTGCAGCAGAACGCCAAGAGCGTCCAGGGAACGATCATCCGCGTGGCGCGCGAGCAGTTCGGCCGCGTCGGCGAAATGGTCGGCTCCGGCCGCACCGATGCCGGCGTGCACGCGCTCGGCCAGGTGGCGCACATCGATCTTCCCGACGGCGGGCCGACCGACCGGATCCGTTACGGATTGAACGACAACCTTCCGTATGATATCAACGTGCTGGAGGTGACCAGCGCCCCGGCGCGCTTCCACGCGCGCCACG
>JBEHWX010000099.1:0-21362 GCA_048498995.1 Bacteroidota bacterium
TCCCATCCGGCTCTGAATCCCATCCGGCTCTGAATCCCATCCGGCTCTGAATCCCATCCGGCTCTGAATCCCATCCGGCTCTGAATCCCATCCGGCTCTGAATCCCATCCGGCTCTAAATCCCATCCGGCTCTAAATCCCATCCGGCTCTAAATCCCATCCGGCTCTGAATCCCATCCGGCTCTGAATCCCATCCGGCTCTGATTGCCATCATCCTCTGATTGCCATCATCCTCTGATTGCCATCATGCTCATGCCGGCGCCATGAAGCGCTTCGGATCGACCGGCACATCGAGCTGATACTGGATGTCGGTGACGACGAAGCTCAGTCCCGGCTGCGGCTCCAGCGTGATCGCGTGCGGCAGCATCACCCCGTCGATCGAGCGCCAGTCGGAGAGATAGGTCACCCCCTTCTCCGGCTCCTCCTGCGCGCGCGGGAGGAAGGTCTCCGGATCGAGATAGTAGGTGAAGCTCCGCCCCATCGGATAGAGAAGCTCCACGGCCACCGTCTCGGCGCCGTTGACCATTCTGCGGCCGATTGCCCGCGTCGACGCCCCGGTCTCCTCCAGATAGGCGGCCGGCAGGAAGTGGCTCCCCTCCAGCTCACACGCCAGCGCCTCCCCTTCCAGATGCTGCGTGTCTCCCATCTGCGTCTGCGCCACCTGGTGCTCGTTGACGAAGCTCTCCTGCTTCATGCCGCCGACGTTCACCACCTGATAGTGGAGGTTCGGCAGCGCCTCGATCCGCTCGATAGCCCCGGTCATGCTCTGCCCCCCCATCGAGACCGTCACGGTCCCGACGGTCCGCATCGAGGTGACCGCGCGCAGCCGCTCACCGCCGCCGAGCGCCTCCAGCAGGCGCGCCCAGAGCTCGCTCTCCGAGAGCGCGTAGACTCCCTCGGTCGCCTCCTCCACCGGCCGCAGCTCGGTGTCCCAGATCTCCACCGTCCCGAACTCCTCCAGCTCCTTGGCGATCGCCGACGACTTGCCGACCACGACGATCGCCAGGTTCTCCTCGTTCAGGTAGTGCCCGGCGAGCCGTGCCACCTCATCGGTGGTCGTGGTCGAATACGCGTCGACCAGGCGGCTGTAGTAATCCTCGGGAAGGCCGTAGAAATCGATCGACTGCACGCGCATGGCGGTGGTCGACGGGTCGGAGATCGACAGCAGGAAGTTGCCGACGGCCGACTGGATGTTCCGCTCCAGCTCATCGGCCGGGACCGGCTCCGAGGACATCCGCCGGATCTCGTGGAGCATTTCCCGCACCGCCGCGCTGGTCACCTCGTTGCCCACATCGGCCACGGCCACGAAGCTTCCCGCGTAGAGGTTCGCGTCGAAGTAGCTGTAGGGCGTATAGGTGAAGGCGTTGGTCTCGCGGAGGTTCATCGCCAGCCGGTTGCCGAGCCCCGTTCCCGCGCCGAGAATGCTGTTGAGGATATAGCACTTCGGACGGTCCGGGTTGTTGCTGCGAGGTCCGGAGGAGACCACGCGCACCGAGCTCTGCACCGCGGCGGGGCGATCGACGAGGATCACCCGGCGGCCGCGACGCTCCGGGAACACCGGCGGCTCGACCGCCGGTGCGGGGCCGATCTTCCAGTCGCCGAAGGCGCCCTCCAACAGCCCGCGCAGCTCCTCCTCGGTGAAGTTGCCGACCACGGCGAGCGAGCCGTTCGACGGAACGACGTAGGCGTCGTGATAGGCGCGCAGAAGCTCCGGCGTCAGGCTCGCGAGCACCGCCTCGGTTGGCATGGCGCCGTAGGGAGTCTCGCCGTAGAGGACGCGGCTGACCGCGTGCGAGGCGAGGAACTCCGGCTGAGCCTTGGCCGCCTTCAAGGAGGTGAGCTGATCCTGGCGATACTTCTCCAGCTCCTCGTCGCTGAAGGCCGGATTGCGCACGGCGCCGGCGAAGAGCTCGAGGATCGTGCCGAGGTGCCTGCGCAGTCCGCTGGCGGTGATGCTCAACGCGTCCTGCGAGGCGCTCGGGTTGATCGAGCCGCCGACGAAATCGATCCTGCGGGCGAACTCCTGCGCGGACATCGTCGTGGTCCCTTTGACGAGCTGATCGGCCACGGCATCGGCAAGGCCGGTGACGTCGCCGTCGAGGCCGGAGCCGCCGCGGAAGAGCATCCGGAAGGTGATCAGCGGCCGCTCGTCGCGCACGAGGAACACCTTCAGCCCGTTGTCGAGGGTGAAGCGCTGATACGGGGGAAAGGCGAATGCCGGCGCGGGATCGGGAGCCGGCCGCTTCGAGCGATCTATGGTTTCCTGAACGTCCATGTCTTCGCGTTTGATGTTCGTAATGCCCGGCCCAGGGGGGCCGATGCCGGAATCTGGGAGCGCCGCGCATATCCCGGCGGCGGGCGGGTGGCCGTGATCCGGGGCGCTCAGGCCGCCGCGTCCTCGGCCGCGACTCCCTCCTGCGCGGGGGTCAGATACTTCAGCACCACCCGGTTGGAGGGCTGCATGTAGGTGCGCGCCACCTCGCGGATGTCGTCGATCGTCACCCGCATGTAGCGCTCGATCTCGGTGTTGATGAGATTCGGGTCGCCGTAGAAGGTCTCGTAGGAAGCGAGCGCCATCGCCTTGTCCAGCGGATCGTTGAAGCGCCGGGCGTACTGCGTCTCGAGCTGGTTGCGCGCCTTGAGGAACTCCTCCTCGGTCACGCCGTTGGTCGTCACGTCGGCCACTTCGCGGTCGAACTCGGCGGCCAGCTGCTCCATGGTCGTGGTCGGATGCGCCACGGCGAACAGGCCGAACATGCCGCCGTTCTCCAGGTCGAGCGGGAAGGCCTGCACCGAGACGGCCAGCTGTTTGGTATCGACCATCTCCCGGTAGAAGCGGGAGCTGTTGCCGGTGGCGAGAATGGTCGTGAGATATTCGAGCGCGTAGGCGTCCGGCGTTCCCTGCGCCGCGCCGCGGTAGACGTAGAGGAGCGCCGGCAGCGGCGTCTTCTCCTCGCGCACCTCCACCGTCTTCTCGCTATCGCCGGGGGGCACCGTGAACGACGGACGCTCGATATCGGCGCCGCGCGGGATGTCGGCGAAGAACTCGTTGACCAGCGCCCTGGTCCGCTCCACGTCGATATCGCCGACGATCGCCAGCACGGCGTTGTTCGGCACGTAGAAGCGGCCGTAGAAGTCGCGGAACTCGTCGATCGTCGCCTGGTCGATGTACTGCGCCGAACCGATCGGCGTCCAGGCGTACGGCGTTCCCTCGGCCACGTTGGCGGCGATGTTCTCCAGGATCGAGCCGTACGGACGGTTGTCGATCGACATCTTCCGCTCCTCCTTCACCACGCCCCGCTGCGTCTCGACGCCGATCTCCTCGATCTTGGCGTGGAGCAGCCGCTCGGACTCGATCCAGAGGGCGAGCTTCAGCTCATTGGCCGGCAGCAGCAGCTGATAGCCGGTGAAGTCGAACGACGTGTGGGCGTTGAGCCGCCCGCCGGCCGACTGCACGATCTTGTCGATCTGATGGCGCGGGATGAACTCGGTTCCCTCGAACATCAGGTGCTCGAAGAAGTGCGCGAAGCCGGTGCGGTCGGCGCGCTCGTTCTTCGAGCCGACGTGGTAATGAATGTAGGTGGCCACCACCGGCGCGCTCCGATCGACCGAAAGGACCACGCGCAGGCCGTTCGGAAGCTGGAACTTCTCGAACGAGACGGTCGGCAGATCGCTCCGCCATTCGCCGTTTGCGGCGCCGTTCGTGGAATCCGGGAGAGCGTTCGGGGTGGAAGCGATTGTGTCTGTGATCATCGTCGATGCCGTTAACGAAGTGAGCCGAACCATGAGGCCGGTAACATACGAAAAGGGAGACTGTCGGTCGTCCAAGCCGCAAACGAACTGCCATCCGGCGGCCCGAGGTTTGGTGCGGCGCGGCACGGCCGCTAGCTTTGCCCCACTCGTTCACGATATTTCCAGCATGCACTCCCCGCGCTCCCGCCGGCCCCGCGCCGGCTCCCCTCACCGCGTCGGCCCTCGTACCGATGCCTCCCGTGCTGGTGGCCCTCGCGCCTTCCGCCCTCGCGACGGCCAGCGCTACATCGCCTTCAACAAACCGTACGGCATCCTCTCGCAGTTCACGCCGGAGCCCGGCAGCCCCAGTGGCACGCTGGCCGGCTTCGGCTTCCCCGATCATGTCTACCCCATCGGCCGGCTCGATCACGACAGCGAGGGGCTGATCCTGCTGAGCGACGACGGCGCGCTCAACGGCGCGCTGCTCGATCCCACGCATGGCCACGAGCGGACCTACCTGGCGCAGGTGGAGCGGATACCGAGGCCGGAGGCGCTCGAGCGTCTGGCCTCCGGCGTGGAGATTCAGGGACGGCTCACGCTGCCGGCGCGCGCCGAGCTGGTGGCGGAACCGGCCGGACTCTTCCCGCGCGCGGTGCCGATCCGCCATCGTCTGAACGTCCCCACGGCCTGGATTAGGCTCACCCTCACCGAGGGACGCAACCGTCAGGTGCGGAAGATGACCGCCGCCGTCGGCCATCCCACGCTCCGTCTGCTCCGCGTGGCGATCGGCGCGCTCGACCTGTTCGCGCTCGATCTGGCTCCGGGAGCCTGGCGCGATCTGACCCCGGAGGAGCTTCGCGCGGCACTGCAACCATCCTCGAATGCCCCCCGTAGGGGCTGAACCATACGCCCGCTTCCGCGTCGTCGGGAGCCCGACCCACGAACAGATGTCCGCATGAGCACAACACTCAGCCTCGATTCGATCGACGTCCGCCAGCTCGAGAAGGTCTACGCCTCGACCAAGCGCGGAGAGCCGTCGGTGCACGCATTGAAGCCTCTGACGCTCCGGGTGGCGGCCGGGGAGATCTTCGGCCTGCTCGGCCCCAACGGGGCGGGCAAGACCACGATGGTGAAGCTCCTGCTCGGCATCGTCTCCCCCACCTCCGGCAGCGCGACCATCTTCGACCGCCGGATCGGCACCGTCGAAAGCAAGATGATCGCCGGCTACCTCCCCGAGAACCACCGCTACCCCCACTATCTGACCGGCGAAAAAGTGCTCCGCTACTTCGGCCACCTGAGCGGCATCGGCGGAGCCACGCTCGACCGGCGGATCGACGAGCTGCTCGAGCTGGTGAACATGAGCAAGTGGCGGCAGACGCGCGTCAAGAAATATTCGAAGGGGATGATGCAGCGCCTCGGCCTGGCGCAGGCGCTGATCAACGACCCGAAGGTGATCTTCCTGGATGAACCGACCGACGGCGTCGATCCGGTGGGGCGCAAGGAGATCCGCGGCATCCTCGACATGCTCCGCGATCAGGGGAAGACGATCTTCCTGAACAGCCACCTCCTCTCGGAGGTCGAGATGGTCTGCGACCGGGTGGCGATCCTGAAGGGGGGCGAGGTGATCCGGCTCGGCACCGTTCCGGAGCTGACCAGCGCGCGGAAGCTCTACCGCGTCGAGGCCTGGAGCGAACAGGCGTCGCAGTTCGCGCGCGCCGTGGCCCCCTTCTCCCCGAAGTCGGTCGAGGGCTCCACCGCCACGCTCGAGCTCGACGATCTGGCCGATCTCAACCGCGTTCTCGACCGCCTCCGGAGCGAGGGAATCCTCCTGAACGGCTTCGGTCCGGTCAGGCAGACGCTGGAGGATCTCTTCATCAACATCATCGGCAAGGAGGGGAAGGCATGAAGATCCGCGCGCTGATTGCCGATACGTTCAGAGAGATCTATTCCAAGAAGGTGATCCTGGCGATCATCGTGATCGAGGTGATCGCCCTGGTGATCACCGGGCTGATCATCTTCTCCGACGGCATGCAGGAAACGTATGTCGAGATGAGGAAGGGAACCGTCGCCGTCGATACCGCCGACGCCGAGGCCGGATTCCACGCGGATGGCCATGATACGTCGGACGCCGCCGGCGCGAAGAATCGCTGGAAGGAGATCGAGGCCAGGGCGAAGGACTCAGCCGCGAAGGGCTCCGCAGCGAAGGGCTCCGCAGCGAAGGAAACCGTCTCGGACGATTCAGCCTCCATGGCGACCGACTCCGCCCTCCTCGAGGTCGATACGTCGGTGCAGGGACTGGTGGTTCCGATCCCCGACTCCGTCGGCGACACCGCGCGGCGGGGCGGCAGCAAGGCGTTCGAGACCGCGCCGCCGTCCGGAGGCGTCAACGGCACGGCCGGTGGCCCGGCGGTCGGAGGGCTCAGAAACGGCGGCGAGGTTGCCGTCGAGGACATGGTCCGCGGCGAGGAGACCTTCTACGGCACCGCCATCGTGATGGCCACCCTCTTCCTCGGCATCTTCGCCACGGCCGGCATCGTCCCGTCGATGATGGAGAAGGGGACGATCGACCTGCTGCTCTCCAAGCCGATCTCCCGCACCACGCTGCTGTTCGGCCGGCTCCTCGGCGGCATCCTGGCGGTGCTGGTGAACCTGGTGGCGTTCGTCACCGCCATCTGGGCGCTGTACGGCTTCGCCTCCGGCGTCTGGTATCTGCCGTTCCTCGGCTCGACCATCGCGATCGCGTTTTTCGCGTACCTGGTCGTGCTCTCCGGGGTGCTGTTGATGAATGTCATGTCCGAGAGCTGGATCCTCCCGCTCTGCATCGCCTATGTTCATGTGATGGTGCTGGCGCCGACGCTGGCCAACCGCGAGGAGACGCTCTTCACGATCATCCACAGCAGCATCGCGCGCGGCATCCTGGACGGGCTTCACTACATGCTGCCGCAGACCGCGGTGCTGGCGACCAACTCGCTGCGCGACGCGATCGTCTCGAGCACGGTGATCTCCTGGGAGCCGTTCATCCAGGGAGCCATCTTCGCCGCGATCGCGACCACGCTCGCCGTCCGTCAGTTCAACCGCAAGGACTTCTGAGGAGGACCGTCCGGGACTCCCGGTCCGACAACCGCTTCTTCCGCCGCGCGATGTCCGGGGCATGCTCCTCGGCGCCGCGCGGCGGAAGCGGGTGATATCCACGACTCCGGAGCATCCCATGACCGAGGCATCCGCACGTCTGCTCGAGCTCGCGCGCCGCGTCAGTATTCCCTACGTCCGGCTCGGCGCCGAGGCGATGATGGTCACCGGCTCGACCGCGCTCGGCCTGGCCGACAACTATTCCGACATCGACATGACCGCCTACTGGCGCCGGCTTCCCGGCGAGGAGGAGCTGGCCGCGGCGCGTCTGGAGAATGGCGCCGCCGAGCGCGCGTGGCTCCTCGGCAACCCGGCCGACGGCTCCTTCGCGGAGGCTTACCGGATCGACGGCGTGGAGGTACAGATCGGGCAGGCGACGGTCGACATGTGGGAGCGGGACATGGCGGCGGTGCTGGCCGGCGAGGAGATCGCCACGCCGCTGCACAAGGCGCTCTCCGGCACGCTGATCTGCATACCGCTGCACGGCGAGGAGTTGATTGGACGATGGAAGGAGACGCTGCGGGCGTTCCCGCCGGAGCTGGGGCGAAAGATGGTGGAGCACTACCTCCAGTTCTTCCCACTCTGGGGAATGGTCGAATCGCTCGGCATGCGGGACGCGGCGGTGTGGCGCCAGGGGATGCTGGTGGAGGCGGCGCAGAATCTTCTCGGCGTGCTGGCCGGACTGAACCGGCTCTACTATTCGAGCTTCCAGTTCAAGCACATGCGCCACCTGATCTCGGGGATGTCCTCCACCCCCCTCAATCTCGCCGAGCGGATCGAGGCACTCTTCCAGGCCGATCACGCGCGGGGAGCGCTGGAGCTCGAGCGCCTGGTGGCCGAGACCGTCTCGCTGGTGGAGGCGGCGATGCCGGAGGTGGATACGACCGCGGCACGGCGGCGGCTCGGATGGCGCCAGGAGCCCTGGGGAGCCCCCGCGCCCACGTGAGCCATGCATCGCGATGCGATGTATACGGGATTACGAACTACGAGCCCGGTTCTCAGAACCGGTCGGCGATCAGGATCGAGGAATCGCCGTAGCTCAGGAAGCGATAGCCGGCTGCGAGCGCCTCGTCGTAGACCCGCTTCCAGAGATCGCGGCCGAGCAGCGCGCCGACCAGCAGGATCAGCGTGCTCCCCGGCTGATGGAAGTTCGTGATAAGCGCGTCGCACGCGGCGAAGCGATAGCCGGGCACCACCAGCAGCGCGGTCCGTCCGACGATCGCGTCCAGGCCATGCGCGCCGCGCCATCCCTCCACCGCGTCCAGCGCCTCGACCAGGCTCGGCCGCCCGCCGAGCTTCCGCTCCAGACGATACGGGTCCCACTGCTCCACCAGCGTCTCCTCCCGCTCCTCGACCTCCCCCGCGATGATTCTCACGCCGAACCAGTAGAGGCTTTCGAGGGTCCGGAGCGTGGTGGTGCCCACCAGCACGAACGGATGCCCCGTCCCCTTGTGGCGCAGTTGCGCGTGACCGCGAAGATGGTCGAGCGTCCGCCGCCCCACCACGATCCGCTCCTCGTGCATCCGATGCTCCTCGATCGACTCCCCCTTCACCGGCCTGAATGTTCCGGCCCCGACATGGAGGGTAACCCGCTCGCTCCGCACCCCCTTGGCGTGAAGCTCCGTCAGCACCTCCCGCGTGAAGTGGAGTCCGGCGGTCGGCGCCGCCACCGCCCCCTCGTTCGTCGCGTAGACGGTCTGGTAATCCTCGGCGTCGCGCGTGTCGGCCGCCCGCTTGATGTAGGGGGGAAGCGGGATGGTTCCGATCGCCTCCAGCAGCTCGGCGAACCCGAGCTCCTCGGGAGTCCAGGCAAAGCTCACCGCATAGCCGCCGGCATCCTCCTTCCCCTGAATCGTCACCGTGAGGGTGATCGGCACATCGCCGCGGAGGATCGTCGCGGTCAGGTGATCTCCTCCCCTGATCTTGCGCGCGCCGCCGACCATGCAGCTCCAGGAGCAGGCGCCACGCGCCGAGAGCGTGACGGCGGGATCGCGCGAGGGGGCGAACGGCTCGAGCAGGAAGAACTCCACGCGCCCTCCGGTCTCCTTGTGCATCACGATCCGCGCGCGCACCACGCGAGTGTCGTTCATCACCAGCAGGGCATCGGCCGGGATGATCGAGGGGAGATCGTCGAAGCGGCGATGCTCGATGCCGCCGCTCCGGATATCGCAGTGGAGAAGGCGGCTCCGGTCGCGCCGCTGGAGCGGGTGCGGGGCTATCCGATCCTCCGGGAGCTCGTAGTCGAAGTCGCGGAGAGAGACCTGGGGGATCTCGAACGGAGCGCCCGTGGAATCCTGAGGCTGTCGTCGGTCGTTCGTCGTCATCGCGCAAAGATAGCGTCTGAAGGGGCCACCTCTCCTCCATCCACTCGTTGAAACGGGCGAGGCCGTCCGGCTTGAGCCGGACGGCCTCTTGAGCCCACGCACGTGGATCAGGCGGCGGGATGCCGATCATCGTGCGTTAGGCGAATCGGGCGCCTCGCCTTGGCGTGCCGCCTCGGCGTTGCGCCGAAGCGTGCCGCTTCAGCGTTGCGCGCGGACCAGGCTCAGCTTTCCGGTGAGGAGCGCCGAACCGACCCGCAGGCGATAGAAGTACGCCCCATCCGGCGCCGGAGCACCGGAGGCATTGGCGCCATCCCACCGGACCGTGTAGTTCCCCCCGCCGAGCCGGGCGCTGAGGAGCGAGGCCACGAGGTTGCCGGCGGCATCGTACACGCCGACCTCGGTCGGCAGCACCGGCGCGCCGGTCGGGATGGTGAAGGAGATCGAAGTCTCCCCGGTCGTCGGGTTCGGATGGCTCGGCAGCAGCCGGATGCCGGCCGACTGCGCGGCCACCGGAGCTTCCTCCACGCCGGCGAGCGCCAGCGAGATCGTCGGCCCCTTGGCACGGCCGCTGGTGTCGGCCAGATAGATATCGGTCCAGTCCGGACGGAGCGAGGGGGCCATCGCGTAGGCGGTCTTCCACTCCTCGTCGGTCAGCCGCTTGAAGTTCGTGGTCAGATGCTCGTAGTAGCTCATCACCGGGCCGACGAACGCCATCGTCTCGCCGTTCGGCATCTCGCAGGTGACCACCGCCAAGTTCACCGGACCGGTCCCGGCGTGCAGCACCCAGCCGACCTGATTGCCGTCGGCATCGGCCGGCGCCGTGTGGACGTCGGCCACCACCATGTCCTCCTTGGCAAGATCCTCGTAGCCACGGTAGAAGATCTGCGCGTACCACCCGTCGAACTCCGTGAAGCATCCCTTCGAGACCGAGTAGAGCATCCGACAGAGGAAATCCTTCTCGGCCTGGGAGTTCTCGGTGCCGGCCAGCTCCTTGTCGGCGATGCCGGCGAGCGTATCGGCCACGGAGCCGAGGCCGTCGAGATAGTTCATCACGCGCGTGGCCATTCTCCCGCTCCCGAAGTCGACCGAGGCGAAGTTGGTCCGCGCGGTGCGCGACAGCTCGGATATCGCTCTGTAGAAGTCCGGGATCGGCTCGACCAGGGAGCTCGGGAACGAGCAGGTGGGCCAGACGCTGTAGGACTGCTTCACGTAGAGAAGGTTGTCGTGACGGAGCTGCGCCCAGGAGGCCAGCTGCGTGTTCATCTTCTGCTGCCACCAGGCGGCGGTCTGCATGAACTTCGGCAGCCGGGAACGGTCGGTCGGCGCGTTCAGCGTCCTGATCGATCCGAGCCAGCCGTTGTAGATCGACTCCTTCCAGAAGGAAGGATCGTAGCCGTCGACCAGATAGCGGAGCGCGGCGAGGCTCGGCGCGTAGCCGTACTGCTTCAGCTCCGGGGTCAGAAGCTGACCGGCGGCGTTGTTGCCGAGCGCGAAAAGCACATCCAGGCTCGACGGAAGCATCCGGCGGTTGTTGCCGTTGGTCGAGATCACCTTGTCGTACACCACGCTCCCCATCACGTACGAGTCGACGGTGAAGCGCTGCCCGAACAGGAGGAACGCCGAGGGCGGGGTGATCTTGTCACCACTCAGCGGATCGGACATCAGGATCTGCGAGTTGATCCGCTGGCCGGCGAACGGCTTGGTACGGAGCATGGCGCGGAACGCTTCGAGGCGCGCGGGGTCGAGGAGCTGGTCGGCCGAGGCGATGCCGGACTCCTGGAGAACGCCGCGAAGCTGCGGAAGCGTGACGTTGTCGGAGGAGCCGACCATGCCGTGGATGGCCACCTCGATCCGATCGAAGAGAGCCTTGGCCGCCGGCGTTCCGGCCGCATCCGCCACGAGCGCGGAGAGCACCGCCTGGCGCGTGTAATCCTCCGCGGTGCCGCCGGAGGCGGCGCCCTTCAGGCTGTCGAGCCACATCTCGGTCCTGCCGAGCCAGATCATCGCCTGGAAGTACTGCGTCAGCGCCGGCGTTTCGGTGTAGTGGCCGCGCGGCGTGAACTGGCTGTAGTCGATCATCCTCGGCGTGGAGCTGAAGATGGTGTCGAACGTGGCGTTGCGGGCCTCCACGGATTTCAGGAGCTCGACCACGCGCGGCTCCACCTCAGGGTAGATCCCCTTCACCCGATCACCGGCCAGGAGCGAGCGCGCCACGGTGATATACAGATCGAGATCGCGCAGCGGCACCCGCATCCTCGCGTTGCCGGCGTAGCGGGCGTCGAGGCCGGGCACCTGGGCGTGCATCTTCACCAGGAGCGAATCGAGCGCGTGGAAAAGCACTTCCGCCTCGAGATCCTTCAGGATCTGATCGTAGGAGATGTGCACCGCGTGCAGGATCGCGTCGGTGGAGATGAACACCGGAAGGTCGCCATGGTAGATCTGGCGGAAGGGCTCCTCGAACGAGGTGAAGGACTGCCGCTCGGTTACCATGAACCCGTGGCGGTCGATGAGGGAGCGCTCGTCGGCGGTCAGCTTGAAGACGTTGTCGATCGAATCGAAGTAGCGGACGCCGGAGGAGCTCTTGCCGACCGAGCGGGCGAAGACGCCGGCCGGATACTGATAGCCGAGCTCGTCGGCGCTCATCGTGCTTGTCGCGGAAACGAACCGACGGTAGGCGTCGAGGTCGAATGCGGTCTGTCCCCGTGCGTCGAGGCCGGCCAGCAGGCCGCCTACGAGCAGAAGCGCAAGGGCGAATCGTCGCATCATGGGTTCTCCAGAGAAGGACTGTTCATGGGAGTTTCGGTACACTACGATACGTCGGCCTCACGGCGCGCCCGGAAGGGGGATGCTATATTGCGCCCCGCCTCATCCATGGGCGCTCGCGTTGGCTGCGAGGCGGCTCCCGGATGGCGCGGCACGGCGACCGATCTGACTCCGACATGGGGCTCCGGTCGTTGACACGCTCCCCCGCCGGATGTAACCGGCCGGATGCGCGGACGACACGAGAATTGCCAGAATCGATCGATCATGAACAACGCGAGCAACGAGCCGGCCGGCCGCGCCGGCGAGCACGCCCCGGAGCAGGCCCGGACGCGCCCCTTCGCGGAGGGACGGTCCGATGAGGAAACCGCCGGAGCCGACAACGCCGGAGCCGACAACGCCGGAGCCGACAACGCCGGAGCGGTGCATCCCGAGGTCGTGGTGCGTGACTGGGACTGGTGGAGCTGGTTTCTGCAGCGGGAGTATTACGGCAACGAGTACGAACAGCGCCTCTGGGCCCGCGCCGCCTCCGACGTGGCCCGCGCCGTCGGCGTAAAGCCCGGCATGCGGGTGCTCGACCTCGGCTCCGGCTGCGGCGAAATGGTGCTCCGCATGGCGATGCTCGGCGCCGAGGCGCACGGCGTGGAGCACTCGACGCCCCTGGTCGAGTACTGCCGCGAGCTGGCCGCCGAGCGTGGCGTGAAGGCATCGTTCACCGCCGCCGACATGTTCAGCTTCCGGCCGGAGGGGACGTTCGATCTGATCCTCTCGCTCAACACCAGCTTCGGCTACGGCACCGACGAGCAGAACCGCGCGCTGATCTCCTCGATCGGAAGCTGGCTCGCTCCCGGCGGCGCGCTCTACCTCGACCTGATCACCGCCGACCGCGCCGTGGAGTTCGGCCACTGGACCGACCGCGTCTCCGACGGCACGCTGATCGTCGACAACACCTACGACGAGGAGCGACGCGTGATGACCAGCTACCCGACCTGGGTCACCCCCGACGAGACGATCGCCTACGCGGCGATGGAACCGGAAGTGGTCCAGCTCTACATGCGTGCCGACCTGGAGGAGATGATGCGCGGGGCGGAAATGGTGCCGCGGCGGCTGACACGGGCGATGGGTCGGAGCTTCAAGCAGGATGAAGAACAGGCCATAACGACCTGGATCGCGCGAAAATCCGCCTGATCGGATGGCCCCGCCGATTCGCGGGTTGACAGCGGGGACCGCGGGGAATATCTTCTTCGAGAAACGATTTCCCCCACACTGTCCGTCAGTTGAATCGCTATGGTCGAGTCATTCGTCTCGTACATGAGACTGCTCCACTTCGCGCTCCCGGATGCGTCGCGAAGATATTATCGCCTCTTCGGCGATCTCGAATACGATCTCTCCGCGCTCCGCGCCGAGACCGGCCTGATGACGCTTCGCCTTCGCGAGGTCAAGCGCCGGATCGCGCACCGTTGCTTCATCTCCGAGGAGGATGAGCGCCGTATCAGCGTCACCTCCCACGAGCTGACCGAGGACCGCTATGAAAGCCTGGACGAGCTTCGGTCGCGGATCTCCTCGGCGCGCAACTTCCGCTTCGACGCCGCGCGCGAGCGGCAGGCGTACTTCCTCCTCAACGACATCGCGCACGCGATTCTCGGCATCGGCGAGAGCCTGATACGCTCCCGCGAGCTCGATACGCTCGACCGCGCCTGCGAGGCCTACGGGCGCCTCGACCTGGCCGAGCTGTTCGACATCCACGAGCACGTGCAGCCCTATCTGGCCCACCAGCGCCGCGATCACCTGGACGCCGCCGAGGAGATGCTCTGGCGCGAGCGGCTGGAGACGCTCAGCACCCGGCACCCGCTCCGCTACTGCAGCCGCATGGACGATCCGGCCTTCATCAAGCGGAGGATCGAGCATTTCAAACGAGCCATCGCCCACGAGCAGGACAAGCTGGAGCGGCTCGGCATGAGCTATACCGCCGCGGTGCGCGCGGCACGATACAGGAACTGAGCAAGATGGTACGCAAGGAACGGAACATTATCGTGGTCGGCGATCGCGTGCTGATACAGCCGGATACTTCCGACGATCGCACCGAGCATGGACTCTACCTTCCCCCCGGCGTCGGCGAAAAGGAGAAAGTGCAGACCGGCAAGGTGGTGAAGGTGGGCCCCGGCTACCCGGTGCCGAACCCGAACTTCAACGAGGACGAGCCGTGGAACGCGCGCGAGCCGGCCCGCTACATCCCGCTTCAGGCTCAGGAGGGGGACCACGCCGTGTTCCTCCGGAAGGAGGCGTTCGAGATCGAGTACGGCGGCGAGCGCTTCGTGATCGTCTCCCAGCCGGCCATCCTGATGCTGGTCCGCGAGGAATATCACGAGGAGATCGAGAAGGGGGAGTGATACGGGCCGATCGGGAAGCACCAACGAAAAATCGCGTTGAGCGGAGGGATCACCTCGCGGCTCAACGCGATTTCACATTTCTCACCTCACCCTCTCACTCCCCCCCTCATCACCTCACCCCCTTCCTCCCCTGTTCTTCATTCTCAATTCTCAATTCTCCTCAACTCGTCATGCCGGAGCCGGCGATGCGGGAGAGTCCGTGGGCCTGCACCTCGAGCCAGCGCTCGGCGTCGATCGCGGCCATGCAGCCGCTGCCGGCGGCCGTGATCGCCTGGCGGTAGACGTGGTCCTGCACGTCGCCGCAGGCGAAGACCCCCTCGATGTTCGTGTAGCTGCTCTTGCCTCGCGTCACGATATAGCCGTTGGTGTCCAGCTCGAGCTGGCCGGCGAAGACCTCGCTGTTCGGACGGTGGCCGATCGCGATGAAGACGCCGTCGGTGCGGAACGGACGGGTCTCGCCGGTGTGGGTATCGCGGAGGGTCACGCCGGTCACCTTCTTCGGGGTTCCCCCGCCGAGCACCTCCACCACGTTCGCGTTGTAGATCACCTCGACCTTCGGGTTGGACAGGGCGCGATCCACCATGATCTTCGAGGCGCGGAACTCGTCGCGACGGTGGATCAGGGTAACCTTGCTGCAGTGCTTGGTCAGATAGACCGCCTCCTCCATCGCCGTATCGCCGCCGCCGACGACGATCACCTCCTGGTTCCGGAAGAAGAATCCGTCGCAGGTGGCGCAGGCCGAGACGCCGTAGCCCATGTACTCGTTCTCGGACTCGAGGCCGAGCAGGCGCGCGGTGGCGCCGGTGGCCACGATGAGGGCATCGCAGGAGAAGTCACGCCCGCGATCGTTCCGGAGCTTGAAGGGGCGCTCGGAGAGATCGACCTCGACGATGTGCTCGAAGCGGGAGTCGGCGCCGAAGCGCTGCGCCTGCTTCCGGAAGATCTCCATCATCTCGGGGCCCATGATCCCGTTCTCGAAGCCGGGGAAGTTCTCCACGTCGGTCGTGATCATCAGCTGTCCCCCCGGCTGGTTCCCTTCGAAGATCACCGGGTTCAGGTTGGCGCGCCCCGCGTAGAGGGCGGCGGTGAGCCCGGCGGGGCCGGAGCCGACGATGATCAGCTTGTGATGCTCGCGCCCGTCGATGATCTCGCCGGCATGACGCATCGGCTTGATCGCGCCGTTGCTGCCGTTGGTCTCGGTATGTGCCATTGCTCTGTTGTCGATTGCGCCGCGTGCGGCCTCGGGAGTTGCGGCCGGCGGATCGTTGCGCCGCGGCCGGTGTGGTCTCTGCTGTGTGCCCCCCTTCCGACGATGGAGCGGGGAGTTTATGATACGCTCGCTCTCCGGATCCCCTCCGAGGGCACGCCTCGCGGAGATCTCTCGGAAAGCATCTCGTCGCGAGGATCCCGTCCGGAACGATGCTCGTGGAAAGAATTCTCTCCGGGAAGATTCTCTCAGGAGGGATTCTCTTCCGGGTGATCTCCGTCGCGGGGAGCTTCACCGGAGGAGCGCTCCGGCGTCGCGTCGGCTCCGATGACGATCTGGCGAAGGAGCTCCTTGACGCCGTCGAGATTGGCGCGGAGGTGCGCTATCTCCGCCGGCGAGATCGACTTGGAGGCGGGCTTCTGATAGTAGAGCTCGAGCGCGTTGAGCATCAGGAGGGAATCGGTGAGGATCGACATCGAGGTCGTGATCCTCCCCTTCACCTGACCATCCCTGAACAGGGCGTCGTCGAGCTCGTCGTGATAGCGATCGGGAATCATCGGTTCCTTGGACTGGATGCGACCGGGGCGGAAACGGCGACGGCGCCCGGCCATGTGGGAGCGCCGTCACGAACTGCCTTCGGGCGCAGCGCGGATCAGACGGACATGATGTCCTTTTCCTTGTCGGCCACGATCCGGTCCACCTCGCCGATGAAGCGATCGGTCAGCTTCTGGATATCGGCCTCGCCGGTCTTGCGCATATCCTCGCTCAGGTGCTCATCCTTCTCGGCCTTCTTGAGCATGTCCATCGCGTCGCGACGGGCGTTGCGGATGCCGACCTTGGACTCCTCGGCCACCTTCTTGGCGACCTTGACCAGCTCGCGGCGGCGCTCCTCGGTCAGCGGCGGGATCGGCAGGCGGATCACGGAGCCGTCGTTGGAGGGGTTGAGCCCGAGGTTGGCGGCCTGGATGGCGCGGTCGATCGTGTTGATCAACGGCTTCTCCCACGGCTGCACGACGATCACGGTGGCATCGGGCGTGGTGACGCTGGCGACCTGCGACAGGGGCACCATCGAGCCGTAGTAGTCGATGCGGATCGAATCGAGCAGGCTGGTCGAGGCACGCCCCGTGCGGATCTTGCCGAGCTCGATATGGCAGTGATCGATCGCCTTCTTCATCGATTCCTCGGCGCTTGCGGTAATCGTCTTTATCTCCATAATGCTTCAGAACGTGAATGTTCTCGAACGAGTAGTGCCTCCATCAGAAAGCCAGAGGAGGCCGCCTCCACCTGGAGGCTTCCGCCGCGGCCTGGCCCTCGGCGGATCGGAATCACTCCGCCGCGACAACCGTGCCGATATTCTCCCCGATAACCAGACGCCGGAGGTTTCCGGGCTGGCTCATGTCGAAGACGAGGATCGGCAGGCTGTTCTCCTGGCAGAGGGTGATCGCCGTCAGGTCCATCACCCGGAGGTTGCGCGAGTGTACCTCGCGATAGCTGATCGTCTCGAAGCGCCGCGCATCGGGATTGACGCGGGGATCGGCGTCGTAGATGCCGTCCACGCCATTCTTCCCCATCACCAGCGCGTCGGCGGTGATCTCGATGGCGCGCAGCGCCGCGGCGGTATCGGTCGTGAAGTAGGGATTGCCGGTGCCGGCGCCGAAGATCACCACGCGCCCCTTCTCCAGGTGGCGGATGGCGCGGCGGCGGATGAACGGCTCGGCGATCTGCTCCATCTTGATCGCCGTCTGCAGCCGGGTAACGATCCCCTTCTGCTCCAGCGTGTTCTGCAGCGCCAGCGCGTTGATCACGGTCGCCAGCATTCCCATGTGGTCGCCGGTGACCTTGTCGATCCCCTGCGCCACGGCCTGCACGCCGCGGTAGATATTCCCTCCGCCGATCACGATGCCGATCTCCACGCCGAGGTCACGCACCGAGCGCACTTCCTCGGCGAACGCCTCGATCACGTCGACGTCGATCCCGTAGCCCGCGTTCCCCATCAATGCCTCGCCGCTGAGTTTCAGTAGAACGCGTCTGTATCGTGGGATCATCGTGGAAATCCGGATCGTTGTTGAGGGAGGACTGTCTTACGGCGCGCAAAAGTACAAAAAAGTCTCGCAGCGGCGAACGCTGCGAGACTTTCATTACAAATCCGGGATCTCCTCCGGCGGCGTGATCGCAAGGCGATGATCGCGAGGCGATGATCGCCTTGCGACGGTCGCCCCAGGCGCGATCAGTTGGCCTGCTGCTCGGCCGGCTGCTCCTCGTTGGTCTTGCTGACCTCGCCGAGGTTGTAGCGGACGAAGCGGGCCACGGCGACTTCCTTGCCCGACTCCTTGCTGAACTCGGTGAGGATGTCGCGCACGAGCTTCGAGGAATCCTTCACGAACGACTGCTCGACGAGGCAGGCGTCCCCCAGGAACTTCTCGATGCGGCCGTTGACGATCTTGTCGGCGAACTCCGCCTTCTTTCCCTCGTTGATGGTCATCTCGCGGAGGATCTCACGCTCCTTGTCGAGCACATCCTGCGGGACCTCGCCACGATGGACGTAGCTCGGGTTCATGGCGGCAACCTGCATGGCGATGTCGCGGGCGATCGCTCCGGTCTTGTCCGGATCGGCGCCGTTGGTCAGCTCGATGAGCACGCCGAGCTTGTCGCCGTGGTGCACGTAGTGCGCGACGTAGCCGGCATCGCTCTTCAGGATGTCGAAGCGCTTGATCTCGATCCGCTCGGAGAACTTGCCGAGGAGCTCGTCCAGCCAGTTCTGCACCGACTTCCCTTCCATCGTTCCCTGGAGAAGGGCGGCGTAATCGGCCGGCTCGTTCTCGAGGATGTAGGTGGCCAGGTTGCGGGCGAACGTGCTGAACTCCTCGTTGCGGGCCACGAAGTCGGTCTCGCAGTTGACCTCGACCATCGCGGCGCGCTTCTGCTCGCCGTCGACGGCCGTGGCGACCACGCCCTCGTTGGCGGCCTTGTCGGCGCGCTTGGCGGCGGTGGCGGCGCCCTTCTTGCGAAGGACCTCGATCGCCCCGTTCATATCGCCGTTGGCCTCCTCGAGGGCCTTCTTGCAATCGGCCATGCCGGCCCCCGTGCGCTCACGAAGGCTCTTGACGTCCTGTGGGGAAATAGCCATGATTAACTCTGCCTGATATAGTTCAACTTGTCAATATTCTCGAGTCTGGTCGGAGCCGTCCCGGGACCGCGCCGGGCGACCTGTCGTGGCCATGCGGCCGATCGTCGCGGCATGCGCGCAATCGGCCGGTGCCCCGTGGTCCGGGCGTCACCGCGGATGGATCCGTCTGGCGAAGGGAACCGGGGAAAGCCGATCAGGCTCCCTGGCTCGCCTCCTGATTGCTGCTGGTCCCCTCGGTCTGAGGAGCGGCCTCCGGGGTCTCCATGTCCGTTCCCTCGGCGGCCGTGCCCTCGGCGGCGGCACCCTCGACCTTGGCTCCGTCCTTGCCACGGCGCGTGCGGGTACGATTCCGGGTGCGGACCTTGGACTCGTCGCCGTCCTCCATGCCGGACTCCTTCAGGGCGCGATCGCCCGAGGCGGCATCCTCGAGGCCGGCGGCGCGGCTGGCCTCACGTCCCATCGAGACGCCGTCGGCGATCACCTTGGTGATCAGCGCGATCGTCTTGAGCGAGTCGTCGTTGGCCGGGATCGGGAAGGCGACGTCGCGCGGATCGGTGTTGGTGTCGACGATGGCGATCACCGGGATACCGAGCGTCTTGGCTTCCTTGATCGCCAGGTGCTCCTTGCGGATGTCGACGATGTAGAGGGCGCCCGGGAGGCGGTTCATGTCGACGATGCCACCCATGATCCTGACGAGCTTCTCCTTCTCGCGGGAGAGCATCAGGCGCTCCTTCTTGGTCAGGTTCTCGACGGTACCGTCGGACTCCATCCGGTCGATGTCCTTCAGGCGCTTGATCGACTTACGGATGGTGGCGAAGTTGGTGAGCATGCCGCCGAGCCAGCGCTCGGTGACGAAGTTGGTGCCGCAGCGCTGAGCCTCGGTGCGGATAACGTCGCGGGCCTGCTTCTTGGTCCCGACGAAGAGGATGCGCTTCCCCTCGGCGGCGATCCGCTCGGCGGCGTTGCGAGCCTCGTCGACGAGGGTCTGAGTCTTCTTGAGGTCGATGATGTGGATTCCGTTGCGCTCCATGAAGATGTAGTTGCGCATCTGCGGATTCCACCGGCGGGTAAGATGGCCGAAGTGGGCGCCTGCCGAAAGCAGGTCTTCGATCGAAACGTACGGCATTGTCGTAATCGGAAATTGTGTTGAACGCCTCTATCCTCTGTCATCTCCCTGGCCACATCCGGCGCTCGGCATTTGGCCTGGGCGCGGACACACGGCGAGGAATCGGAGGATATGTGTGATTGAACTATCGACGAACCGGTCGGAACCGCATTGGAGGCGGCCGATGAGCCGCGGAGCATCCGATGCGATGGACCCGTTCGAAAACGAATTGGTCGATCCGCTTTGCCAGACCGACCAACCGGAGCTTCACCGCTGGCCGGGCTTCCTGGCGCGCCAAGAGGCCCGGCGGGTCGGGAATTCGGGGATTATCGCTTGCTGAACTGGAAGCGCTTACGGGCCTTCTTCTGGCCGTACTTCTTGCGCTCGACCATGCGCGGGTCGCGGGTGACGTATCCACCACGACGCAGCGGCGACTTCAGCGACTCGTCGATATCGACGAGGGCGCGGGCGATGCTGTGAGAGATGGCGCCGGCCTGACCGGAGCGGCCTCCTCCCTGAACGTTGGCATGCACGTCGAAGCGATCGGCCATCTCCACGGCCGTCAGCGGCGCCAGAACGCGCTGACGATCGAGCGCATCCGGGAAATAGCGCTCGAACTCACGCTTGTTGACCGTCACGATTCCAGAGCCCGGGGTCAGGTAGACGCGAGCGACCGCGGTCTTGCGCCGACCTACTACGATTGAGTGTGCCATTGATACTGGTATATGTTACTTGTACTTCAGTTCCAACGTCGTCGGCTTCTGCGCCGCGTGCGGGTGGGTGTCGCCGGCGTACACCTTCAGCTTGGTGATGAGGCGACGTCCGAGACGATTCTTCGGCAGCATTCCACGAACCGCCTCCTCGATGATGCGGTCGGGATGCGACTCGAGCATCTGCCGGAAGCTGTTCACACGCTGGCCGCCCGGATAGCCCGTGTGATGGACGTATTCCTTCTGCTCGGCACGCTTGACGGCCAGCTCGATTTTGTCTGCATTGATCACCACCACGAAATCGCCACAGTCGATGTGCGGGGTGAACAGGGGCTTGTGCTTGCCGCGCAGGATGTAGGCGATCTGCGACGCGAGACGTCCAAGCGTCTGCCCAGCGGCGTCGACGACGAACCACTGCTTCTGCACGTCCACTTCTCTCGCCGAGACGGTCATCTTATCCGGCTGTATCACTTCTGGTAACTCCCTACCTGTAGATCAGATTGGTTGAGATTTTCTGGAAGAGCGCAAAGATAGCGGTTCGGACGCCATACGCACAAGGCGTACCGAACATTTCCCGGGTGGCAGAATGTTACAGCCCCCCGGCCCCCCTCTCCCTCTCTTCATTTCATCATTCATCATTCTTCATTCTCACCTCATCTCCCCCTCCAGTCCACGCTCGGCGGCGGCCAGCACCTGGCCCGAGCGGATCAGCTCCTCGGCCGCGCGCAGATCCTCGTAGATCACCCGGTCCTCCTCCAGATGCGGCACCCGCGAGCGGAGCAGCTCGTAGACCGCCTCGGCGCGCTTCAGGTCGAGCACCCGGCGCACGTCCGGCGGCGGCGGCCTCAGGTCGCAGGCGAGCACCTGGGAGAAATCGTG
>JBEHWX010000100.1:0-21008 GCA_048498995.1 Bacteroidota bacterium
TCCGCGTCGACGGCCGACTCCGCAATCTTGAAAAGAACGAACGGATATAATCTCATGAAGCCGAAATACCTCATCGGGATCGTGGCCGCGCTTGCGCTGATCGGCACGGCGGTCTGGTCGGTCGAAAACAAGAAGACCGAGTACATGGATTTCGCCAAGGCCGGGACCACCGGCTCCCGGGCGATGATCGCCGGAACGTGGGTGAAGGAGAAGGGATGCCGGTACGACGCCGAGAAGAACCAGTTCACCTTCACGCTGAAGGATGAGAAGGGGGAGGCGATGCCGGTGATCTTCGAGGGGGCCAAGCCGAACAACTTCGAGATCGCCGTCACCGTGGTGGCCACCGGCCGGGTGGAGGGGGATCAGTTCCGCGCATCGCGCCTGCTGACCAAGTGCCCGTCGAAGTATGAGTCCGGCGCCCCGCAGGTCTCCAGCAACACGGGTGGGACCAGTGGCAATGCCAATGGCAATACCACTGGCGGCGGCTCGTCGGCCGGCGGCAGCCTGACCAGCAACTGAGCCGACGCGAAGAGCCATCAACAGAGACAGAGTGGAGTGCAGCTACAGATGAGTCGCAGAGCGATATTCACGATCGCCACGGTCCTGTTTCTCGGGATCGTGGTCTGGTCCGCCTCCGGGTATGTGCAGGTGCCGCGCGTCACCTTCGCCGAGGCGGCGAAGATCGATGACGGCAAGGCAAACGAGACGAAGAAGAAGGTGATGGTGGCCGGTCGCGTGCTCCCGAACCGGGAGATCCAGGCCGACGGATCCACGGTCACCTTCTATATGTCGGACGCGGCCGGGATGGAGTCGAAGATCTTCTACGATGGTCCCGACTCGGTGCCGGCAACAAAGCTGAAGAGCGTCGCGCAATCCGGCCAGAAGATCTCCGTGGCCGGACATGTCTGCGGCGACAGGTTCCATATCTCATCGGTGTTTTTCCCGTGAGCCCGCGGCGCCCCGTCGGCACCGGTTCCCCGCGTCGCGATGACGCGGCGATCGGCGCGCCGGACGGTGGCCGCGACAAACCGAATCCGATACTATGACACTCGGGCAGATAGGATCACTTCTGATAACCTTCGCGCTGGCGGCCGGGCTCACCTCGATGGTGGCGTACTGGATCGCGATGCTGAAGGACAACGAGCGCATGGCAACGATCGGCCGCGCCGGATTCCACGGCGCGGTGATAGCGTTCCTGCTGGCGGCCGCCGGGCTGATGTATCTGATCCAGACGCATCAGTACCAGTACACCTACATCTGGAAGCACTCCTCGAACAACCTGGACCGCGCGTTCCTCTTCGCCGCGTTCTATGCCGGGCAGCAGGGGAGCTTCACCCTCTGGACGCTTCTGACCGCGCTGATCGGCGTGTTCGTCCTCGGCTACGCGCAGCGCGTCGGCTACGAGCGGCAGGTGATGGCCTTCTACTCGCTCGTGCTCGTCTGCCTGCTCTTGATCCTGGTGGTCGATTCGCCGTTCGAGACCATCTACGCCTCCTTCCCGAAAGAGAACATCCCGGCCGGCTTCATCCCGGCCGACGGCAAGGGGCTCAACCCGCAGCTCGAGAATCTCTGGATCACGATCCATCCGCCGATCCTCTTCACCGGGTTCGCGGCGATGACCGCTCCGTTCGCCTTCGCGCTGGCGGCGCTCGTCAAGCGCGATTATCAGCGCTGGATCGCCATCTCGCTCCCCTGGGTGCTCTTCGCCTCGATGATCCTCGGCTTCGGCATCGCCCTCGGCGGCTGGTGGGCCTACGAGACCCTCGGCTGGGGCGGCTTCTGGGCCTGGGATCCGGTCGAGAACTCCTCGTTCATTCCCTGGCTCGTCTGCGTCGGCCTGGTGCACACCATGCTCGTGCAGAAGAAGACCGGCAACGAGCGGACCGGGAAGGTGGGTGGTCTGGTCAAGACCAACTTCGTCCTGGCGATCGCCGCCTTCGGTCTTATTCTCTACTCCACGTTCCTCACCCGCTCCGGCGTGCTCGGCGATACCTCGGTTCACAGCTTCGTCGATCCGGGAATGTTCGTCTATGCCGTGCTGCTGGGCATCATCGTCCTGTTCGTGGGCATCGGCGTGACCATGATCGTCCGCCGTTGGAACGATCTGCGGCAGAAGGCGCTCGAGATGCAGCTGATGTCGCGCGAGAACGCGCTGGCCATCGGCTCGGCGGTGCTCCTTGCCTCGGCGCTCGTGGTGCTGATCGGCACCAGCTGGCCGATCCTGATGCCGATCTTCAAGCAGCCGACGGTGAAGGTGGACGAGGACTTCTACAACAACCTCCATCTGCCGATCGCGTTCCTGATCGTGCTGGTCAACGCGATATCGATGACCCTCAAATGGAAGCGGACGACGCCCGAGGACTTCTACAGGAAGATCGGCGTGGCCGCGGCCATCGCGCTGGCCGGAACGGTTCTGCTCGTGGTCGGCGGCGTCACCGATCCCTTCTTCGTGGCGCTCGGCTTCGGCGCGCTCCTGGCGATGGTGGTCAACATCCAGGTCGGCGCCAAGGTGATGAAGGGGAACCCGAAGTTTCTCGGCGCCTACATCTCGCACGCCGGCGTGGCGCTGCTGATGCTCGGCATCATCTTCAGCACCAAGTATACCGTCACCCATCACGTCAGGCTGATCGAGGGGGAGAGCGCCTCGCTCTTCGGCTACAAGCTCACCTACCAGGGCTCGCAGCGGATCGAGCTGGACAAGGTGGACCGCGAGAAGTATCGCCACACGGTGAGCCTCGAAAAGGATGGCAAGAAGTACGTCGCCGAGCCGGTGATCTTCTGGAGCGACTTCAACAACCGCGAGGGAGCGTTCCTCGAGCCGGGCATCCTCTATTCGGTGAGCAAGGATATCTACGTCTCGCCGAAGGCGATCGAGCAGGTGGGAGGCGATCCCACCGCGGAGCTTCACAAGGGGGAGCGCGCACGCGTGCCGTTCGACAGCTCGGTGCAGGTCCGCTTCCAGAAGTTCGACATGAGCCGCGCGCAGACCGAGGGACTCCAGGGAGCGGTGACCGAGGTTTCCGTGGGTGATTCCACCTACATCCTGACGATGTACCGGTCGCTGCGCGAGGGGAGCTTCATCCCGGTGAAGGTGCCCGGCACCGACGTTTCGATCGGCATGGCCGGCCTGAACGCCGACAAGGGGAACCTCGCCAACTCGCAGGCGATCCTTCAGTTCAGCTCCCCGTCGCACCCGCCCCCTCCGGTGAAGATCGCGCTGACGCTCGACGTCTCGATCAAGCCGTTCATCTCCTTCGTCTGGGCCGGCGTGGTGATCATGGTGGGCGGATTCTTCTTCTCGATCCTCCGTCGTCGCGGCGAGCTTTTGCCGCTGCTGCGCCAGATCGAGCGGGAGCGCGATGATGACGATGGCGACGGCACCGCCGGCGGTGATCGCGATCAGGAATCGTCCCGGAACCAGACGCGGCGTCCCTCGGTGGTCGAGGAGCCGATCGCGGCCCGCATCGGCCTCAGGCGCTGAGGCCGGCCGAGAACCCGGAGTCGAGGCGTCGAGACGCCGTGTGGAGTGGTAGTGCTATTCCCCCCCCCCCAGAGAGTCGATCCGCGTAGCAGGAGAAGTAGAGGAGAACACAGATATGTCCATCAGAAGCAAGAAAGCGGGCGTCGAGGTGAAGGACGAGTCGAAGGAGTTGAACATCGAGGATCGGATCCTCACCGACGAGCAGAAGAAGCGCGCGGTGGAGACGTTCACCAAGTTCCTCTCGCACGAGCATTACCGCTCGACGGCCGAGCGGTACAAGGTGCTCGACGCGGTGCTCAACACGGTCGGACATTTCAACGCCGATGAGCTCTACGCGGCGATGGTGCTTGACAAGCAGCGGATCAGCCGAGCCACCGTCTATTCGACGCTGGAGCTGCTGGAGCAGGCGGGGCTGATCACCAAGCACAACTTCCGCGGCGAGCGGAGCTACTACGAGATCGGCTTCGACGAGCCGCACCATGACCATCTGATCTGCGTCAAGTGCGGACATATCACCGAATTCGTCCACCCGCAGCTTCTGAGCATCAGAAAGCAGATCGCCGACAAGTCGGGGCTGCGCGTGGTGGATCATTCGTTTCAGATCTTCGCGGAGTGCCCGGAGCCGGGCGCCTGCCCACACAACGGTTGAGACTCACGGTGGAGCAGCGAGTGGCCATGCGGAAACCGATGTTCAGCAAGCACGTCTGGTACGACAGACGGCATCAGGCGGAAGTATTCATCAACGAGGCCGGCACGATCAGCGGCACGATCGTCGCCTACAAGGGGGCGGTCAGCGTGATCAATCCCCGGCCGGAGATCCTCACCGCGCTCTATCAGGAGGCGAAGATCAAGAGGATCCTCGGCATCAAGGCGGTGATCATGACCGACAACACGATCGAGTTCACCCGCGGCCTCTGCGCGCTGGTGAACTACTCGCGCGGACTCCGACGGCGCTCGCCGCTGCAGGTGATCACCCGCGACGACAGCCGCATCTCGACGGACTTTCTGAACTCCTGCTGCTCGCGGCTGCTGGAGGATTCGGCCTTCGATCTCGATATCGTGGCGCTCGGAGCGGGGGAGAGCCGGCAGGTCGGACAGGGGAGCGTCAGCTTCGTGCGCGATCGCGAGACCGCCGAAGAATCCCCCTGCCTGGTGGTCGCCACCGATCAGCGGACGCTCCACTACTACGACGAATCGCATCGCGGCGCGCTCGATCCGGAGCGTCCGTCGCCGCTCGGCCGGCCGAACGTGGTGATCCGCGCGGCGGCCCTTCTTCAGGGAGCGAGCGCCTTCTCCGGCAGGCTCATCGAGGCGATCTGATCGAGGCGAATTGATCGAAGCGATCTGATCGAACGGGTCGGCGCCGCGCGTGCGTCGCGATGATCGACCGGGAACGCGGCGCGGGCCGCGATTGTTCCGAGAGAATACCGACGGGCTCGTGTCCGTGCCGCGCAGGCGGCCATGGGGCGGGCCCGTCGCCATTTGATCGCGGACCTTCGAGACGTCGGTGGAATGTGTCGGCCACGTGCGCGCCGTTACGATGGCCGCTCCGGCGCGTCTACACGAGGTGCGCCGGCCCGCCACGAGCGACACGCGCGCGCCGCCGCCGGCCGCGACGGTCAGCGAGTGATTGTCCGCTGAAGTGGGGAGTTCTATATTCGCGAACCCCCTTCCTCATTCATTCGGAGGGAGATCGAGGCCCGGCGCGCTCCGGGCTTGTTGTTGGCGTCATCCCGTCGATGGCCTGCGTCCGACCATCCTCTCTCTCTCCACATTCCCAAGCCCCTCATGCTCGTGCAACGAACATTACCCTTCGCGCTGCTGATGGCCGCTCTGGTCATGGCCGGCTGCTCCAAGGAGGACAATCCCGGCGGACCTTCGACCACCGGCGATATCGCGGGGAAGGTTCTCAACGAGTTCGACAATTCCGTCGTTTCCGGCGTCACGCTCAAGATCCAGGAAAAGACCAACACGACCACCTCGGACGGCTCCGGCGGCTACAGCCTGAAAGGAGTCGAGCCGGGGACCTATCACCTGATCGCCTCGAAGGATGGCTTCACCACGTCGTTCACCGACGTGACGGTGACCGCGGGGAAGAGCTTGGCGCTGAACATCTACATCTCGCCGCCGATTCCGGACGGGCAGGGGAAGGTGAGCGGCCGAGTGGTCGACGAGGATGGCAAGCCGATGTCCGGCGTGACGATCACGACCGATCCGGCCAGCAAGAGCACCGTCACGGATGCCGACGGCGTCTACCGCCTGGTGCCGATCGCGAGCGACCTCTACACCGTGAAGGCGGCCAAGGGCGGCTATCTTCCGGGCGAGTCGACCGGCGATCTCCGCTTCACGAAGGATGCCGACTCGGTGAACTTCGTGCTGCGCGACTCGCTGCCGACCAAGGGGCTCATTGCCCGCTACGCCCTCGACGGCAACGCGGTGGACGCGGTGGCCGGCAACAACGGCCAGATCTCCGGCGCCACCGGCATGGCCGATCGATTCGGCGTTGTCGGCGGCGCGCTCTCGTTCAACGGCACCGACGCCTCGGTGACCATCCCCTCGACCACCGCCACGAATCTCGGCGGCCCCGGCTCCAGCTTCACCATCTCCTTCTGGGTGAAGGTGGCCGGCCAGCAGGGGCGCTACGCCGGCGTGCTGGTCAAGGGAGTGGAGAACACCTTCGGACAGCTCACCTCCAACGGTTATCACTTCGTCAGCGACTTCGTCGACCAGATCCCGACCACGGCCGGACAGCTGATCGTCTTCGGCATCGACGGCCCGGGGATCTTCTATTCGGAGTTCGGCAGCGAGGATGGCAAGCACTGGTTCGACGGCAAGTGGCACAACATCACGATCACCTACGATCGCGCCGGCGGCTTCTACCGTCGTTATTCCGATGGCGAGCTGATCGATTTCCTCGGCCTCGATCAGCCTCTCAGCGTGGTCGATCTCTCCTCGGACGAGCCGCTCTACCTGGGGCGCAATCAGCCGGGGACGCTCTTCTACAAGGGAGGAATCGATGACCTCCGCATCTACAGTCGTGCATTGAGCGCCGAAGAGGTGAACCGGCTCTTCCACGAGCGCGGCTACAACTGAGCCCGACGCGCTCGCCGGCGCTCCGGCGAAGTGCATCCACGCGCAAAGCCCGGTACCAAGAATGCAAGAAGCCCCGATGGCGTCAGTGCCATCGGGGCTTTTTCGTGAGCATGCATCCGGATGCGTGCCCGAAGAGGAATGAGAAGTTCGAGGTCGGTCCGACGCCGATCGGTCTGGCCGATCAGAGGTAGAACTCGAGATCATCCTCGTTCTCGATCAGGACCTGTCGGGCTTTCGACCCGTCGAACGGACCGACCACGCCGGCCATCTCCAGCTCGTCGACGATGCGGGCGGCGCGGGAGTAGCCGACCTTCAGACGACGCTGCAGCAGCGACACCGAGCCCTGCTGATGGCGGACGATCAGGCGCGCCGCCTCCTCGAACAGATCGTCCCGCTCGTCGCTCACGCCGGAGCCCCCTTTCTTGGCCTTCTCGGCCACCGACGGGAGGTGGTAGGGGCGGGTATACCCCTTCTGCGATCCGATATGCTCGCAGAGCGCCTCGACCTCCTCGGTGGAGATGAACGCGTTCTGCAGGCGGAGCGGTTTCGGCGTCCCCGGCGGCAGATAGAGCATGTCGCCGTTGCCGAGAAGCTGCTCGGCGCCGTTCATGTCGAGGATCGTGCGCGAGTCGATCTTGGAGGCGACCTGGTAGGCGATGCGGGCCGGGAAGTTCGCCTTGATGATGCCGGTGATGACGTCCACCGACGGACGCTGCGTGGCCACCACCATGTGGATGCCGATGGCGCGCGCGAGCTGCGCCAGACGCGCGATCGGCTCCTCGACCTCCTTGGCCGCGGTCATCATCAGGTCGGCGAGCTCGTCCAGAATCAGCACGATGTAGGGGAGCTTCACGTGATGGTAGTCCTTCACCTCACGATACTTCCCTTCCTCGATCTTCTGGTTGTAGTCGAAGATGTTCCGCTGGCCGACCTTCGCCAGGATATCGTAGCGGCGGTCCATCTCCAGCTCGAGCGACTTGAGCGCCATCACCGCGTTCTGTGGCGTGGTGATGATGTCCTCGTCGATGTCCGGGCAGCGCGCGATGAAATGGTCCTTCAGCGAGCGGTAGAGCGTCAGCTCGATCTTCTTCGGGTCGATGACCACGAACTTCAGATCGCGCGGGTGCATCCGGTAGATCAGCGAGGCGAGGATCGAGTTGATGCCGACCGACTTGCCGGAGCCGGTGGCGCCGGCGATCAGCAGGTGGGGCATCTTCGACAGGTCATCGCAGAAGACCTCGCCGACGGTCGTCTTGCCGAGCGCCAGCGGCAGGCGGGAGGTGGCCTCGCGGAACTTCGAGGTGTTCAGCACCGAGCGGATGCGGACCATCGCCGGCTTGTGATTCGGGATCTCGACGCCGACGGTTCCCTTGCCGGGGATCGGCGCGATGATGCGGATGCCGCGCGCCTTCATCGCCAAGGCGATATCGTCGGCCAGCGACTCGATCTGCGAGAGCTTGATGCCGGCGGCCGGCACGAACTCGTAGAGGGTCACCACCGGCCCCGGCGTCACCGTCAGGTTTTCGATCTGGATGTTGAAGGTGCCGAGCTTCTGCTGGAGGATGCGCGCGTTCTCGGCGAGCTCCTCGTCGTTGACGTCGGCCTGCTCGCTCTGCGGCACCAGCAGCTCGATCGACGGCGGGATGTAGTTGATCTCCTCGTCGAAGCGCTCCTCGATCAGCTCGCCGGCGTCGGCGGTCTCCTGGTCGGCCTCGGATTCTCCCTCCTGCACGTTCACGGTCAGTCGCTGTCCCGGCGCCAGGCGGGCCGGCGGCGGAGGCGTCGGCTCCACGTGCCGGTTGATCACCGGGCGGCGCTCCAGCTCATCGGCCAGGGCCGCGGGAGTGGCCGGCTGGTCGTCCATGTCGAATGGAGGGAGGTCGTCGTCGACGGGGGAGGGGGGAGGGGGTGCCTGCCGCTGGATCTCCGTCACCGCCGGGCGCTCGATGGCACGCTCAGGCGCGCGCTCAGGCGCACGCTCCGGGGAGCGCTCCGCCGGACGCGGCGTCGGCGCGGGGGCCTTTCGCTGGAGGGCGGGGGCGGGGCGGGGCGCCTCGTACGGCGCCGGCTGCGGAGCCTGGCGCGGCTGCGGTGCCAGCGTCGGCGCCTGCATCTGCGGCTCCGGGGCGAGCCCGAGATCGAGCTGCTCGCGGCGGCCGGCCGGGGCGGCCATTCGGGGCTCCTCCGGCTCCGGCGTGCGCATCCTGCGGACCATGCGGGCCGGCTCGTCCATCGCCTGCTCCTCCTCGATCGGACGCCGGACCACCGGCGACTGCGGGCGGGAGGCGGCGCGGGGAGCTTCCTCGTCGTCCGGGACGCTCTGCTCGCCGAGCCGTGCGCCGACGGCGCTCCTGGAGGCGGCGATCGTTGCCTGCGCGCTCTGGAGATACTCTCCGGCGCGGGCCACGATGGTCCTGACGTCGAGATCGAACGCGTAGATCACCAGGATGCCGGCGCCGGCCAGGAGCACCAGGAAGGAGCCGGCCGAGCCGAGAAGTCCGGTGAGGATCGAGGCGATGAACGCGCCGATGGCGCCGCTCCACTCCTGCGCCGGATGGTGCATCCACTCGACCAGCTGCGCGGTGCCGAGGATCGACGCGAAAACCGTCATCAGCGCGAGCGTGAAGAGGGAGATCCGGAGCGTGCGACGGTAGTTCCGGCCGCGGAAGATCGTCACTCCCCAGATCGCCGTCAGCCCCGGCAGCAGCACGGTGCTGTAGCCGACGGTGGCGTTGATCAGGAGATTCGAGATGAAGGCGCCGAGCAGGCCGAGCCAGTTCTCCGTCGTGTCGGCCTTGGCCGAGACGGCCGGATCGTTCGAGAAGAGCCCGAACAGATCGCCGAAGCGGACGTCGGCGTTGGCCTGATCGCGCGGCGTGTAGCTGACGATGGCCAGCAGCAGCAGCAGCGCGCCGAGCAGCAGCAGGATCGCGGTCACGTGTCTGAGCCGCTCATCCGGCTCGACGGCGCCCTTCTTCTCCGGCTGCTTTTCGGGCGCGGAGGATTTCCGCGTCCGCTTCGGGGCCGCCTCCGACGACGCGCCGCCCTTCCTCCCGGGCTCCTCCTCCTTCGAGGAGCCCCGCAGGAGCGTCACTTCTGGATACGGTACTTCAGGCATGTTGGGATCCGGTACGGTCTTGAATGAACATCGGTAAGTCGATCGGTCATGAGGATCGTCGCGCGCGCTCGGCCGCCGGCCGAGGGAATCTCCCGCGACGAGCCGCCGCCGGGGGCATGTCGAGGAGGGGAGAGCTCCGCCGGAGCGTGCGTGAGGCTCGCGCGAGGCATATGTCAACGGTGAGGCTCGCGAACGGATGCGCGAGCGGGTACGTGCGTGCCGGGCGAATCCGCGACGGGGGCCTTACGGATCGTTCCGGAGCCGGATCATCGATCCGTCGAGCTCCGGCACGGCCGTGTCGAAATGGTTGAGGCGGGAGCAGAAGGCGATATCCTCCTCCATCCCGAGCGAGCGGAGCACGGCGCCGTGATCGGTGGCGCCGATCGCCTCCTGGAGGTTGCCGGAGCAGTCCTCGAACAGCCGGAGCGCCACGCGCGCGCCGTCGTCGATGGTCGGCGGCGTGGCCAGGCGCTCGACGAGCTCGGCGATGATCGCGCCGGCGGCGATCGTATCCTCCAGCGACAGCCCGCCGTTGGTGCCGGCGCAGAGGAAGGTGACCTGTGCGTCATCGGCCAGCGAGCGGGCCACGGCGCGGGCGTTCACCAGCGCGCCGGCCACCACGCGCGAGGCGCCGCGGCAGCGCAGAAGCGCCGCCGTGCCGTTGGTCGTGGTCAGCACCAGCGTTTTCCCGTGCACGACCTCCGGTGTATATTCGCGCGGCGAGTTCCCCAGGTGGAATCCCGCGATCATCCGGGCTCCGCGCTCTCCGCACAGCAGCGTCCGGTCGGCGCCGAGCCTGTGCGCGATCTTGACCGCCTCGTCGGCGGCCGGCGCGGGGACGATCTCCCTGGCTCCCGCCATCAATGCCGCCGCGATCGTGCTGGTTGCCCTCAACGTATCAATCACGACAACGTCCCGGTCGCGGATGTCGGATTCTGCCGCGATCATCCCCGGGGTGAAGCGTACGATAATGTCCATTCGGTCCCTGATGTGGTACGAGGCGCCAATATGCCCCGCCGGGGGGCAATAACAAAAGTAGAATCTAATTGAAGCCAGCCCCCATGCGGGGCGCCGCCGGCAAGCCGCCGGCGGGCCGCCGGAATCGACGCGCCGCCACGGCGCTTCAATGCCTTCGGCCGCCCGATCGGAACCAGAGCTTGAAGTCGGCGATCCCCCTCCAGCGAGGGAAGCGCCGGCCGGATTTCCCTCCGTTCGAATCCCCAGATCCATGTCCATTATCGATCTACGAAGCGATACCGTCACCCGCCCGACGCGCGCCATGCGCGAGGCCATGATCGACGCCGAGGTCGGCGACGATGTCTACGGCGAGGATCCCACCGTCATCCGGCTTCAGCAGCGGGTGGCCGAGATGCTCGGCAAGGAGGCGGCGATCTTTGTCCCGACCGGCGTGATGAGCAACCAGCTCTGCCTGAAGGCGCTCACCGCCCCGGGTGACGAGGTGATCGTCGGCGCCAGCAGCCACATCTTCAACTACGAGACCGGCGCCCCGGCGCTCCTCTCCGGCATCCAGCTCCACACGCTGCCGGATCCACGCGGGGTGATGAGCATCGAGGATATCGACCGCGCGATCCGCGAGGAGGCCTACTATCTGCCCCGGACCGCGGCCGTGGCGCTCGAGATCACGCACAACCGGGAGGGGGGAACCATCCCGCCGATCGACTATGTGCGGGAGGTGACCGACTTCGTCCGCGGCCGGGGAATCGCGCTCCATCTCGACGGAGCCCGGCTCTGGAACGCGGTCGTCGCCACCGGCATCTCCCCCGGCGAGTACGCGTCGATGTTCGATACCGTCTCGGTCTGCCTCTCCAAGGGGCTCGGCGCGCCGATTGGCTCGGTGATGGTCGGCACGCGCCGCCACATCGAGATCGCATGGCGCTTCAGGAAGGTCTGGGGTGGCGGATGGCGACAGGCGGGAATGCTCGCGGCGGCCGGGCTCCACGCGCTCGATCATCACATCGAGCGGCTTGCCGAGGATCACGCCAAGGCAACGGCGTTCGCCGCCGAGCTCCGGCGCGGAAATGGCAACGAGGTCTTCGTCGAGCCGCAGACGAACATCGTGATCTTCTCGGTCGCCGGCGCCGAGCCGGCGGAGGTGGCCGCGAGGATGAAGGAGCGAGGCGTGCTCCTGTCGGCGGCATTCAAGGGGAAGCTGCGCGCGGTCTTCCACATGGATGTCTCCCAGGACGACGCGGTGAAGGCGGCCTCGGCAATCAACGAAGGATAACAGCCCGGCCAGGCTCCCCGTTCGGGAGAGCCGCCGGACGCGATCAACGGGAGCGTATGACGACGACGATTCTCTGCTTCTATCACTATCCGTGCAACGACGGATCGGCCGCCGCCGCGGCCCTCGGACATCGGCTTGGCCAGGAGAATTACCGGGACGGCGACTTCGACATCCGCTACTGTCCCGTGACCTACAAGGGGGAGTGGAACGATCCCTTCCCGGATCACTATCTCGAGAACGAAGTGGTCCCGGACCATCCGGTGCGGGAGATCTTCATCGTCGACGTCACCCTTTCGGCGGTGAAGTTCAATCAGCTGGCCGATCATCTCCAGGCCAGGGAGCGCCTGGCCGAGGGGCCACTGGCGGTGACCTGCATCGATCATCACAAGACCGCCATCGAGCGGATCGACGAGCTGAAGAGCTACTGCACCGAGACCTACATCAAGATCGGACCCGGCTTGAGCGGCGCCACGCTGGTGTGGAACTACTTCAACGAGCGCTTCGGCAACGAGCTTCCGGTGCCGGAGCTGCTCCGTTACGTGGCCGATCAGGATATCTGGGAGTGGAAGCTCCCGGATTCGAAGGAGATCAACGCCGCGCTCAACACGCTCGACGGAAGCGTGGCCACGATGGAGGAGGAGCTGAAGGCATGCCTGGCTTCGCCGGAGGAATGGAAGCAGCGGCGCGCGGCGCAGGGGGGGGCGATCGTTTCGATGGTGGATTCGCAGGTGCTTCGCTCCACGCGCCAGGTGGTGCCGATCGCGGTGGGTGACGTCCATCTTCTCGTCGTCAACGCCACGTCGTATTCGTCGGAGCTCGGCAACCATCTCTGCAACGAGAGCGAGCACGCGCCGAACGCGGTCGCGGTGATCTACTCGATCCAGGACGACTGGTCGGTCCGCTGCTCGTTCCGCTCGATCGCCGGTGGGAAAGTCAACGCGCGGATGATCGCGCAGCGCTACGCCGGCGGCGGGCACGACCACGCGGCCGGGTGCCGCTTCGAGAGCTTCGCGGCCTTCCGCGACGCGCTCGCGGAGCTCGAGCGCGGGGCGTTGTAAGGAACGGTCCGCGGTCAGGTAAACAGAAAGCGGGCTCGCGACACATGCCGCGAGCCCGCTTTGCATTGATCCCCGGCCGAAGGGCGGATCGGTTACTTCGGGGGGCCGATATGGATCTTCATCCTCGCTTTCCGGTTCCGCGTGATCGCCGTGTCGGCCGGCATCTCCGGCTCGGTCGTGGCCGGCTTCACCTCCTCGCTCGGCGTCGACGCCGATGACGTCTCGGTCGGCTCCCGCGGATTCTTCCCGTCGTCTCCGGATGGAGCCTCGGGCGTCGGGGCGCTCGTCGCGGCCCCCGCCTCACGCTTCGGCTGATGGCGCTCGCTCGTGTCGACGCTCCTACTCGTTACCACCTCCGGCGCGGCCTGAGCCCGGGAAGCGGGGGAGGCGGCATCCGGCGTGGAGGAGGGGCCGTTCAGCGGAGCCGACGCGGCGCCGGTCGTCACTCGATCGCGCGGGGTCTCCCCCGAGGAAGCCGCCAGATAGATCCCGGCGCCGACGGCGAGGATGGCGCCGATGATCGCGAGCTTCGCTCCGAGCGCGCCGAGGAAGGAGGAGCCGGTGACGAAGGAGGAGCCGGCGGATGGAATGGAGCCGCTTCCCGCCGATGGAGCGCTCGCGGTGCTCCCCGTGGCGTCGGTCGGCGCGCCCGCGTGGCCGGGTCCGGCGGGAGCCGTGCCGGCGAGCTTCGCCATCACCGAGGCGCGCGTGGCGGCGTGGTCGGTGGGGATCGCGCTTCTGTCCCGTCCGATCGCGCGGCGCATCACCGTTTCGGCGTGCACGATCGGCTCGAGCCTGGCATCGCCCCGAATGCCGTCGAGCAGCTCGCGCTCCTCGGTTCCATCGAGCTCGCCGTTGAGATAGCGCTCGAACTGCCGGTCGAAATCATTCCTGTTCATGGCTGCTTTCCCCCTGGTCCACGGGTGGAATCGATGCGGTTCATCCGTTCCTGTTCCTGTTGCATGGCGTCGATGATCAATCCCCGGAGCCGCGAGCGCGCGCGCGAGGCGCGCATCCGGATGGCCTCGACCGACGTGCCGAGCAGGCCGGCGATCTCGTCGTAGTCGTAGCCGCAGTAGGCGGTCAGCACCAGCACCTCCCGGAAATCGAACGGTAGCTTCGGAAGATTCTGGATCACCAGCTCCTCGAGCTCCGACGGATCGTGCGGACGATGCACCGGCAGCGAGCCCTCGGAGAGATCCTCGTACGATGAGGTTCGCCGCGCCACCTTCAACCGGTTCAGACAGAGGTTGCGCGCGATCGTCAACAGGAATCCGACCGGGTTGTCCACCGGCCGCGGCTTCGAGCGCATCGTGATCGTCCGCTCCCAGATCTCCTGCGTGATATCCTCCGCCTCGCCGGCATCGCCGAGGATCTTCATGCAGTAGGTGAACAGCCGCTGGTTGTGCCGATCGAACAGGTCGGCGAATGCCGCGTCGTCGCCATCGAGAAAGCGACCGAACAGATCGACGTCCAAGGCGCGCTCGGCCTCCGCGTGCCGCGCCGGCGCCGGACATGGTGCCGGGCGCGGAGTCGTGTCGCGGTCGGAATCGTTCGCGGAGGTTGCCGGAGATATCGGTGCCGTTGGGTCCACCGGTCGTCGTGCAAGTGGAGGAGAGAGTGTTGCCGCCATCGGATGCATTGTCGCGCACATATCGTGACTGGATAGCGGCATGACAACGATGGGTGCCGGAACATAACAACCGGCGGCGAATGCGGCGCGGAGCGCTTCGCGGCCTGAAGCACTCCGCCGGCGAGAGTCGGCTCGCTTGCGCGGGCATTTCCGCGAGCTCGTCGCCGCCGATCGATACATCGACCGCAGTGCTGTTACGAATCCGACGGGATCGTTGTCATCTCCGCGAGCTCCCGAGGTGCGGCGCGCCGGAACCCACGATCATGATCGACCCTCGGGACCAACAACGTCAATGATTTGTCGAACCCAATCCTGGATAGAGCATCATGAAGCTCTCACTGACCCTTCTGCTGGCCGTCGGCGCCATGCTCGCCGGCTGCGGCGACAAGCTTCCCGTTGAATCGGGACCTCCCGATAATCCCGGTGGGGGAGCCTCCGGCGGGAAACTGATCTTCACCTACGCGGAGGACCAGACCTCCGCATCCCGTCCACTGGTTGCCTCGATGGCGCCGGATGGAACCGGGCTTTCCACGCTCGTCACATCGGCCTACATGAGCTCGCCGCCACGCAACGGCCGAATGATCTTCATCGGTGCCGGCTTCAACGGCGAATCGGTGATCGTCTCCGATATCGATGGCAGGAACGCGACGACGATCGCGACCTATCGTTCCTCGAACCAGATTGCGAGGTTCTCTCCCGCGCTTTCGGAGGATGGAACGATGGCGGCGTACATGGTCAGGTCGGTCGCGATGAACTCCGGCGAGTCGGACACGACCCGGCTCTACGTGGTGCCGGTCGGCGGCGGACCCCCGGTACTTATCGACACGGCGGCCTACGGGACGCGCGTTGCGTTCTCCCCGGATGGGAAGTACATCGCGTATTTCGGTGGATCGTGGACGTACGGATTCGGAGGGGGGAGGCTGATGATGCGGGACGTGGCGTGCAACCAGCCGCCGATCACGATGGCCGATTGGATCGACATCGGCACCGATGGGGTGATGGCGCCGGTGTGGTCTCCTTCCGGTGATCGGATTCTCTTCACCGACGGGTTCCTTTCCAAGATCCTCGCCATCATGGAGGTGAACGTGACGACCAGGGAGAGTCTGAACTTGGCCTCGGGCGCGTTTCCGGCCTTCAACCGTGAGGGAACGAAAGTGGCATACGTGAGCCCCACGACGTTCGACATCATGGTGATGGAGGCAGACGGATCCGACCAGCGCCGTTTGACGAACACGATCAAGACACTGGAGCTCTTTCCGAGCTGGTCGAGCGACGGCAAGACGATTGCGTGCACGGCCTATGACGGAGATCCCGACGAGGTGCCGGGGAGGGTGAGGCTGGTCAACGTGAACACCGAAACCTGGAAGGATATAACCGTTTCTACCAGCACTTCGACAGTCGATCGGGTATTCTGGACGAAGTAGGCAATGGCTGATCACATGATAATGTGAGGGATGGTCGAGCGGGGCGAAGGGGATAGCGGGCGCGGCGCACGGTGGGTGCGTTGCGCCCGCCGGCGTTGCATCCGGGAGTCGCCAAATTGGTTTCCGTTATTGCAATTCGACGTTGTGACGCATGGGTGGAAGCATGGAGTCAGGTAGAAGAGGGCCAAAAAGAATGCCGGGGAAATCGGTGATGCGGGTCGAACCTTCCTTATGGTGTCGCAAAGCGCCTCGTCCCGTGAGCGGAGCTGAATCACGACGGGTGAGTCCCGCATCCTCACTGGCGCCCGCATTGACGGTGTGAGGAGCACGCCACGATACGGTGCTCCCCGCACGGTCGGCGCCGACACAGGCAGCGCCGACACGGGCAGCGCCGACACGGGCAGCGCCGACACAGGCAGCGCCGACACATCGGCGCGGCGCGGCGTCCCCACGTTTGCCGACAACATGTGCCATACGAGCGTTCCCCATCTGAGACGCGCGCCACGATGCGGTTGCCCCGTACCCGGTAGGCGCAGCTCTTCAGGCTGCGCCGGTATGCACGATATGTCGTTGCGGTAGACCTGCGCTGCCGTTTCGCGCGGGCTGAAAATGTGCGCCGCACGAGCATCCCGCCGTGCAAGAAACTCGCCGCGATCCGGTCGCCCCCGTACCCGGTAGGCGCAGCTCTTCAGGCTGCGCCGGTATGCACAACCAAGCATTGCGATGGTCCCCATATGGTCATCCCTCCGGCGGCATCAAGGGCGCGACATCATGGACGGTTCGCCGCGTACGTTGCTGCGGGGATGCATGCAAGAAGATCCAACGTTCCTGGCATGACGTGCGATGGCGGGATGATGGGAGGCACGCGGATGATGCGAGGATCGAATCCTCGTCGGATGCGCAATGGTTCATGGAGGGAACAGGAGCCCATGCCCACAACGCGCACGTAAGCGACACGGTGCCGGAATTGTCCGGAGCGTACCTTCGCCGTTATCCCCCGCATGCTTCCGCCGCTCGCACCGAATTCGTTATTTGCGCTGGTCCATGCAGACATGCGCCAGCGGCGGCGCGAAATCCCGATCCCCACGCTCGATCGATGCTCCGATACCTCATTCCGATCCTCCTGATCGCGCTCGGCCCCACCATGCTCCTCGCCCAGCAGCGAGGAAGCGTCGATGCCGTCGCCTCCTACGAGTTCGGGGTGCCGCTCGGCATCGATCGCGCTCCGGGCGCGGTCGACTGGTGCAACTGCTCGGGAGCCGGCAAATCCTACAGCAACACCGTTGGCCTTTCGGCGCGCATCGGTCTCCCACCGATTCATGGTCTGCCGCTCGCGCTGGAGGCCGGCATCTCCGGTTCCCTCGGCCGCTTCATCTCCGTTCCGTATCTCGACGCGCCTCGTTTCCTCGATGACCCGTTACGTTCCGATTCGATCTACTACGACTTCGTCATCGACGCGCACTACACACAGCTCGATACGCGGCTCCGGAGCACGGTTCGACTCACCTCCGGCATCGACGGCACGTTCGGACTCTGGGGCACGATGCGGCTCGATGCCTCGTTTCAACAGCGACTCCGGCTCCGCGATCCGGGTGGGACCGCATCCTTCGACAACGGCCTGCGCGAACGGACGATCGCCGAGGGGGACTCCATCGCCTCGGGCGTGATCTCCTGGGGGATGCTCGTGGGAGCTTCGACCACACTGCCGATCGGATCAACGATCGACCTCGTGCCGGAGCTCTATGCGCGCATCGATCCGTTGAGTCTGTTTCGCGTCGGTGTCCAGGGGGTCGCAGCCGGCGCGTCGCTCGCGCTCCGGTTTCGGCCGGCCGCGTCTCCGCCCGGGGAGCTTCCGCCGCCGCTGCCGGAACCGCCACGGGCATCGATCGCTCTGTATGCCGTCGATACCGACGGTACGGAGCGGCCGCGCGTCCTCCTCATGCCTCGCCGCGTCGAGCACCGTGAGCTGCTGCAGATCATTCCGCTTCTTCCGGTGCTCGGGGATTCCCTCGTGTCGCTCCCGTCGTCTCGATCGTCCGCCGATGCGCGCGTGACCGAAAACCACGCGGATCATCTGGCCCGCTCCATGGCGTCGCTCGCGCAACGCCTGCGTCGCGACTCACTGCCTGTCACGCTGGTCGAGGTTGTCCCCGCGGATGAGCGGAAAAGCGCGGATGAGCGGAAAAGCGTGGGGGTGCTGGCCAAGGTGCTCCCGCGGCTCGTCGAGCGGTTCGGACTCCCCGCGGCGCGGCTGACCGAGGGAGAACCGATCGAGGGAGAACCGATCGAGGGGGGAATGGTGCACGGCGTCGAGCTCGGGCTGCCGCCGTCGCTGCTGCTGCCGGCCGAGCGCTTCTGGGTCAAGGAGGATGTTCCATCTCCCGATATCGGCATCCGGCCGGAGATCGACGCTCCCGCCGGGATTCTCCGCTGGAGCGTGCGCCTGATGCGCGAGGGAATGATCGTCGGCGAGCATCGCGGCGATGACACGGCCGACTTCATTCCCGAGCTGTCGGTGTCGCTCGACGACGTGATGACCGACACCACACTGGCGCCGCTGGTGGCGGAGCTGACCGTGGAGGATTCGCTCGGCCGCCGGGTCGCGGCGCGTGGGGTACTTGCGGTGGTGGCCCGCGTGGAAAGCGCGCGGCAGGCCCCTGGGATGCCGGAGAGGGAGGTGCTGCACGCGCGGCTGGTCGATCCCTCCAGGCTCGGCGGCGGAGACCACGCGCCGCTGGACTCCGCCCTGGCACGGCTCGATGTGATGATCGGATCCGATCCCGCGACGATCACCGTGACTCCGGTCGCCTGCACCCGGGCGGCGGAAGATCGCGCGGCCGCCCGGCGGTTCGCCGTCTCGGTCGCCGCTCGTATCGGCGCCGGCGGGAACCGCTTTCCCGGCATCGGAAACGCGCGGCGGGTCGTAACCGTCGCGACGCCGGTAGTCATCCCCACCATGATCCCCGGATTCGCGCCCGCGGCGGCCGAGGTCGAGGCCACGCTCGACGCCGGTGGGGAAGATTGGGCTCCGGGACGATGAGCGAGGGGACGCCGCCAATGCCTCCGCGCCGCCCGATAATGTCCGGACCGCGGTGCTCCGGAGACAGCGGATCGGCGTGCCGAAGCAACCGGACCGAGGTGGCTCGGCCGGGGAGCGACGGGAGAAATCCCATCCCGCGCGCTGTCGCCGCTGATACTGGCACGGGTTACGCATGAGGCCGGCGGCGGCGTGCCGGTTCTCTCACGGCAATGCGCGCCATGCGACGCGTCCCGATTGGGTCACGCTGGGGAAGAGAGTATATTCGCCGACGTCCGGAGAGAATGTCGTGGCGCCGGGATGCGCGCCGGCGGAGTCGCGATGGTCGCGGCCCGCGTCTCGCTCATTGCCGTCCGACGCCGGTCGCTCCACCGGACGTCCGCGGCCATTCGGACCCGAACCTTGCAACAACCTCAGGCATCTCCCGGAATCGTCGTTATCGGTGCCTCGGCCGGGGGCGTGGAGGCGCTCAAGCGTGTCTGCGCCGACCTTCCGCCATCGATCCGCGCCGCCGTGCTCGTGGTGCTGCACGTTTCCCCCACCAGCACCAGCGTGATGCCCTCGATCCTCGCGCGCGCCGGGGCCAACCCGGCCGTGCACGTCGAATACCCGTTGCCTCTCCGGTGCGGGCGTATCTACGTTGCCCCCCCAAATCGTCACATCATCATCGAGCCCGGTAGCGTCGCTCCCTCGGCCGGACCGCGCGAGAACGGGCACCGTCCGTCGATCGATGTCTTGTTCCGAACCGCGGCCATGCAGTACGGCCCCGCGGTCATCGGCGTGATTCTCTCCGGGAATCTCGACGACGGCGCAAAGGGCGTCGAATATGTGAAGGAGCATGGGGGGTTCGTGATCGTCCAGGATCCCCACGACGCGCTCTACCCGGCGATGCCGACCAACGCGCTGGCCAGCGTCGAGGCCGACCGCGTGGTGCCGATCGAGGGAATCGCCGATGCCATCGTGGAGGCGCTTGCCAGAAGGTCGGACGGCGCCACCGATTTCTGCGCCGGGCTCGAGAGTGGGGCCTTCGACGTCGATGCGCGCCTCGATCCCTCCGAACTCAGGCCGGTGTTGCCGGGGCAGGATACCGCCGCCCGCGACGTGATGGAGGAGCTTCGGTCGGCCCGCCCGTCGGTGTTCAGTTGTCCCGACTGCGGGGGGGTGCTCATGGAGATCGACGACGGGCGTCTGGTGCATTACCGGTGCCGCGTCGGACATGCGTGGAATCCCGAAAGCCTTCTGACCGAGAAGGGAAACAGCATCGAGCGCGCACTCTGGACCGCGCTGCGGGCGCTCGAGGAGCGCGCGCAGCTCTCGGGCCGCGTGGCCGAGACCGCTCATGGCCGTGGCAATGATGTGGTGGCCGATCGCTTCATGTCGCAGGCGCGACAGGCCCTCGACGAGGCAAGCGTGATTCGCGATCTTCTCTACCGCGAGATCTCCGAGCTCCCGGAAACCCCGGAATCTCTCGATCCCCCCCCGGGGACTCCCGCCGGCGGCGCGGCGGGGGAGGATCGTGTCCTGGGCACCGATCGCCCGGACTCGGGCAACGGCGGCAATGGCGTCGGGAATTCGGGCTTCGGCGAATCCGGTCCCGGCAATGCCAACGGAAACGTCGCGAACAATGGCGCGGGCAACGATGCAGGCAATGGCGCGGCCGATGAGGAGGGGGACGCAGGCGATCCCGACCTGTAACCAGGGCGGCCCGCCGTCCGACGTCTCACGCTTCCGCCGATGGTCCGGGCGTCCGATGACCGACCCGGGCGACGGCGCGAATTCTCCCCATGATGCGATCACACCTCCGACCGGAGCGGGGCGGTGCCGCCCTCGGTGCCGCCCTCGGTGCCGCCCTCGGTGCCGCCCTCGGTGCCGCCCTCGGTGCCGCCCTCGGTGCCGCCCTCGGTGCCGCCCTCGGTGCC
>JBEHWX010000101.1:0-21005 GCA_048498995.1 Bacteroidota bacterium
GAACGCTCATCCCGGAACGCTCATCCCGGAACGCTCATCCCGGAACGCTCATCCCGGAACGCTCATCCCGGAACGCTCATCCCGGAACGCTCATCCCGGAACGCTCATCCCGGGATCCGGTCTTCCAGCACTCGATGCGTCGGCGGTTTCATCCTTGCAGGCGCGTCTTTCTTCGCGGTCGCTGCATTCCGGTGGGCACACATCCCCGGTAGGCGAGTTCTCCTCGGCAACGTGGGCCCGTTGCCACGGCGGGCGGATCTTCCATTGCGTCGAGCCGAGCCGTCAACCGATGTCGGCGCGCATCCGGTCGCAAGATCGCAAGGTCGCGTGGCCGCCGTACCTGAGCGTGACTCGCCCGGCATCGGCTGGCCCGAACAGCCGCGTCGTCCGGCGCGGAACGATCTTCCCGGCGATAGCGTGTCAGCGTCACGCGCCGTCGTCACGTAACCGCGACACGCGCCGTCGTCGCGTGTCCGCGAAGCACATCCTCGATTGCGTGCCCACGGGCATGTGGCGCATCTCGGCCTTCGACGGCATGTGGCGGATCTCCCCGTTCGATCCAACCTGGAGTTCAGTGAAGTATCTGGTATTCGACATCGAGACGGTTGGGCTTCCGTTCGAGGAGCTCGACGCGAAGCAGCAGTCGCTTCTGCTCCGTGGCTGTTCCACCGAGGAGGAGCGCGCACGGGTGATCGACGGCATGGGGCTCAATCCGTTCACCGGCAAGGTGGTCGCCATCGGCATGATCGAGGCAACCTCCCTGGAGGCCGAGCCACGCGGCTGCGTCTACTCCGAGTTCCCCGGCCCGGCCACGAGCGACCGACTCTCCGACGGCTCGATCTGGCGGACGATGCGGGAGCCGGATCTGCTGCGCAAGTGGTGGGAGATCATGGTGCACGCGCGCAATCAGGAGCCGCTGCATCTGGTCTCCTTCAATGGACGGAGCTTCGACTGCCCCTTCCTGATGCTCCGTTCGGCGATCCACCGGATCAAGCCGTCGCGTAATCTCATGGATGGCAGTCGCTTTACCTACAAGAAGCACACGGACCTGATGGAGGAGCTCACCTTCAAGAACGGAGGGGGGCAGGGGGCGCTGCGGCGCTTCAACTTCGATTTCTACTGTCGCTCGTTCGGCATCCCGACGCCGAAGACGGAGGAGGTCGACGGCAGCCAGGTCAGTCGGCTCTACGCCGCCGGCGAGCACCGGGAGATCGCCGAATATTGCATGCGGGACGTGCAGGCCACGTGGGAGCTCTTCAAGGTCTGGAAAGAGTATCTGGATGAGGTGAAGGACTTCTGCTGAGCGCTCGCGCCTTCCCGCGGCGAGAGCCGGATAGCCTTCGATACGGCTGTCGCGGCGATCGGGCTTCGCGACGATCGGGCTTCGCGACGATCGGGCTTCGCGTCGATCGATGCCGGCGGGAGATGCCTTCGCGCGGAGCGCTCCGGCGTCGTTGGAAGGGGCGTTGCCGGAGGCGTTGGAGATCGTGGCTGGAGGTGGTCAGGGGAGCGGATCGGGGCCGGCCTCGGACGGCTCAAGGAAACGGCGAGATAATCGTCATTGGAGGAATGGCGGAACCGGATGCCGGAAGGGGAATGAGATCGAACCGTGCCTTGTTTGGTGTGGCCAGATCCCTCTTATTGGCGCCGCCGGTACCCCTCCGGCCTGGGAAATCTGACGGATTCGTGGACAATCGTCACACAACACGCATGCATACACGCCGCTACACGCAGGTAACGATTCGGACCCGGCGCGTGCTCGCCCTCGCGGTTCTCGCCATGATCGGCCTCGGCGCCTCGGCCGAGGCGCAGCTGATCAAGGGGATGAAGGTTATCAGCTCGGACGCCCGGGAGTTGACCTTCGAGCTTCGCCCGCAGGTGACTATCGGCACCGTCGATGGGGGAGGAATCTACCCGCGCATCGATGGAGCACGCATCGTCAACCTGAATCACCCCGGATCTCCCCTCAGGATGAGCATCGGCGTCCCGGTGGCCCTTCCTGGCCCCTCGGGGAACGCCCTGGAGATCGTCTCGGTGGAGTACGGTGATCCGCAGCCGGGCGTGATCGCGCCGGTCCCGCGGCTGGTGACCGGCCCGGACGGCATGGCCAACGAGATCTACAAGCCCGATCCGGCCGCGTTCGCGCGTCCGTGGGATGCCGCTCCGGCCGCCGCGTTCCGCTACGACGGCATTGCCCGCAACCTTCACAAGGGGACGATCGACGTCGAGCCGTACCGCTACGACCCGACGGCCCGCGCCATCCGCTATCTCCGCTCGATCACCGTCAGGCTCCGCTACGGAAGCGTTCCGGCCGCCGCCGCGCGCGTCGATATCGGAGGCGCCGCCCGGAGCCTCTATCCGAACGCGCAGGTTGCTTCGGCCTGGGGCATCGCGCGTCCTGCCATGGCGCCATTGTCGCTGAACAAGCCGACCACGGCCGCGGCGCGCGCCTGGTTCCGGGTCGAGGTGCGGGACAACGGTTTGACCGCCCTCACCGCCGACGACTTCAAGGCGGCCGGGGTGGAGATCTCGACGCTCGATCCGAACAAGATCGCCGTCTACGGCGGCACCGGCGCGGACATGCCGGAGTCGACGCTGCGGGCTGACAGCAACCAGATGCATCAGGTCCCGACGATCGTGGAGACCACCGACGGACGCGTGAGCCGGGTGCTCTTCTACGGCGTGGGGCCGAACTACTGGAGCTACGATTCGGGGGATACGATACCGCATCATCACATCAGCCCCTACGTCGTGGCCAACAGCTACATCGTCGCCGTCGACGGCGACCCGACGATGGGCTTCCCGCGCAAGGATGTGCCGGCGGGGAATCCGACCGTGGCCCCCTCCACCGGCATCGGCCGCGTTTATCTGGAGGAGGAAAAGGTCAACGCGATCGATATCGATCCGAGCGCCGGCGGCTCCGGTCGCGACTGGTTCGGGGACGAGTTCCGGATCGACGTGCCGAACATGCCGGTATCGCGCGTCTACTCCACCACGCTTCCGATGCTCGACCGCTCGCAGCCGATCACCTACACGGTGCGCGTGGCGCAGTCGGCCAAGAGGACATCGGGGGTGCCGAACTATTTCACGATCAAGCAGAACAACCAGGAGATTCAGTCGATTCCGCTCTATCCGTTCAGCAAGGAAGATGAGAGCATCGCCTCGGCCGCAAAATCCACCTTCACGGCGCCGGGGTCGCAGGTGCAGGGGAACAACGTGAGCCTGCTGAGCCTGAGCTACAACAGCCCGATGGTCGCCAGCGGCTTCCTCGACTGGGTAGAGTTCCACTACGCGCGCCAGCTCGCGGCCGACGGCGATCAGATCGTCTTCGACGCGCCGACCGGATCGGAGCTCGCGCGTTACACGATCACGAACTTCTCGAACACGGGGGATGTGGTGGTGCTCGACATCACCGATCCGGCCAACCCGAAACAGCTTGCCATCGACTCGCGCGAGGGGGGGAGCGTCAGCTTCGTCGATCAGCTCCACGCGCGCCGCGAGTCGGCCCGCTACTACGTGGGGCGTATCTCCACCTCGCGACGTCCGACCGCCGTGGCGCGCGCTCCGTTCGCGGACCTGCGCGGCCGGATGCTCAACGCCGACATCCTGGTGGTGACGCATGACGACTTCCGCTCGGTCGCCGACGAGTACGTCAAGTACCGGAACGCGCAGGGAGTGCTGAAGGCCGCCTACGTCACCACGAGCGAGATCTACACGGAGTTCTCCCACGGCAACCTCGATCCGACCGCGATCCGCGATTACGTCGCCTTCGCCTTCAAGAAATGGGGGGTGGCGCCGCGCTACGTGCTGCTGATCGGCGACGGCTCCTACGACTACCGGAACATAGCGACCAAGCAGCCCCAGTACGTGCCGACCTACGAGTCGGCCGGCTCCGACATCTACAACGCCAACTACTCGCTGGCCTACGACGACTACTACGCCTGTATCATCGGCCCGAAGGACAGCACGACCGATTACGTGGTCGATCTGGCGCTCGGCCGCTTCCCGATCGAGTCGGTGGCGCAGGGGGAGACGCTGCTGGAGAAGCTCAAGTCCTACGAGGCGAGCGCCAACTACGGGCTCTGGCGTCAGACGATGGTCATGGCCGCCGACGACGCGTATCCGTGGGGATCGACCGACGACTTCATCACGCAGTCGGAGGGACTCTGGAAATACGAGATGCCGGGATGGATGGAGCCGCGCAAGATCTATCTGGCGCTCTATCCGACGGTTCAGGTGACCGCGCGCCGGAAGCCGGCGGCGGAGCAGGATCTGATGCAGTTCATCGAGCAGGGGGCAGTGATCACCAACTGGCTCGGCCACGGCAACCCGAACGTCTGGGCGCACGAGTACCTGCTCCAGAAGGACGAGTTCATCCCGAGACTGACGAACGATTCGATGCTGACGTTCGTGACGGCGGCTACCTGCAACTTCGGCAACTTCGATGATCCGTCGCTGGTCTCAGGCGGCGAGATGTTCCTGCTGCAGCCGAACGGAGGAGCGATCGCGGTGATGACCTCGACGCGCGCATCCTACATCACGCCGAACCAGTACCTGATCACCGCCTACTTCGACGCGATCTTCCGTCGCGATGGCGCGACCGGGGAGCGTCTGTCGATCGGTGAGGCGCTGGAGGCGGCCAAGCAGGCCACCAGCGGCAACTTCCAGAACAACCAGAAGTTCGTGATCTTCGGCGACCCCTCGCTGATGCTCAACTTCCCGAAGGACTCGATCGAGATCGTCAGCATCGACACAACGGCTGTTTCCACCGGGATCGCCACCGTCGGCGCGCTCTCGGTGGTGAAGGTCGACGGCGTGGTAAGGAACGTGGCCAGCGGTGGGGTGCGCGAGGACTTCAACGGCCGCGTGATCGTGACCCTCTACGATGCCGACCGCTACCTTTCGGTGGTGGACAACGACTTCCGCCAGAACATGGAGCTCTACGGCGGCCGCCTCTTCCGAGGTCCGGCGCAGGTGAGCAACGGTCGCTTCTCCATCACCTTCCGCGTTCCGAAGGATATCGCCTTCGATACCGCGACCGCGCGTCTGCACGCCTATGCGTTCGCCGGCCGCGAGGACGCCACCGGCGCCACGACCCACGTGCGGGTCTACGGCTCCGACACCAGCAAGATCACCGACAACAGCGGTCCCGATCTCAAGATCTTCCTGGATGACCGGACCTTCCGCTCCGGCGACATGGTCACCAGCAAGCCGATGCTGATCGTGGATCTCCAGGACTCCAGCGGCATCAACTCCTCCGGCTCCGGACTCGGCCACAAGATCGAGGCGTGGGTGGATGACAATCCGACGTCGCTGAATCTGACCGACCTCTATCAGTCGGATATCACGAGCTATCGGAAGGGGACCTCGGAGCGACAGCTCACCGGATTGAGCCCCGGCGAGCATTCGGTGAAGGTGAGGGCGTGGGATATCTTCAACAACCCGACCGACGGGAACGCGCTCTTCAGGATCGCCGAGGGACCGGACCAGGCGTTGCAGGTGGTCGATGTGGTCAACTTCCCGAACCCGATGGAGCGTGAGACCGACTTCCTCTTCCGGCACAACCAGACGCGCCCGGTCGATGTGGACATCGCGATCTTCACCAATACCGGACGGAAGGTGCGTCAGCTCGAGGCTCGCTCCGTCACCGACCGTTTCGTGCGGGTGCACTGGGACGGCACCGATACCGACGGCGATCGTCTGGCAAACGGCGTCTACTTCTACCGACTGCGCGTGCGCGTTGCCGGGGACGAGACCGGCCAGGAGTACGAGACGATCGAGAAGGTGGCCATCGTCAAATGATCGGGCGGCGGCGCGTCCCGCGAGAGCCCGCCGTCGCATGTGAACCGACCGTGGAAGGGCGTCCGAGCCATGCCGGGCGCCCTTCGCGATTTTTCTCCCGATGTTCATCCGGTTTTCTCCCGGCGTTCATCCGGGCGTTCCCTCCGGCGCTCGCGTCGATGCCTGGAACGATGCGGGGCCGGCGGTTGTTGAATGCCATGGAGCGCGCAAGGCGGCCGAGCGGCGGGGAATCGGGCACGGCATTGCCGGCCTCGATCGGGGGATCGGTGGAGGGAGCGGCAACCCGAACTTTTCGGACATCATGCCGTAGGGTAGTTCGTCTATCGTTCCGGTGTCTCGCCGAAGATCGCTAACTTTGAAATCGTTCTCGAAGCACGCGTTTCGATACGATGGAATCCGGACACCTGGAAGGCCGGTCCGTGATGAGGGTACGAGGGGAGGGGCCGAAGACGACCCGGTCGATGTCCGACCGCGATGTGTGGATGTAGAATGCATGGGTTCGGATCGCGTAACATGTCTAGCCAGATGGAAAACAACAGTCTTCTTCCCCTCGCAGCCGTCAACCTGGACGACTATCCTCTCCTCAAGTCGATCGACTCACCCCACGATCTCCGCAAGCTCGATCCCGGTCAGCTCCGACAGGTCTGCGCCGATGTCCGCCAGTACATGATCGACGTGATCTGTCAGGTGGGTGGGCATTTCGGTGCCGGTCTCGGCGTGGTGGAGCTTACCGTGGCCGCGCATTATGCGTTCAACACGCCGACCGACAAGCTCGTGTTCGACACGGGGCATCAGGGCTATCCGCACAAGATTCTCACCGGTCGCCGGGACGAGCTCCATACGATCAAGCAGAAAGGGGGGCTCAGTCCCTTCCTGAAGCGCTCCGAGAGCCCGTATGACGTTTTCGGCGCCGGACATGCCTCCACGTCGATCTCCGCCGCGCTCGGCGTTGCCGCCGCGCGCGACCTCGCCGGCGATGACTACCACGTGGTGGCGATCATCGGCGACGGCGCGATGACCGGCGGCATGGCCTACGAGGCGATGAACAACTGCGGACTGCAGAACCGTCGGATCATCGTCGTGCTGAACGACAACCGGATGTCGATCGCGCCGAACGTCTGGGCGATCAGCAACTACTTCACCCAGATCGCGCAGACCAGCGTGGCGCAGAAGCTTCGCGGCCGGATCTGGGATATCACCGGGGAGATGGGAGCCTGGGGCGATCGCCTCCGTCGCGTGGCCTCGAGGCTGGAGGAGGGGGTCAAGGCGGTGATCACGCCGGGTATGCTCTTCGAGTCGCTCGGCTTTCATTACTTCGGTCCGGAGAACGGCCACAACGTGAACAAGCTCGTCGACTTCTTCGAGTTCGCCAAAGGGATCGACGGGCCGGTGCTGCTTCATATCACGACCGAGAAGGGAAAGGGATTCGCGCCGGCCGAGGCCGACGCATCGCAGCGTCTGCACGCGTTGAGCGGCCCGACCGACAAGATGACCGGCAAGGCGATTCCGAGCTCGGCGCCGCCGAAGCCGAAGGCGCCGAAGCTGCAGGCCGTCTTCGGCAAGGCGCTCGTGGAGATCGCCCGCGACAATCCGCGCGTGGTCGGCATCACCGCCGCCATGCCGGACGGCACGAGCCTCGACATGCTTCAGCGCGCCTATCCGGAGCGCTTCTTCGATGTCGGCATCGCCGAGGAGCACGCCGTCACCTTCGCGGCCGGCATGGCCACCGAGGGGGCGATTCCGGTGGTGGCGATCTACAGCACCTTCCTGCAGCGTGGCTTCGACCAGATCGTGCACGACTGCTCGATCCAGCATCTTCCGGTGGTCTTCGCGCTCGACCGCGCCGGCATCGCCGGCAACGACGGGCCCACGCATCACGGAGCGCTCGACCTCAGCTACCTCCGGATCATCCAGGATATCGTCGTGATGGCGCCGAAGGATGAATCGGAGCTGCGCGACATGCTCTACACCGCGGTCAACTACGGCAAGGGGCCGATCGCGCTCCGCTATCCGCGCGGCGAGGGGATGGGCGTCCCGATGAGCGAGACCTTCACGGCGCTCGAGATCGGCAAGTCCGAGACGATGCGCAAGGGAACCGACGTGGCGATCCTCGCCATCGGCGACATGTCCTGGCGCGCGATGGGAGCGGCGGAGCTTCTCTGGAACGACGGCATTTCGGCCGAGGTGGTCAACGCCCGCTTCGTCAAGCCGCTCGATACGGCGATGATCGACGACATCTGCTCACGCTTCGACAAGATCATCACGCTGGAGAACAACGTGATCGCCGGCGGCTTCGGCAGCGCGGTACTGGAGTATATCGCGACGCAGCCGTATCACGAGAAGGTGGATGTGTTGGTGCATGGTCTGCCGGCCGATTCGTTCGTCGAGCATGGCGAGGCGGATGAGCTGCTGGCCGAGCTGGACTTGATGCCGGACGGGATTGCCCGCGTCACGAAGCGCTTTATCGGGCTTCCGCAGCACCTGGGGGATCTTGTGTCAGTCTGAGATAGCGATTGGAATCGGGTCCTCCGCTGGCTAATTTTGGCGGCTCGTTCATGGACGATGTCCGATCTCGTAGCTCAGCCGGCTAGAGCATCTGACTTTTAATCAGAGGGTCCTGGGTTCGAGTCCCAGCGAGATCACGATGGGGACTTCTTTTCGGAGAAGTCCCCATTTCTATTTCACCCCACTTGATGCCACCATCTTCCTCGCCCGGACGCGAAGAAATCACTTGCCCCTGGTCCAAGCGGTAAGTAAGTTCGTGATACTACATAATGATATCACGATGCGATTGTCGTCACGACATAGGCTTACCCTATCACGGATCTTTGCTGATCCGGTTATGGCGAGTATTGCATGGGCCGATATCGAAGCATTGTTTCGGGCTCTTGGGGCGTCGATTAGTGAAGGTAATGGCTCACGGGTGCGGGTTGTCTTGAACGATCGCATTGCGACGTTCCATCGTCCTCATCCGCAGAAAGAGACGGACCGCGGGGCCGTCAAATCAGTGAGGATGTTTCTGAGTAATGCGGGAATAACCGATGTTGAAGTATAAAGGATATACGGCCAAAGTTGAGCTGGATCTTGAAGCTGAGATCATGCATGGAGAAGTGCTGGACCTCAACGATGTGATTACGTTTCAGGGGAAGTCGATCGATGAAGTCAAGCAGGCGTTTCAGGATTCGGTCGACGATTATCTGGAGTTTTGCCAAGAGCTGGGGAAGACGCCGGAAAAGCCCTTTTCTGGGACATTCGTGTTGAGAATCGATCCTGGCTTACATCGAAAGGTTTCTCTTGCGGCCTCAAATCAGGGGAAAAGCATTAATCAATGGCTGAAGGAATTAATAGATGCTCGGTTGTCCTCGGAGTCGTATGCCGATAGAAGGCATTTACTCCTTGAGAGCGAATTCGGCTCTCAAGTGTTAGGAGTTGAAACCAGGGGTGCCAATGCAACGAGATCCGCTGCAAATGCCCTGAAAAAAGTTCAATCGACTTATAGGGCAGAGTTCAAACGGCATGGATCTTCAATAAGCATGACGCCGGCATTGCTGTCCAATGTTTCAATATCTGATAAGGGAAACTTCCATGTCGAAGAGCCCATCATCAAGTAAGGCCAGGAAACCGAAGGCCAAACAAGGTGCAGAAGTGGCTGTCTTCTTTGAAAGATTTCAGGTGACAGCTTTTATGTTCGTTTCGACGGACGGGAACCCGATAGGCGCGCAACATGTCTTTCGATCAAAAGTAGATGCCGTTCCGAATATTGAAGAAGAGTCTATCGCGGTAGTTGTGACGGTTGACATGGCTCCTTCCGATGGAAAGTCTGGTGAAACATGGAATGAAGAGGAGGTTGTTGCGTCGATCGTAACCAAGAGCTTGTTTAAGATTTCCAATATCCAACAGCTCATTGCGGAAGGGCAACTTGAACTCCCTGAGCCATATTTAGTCACTCTTCTTGGGACCTCCATTGGGGCTACTCGTGGTGCATTTGCCGATCGCTTAAGCGGCACGCCGTATAATAGCATGGCTATGCCGATATTGCGAGTGGAGAAGGTGCTGAATGTAGAGCCGGGTAGCCTCAGCAGTGTTCATGGCATTTAGTGCTTGACATCGTTCTTTGATCCGATCCATGCAGCTCCATCACTGCGAATCGCCGTGGCCATTCGTGGCCAGCATTGAATAGCTGATGAGATTTGGAACAGCGTGTCTGAATCTCCTGAGAGATCTTCGTGCCCGTTGTGTCTATACGGCCCATCCCGCCCCGTCGTTGGCTGACGGGGCGGGATACGGGCCATGACGCGTGCTCGTGACGCGGGATCGAGATCGCCGCCGGACATCACCCTTTCGAAAGACTAGGTCTCCCATGACGCATCCGGCGACCTCAACCGCGTGACCTGGAATCGCCGGAGCTTCCGACGCCGTGCACGCTGATTACCGTTGCGATCAGCACATCGGAGCCGGTCCGACGTTGATGTCGACGCAGCCGCTCGGGTTGCGCGTCACCGTGATCCGCAGGCAGCAATCTCCCTGATAGCGGATATCCTGCGACCCTCCGACCGGGATATAGACCATGGTGCCGGTCCCATCGTTGATGTACACGCCGTCCACGGTGTTCATGCAGGGGCAGGGAGCCACCTTCGTGGTGCCGCGGCAATACGAGTCGAACGGCCCGGCCCCGGGATCGAACTGCGTGATGGTGCCCGGCGGCGCGTCGCACTCGACGAAGACATCGAGCGCGCGGATGCAGCAGGGGGAGTTGGGATCCACCGTGATGGTGTTGCGGCAGGTACACTGCGCGGCGGCGTCAGCGCTGGCGAAGATCGCCGTGACGGCGAAGAGGAGTGCCATCGCGGCGATGCGAAGGAAGTGTCTGGTAGTCATGCTGGACCTCCTTGCGGAAACTGCGTGATGAGATCCGCCCGTCGCCAACGCCGGCGGAGGCGATGGGCGGTTGGATTGCACGCTCGGCATCCCGTCTGGTACCTCTCCGGGATATCTGCCGGCGAACGACGCAAGTTCGTGTTCATGCGAGCCCACCGCCAGTCCCCCTTTGTGTACCCTCGGGCACATTCCGCGAGGCGAATCATCCTGAGGATCGTGGCGCGATATGATGTGTCGAACCGGCGGTGATACTGCGAACCGATGCCAGCGGTGATGTGGCGGAGCGAGCCTGGAGGGGAATCGGGGGGAATAATCGGAGCGGAATTGGCGTCGGAAATCCCGGGAATAGGTGGATCGCGGATGTCTTCGCGGTCGAGATGCGGGCCGTGCGTGCGAGCCGCGAACATCCCCCGTGTGGGTGAGCGCGCGCCCGATACAACGCGAGAGGGGCCGTGGTATCTCCACGATCCCCCTCGCGCGTTGGGAGACCTCATTCCGCCCGTGGGAGCTGGACCTCCCGTCGGGCAGCCCAGGCAGGCCTGGGAGCCGTTCATGCATTGGGTCCATCGGACCTCGGACCCGCTTACCGACTATCGTAGTGCGATCATCGTACCACGATTATCGCAGGCCGATTTCCGCCTTTCTCGTCACCCGACCGTTCATGAACACCACCGAGGCGCGGCTGGTGTCGGCACCTTTGTAAAGGCGCATCGCGATGTGATACGGCTCCTGACCATCCTCGGCCAGAAGCTCCCCCTCGTCGCCGACGACGCCGAGCACCTCGACTTCCGTCATGCCGACCCGGATACGATCGTATTCCGCCGGAGAAATCGTCGGGTCGTTGACCAGCGGCTGGGAGGCCGGCGCGGCGGCGGAGCTTCCGACGGCATCGCTTTCGGCAACGTCGCTCACATTGACGATCGACAGATCGGCCATCGACGCCTGGCGCGCGGCCGGCATCGGGATGGAGCGTCCGGTGATCGCCTCGCTCAAACCGAGAGCCTTCATGCCGAGGAGCGTGGTCAGCAGGCAGGCCATGGCGCCGAAGAACGCCCATCTCAGGCCATCATAGCGGGGATTGCGCTGTAATCCCTCGGTGTTTCGAAGCATTGTCCAATTCTCGTCGCTGGTGAGTATCGCGGACCTCGTCGGCATCTCCGTACCGGCGCCGGCCCAGTGCTTATCCGTGCACCAACTTCGTGAACCAATATGTCCGCACGATAACCGGAGTATTACCGTGTCATAACCTCGCCGGCGCGCGGATTTCGAGGCGGATCGGAAGGAGGAGTGGGCGTGCATGGCCGGACGGCAAAAAGGCCTCTCGGCATGGCCGGAAACGCGCGAGGGGAGCCTGTTCGGCTCCCCTCGGCGCAACGTCGGAGATTGGGAAGAATGGGGCGCGGCGTCTCAGGCCGCGGCGGTCAGCAGGATCGGTCGGCCACGCGTGATCACCATCGTGTGCTCGAAGTGGGCCACCGGGCTCCGGTCCACCGTGCGGATCGTCCAGCCGTCGGACTCCTCGATGACGCGACCGGAGCGTCCGGCGACGATCGGCTCGATGGTGATCACCAGCCCCTCGGTAAGGCGTCCACGGAGCCTCGGATCGTAGTAGTTCGGCACCGACGGCTCCTCGTGGATCGTCCGTCCGATGCCATGCCCGCCCAGCTCCCGGACCACGGCATATCCTTCCTGCCGCACGTGGCGCTCGACGGTCCGTCCGATCTCGTTGATCCGGCCTCCGGCCCGCGCCACGCCGAGCGCCTGATAGAGGGCGGCCCTCGTTGCGCGGAGCAGCCGCAGGTGCTCCTCCGGCGCCGGCGGCACCGCCACGGTCACCGCCGCGTCCGCCATGTAGCCGTTCTTCTCCACGGTCACATCCAGCTTCACCAGATCGCCCGGCTCGAGCGCGCGATCTCCCGGGATGCCGTGCACGGCCTCCTCGTTCACGCTGATGCAGGCCGTGCCCGGAAAGTCGTAGACCAGCTTCGGCGCCGAGCGCGCTCCTTCCTCGGCGAGCACCCGCTCGGCGATCCGGTCGAGCTCCGCGGTCGTGATGCCGGGGCGCACGGCCCGCTCCATCGCCTCGAGCGCCAGGCGGACGGCGCGTCCGGCCGCCGCGAGGCCTTGCATATCCTTGTCGGAACCGATCGACATGGTTGTCTTTTCCTCCTGTTCACTGTTCATCGAAGACGGATCGCCGAAGACGGATCACCTCTTCGGCTCACGTACGCGGCGTCGACGCCGTGTCGACGTCGCGCCGGCATCGCCGATCGCGACGATTACCGGTCGCCGCGACCGAAGACGAGCGTGGCGTTGTGGCCGCCGAAGCCGAAGCCGTTGTTGAGCACGTAGTTCAGCGTCCGCTGGCGCGCCACGTTCGGCGTCACGTCAAGGTCGACCGCGGGGTCGAGGTTCTCGATGTTGATCGTCGGCGGGATCAGGTCGTGCTGCATCGCCATGATGCAGGCGATCGACTCGGCCACGCCGGCGGCGCCGAGGAGATGGCCGGTCATCGACTTGGTGGAGCTGATGCTCACCTTCGTGGCCGCCTCGCCGAGCAGGCGCTTGATCGCGACGAGCTCCGCCACGTCGCCGAGCTCGGTGGAAGTGCCGTGCGAGTTGATGTAGTCGATCTGATCGGCCGTGATGCCGGCGTCCTTGACGGCCATCTGCATCGACAGGAGCGCGCCTTCCCCCTCGGGATGCGGAGCGGTCATGTGATAGGCATCGGCCGACATGCCGAGTCCGAGTATCTCCGCGTAGATGCGCGCGCCGCGCGCCTGAGCCGCCTCCAGCGTCTCGAGCACCAGCGTGCCGGCTCCCTCGCCGATCACGAACCCGTCGCGGCCCACGTCGTACGGACGGGAGGCGCGCTGGGGATCGTCATTGCGGGTGGAGAGGGCCTTGGCGGAGTTGAAGCCGGCCACGCTCATCTCGGTGATCCCCGCCTCGGAGCCGCCGCAGATCATCCGGTCAGCGAAGCCGGAGCGGATGATCATGCACGCGTCGATGATCGCGTTGATCGACGTGGCGCAGGCGGAGACGGTGGCGTAGTTCGGGCCACGGAGGCCGTACTTGATCGAGATCAGGCCGGCCGCCATGTCCGGAATCACCTCCGGGATGAAGAACGGACTGACCCGGCGCGGGCCGCCGTTCATGTATTCGCGGAACTGCTTCTCGTGCGAGATGAACCCGCCGATGCCGGAGCCGAAGACGACGCCGAAGCGGTTCACGTCCACCGATGCCGGATCGATGCCGGCATCCTTCATCGCCATCTCGGCCGAGGCGAGCGCGTAGAGCGCGTAGCGGTCGGTGCGGTTGATCGTCCGTCGGTCGAACCAGGCGGCCGGATCGAAGCCCTTGAGCTCGCAGGCGAACTTCGTCTCGAAGTTGGTCGGATCGAAGTAGGTGATCGGCGCCGCGCCGCTGACGCCCGCAGCCAGGCCCTCCCAGAACGGTTCGACTCCGATGCCGATCGGGGTCAACGCCCCCATGCCGGTGACGACGATGCGTCGTTTATCGCTCATGCTCTCGTTGTACTCCATGAAGTTGAGAATTCGATGCGCTCCGATCGGGAGCCGGGCCGCTCCGCCGCGGCGGTGCGTGCCGCGCCGGTGCATGCCGCGCCGGTCACACCAGCTCGACGACGACCGCGGAGGCGCCGCCACCGCCGTTGCAGATGGCGGCCACGCCGAGCCGGCCGCCCCGCGCGCGCAGCTGCGACAGAAGGGTGACCACGATGCGTGCGCCGGAGCACCCGAGCGGGTGGCCGAGCGCGACCGCTCCGCCGGCGACGTTCACCACCGATGGATCGAGGCCCAGAAGCCTGTTGTTCGCCAGCGCGACCACCGCGTAGGCTTCATTGATCTCGAACAGGTCGATCTGTCCGATCGTGAGTCCGGCGCGCCGGAGCGCGGCCGGAATCGCCAGGGAGGGGGATGTCGTGAATTTCGTCGGCGACTGCTCGGCGTCGGCCCAGGCCAGAACGCGCGCCAGCGGGCTGAGTCCCTCGCGGGCCACGGTCTCCTCGTCGGCCAGCAGGAGCGCCGCCGCGCCGTCGTTCAACGTCGAGGCGTTGGCCGCGGTGATCGTGCCGTCGGCCTCGAACGTGGGGCGGAGGGTCGGGATCTTGTCGAAGATCACCTTCGCAGGACCCTCGTCGGAAGTTGCGGTCGTCGAGCGTCCTTTCGGGAGGGGAACCTCCACCGGGACGATCTCGGCGTCGAAGGCGCCGGCGCTCTGCGCGGCGAGCGCCCTGCGGTAGGATTCGGCGGCGTACTCGTCCTGCTCGTGGCGGCCGATGCCGTATTCGCGGGCGCAGAGCTCCGCGATGCTTCCCATGTGCAGATCGTTCGGCGCGTCCCAGAGTCCGTCGCGGATCACGCCGTCGATCATCTCGGTGTTCCCGGCTCTGGCGCCGTACCGGACGGCGGGCGCGTAGTAGGGGACGGCCGACATGTTCTCCATGCCGCCGGCCACCACCACCTTTCGATCACCCAGCCGGATCGCCTGAGCCCCCAATATCAGGGACTTCATCCCGGAGGAGCAAACCTTGTTCACGGTCGTGCAAGAGACATGCTCCGGCAGGCCGGCGGCGAGTGCCGCCTGGCGCGCGGGAGCCTGTCCCAGATTGGCCGAGAGGACGTTGCCGACGAACGCCTCCTCGATCAGCTCCGGGGCGATGCCGCTCCGACGTACCGCCGCCGCGATCGCGACCGCGCCGAGACGGGTGGCCGGCACGCTCGAGAGCGCGCCGCCGAAGGCTCCGATCGGCGTGCGCGCGGCACCGACGAGAAATAGATCCCGCATGATAACACCTCTACTGTTGTCGATTTCGTGAGAATCGGTTTGGCCGCCTCCCGGCCTCGAAGAACGTTCCCCGCGAGCACCGGCGGGAGGAAGCGCGACTCGATGCAACGTGTGCCGATAGACCGATCGGTCTCCATCTGGGCCGAGGAAAACCGGCGTCGCGCATCGGCGGGCCGGTTTCCTGGGGTAGATTGGCGAATGCTCAGCTGGCCAGGGCCGCCGGCGCCGTCCGGAGATCCTCCTCGATCATCCGGTGGAGCGGGCGGAGGGCGGATTCGAGCTTGGCCTTGTCGCCATAGGCTTTCGAGAGCATGATCGCTCCCTCGATGGCCGCGAGCATGTGCACGGCGGTTTCCGCGGCATCCACTTCCATCCGGATCTCGCCGGCGCTCTGACCGGTGACGATCACCGTCCGGATGGTCTCCTGCAGCACGTCGAGCGCGGCGACCACCCGCTCGCGGAGCGGCGCGTGCGCGTCGTCGGCCTCGATCGAGGTGTTGAGGATCGGGCACCCGCCGGGGAGCGGGGGAGCGACCGCGTATTCCTCGTACAGGTGCAGCAGCGCGTGGAGCTTCTGCGGCGAGCCCTCGTGGCGCGCCAGCGCCTCGGCGATCGGTTCGACGACGCAGGCCACGGCATGCTCGAAGGCCGCGACCTCGATCTCCTCCTTGCTGGCGAAGTTGCCATAGATGCCCCCCTTGGCCAGCCCCGTCGCCTCCATGATATCCCTGATGTGCGTTCCCGCGTATCCCCGCTGATTGAACAGTTGAGCCGCCGCGGTCACGATGCGCTGTCGTGTGCGTTCCGTCTTCTTCATGTTCCCCTCCCAAATTTATCGACCGATCGGTCTTCAAGCTACGAATTCCCCGGCGACGCGCAAAGGCGCCGGGCGATCCGGGGAGGCCCGGGCCTCCCGTCACATTTACCTCCTCGAACATGTCTGGAGCATGCTCCGGACGTGCCATCAACCAACATCACGAGTCGACATGAAACGACACCTTCTGTTCGTTCCCGCGATCGCGCTTCTGGCCGGATGCAATCCCGGCCTGATGCATACACCCAAGTACCAGAATCGCCCGCCGGTCGAATCCTCCCTGATCAAATCCGATCAGGACGTGCTCGGCGACGACGTGATCCAGAAGATCCTTTCGAGCAAGCTCGTGCTGCCGCCGAAGGCGAAGATCGCCGTGCTCCGCTTCAATGCCTCGGAGGGAACGACCTGGTCCCGCCACGGCTACTGGCGCGCCCGCACCGAGGGGTATGTAAAGCTCCAGCAGGAATACGGGGACAGCATCTCCGGCCGTCTCGAGCGCCTGCCGCGCGTCGTCGAGGTCGCCACGCTCCCGTCGCTCCTGGTTCCGGAGCAGCCGACCGTTCCCAAGCTCCGCGAGGCGGCCGTCCGCCTGCAGGCCGATCTGCTGCTGATCTACCGGATCGGCAGCGATCAGTACCAGGATCCATCCGTATTCGGAAAGGATCGTGCCAAGGCATACTCCACCGTCGAGATGCTCCTGCTCGACATCCGGACCGGGTTGATTCCGTTCACCACGGTGGTGACGCAGGACTTCGAGACGATCGAGGCCACGGGGGACTACAACATCGATGAGACCACGCTTCGCGCCGAGCGGACCGCCACGGCCACCGCCCTTGCGGCGGCCACGAATCGCTTGATGGCATTTCTCGGTTCCGTACCTTGATGCCGCTTCGGGCCGGCCGATATCTTCCCGGCCCCGATGGCCCCGCGGCCATGCTCAGGGCGCGGATCACCCCGGCACGAGATTTCCCGGGAGACTTCATGGTCTCCGATCCGCGCGGCGTTCCGCGCTCCGGGGATCGTGGAGAGAACGGGGGCTTCTTTCGAGCGGTTCGATTCCGATGGTTATGCGATCAGCGTTGATACTCATCCCGACGGTGGTTCTGATTCTTCTCACCGGTTGCGACCGCGCGCCGGCCCGGCGCGAGATCCGCGTGCGCCTGACGCCGGCCGCCAAGCGCGCCTCGCCGGTCTCCGGCCGTCAGCGTGGACTTCCTCCCTCGGACGCGAAAGGCTATGCCTGCGCGATCCTGGAGGAGCTGGAGCACGCGCCGGAGCGGGGGCTTGCCAAGATCGCCGCCGATCCCAAGCGCTTCGCCCACGCGGGCGAGGTCGACTGCGTGATCGCCGCGATCGATACGATCTCCGAGCGCTTCGTGCGGGAGGAGCGGGATCGCTATCTCGACCTGATCGCCGCGCTCTGGAGCGCGAGCGACGGCGACGTGGCCGATGCCATCACCTACGATGCCGGCGTGGTGCTCCTGGACGACGGCTTCGACGCCACGCTCGATTATCTCTATCGCCACCGCGAGCAGAACGATCTGGAGGGGGTGATCGTGGAGGGGGCGCTCGCCGTGATCGACGACAGCGACGAGCCGATGGACGAGCTCGCCGCCTTCCGCGACGACTTCCGCGATCATGCGCGCGGCCGCGCGCGGGACGAGCGCCAATACCTTGCCGCGCTCTTCCGACGGATCGTCGCCAAGGCGACGATCTACGACCAGGATGATGCCGGCGGGCGAACGATCGTGAACCGGCGATCGGGGCGCCACCTCGATCATGCCGCCGTTGCCGGAACCGTGCATGCGCGCCAGGATACGCTCGTAGAGCGGCCCGATCCGATCGTACACCGGCGCGATCTCCACGCGCATGTGGCGGCGAGCCGCGGGCGCGTCATCAGGCGGGCCCGGGAGTGACGTCCCGATGCGCCTGGCGCGTGATCGGTGATTTCGGAATGCGTGAATATGACGAAGGCGCTTCTCCATCGCGGAGAAGCGCCTTCATCGTTATCGAGCCGTCGCTCGCCTGAGGATCAGCGGTAGGCGACCGGATCGGCGTAGCCGTCGGGATCGCCGCTGGCCCATCCGTAGCCGTGGATGGTGCCGAACAGGAGCAGGCCGGCCACGTGCGGGGAGGCCATCGAGGTGCCGCTCATGTAGACCGCGCCGCCGCCACGGGCGGTCGAGGGAATCTGCACGCCCGGCGCGGCAACGTCGATCGGCGGGTTGCCGTAGTTGCTGAACGACGCGAACACGTTGTTCCGGTCGACGGCCGAGACCGTGTAGACGTTGTAGGCATTCACGCGCGCCGGCGACGTGTTGTTCGCGTTGATCGAGCTGTTGCCGGCGGCAATCGCCACCTTCACGCCGCGGTAGGCCACCTTGCGCACGGCATCATCCAGCGCCGTGGAGGCCGGGCCGCCGAGGCTCATGTTCATCACATCCCCGGCGCGGGCGTTGGCCGCCACGTAGTCCATGCCGGCGATCATCGCGGAGTAGGTGCCGGAGCCGTCGTCGCCGAGCACGCGGACGGCGATCAGGGTGGCGTTGGCGGCCACGCCGACCACGTCGATCGAATTGTTCTTGGCGCCGATGATGCCCGCGACATGCGTTCCGTGGCCGTTGCCGTCGTTGGCGTTGGTGTGCCCGTCGGCCACGAAGTTGCGGCTGCGCGTGGCGTCCACGTTCAGATCCGGGTTGGTCAGGTCGATGCCGGTGTCGACGATCCAGGCGGTCTTGCCGGTGCCGTCACGCGATCCTCCAACCTTGATGACTCCCCACGGCACGATCTGCGCGATCGACGTGGCCGAAACCATCCCATCCGACTGCGCGGCGATCGGGGAGAGCTGCACGCGATAATCCGGCTCGATGTATTTCACCTGCGGATCGGCCTTCATCTTCTCGGCCTCATCCGGCGACATCTTCGCCACGAATCCCTTGATGGTCGATGTGTATTCCCGCGCGATCGTCGCGCCGGTGCTCGTGGCCAGCGACGCGGCCGACTTCGACAGGCCGGTTGCCGGCACGTCGTCCTTCAGCACCACGATGTATTGTCCGGGGATGATGCTCGCTCCCTGCATGTCGGCGGGGGAGGGGGTGGTCGTCTGGGGGGCGGTCGCCTCCGTGCTCTGGGCCGGAGTGGACGAGGTGCCCGTGGGAACATCGGAATCCTGACAGCCGACGGCGGTAACGAGCGTGGCTGCCACCATGAGGGGCATAATATATCTGGTCATGCTTTCCTGAATTGTGACTGCGGACGAGGAAGGCATCAGCGAGGAAGACTGGACCTCTGCGATGCGCGGGGAGCGGACCTTCCGGTCGTTGTCGGAAGGTATCGGCCGTCCGGCCGCGGTACGGAAGTGTCGGATGCGCTCAGGCACGACGCGGGCGTCGGAGGTTGCCGTGAGGCTTCGGGGCATGCATGCGTGGCCGCCGATTTCGTGGACCGTAGATGATGACGATCGAGTCGGCGTGTCAGTTTATCGCCACCGCAATTAGTGGTGCAACATCCAATTCTGAACGATCGACGCTCCGGCGCCCCGTGCCTCGCAATGATTCCGCCGCTCGTGCCATCGGAAAATGTCCCCCGTTCCCTCCGCGAATTCCCCCGTTGACGATGACCGCGGGTTGCGGACCATCCGCCGGCCCGAGCGGCGGCGTGCGTGCGGATGTTGCGGACCGCTCCCTCCGGCGTCTGTCCGGAGTATGCCGCTCGCGCATCGGCGCGGGAGGATCGGGGCGTGTCCGGCCCCGGAGGTCACGACGGTGGTCTGAATTCCCGCGGGATCGAGTCCAAGGTGAATGAGATTCCACGCGGGAGCGCATGACTCCGACCGACCACGATTTCCATGTACCAACCAGGATCAGGATCATCATGAGGATGCATGCTTCGAGCCCGCTCCGCCATCGCGCGCTCATGCTCTGCGCGGCGCTCGCGCTTGCCGGCTTGTCCGCCTGCAAGGACGATCCGGGCACGACCGACACGCCGGTCGATCCGGGGAGCGCGTCGAGCTGGAAGGCTCCCGGACAGGGGAGCACCTATGACATGACGACCTGGAAACTGACCGCCGATCGCTTCCCGACCGGGGACACGACGGCGCTCACCTATACGGTGGCGGCAACCGACCTCACCTTCGGCGGCCGGAGCGGCGTTACCCGCTTCGTTTCGCCGGCGGATACGATCAACCTGATCTACGAGTCCAACGGCGACCTGTCGTTCTATCTCGAGCCATGGGACGACGGCCTCCGCGGGATGGCGGCGCAATGGGTGAGGATTCCCGTGGCCACCGGGTCCGCCAATGCCGACACGCTCGCCGACGTGAAGAATTACTACGCGGAGAACAGCTCCGTCGGAGTCCCGATGAAGCTGATCGGGACGTTCGAGCTCAACGGTGACGGCATGGTGATCATCAACGGAGCGACACTTCCGTTCCGCCAGATCTGTCTCCGGATCAAGCGGTACGAGGGATCGATCCTCTACCAGATGCGGTTTACCTGGACGATCGTGCCGAGGATCGGATTCTTCTCCTATGTAGAATTCATGAACGAGGGGTGGTCGATGTTCGGCATCGAGCGGCCGGGGGGTGGGTACGTTCGGACACTCGACCGATCCGTGCTGAAGTAGGGGGAGCGACGGCTTCGGTGATGGCCCCTGAAGCGGCTCCGCCTCTCCCACCGAGGTGGAAGAACGGCTCCCATCCCCA
>JBEHWX010000102.1:0-20656 GCA_048498995.1 Bacteroidota bacterium
TATTCCTCCTCGGGACGTGAGAGCTTCGGCGGCTACGACCTGTTCCGCGCCCCGATCTCCCGCGGCGAGGTGGGGGGCGCCAGCAACGTCGGCGCGCCGGTCAACACCCCGAGCGACGAGCTCTATCCCTCGGCGCCGGCCGGCGCCGATCCGGACACGCTTCTCTACTACAGTTCGAACCAGACCGGCTCGCGCGGCTTCGATCTCTATGTTCTGCATCGGGTGATCCCGGCCTCGCCGGTCGCCTCCCCTCCCCGACGGGGAGATCCCGCGCTGCTGACCGGGACGGTGACGACCAACGAGGGGGTGCCGGTCGACAGCGCGCTGGTGACGATCGATCCGCACGAGGGGCCGACGAAGAAGGATTCCACCTATACCGATCCCGGGGGACGCTACGAGTTCCAGGTGGAGCGGGGGAAGAGCTACGAGGTGATCGCCGGCTCGGAGAGCACCCTCTACAGTCGCGAGGAGGTGAAGATCCCCCTCTCCGGCGGAAAGGTCGTTACGCGGAACATCCCGCTGCCGGACACGGTGACCTTCCGGATCAACTTCCCGTTCAACAACGCGACCGACCCGTACGAGTTCACGCTGGACGACCGTGGGCTCCCCGGCGGCGACCGATGGACCGAGGTGATGGACCGGATGGCGACGTTCCTGAAGCGGACCCCGGACGGTGGAGCCGTGGAGATCGTCGGGCATACCGATCCGGTCGGGTCGAATCAGTTCAATCTCGATCTCGGACGCCGTCGCGCCGAGTTCGTTCTCCGTGCATTGATCGCGCGGGGCGTCCCCGCCGCCACGCTCCGTGTCCGGAGCGAGGGGGAGGAGCAGCCGCTCGCCTCCCGCGCCGGCGAGAGCGAGGAGATCTACCACGCCCGACTGCGGCGCGTGGAACTAATCAGAAAGTGACCATGCTTCGTTCGTTCATTCCCTCCGGCGCCCCCCGCGCCGGGCTCCGCCGTCATGGCCGGGGCTCCGTCGGGGGATTCCGGCATCGACTGGCGCTCGCCGCCTCGGCCCCGCGGCTCCTGCCGGCGCTCCTGCCGGCGCTCCTGCCCCTGCTTCTGGCCGCGACGGCGTCGATCCTCCTGGCCGGCTGCTTCTCGATCAGCCGCGTGGAGACCGATCTGTACAGCAACACGCGGCGCGATACCACGATCCGCGAGAACGTGATCAACACGCCGGGCGATCGGGACAACGGCACGATCTATCCCTCGCCGCGGACGGTGGAGATCACCCGCCGCTACACGCAGCAGGATTCGATCGTCAACCGCTACTACCCGGCGTTCCTCCGTCTCGGCGGCATCGAGGCGGCCAGCTTCTTCGCCCCCGGCGGCTCCACCCAGGGCGCCGGCAACGGCCTGTTCGGTCTGTACGATCTATTGACGCTCCGCCGGACGAAGGACACGAAGACCTTCGCCGCCAACATGTACCGGATCGCCCCGTACGAGACGCGGCTCCGATGGTTCGGCGACGAACCGAACTGGACCATCGGCTTCAGCGCCATCGAGCGCTTCGTCAGGCAGCGGGATTCCTCGAGCGATATCTCCTCGAACGAGGAGCTGCTGAGCATCGGCGCCAACGTCTATATCCGGAAGCGGATCTTCTTCCGGGAGCGCCCGCCATATGTCATGCTGGTCCCCTTCTTCGGGCTCTCGGCATTTCCCTCGCAGTACGTCAACCTCGGAAGCACGCTCGATGTGGGCTCGCTCGGCGGGTTCAACCTCCGCGCCTACGCCGGCTACGTGGCCGGCACCAGGCTCGGCGCCCTCGGCGGCGGCGACGGCATGGCCTTCCCGTACTTCGGCCTCGGCGTCTCGGCGCTCGACTTCGTCAACCGGACCGACGAGCTGTTCGTGGAGTGGAAGGATTACCACCACGTGGCGCTCGAGGTGAGCGGACTGAACGTGAACTTCATCAAGTCCTTCTCCGACGGCGGCACCTTCGGCACCGATTCGGCCACGACCAGCAGCGCCCCCTTCACCGGGCTGAACCTGCGCGCCGCCTCGGCCACCATCCCGCTTCCGTTCGGCGACCGCCGTTTCTTCGTCGGCGCCTCGCTGCTGAACCTGATGATCCTCTCCAAGAGCGAGATCGCGATCTCGTTCCTGCCGATCCGGGCCGGCTACCGGATGAATGTCTATAAGGAAGATTTCTTCGTCGAGCCGTTCGCGGAGCTGAGCTACTATCCGTCGAGCGCGTTCCAGATCGGGCTGCGTGGCGTGGCCCGGATCTCCGATTACTTCCCGCTGGAGGCGTACCTGGCCTACGCCAACGGATCGGCCAATCTCGACGTGCTCACCGGCCTGGAGGATCTTGCCGGGAAGGCCGGGTTCTCCACGATCTACTTCGGCATCGGCATCGGCGTCGGCGACGTGATCCACAAGCCGGCGGAGGTGCACTGGTGAGCCACACTTCCCGATATCGGGACCGATATTGCGCGTCGGCCCGACGGATCGCCGGTCGGATCGCCGGCCGGCTCCTCGGAGGCATCATCGGCGGATCGGGTGTGCTCACCGCGCTTCTGCTGACCGCGATGCTCGGCGGGTGCGACTACGAGCGGATCGATATCCTCACCGGGCACGACATGTACCAGGGGACGATCCTCACGCACTATTCGACGGTGAAGGCCACCAAGACCGGGATCGTGCTGCAGCCGGGGGCCCGCTTCGCGGTCAAGACGCCGTGGGTGACCAACGAGCTCGGGCAGTTCGAGGTGGCCATCCTTTCCGGCCGGGGAATGAACGTGTATTTTCGGACCGTCGCGCACGACTTCGATACCGCCGCGGGGATCTGCTTCCGCTACGCGGTCGACGGCTGCGGCCTCAGGATGCCGGGGGAAGAGATGAAGGCGCTGCCATACAACGCGGAGACCGCGCAGGAGTTCATCTCGATCAACAACGAGGCGTCGCTGGTGCGGCTGAAGGTCGGATGCACGGAGCTTTTCGAGGGGCGCACCATGCTTCCCGGCACCGAGTACGTTATCTTCGAGGCTCTCCCGGAAAGCACGGTGGAGATCAGGTCGGTCAATTTCTTCAATACGGATACCGAATAGTGGAGCATACATCCCCCGTCCCGGAGGCCGGCGAGTCGAGAATCACGCCGATGACCGTTCAGGAGCTGATCCGCTTCGGGTTCCAGCTCCTCGGCCGGACCTTCCTGAAAGGGTGGCTGCTGAACCTGATCGTCTTCGTTCCCCTCATTCTTCTGTTCAACCTGGCCACGCGCCGGCTCCTTCCGCCGTTCGCCGACCTGATCGTCGGCGCCGGCGCCAATCCGGAGAAGGCCGCGGCGTTGATGGAGCTCTTCCTCCAGCAGAACCGGGAGCAGATCTTCGGATTCAACATGGCCGTGGCGCTCCTGTTCGTCGGCATCGTCTGGGTCACGACGGCCACGACCATCATGAACTGGCATCACGTGATCGGCGAGAACGAGGGGCTCGGCGCCGTGCTCCGGCGCTCGTTCGGGCGCCCGCTGCTGATGACGCTGGTGCAGACGATCCTCCTCACGGTGGCCTTCGGCATCGCCTGGTTCATCGGGTTCGCGGTGACCAATAGCCTGCCGGGAGTCCTCCCCGCGGCCGGACTCGCGTTTCTCATCGCCATCTTCTCCTTTCTTGGCGCGGCCGTGTCGTTCAGAATCCATGAGATCGTGGCCGACGATCGCGGTCCGTGGCGCGGCCTGGTCTCGGCCGTGGAGCTGGCGCGGGTGAATATCCTCCGGGTGGTCTCCTTCGTGGTCGGTCTCGGGCTGTTGCTTGCGGTCGTCTCCTCGGGCCTCACCCTCGGCATCGCGTGGCTTCGAGGTGGGGAAGGAAGCTCGGCTGCTGCGGCCGATACCTCCACTCCCGCCGGGTCGGCCGCCGTGTTCCGCCAGATGGCCGCCGAGCTTACGCCGATGAGCGCCGTTGCCCAGGGTGTTTTCTATTCGCTGATCACGGTCTTCTTCATCAGCATGCTCACCGCGCTCTATACCGACATGCGCGCCCGGCGCGGCGATTTCGCACCGGAAATGGGAGACGACGACACCGATCTTCCGGATGCCTACCGCGCCGTCTGATCCCCGGCCGCGGCATCATCTCCACGGCCGCGGCCAACATCGCGGTCGCAAGCATCGCCAGCGGCGAGCACCGTCCGTGACGAGCCTCGTCCGTGACGAGCATCCACCCGACGTGTCTTCGATAAACCCGGGGCGCGGACTCCACGTCCCTCTGCAACATCCCGTCGAGCGCTCCGTTACCCGGACAACGCAACGCCGGAAGGCTTCCCGGAGACTTCCCCTTGCATGAAACCGGGCGGGATGCAAGATTCATCGCCGATCCCCCGTTTCGCCGCGGGTGAGGCTCCGCGCCGAGGCCGTGTCCGTCGAGGCCATGTCCGGCCGGGCCGCGCGGCGATCGCCGTCGTATCCAACGCTCATGCTCAGAATCGTTATTCACGTATCCCGGAGGATCCGCTGATGAACTCACGTCTGTTACGAGGCTCCATGCTGGCCGGCGCCCTTGCGCTCGCGCTCGCTTCGCATCCCGCTCACGCCCAGGATCGCCAGCCGGTCGGCGCGGCCGCCACGCCGGAGCCGGCGGTGGTCGCCAACTACAAGGCCGAAATGGGGGCGCGCGCCGCCGACTTCTGGACCACGAAGCTCAACACCTACAAGGTGAGAATCGACGACATGCTTTCGCCGAACGACCTGGCCGAGCTGAACAAGCTCCGCGTCCGCTGGGGGCTGATGGTCGACGGGATGCTCCAGGCCAAGAGCTCCGGCAAGACCGGCTCCGTCGGGATCGGCTCGGGACTCGATGGAACGGGGGCCGATCAGGATATCGAGATCAACACGACCGGTGAGGAGATGATGGCCGGCGCGGTCGAGGGGATGGCGATCTACACGAGCGTCCGGGAGCTGGCCACGCGCAACGCATCGAACCTCCGGCTGCTCCGCAAGCCGGTCGCGACCGATGTGAAGAGCTTCTTCGATGACATGGTTGAGCACGGCAAGCACTACCGCGCGCAGCATGCCGCCGAGATCGAGGCCGCCGGCGTCGCGAGCCAGTTCGACATGTTCGGCAAGGATGTCCCGCGGGACGAGGATCTCAATTTCGAGAAGGCGGGTGACGAGGGGATCTACTCGCTGGCCATCGAGCCGCTGCTGCTGCTGTACAACGGGATGGATCTGGGCAGGTTCCTTCAGGGACCGACGGCCGGCACCGCCTCGCCGGTGGCGGGGCTGGCACTCCCGGAGAGCGCCGTGCTGAAGCAGAATTTCCCGAACCCCGCCTCCAGCTCGACCACGATCCCGTACCAGCTTCCGGAGGGGAGCACGAAGGCGACGCTCCGGGTGTTTGACCAGACCGGCGCCACCGTCTCCACGCGGGAGCTCCCGGCCACCGGCGCCGGCGATCACGACTTCACGCTCGACGTCTCGTCGATGCCGACCGGCTCCTACCTCTATCAGCTCACCGTCTCGACCCCGCGCGGCCAGCAGGTCTACGCCCGGACGATGCGGGTCGTGAGATAACGGCACGTCCCCGGACCCTCGTTCACGAGGCCTCGTTCACGATGCATTGCGATGCGCGACGCGAGGCATGGTTCGGCGGGAGATCTCGAGATTCGACCGGAGCGCCCCGGCGTCGCTCGGCGACGCGCGGGGCGCGGCCGTTTCCGGTCGGCTTGTTCAGGCTCATCCCGGAGTGGAACGGCGCATTTCGTCTCTGCGATGGCATCCGATGGTGGCCCGGTCGACATCGGCCCGGTTCGTGACCCGGCTGGGGCGGCTCCGGCCGTCAACCTTGCCCTCCCATATAGTGGTGCGTATTTTGATCGGCGTCGGTATGGTTGGTCAAACATTGATGATGATGATGAACGGGAACTGATGTGAGACTGAAATCTACGCCGAACATGAATACGCACTTCCGCCGCTTGCGTCGCTCTCCCATCCTGATCCTCGTCGGCGCGGCCGTCACGCTGGTCGCGGTCTCCGCCTTCCGGTGGCAGGACGAGAACGACTACTATTACAAGCTGAACAAAAGCCTGGAGCTCTTCGGGCAGGTCTACCGCGAGATCGCGCAGAACTACGTCGACCAGGTCGACCCCGAGGAGTTCATCGCCGCCGGCATCCAGGGGATGCTCAAGGAGCTCGATCCCTACACGGTCTACCTCCGGAAGCGGGAGTCGGCCGATCTGGATCTGCTGACCAACGGCTACTACGGCGGCGTCGGGATCACCGTCGGGGTGCGCGACAGCATGGTGACGATCGTCGACGTGGTCGACGGCTACTCGGCGCAGCGCGAGGGGGTCCGCATTGGCGACCGGATCATGGAGATCGACGGGGCCAACCTGCTGCATGCCCCGCTCGAGCGGCTGCGCGAGTATACCCGCGGCGAGCCGAGCTCCAAGCTTCGGATGACGGTCCTGCGCGAGGGAGTCAACGAGCCGCTCACCTTCGAGCTGACCCGCGAGAACATCCGCGTCAAGAGCGTCACCTATTCCGGGATGCTCGACAACGATATCGGCTATATCCGGCTGGAGCGCTTCGGCACCAACGCCGGCGAGGAGGTACGCGCGGCCATCTCCTCCCTCCAGAGCCACGGCTCGGTGGAAGGGCTGGTGCTCGATCTGCGCGACAATCCCGGTGGGCTCCTGGAGTCGGCCGTCGACGTGGCCTCGAAGTTCGTCCCGGTCGGGAGCGTGATCGTCACCACCCGCGGACGTGATTCGAGCGAGGAGCGGACCTACCGCTCCACCGAGGAGCCGATCGCCGGCGATATTCCGCTGGTGGTGCTCATCAACGGCGGCAGCGCCTCGGCCGCCGAGATCGTGGCCGGCGCCATCCAGGACATGGACAACGGCCTGATCCTCGGCGAGAAGAGCTTCGGCAAGGGGCTCGTCCAGTCGGTCCGCCGCCTGCCGCACGACGCCACGCTGAAGATGACCACGGCCCGCTACTTCACGCCGTCGGGGCGCTGCATCCAGAAGGTGGATTATAGCAGCCACCGCTTCGGGACCATCCGCGCCGTGCTCGACACCGCGTCGCAGCTCGCCTATCACACCCGGACCGGGCGCCCGGTCTACGAGCATGGCGGCATCAGCCCGGACACGCTCGTGGCCGGCGACGATTCCCTCTCGCTGGTGGAGCAGCTTCGCCAGGAGGATGTGATCTTCAATTTCGCGACCCGCTACACCGCCAGGATGCGGGATCTGCCGGCCGGCTTCGTGATCACCGATGCCCTCTATCACGACTTCTCCCAGTATGCCCTGGCGGAGATGTCCGGCAGCATGGTCAAGACCGGATCGCTGGCCAAGCTCCGGGAGCTGCGCGAGGCGGCGGTCGCCGGCAAGTTCAGCGGCGGGACGATGCGCCGTATCGATGATCTGCGCGACGCGCTGGTCGAGGAGGAGCGCCAGTCGTTCGACCGGAACCGCGCCGAAATCGAGCATGCCCTCTACTGCGAGATCGCCGGACGCTTCGGCGGACAGCAGCAGCGGGTGGCGGTCACCCTGCCGGGGGATCGTCAGGTGGCCGCGGCGATGGGGCTGCTCAGAACCGGCCGCCGCGACTATACGCGCCTGTTGAGCGTCCGCTGACCGGCGGACGGAGAGGACGGGCCCCTGGGAGGGGAATGAAGGATTCCGGGCGGGGCCGGGGAGCGATGCTTCCCGGCCCCGCGCCGTTTCCGGGAAAATTTCCGCGTGTGTGCCGGGAGGCTAAACCGAAATCGCGCGAGCGCGTCGATCTCTCTCGCATTCTGATACCTTTTCTTCCGATCTTATGCGTCGCCGCGCGACCCACTGGCCCGGCTGGCCGCGGCGAGATGCCTTCCCGTTCCATACATCCAGAGTGATCCCCATGCGAATCTTCCGTCTGTTGATACCGGCCCTGGCCCTTCTGGTCGCCCTCGTCGCCGCTCCGGCGGCCCACGCCCAGCAGGGAGATCCCAACGCCGGCGCCCCGGCCGCCGATACCCTCGGCTCCACCCTCCTGAACGAGTTCAACAAGGACTTCGATATCGTCTTCAAGGCGGTCAAGACCGGCCTGGAGTCGCTCGGCTACGAGGTCAACTACGCCAGCAAGAAGCGGATGATGGTCGAGACCTCCTTCAAGGAGCTCGCGAAGGAGGACAACTTCTTCGACGTGATGGAGAAGTATGGCGATATCCCCTACATCCGCTCGCCGGGATGGACCGTCGGTCGCACGCGCGTGACCGTGAACTTCAACCAGATGGATTCCAACCGGGTGGAGGTGAAGGTGCAGGCGGTGATGAGCGGCTACGAGGGGCGCTTCACCAACCAGTGGCACTACTGGAAGTCCAACGGCAAGATCGAGCAGTCGGCGATGGATGCCATCGTGGCCGCCGTCGAGGCCACCGACAAGCAGACCGCCAACGGTCAGTAATCGGGCATCCGAGCGATCCTTTCGACAAGGGATGATGGGGAGATCCCCCCGTCATCCCTTGTTCCGTTTCCTGCCCATGGGAATCGGCGGGAGATCAGGGGTGGGGACATGGGGTGGCCGCGCGTCTTCAGCGCGCTCCGGTGTGCCGCCGGGTGGCCTAGCGCCCCGCGTGCCCGGCGTGGGATGCGGAGGCTCGTGCGGCCCTCCGTGATCGCCCCTCCGGTTGCGAATAGCGCACGCTGAAGACGTACGCCTCCCAGAGTGCGTTGCTCCGGGAGCGCCTGCCGACGCATGCCATATGAGCGCGTGATTTCCGCCCCGATGGGCGGGCCCGTTATGATGGCCGCCGACGCGGTGTCTCACGGTGAAGGAACCGGAGAGGCGGGAGACGAGAATTGCCCGGAAGAGTGGTAATTTCCGCGACGCTCCCGATCTCCCTTCCAACCGATCGGGAGCGCCATCCGTGGCCGTTCGGCAGCCGGCTGGTGGGGGGTATCGCCTCCGGCCCGCGAGCATTCCCGTTCCCTGCCCACGTCCCGACGCAGCCCGCGCCCCGCGCGGACAACCGTCAGCCGACGCGACCGTTGCCGATAACCGAGCTACGTATCCATCCGGACAGAGCCTGTATGAAACGTATCGCGACCCTCTACCCAGTCCTCTTCCTGCTGCTGACCCTGGCCGCCATCGCGCAGCCACAGGTCTCCTATATAGTTCCGGATATCGGCGCGGTGGGGATGAACACCTACGTCGAGATCATCGGGCCGACCGCCACGACCGGCAACTTCGGCACCGACGGGCTCTACCTCAACCAGCCGGGGGACGCGGTCCGCGTCTATCCGGCCACCATGTCCGATACCGCCTTCGTGCTGATCGGGCCAGTGGTGGTCAGCTGGAACGGGAGGATGATCTCCACGCAGATCTTCGTCCGGCCGGGAGCGCCGAATCAGACGATCAACCTGCTGGTGGATCGGGGAGGCTCGCAGAGCAACCTCTTCACGTTCGACATCGTGACCCCGCAGACGATCCCGGCCCTGAGCGGCGGCGGCACTCTCGGCTCCGGCGGCAACATGGGTACCCGCTCCAAGCGTGGGGCGATGATCGTCAACGGCCTGACCATCAACAGCGGCGCCTACTCCGTCAGCACCGCGGATCCCGACAACCTCACCAACGGCAATCAGGGATATCTCCCCTTCGTGCTGATCTCGAAGGGGCCGATCACGATCGCCTCCGGCGCGTCGCTCAACGTGAACGCCTCGAATCAGAACGGCGGCCCGGGCGGCGGCGGCGGCGCGGGGAAGACGCTGGACGCGATCACGGCCGGCGCCGGCTTCACCGACGGCGGCGAGGGATACACCGGCGGCGGCGAGGGAAGCTTCAATCCGTTCCTCGGCGGCACCAAGCAGTTCCGCTCGCCCGGCATTTCCAGCGGGTCGAGTAACACTCCCCTCAATGGCGCCTCCCTCAACGGCGCCCCCGGTGGAGGATCGCGGCGTCCGGCATGCGCCGAGGATGCCGGCGGCGGAACGGGGCATCCGTTCGGCACCGGCGGCGCCGGATGGTGCGGTGAGACCACCAACCCGAACGGTGGATATGGCGGTGGCTCCGGCGGTGGACAGCTCGCGATCGGCGGCGGCGGCGGATATGCCACCCCCGGCGGCAATGCCAGCGGCGCCGGAACCTCGGGTGGTCGCGTGCATGGCAACAGCATGGGCGTTCCGATGGCCGGCGGCTCCGGCGGCGCCTCCGGCAACCCGCAGGGGGCCAGCGTCACCTCCGGTTTCGGCGGCGGCGGCGGCGGCGTGATCTCCCTCTACTCGATGAGCACGCTTCAGGCTTCCGGCTCGGTCGATGCCCGTGGCGCCAACGGCGGCGCCTCGAGCGCCACCGGACAGCCCAACGGCGGCTCCGGCTCCGGCGGCATGGTGATCCTCGGCGGCAAGACGCTGGCGACTACCGTCGGCGCCAGCAGCGTCAACATCACCGGTGGCGCCGCCTCGAATGGCTTCGGCGCCGGCGGCGCCGGACGCGCGCGCTTCGACGGCCCGACCAACCCGGCCTTCCCGAGCCAGGGGAGCAGCTACCAGGGGCCGACCATCGACACGCTCACCTACGTCACCAGCCGCACCTTCACCCTCTCCGGCTCCTTCGCCGGCGGGAGCATTCCGGGGGGCAGCCTCCGGATCTACATGAAGAGCGACAACTCGCCGGGGTGGACCCAGCTCGGCGCCCCCGGCACCTCCAATAACCGGTGGAGCCTCAGCTTTACCGCGGCAGCCGGCGCCGGCAACTACTACTTCGTCGCCATGCAGTCGACCCCCACCAACCGCACCAGCCCGTTCGACGCCGAGCCGCAGTGGGTCCTCTCGCAGGCCGCCGCCAATGTCGTCAAGGTGCAGTTGCTGCCGAAGATCAACACCGACAAGAACGTCGACAACTTCGCCGACATCAAGTGCGAGACCGAGCGGGTCGATTCGGTGAAGGTCTGGAACAGCGGCGACGATATCCTCCGGATCACGCAGGTGTCGCTGGCGCGCAACGATCAGTTCTTCACCATCCTGCCGCCGCACAACGCGCCGTTCACCCTGGCCAAGGACAGCTCGGTCTACATCAAGATCCGCTACGCCCCCTCCTCGCCCGGCACCCGCGCGGATACGCTCCTGCTGGTCAACAACGACCCGACGCGCAACCCGGCCAAGGTGACCCTGATCGGCAAGAAGCTGAACATCAATCCCTTCTTCTCCCAGACCGAGTTCGACTTCGGCGACGTCTGCATCGACTCGACCGTCGTGCGCTCGATCTGGTTCCATTACCAGGGAGATATCCAGGCTTCGCTGGATGGCGTGGCGCGCTTCGCCACGGGGACCACGAGCTTCACGCTCCTGCCGATCGCCGGACTTCCGCGTCCGGTCAACAACAACGACAGCGTCGAACTGAAGGTCTCCTTCACGCCGACCGCCGGCGGCGGATATACCGATGAATACGAGGTGACCGTCGGCCCCTGCGGCCAGAAGGTCCGCTTCATCGTCAAGGCGCGCGGCGTCAAGACCGCCGTCGCCGTGAACCCCGATCCGCTGGCCATCGGCGACGTCCGGATCGGCACCCCCCGCCTGGTTCCCTTCTCGGTGATCAACACCGGCACGATCGCCGGCACGATCCGGAAGGTCTATCTCACGCCGGCCGATCCGGCCTTCGCCATCACCGGCGATCCGACCGGCACGCCGCTGATCCCGACGCAGTCGCAGTCCGGCCAGCTCACCTTCACGCCGGGCGCCGCGCAGAGCTACGCGGTGCAGCTCTGCGTGGTGATCGACGGACTCTGCCCGGACACGACCTGCATCCCGGTCACCGGCCGCGGCGTCACCTCGCTGCTGCTGCTGTCGCGCTCGGAGGATACGATCACCGCCGACAAGTGCTTCGACGCTCCGCCGACGGCGACCGACACGATCAAGCTCTACAACCTCGGCACCGCCTCGGCCAGGATCGACGGCATCACCGCGGCCAACGGGCTGGTGGGAACCACGGCGCTGCCGGGCATTCCGACAGATCTGAAGCCGAACGATTCGATCCTGGTCACGATCACCTGGAACGCAACGCAGACCGGCACCTTCCGCGACACGCTCCGGATCACGACGCAGTCGGAGGATCCGAAGCAGCGTCTGCTCCTGCTGCCGCTGACGCTCGTGCACGACCGGGTCAGCACCGCCGTGCTGAAGGGAGATGCCAGCCCGATCCCCTCGGAGGTCGATCTGGGCGATATCTACGAGTGCATGCTGCCGCTGAAGTACGACATGCTCCTGAAGAACAACGGCACGGTGCCCGACACGCTCGTGGCCTCGCTCGCCTCCGGCACGGCGTTCACGCTGAGCCCGGCGGTGCTTCCGTACGCGGTCGATGCCGGCGCCTCCAAGCCGGTCTCGGTCACCTTCACGAGCACCACCCAGGGGGTCTATCGCGACACGCTCCGCCTCAAGAGCACGGTCTGCCCGAACGACTCGTTCATGATTCCGTTCGTGGCCACCTATTACGTGCTGCTCAACGACGCGCCGGAGGTGAACTTCGGCAACAAGAACGTCGGCTTCCCGGCGGTGAAGACCGCCACGGTGACCAACACGAGCACCACGCCGAACAACGTCCGGATGAGGATCGACAGCATGCGGGTGGTGCCGGGGGACGGCACGTTCACGATCGGCACGCCGGTTCCGACCTTCCCGCACGAGGTGGCGCCGGGGGAGACCTTCTCGCAGAACGTCGTCTTCACCCCGCCGTCCGAGGCGGACTTCACCGGCGAGCTCTGGCTCTTCGTCGGCGGCCCCTGTCCGGACACGATCAAGGTTCCGCTGCGCGGCAAGGGAATCCAGTCGAACGTGCTGGTCCAGCCGGGCGCGCTCAACTTCGGCACCAAGTACGTCTGCCAGGATGATTCGGTGCTGGTGGTGACGGTGAAGAACATCGGCAAGGCGCCGTTCAACATCACCGGCGCGGGGATCGACGGGCAGGACAAGATCGCCTTCGAGATCACCCGCACGCCGCAGCCGCTGCCGCTCCAGCCGAAGCAGGAGGATACCATCATCGTCCGCTTCAGGCCGAGCCTCGCCTCGGCCGACGGCCTGCTGCGCGCCACGCTGAAGATCACGACCGACGACAACACCGGCCCGGAGATCACGATCGATCTGGTCGGCGAGCGCCGCCGTCAGGTGCTCACCACGCCGAACAATCTCGACTTCGGCCGCGTGGAGGTGGGGGAGAGCGATACCATGCTGGTGACGCTCGAGAACCGCACCACCGACTCGCTCATGCTGGACGATCTGTCGATCGCCCCGCCGTTCGAGCTGCTCGACCAGCCGACGCCGATCCTGATTCCGCCGCTCGACTCGGTCAAGGTGCGGGTCCGCTTCTCGCCGACCGACAGCACCAAGCAGGAGACGCCGCTGGTGGCCGCCGAGAGCCGCCCCTGCGTGGATACCACCAGGCTGATCGTGAAGGGACAGGGGAAGATCACGCCGGTGGGAACCGTCGAGATCGTGATCCCGCTCGACCTGAAAGGAAAGCCGGGGGACCGCGTGGCGATCCCGATCGTGATGACCAAGGCGGCCGCCCTGGCCGAGACCGGCGTGACCACGTTCGAGGCGAAGATCCACTTCAACCGGACGTTGCTGATCCCGATCGGCGCCAGAAGCAAGGGGGAGAAGGTGAAGAAGGGGACCGCGGGCTCGGCGGTGCAGACCGGCAGCATCCTCGACACCTCGACCGTCGGCGACCAGAAGGTGGTCCGGATCCGGATCACCAACGTGCCGATGATCCTCGAGCCGGATACGCTCGGCTTCATCGACGCCCTGGTGATGCTCGGCGACGCGGCGTCCACGCCGGTGGTGATCGACACCCTCTACTGGACCGACGGCCTGGTGAAGGGAACCAAGCGCGACGGACTCTTCTCGCTCGACAGCATCTGCCTGGACGGAACCACCCGTCTGGTCCGCGCGACGAACGAGTTCGGGATCAAGCTCGCCGTGCCGAACCCCTTCAATCCCTCCACCGAGATCTACTTCGAGACGGTGGAGCAGGGGCCGACCACGCTGGCGATCTACGATGCGTACGGACGCGTGGTCCAGACGCTGATCGACCGGGAGGATCTGCCGGTGGCCGAGCACAGGGTAACCTGGAGCGCGCCGGAAGCCTCCTCCGGCATCTACTACGCGGTGTTGATAACGCCGACCCAGCGGAGCGTCCACACGCTGCTGCTGGTCAAGTGAGCCTCGTACCGAACCAGGCTTCACGCTAAGTGAGCTCGACGCGGCGCGGGATGATCGGATGATGCGAAACGAATCGTATCTTCCTCCGGCCATCCCGCGCTGCGATGGCTTCTCGCCCCGATCTGACCTATTGCCAGGTATTCCGACATCCAACGCGAATTATCGATGACAGATACCGCTACCCCCTCCAGAGTCTGCTGGGGCTTGGCGATGCTCCTGTTTGCATCGTGCCTCCCTCTGCGGGGACAAGACAACGACATCACGCCGGAAGAGCGGCTCGCCAAGCAGCGGCTCCGGCCCCGGATCGGGCTGTTCGGCGACGCCGGGATGAATATCCACACGGCCAATTTCTACGGCGCGCCGGAAGCTCCGAACTGCATGGAGCTGGACCAGGCCCTCTTCAGTGGAGGGAACAAGTTCGGCTTCGGCGTCGGGCTTCTCTTCGAGCTTCCGCTGGATGAGGCCTGGCGTCTGATGGCCCGCGCGGGCTACTATTCGATGGGGGCCGATCAGACCGTGCAGGCCAACATCGGCCCGGTGGTGCTGCTGAACAACGACACGGCCACCGGCATCTCCGAATACAGCTTCTCGGCCAAGCTCGGGATGGTCGGCGGAGATATCACGCTCGGCTACCGTCCGTTCCCGTTGCCGCTGACCTTCCGGCTCGGTCCGGAGATCGGCTTCTACATGCAAAAGAGCGTCGAGCAGCAGGAGCGGCTGGTGAGCCCCTCCTCGGCGGCGTTCATCGGCCCGGACGGACAGAGCACCCGGATCAGGAACCCGTATGCCGGTGACCTGACCAGCGTGGCGCTCCGCTTCGCCGGCCTGATCGGTGTCGACTACGAGCTGCCGCTGAACGCCGGGGAGTCGCTGCTGCTGGTGCCGGGCATCGGGTTCTCGTTCGGGGCCACGAACGTCATCGCCGACGCCGACTGGAAAGTGCATCAGTTCCGTGGCGGCGTGGCGGTGAAGTATGTGCTGCCGGAGCCGGCGGTGCCGCCTCCTCCGCCCCCGCCTCCTCCGCCCCCCCCACCTCCGCCGCCCCCCCCGCCGCCGCCTCCGGAGAAGGAGCCGGTGCTGACCGCCTCCATCGCCGCGCGCGCCGTCGGCCTGGATGGGGTGGAGAAGGAAGTGCTCAGGGTTCGCGTCGAGGAGTTCATCACGACCCAGACGCGCTCGCTGCTGAACTATATCTTCTTCGACGAGGGCTCCTCGGCGATCCCGAGCCGGTACGTCCAGTACGGAACCGACGCGCCCGAGCGCTTCGGCCGCGGCGACCTGCACAACAAGGGGACGCTTGAGGTGTACTACCAGACGCTCAACATCCTCGGCGAGCGGCTCCGCGCGCAGCCGCGCGTGAAGCTGACCCTGACCGGCACCAACGCGAACACCGGCCAGGAGCAGGGGAACACCGCGCTGTCCCGATCGCGCGCCGAGGCGGTGAAGAGCTATCTGACCACGAACTGGGGGATCGATCCGTCGCGTATCACCGTGGCGGCGCGTAATCTCCCGGCTCTCCCCTCCAGCACCTCGGAGCCGGATGGCATGGCCGAGAACCGCCGCGTGGAGATTGTCCCCTCCGATGCCAGCTTCCTCGATCCGGTGGAGCTTACCGATACCGTCCGCTCGGTCGATCCGCCGACGCTTCGCCTGAAGACCGGCTTCACCGCCGAGGCCGGCGTGCAGTCGTGGAAGCTGAGCGTGACGCAGTCCGGCAAGGTGCTCAAGGAGTTCTCCGGCGAGGAGTCGGTGCCGCCGTCGGTGGACTGGAATATCGCCGGCGTGCAGAGCGAGATCCCGCTGGCGCGGACGCCGCTCATCGCCCGACTCCAGGTGCGCGACGGCCGGGGCAAGTACACCCAGGCCAACACCGAGCTGCCGGTCGATCAGATCACGATCCAGCGCAAGCGCGAGGAGAACCTCGGCGACACGCTCATCGACCGCGTGAACCTGATCGTCTTCGGCTACGACCAGGCGACGCTCTCGCCGGCCAACGCGAAGATCGCCTCGCAGATCAAGAAGCGGATCACGCCCCGCTCGTCGGTGGAGATCGTCGGCTACACCGACCGTCTCGGCGAGGAGCAGCACAACCAGGAGCTCTCGGCGCAGCGCGCGCTCAGCACCGCCCGCGCCCTCGGCGTGCCGACGGCCAGCGCCAGCGGCGCCGGCGAGTCGCAGCTCCTGTTCGACAACAACCTGCCGGAGGGACGCTTCTACAGCCGCACGGTGAACGTCACCATCAAGACGCCGGTGGAGAGCTCCACGGCGCCGGAGGGGGGCACGCCGCAGGATCGGCGCTAAGGCGGCCGTTACGCGATGTCCCGGCCGGGATGCTCCGGCCGGAAATGCGACAGGGGGATCGAGCACTGCTCGATCCCCCTGTTTCGTTCTCGCTGATTCACGTTCCTGGATTCGGCTCCCGACCTCGGTCCGGCCCCATCCCCCGGGCGCCTCGGCGGCGGCTCAGCGGAGCGCGAGCGCCATCTCGATCACATCCTTCGGGATGTCGTCGTGGTTGGCCGAGGGCTTGATCGCCTCGGATAGGGGGAGGCGGTTCGGCGGCGCTCCAACGTGGTAGGCTCCGAAGAAGGCGCTCCCCTCGCCGGCGAAGAGGGATTTCACCATGTGGTAGCCGAGCCAGTTGGCGCGCAGCACGTCGGCGGTGGTCGCCACGCCGCCGCGCTGGAAATACCCCATGTCCACCGTCCGGATCTCGTGCTGGCTGTTGCGCCGCTCCAGCAGCTCGGTCAGAATCGCGCGCACATCCTCCACGGTCCGGGAGTACCCCTCGCTGACGATGATCCGGGTGTCGCGGTCGCGTCCCTCGATCATCTCGGCGAGCGCCTCGAAATCGACCCGCTCGTTCGGCCGGATCACATACTCGGCGCCGGTGACGATGCCGGCATAGAAGGGGAGGTAGGCGGAGTTGCGCCCCATCGAGCCGATGATGTAGACGCGACGGTGCGCCGAGGCGGTGTCGCGGATCCACTCCATCATCTCCAGGCTCCGGGCGATCGCCGAATAGAATCCGATCGAGGTGCCGCAGGAGTTGGCCACGTCGTTGTCGATCGAGGCTGAGGTGAAGAGCACCGGCGCGGCATGGCCATGCTTCTTGAGCAGCTCGTCCAGGCTGTAGGAGGCGAGCATGCTCCCGTTGCCGCCGCAGACCAGGATCGCCTCGAAGCCATCGGCCAGGAAATTCTCCATCACGGTCAACTGGAGCTGCTCATCGGTCCGGAGCTCGGGAACGCGCATGGTGCCGAGGATCGTGCCGCCGAGACGGCTGATGCCGGCCGTGTCGAGCGACGTGAGCGGACGATAGCTGCGGTCGATCAGGCCACGCCACCCGTCATGGATGCCCCAGACCTCGGTCTCGGGACGAAGATTCATGGCTGAGCGGGTCACCGACCGGATGAAGGCGTTCATCCCCGGGCAATCCCCTCCGCCGGTTAGTATGCCGATTTTCATGCTTGGTACTCTCGTTCGGAATCAGTTGTGAGATGGGCGGCAAAAATATGCCAATCTCGGATCACTTCCGGGGCTTCCCTCCATTCAAGCGAAAAGCCCCGGCGGAAACTGCTCCGCCGGGGCCCGTTCGTCGATGCGATGTCGGCCGGCGGATGCCGGCCGGCGATCACTTGATCGGGTAGTAACCGATCTCCTTCACCGTCTGCTGTCCCTCCGAGCCGAGGATCCAGTCGACATACTGCTTCACGCTGCCGGTCGGCTCCTGACGGAGGTAGAGGTAGAGATAGCGGGAGAGGGGGTAGGTTCCGGCGAGCACCGTCTCGGCCGACGGAGCGATGGCCGGCTTGTCGCCGGCGCGGAGCTTCACCACCTTCACTCCCTTGGAGTAGGCCTCACCGCCGTAGCCGATGCCGTTGGCGTCCTTGCCAACGGCGTTGACGACCGCCGCCGTGCCGGAGAGGGTCTGCGTCGCCGTGGCGAAATCCTGCTTGTTGAGCACGTGCTCCTTGAAGAACTCGTACGTGCCGGAGCTGTTCTCGCGGCCGTAGAGGATCACCTTGCCATCGGCGCCGCCGACATCCTTCCAGTTGGTGACCTTGCCGAGATAGATATCGCGGAGCTGATCGACGGTGAGCGAATCCACCTTGTTGGCCTCGTTGATGTAGATGGCGATGCCATCCTTGGCCACCGGGATCTCGACCACGTCGCGTCCGAACTTCTGCTTGACCTGCTCACGCTCGGTGTCCTTCATCGGACGCGAGGCGTTGCAGATATCGGTGGTGCCGTTGATCAGGGCCGAGATGCCGGTGCCGGATCCGCCGCCGGTGACCTGGACCTGAATGTTCGGGTTCTTGGCCCCGAACTTCTCTGCCCAGCGCTGCGCAAGAAGGATCATCGTGTCGGAGCCCTTCTCGGTGATCGTCTCTTTCTTGGCGTCGCCTGCCGAGTCCTGTTTCTTTTCGGCGCCGCCGCAGCCGATCGTCATCAGCGAGATCAGGAGCGCGCAGAGGCTGTTGAAGCAGAAGCGGTTCATTCCATTCTCCAGATTGTCGAACGATATGGTAAGCGAGCGCCCCTCGTCGAATCCGTCGGGATGCCGGGCGCTCCATCGGGATGTCTCGGGGCCGTGTCCGGGCATTCGGCCTCGAGTGCTTCCGTGGGCGCGCTCGCAAATCTCCACAAACTTCTCGAATACCCCGATACCTCAATGTTAAGAGGTCATAACATTGCGGGATGCTCATCCGGCATGGAGCATCCTTCGCGGATCGGGAGATGATGGCCGCCGCGCGGTGACGATCGAGGATCGGCTATCCCCGCTCTTCCTCGTCGGCCGGATCGACCAGCAGCGAGCCTTCCCGCCAGAGGGGGAGCCCCGTCTCCGGATCGAAATCGCGTGTCAGCGTGCCGCCGGTCAGTTCGGTGATCACCACCTCGCAGGCGTGCGCCTCGGTGCCGGGCAGCAGCGTGCCACCGGTCAGGACTCCGTCGGGAGTCGACAGCAGCGCGGAAAGCCTCGGCATGCTCCGTCCCTTGAAGCGGGAGATGGTGCCGCTCATCGTGATGATCTCCGCTCCCCGCTCCAGCTCCGTCGTCCGCTGTTCCCGTGTCGTCGGATCGAAGAGGGCAAGGGAGGCGCGCGCCACGTGGCCGTACACCGTCACGGTGCCGACGGTGATCTTCTCGTCGTTGGCGACGCGGGCGATGGCGCCGAGCAGGTCGGCTCCGCGGGGAATCCGGCCCACGTAGACGCGGCCGGGGGAATATGGCTTCCGGTTCATCGTTCGAAGGTCAGTGAATCGTGCGCCGCAAATATAGCATCGTCCACGCATCGATGGTCGGGACGCGCCACGCGTCGCCGATTGCCTTCTCGACGGATGGCGTGGGCGCCGCGCCGCCACCATGCTCACCCATCTCCGGTTAGATTCGCGATGGAGATTCAGGGCGGGAGAGGATTGTCGATGTGATGATGATGCCGGACGCGAGTCGATGGACGAAAGTGAGAGGCGCGCGTGATGCCGGACCATCGATGATGCCGCGAGATGGTGCCGGCGAATCTTCATGGGAGAATGGTGGCCGAACGAAAGAAGGGCCCGCGGCGGATGCCGCGGGCCCTTCTCTGTTCATCTCGATCCCGATCCGACGGCCCCGGGTGTTGCGTCCCGGAGCCGTCGGTCGAGCTGTTGCGTTGTTACTTCTGAACGGTGATGCGGCCGTTGACGGAGGCACCGCTGGTGCTCTCCATCCGGACCGTGTACGCACCGCTGGCCAGGTCGTCGCCGGCCACCCGGATCGTACCCATGCCCGCCGACTGCTCGTCGACCAGCACCTTCACCAGACGGCCCGTCGCGTCGTACATCGCGATCCGCACACGGTCACCCGAAGGCACCACGTACTCGATCACGCCGTTCGTCGCGGAGCTCACCACGTTCGAGGTGATCGTCATGCCGTAGGCCGCGGCCTCGCCATTGACCTTCACCAGACGGGTCTCCTCCACCACGCGCTGGCCGTCGGCGTTGACCGTCACCAGGCGGTACTGGTACTCACCAGCATCCACACCGTTGTCGGTCACGCGGTAGCTGGCGCCCTTGGTCACGCCACCCTGCGGCGTCGTGCGGTCGACCACCTGATAGGTGCCCTCCTTCAGACCCGCATCCGTGCGTACCACCGTGGCGCGCTCGATCTCCATGCGAACCACGTCCACCTCGCTGGCCGTCTGCCAGTCGACCGTCACCGTGTGGCGGCCGCTCTGGAAGGCGTTCATGCTCACCAGCTTCACCGGAACCGCGCCGTTGAACTCGCGCGTCCAGTCGAGCGCGGCAAGCAGCAGGCGCTGAGCACCCGAGCGATCCGGCTCGAACTGATACCGGCCGGCGTGACGCCAGTCGAACGCGTAGTAGATCACGTTCCGGTTCGACGTCGCGCTGACGATGCCGATCGAGCTGTCGCCGGTCGACACCATGTCCACCGCGCGATGCGTCGCACCGGCGATGCCCTCACCGTTGGTGGCGCGCAGGATGCCCGGCATCGGTGCCAGGTCGCCGGCAACGCCC
>JBEHWX010000103.1:0-20614 GCA_048498995.1 Bacteroidota bacterium
CGGTGGCGACGCACGCCATCGGCGACGGCGCCAACCGCCTGGTGCTGGACGCCTACGAGCGACTGCGGGCGCGACATCCGGAAGCGCTGCTGCGCGTCGAGCATGCGCAGATCGTGCATCCTGACGATGTGCCCCGTTTCGGCGCGCTCGGCGTGATCGCGGCGATGCAGGCGATTCACTGCACGAGCGACGCGTCGATGGCCGATGCGCGTCTCGGTCCCGAGCGCGCCGCGTATGCCTACGGCTGGCGCGCGCTGCGCGATGCCGGCGCCACGATCATCGGCGGCTCCGACTTTCCGATCGAGAGCGCGGATCCTCTGCTCGGCGTTCGTGCCTTCGTCGATCGCATCCCGGAGCCCGCGTCGGCCTCCGATGCGGCGCCGTGGCATCCGGAGCAGCGCCTCACGCTCGATGAGGCGCTCGCGGCCTACACGTCGCTCGCTCCGCGTGGAGTCCCTGGCGCCGCGCGGCGGGGGATGCTGCGGGAAGGGGGAGACGCGGACCTTGTGGTGCTCGACGGCGATCCGATGGATCCCTCTAGCCGCGTGGCGATGACCATCGTCGGCGGGGTGATCGAGTACTCCGCGCTCTGAGCGCGGCGGCGCGCGGCGCGGGAGACGCATCGGGGAAACAGTGGTTGTTATAAAATGTACTCGATATGAATCGCCTCTTGCATGAGCATGCCTCCCGGATGTACTTTTGCATCCCTTTCAGCTGCCACCATAGCTCAGCGGTAGAGCAGCTCATTCGTAATGAGCAGGTCCTCGGTTCAAATCCGAGTGGTGGCTCGAGCTACAAGATCGCCGGCTTCACTGAAGTCGGCGATCTTCTTTTTATGTTGTGCTTGATCGTTTCCGCTCTCGCCGCGTGTTCTATCATCTGACTTCGTGAATCTCGGGTCGCAGGCGGAGCCCGCCGGCCCGGATGATGTTTCGACTTCGGGACCAATCGAACTTCACCATGATGATTCGGCAGATAGTACGACGAGCTCTTTCACTCGGACTCGCCGTCGTCGCCACGTTTGGAGCGCGCGCCGCGGCGCAGCCGATCTTCACCGTGGCCTTCGGCGGAGCGCGCTCACATCCGTACGACGTCCGGCATATCTCGATCGATCTCCGGCTGGACGACGCCAAGCGTCAGGTGGCCGGATCGGTCACGCACCGCATCCGCTCCCTGGCCTCTCCGCTGCGCGCGCTCAATCTGGACGTGGCCGCGAACATGACGATCTCCGCCGTCACCGCCGACGGGGCTCCGACCCGCTTCCGCCTCATCGGCGATACCCTGTCGATCATCCTCCCGAAGCCGCTCCCGTACGGCGACAGCACCTCGATCCGCGTCGACTACTCCGTCTCCCCGAAGAAAGGTCTCTACTTCATCCAGCCGGACTCGCTGGTGCCTGATCGGCGCAATCAGATCTGGACGCAGGGACAGGCCGAGGACAATCACTTCTGGCTGCCGGTCTACGATTATCCGAACGATCGCGCCACGACCGAGATGCGCGCCACCCTGCGCGGCGACTGGAAGCTCCTCTCCAACGGACGGCTCCTCGACTCCAAGCCGAACGGCGACGGCACCACGACCTGGCACTATCAGATCGATCGCGATCATTCCAGCTACCTGATCATGCTGGCCGCCGGCGACTACCTGGTGCGGCGCGATACCGTCGCGGGCGTTCCGCTCGAGTACTGGGGCTACCCCGATCAGGCCGAGCGCATCGCCGCCACATTCGGCCGCACGCCGGACATCTTCCGCTACTATCTCGACCGGGTCGGCGTTCCCTATCCCTGGAGCAAGTACTCGCAGGTGGCGATCTCCGAGTTCATGTTCGGCGGCATGGAGAACACGACCGCCACGACCATCACCGACAATGCCTATGTCGACCGGCGCGGCGCCGTCGACTACGATCCCGATCCGCTGGTGGCCCACGAGCTGGCGCATCAGTGGTTCGGCGACATGGTCACCAACCGGAGCTGGTTCCATCTCTGGCTGCACGAGGGCTACGCCACCTATCTGGCCTCCCGCTACCGCGGCCATCGCTCCGGCGAGGAGGCGTTCCTGAAGGAGATGTACGACGATGGATTGCTGGCGCTGGATGTCGACAAGACGATCGGCCGCAACCCGATCGCCGGCACCAGCGGCATCAAGACGAACCTCTACCAGCGCGGCGCCCGCGTGCTCCACATGCTCAATCAGCTGGTGGGGGATGATATCTTCTGGCGCGCCAGCCGCCGCTTCCTGGAGCGCAACGCGTTCGGTCTCGTGGAGACGAACGATCTGAAGATCGCCTTCGAGGATGTCTCCGGACTCAACCTCGACTGGTTCTTCGACGAGTGGATCTTCAAGGCGGGGGCGCCGGAGTTCGAGGTGGAATACCGCTACGGTCGCGACTCCCTCTTCCTCCGCGTCCGGCAGGTGCAGAGGCAGGATTCGCTCACCGGGGTGTTCCGGATGCCGCTTCCGCTCGAGTTCTATCTGAAGAACCGCGTCATCTCCGACACGGTCTGGCTCTCGCGCGCCGAGGAGATCTTCACCTTCCCGATGCCCGAGCGTCCCCGCTTCGTGATCTTCGACGCCGGCGACGCGATGCTCAAGACCGTCCGCTTCTCCCGCGCCGACGACGAGCTCGTTGCGCAGTTGGACGCGCCACGGATGATCGATCGGTACCTGGCCGCGCGTGAGCTCACCGCGACCACGCGCGACCGCTCGACGGCCAGCCGGCGCTCGCAGGCGCTACGCGACCGGTTCCCCAAGGAGCGCTCCCCCTACGTGAGGGAGGAGATCATCCGGGGCTTCGCCACGCTCGACAGCGTGATCGCGCCGGAGGTGATCCGTCTGGCGCTGGCCGACAGCTCGGTCGAGGTCCGGAGGGCGGCCATCGATATCTCCTACCGCATCGTCGACAAGCGGGAGCGCGCCTCGCTGTTGCGTCCGCTGTTGAGCGACAGCAGCGACAACGTGATCGCCGCGGCGATCGAGATGCTCTCGGTGACCGCGCCGGAGGAGATCTCCGCCTCGCTGACGAAGCTCCAGGGAGTGCAGGGGAGGAAGGGGCGGCTTGCCGAGGCATGGCTGAACGCCGTGCTTCAGTCCCGCGCCAACGGCTATATCGACGGCGTGATCGAGTACACCCAGCCGAAGTATTCGCGCGAGCTCCGCTCGCAGGCCTATCTGGTGCTGAGCAAGCTGGACACGGTGACCCCGGCGGCGCGCTCGGCGATCGAGCAGGGGCTGCGGGACAATTCGATCTACATCCGAACCTCGGCAGCCTCCGCGGTGCGGGCGCGCTACGACGATACGATGCGGCAGATGCTGCAGCGGCTGCGCGGCGAGCTCGGCGGTGAAGAGCGCGCGAACGTGGAGCGCCTGATCCGCGACGATCCCGCCGCCACGCCCCCTCCCGGCGGCTCCGGCCGGTAGTCACGCAACCACGTCGGCCCATCTCCCGAGCGCCGGTCGATGACCTTCAACCCGATCCATGAGCGTATCATGACCGAGACGACCCGCACCGATATCACGATCATGCCGTTCGAGGGGATCATGCCGAGGATCGCCCCCGACGTGTTCATCGCGCCCGGCGCGCGGATCATCGGCGACGTCGAGATCGGGGAGCTCTCCTCCGTCTGGTTCAACGTCGTGATCCGCGGGGATGTGCATTACATCAGGATCGGGCGGCGCGTCAACGTGCAGGATCTGACGATGTGCCATGTGACGCACAAGCGCCATCCGCTCAACATCGGCGACGACGTCACGATCGGCCACAGCGCGGTGCTGCACGGCTCGACGATTCACGACCGGGTGCTGATCGGTATGGGAGCCAAGGTGCTCGATCGCGCGGTGGTGGGGAGCAATGCGCTGGTGGCCGCCGGAGCCGTGGTGCGCGAGGGCTTCGTGGTGCCGGAGGGGACACTGGTGGCCGGCATTCCCGCCAAGGTCGTGCGGGAGTTGAACGACGAGGAGCGCGCCGCCGTGGCCCAGGGAGCGCTCAACTACGAAAGCTACGTGGCGCGCTACCGCGCCGATGGATGCGCCTGGTGATCTCGCGCGCGCCGTTCGCGAGTCGAACAGGGTGGCGTGAGATTTGTTCGAACCCTTCAGGTGAAAGCTCCGGCCGGTCGCGGCCGGGGATACATGCATGAAGACATCGACGAGCGTTATGAGTGGACATAAAAAGAAGCAGGAGCGCCGGCGCGGCGGCGAATCGGCGGCCGATCGCGGCAGCCAGACCCTGGAGTTCTTCAAGAAGCGTCTCAAGGATGACGCTCGACGAATGACCCCCGAGGATATCGAGGAGCTCGATCAGGACGTGCCGCGCAAGTTGAGCGACAAGGGGCTCAACAATCTGAAGGATAGCATCGGCTGGATCGAGGATATGCTCGATCGGGTGAAGATCCTCTTCAAGATGGTCCGCGATCGCTCCTTCAAGATCGACCTGCGCACAAAGGCGCTCGTGGCCGCCGGCCTCGCGTATTTCGTGCTGCCGACCGACATGATCCCGGACTTCATCCCGGGCGTCGGCTACATCGACGACGCGCTGGTGCTCTCGACTCTCTGGAAGCTGGTCCACGAGCAGATCGACCGCTACGTGGCGTTCCTGGAAGATGAGGGGGAGCGCCCCGAGATGCCCCGCGGCCGGAAGGTCGAGATGCCCTCCGAGGAGCTTCTCGACATCCCGTGACGCGCGATCTTCCATGATCCGTGGGAAGTGATTTCCACGGACCGAGTCCTATGACATGCGAGGCGACCGGATCACCGGTCGCCTCGCCTCGTTTTCCCTCCGATGTCTTCAGACGCTCGAACGCTTCCCACGGCGTCGCATCAACCACCCTGCTGGCTCACCGACCGCGGCTCCGAGGGACGGCCGTCGCGGCCGCACATCGTTTGCAGCTCGATCATGACCGGAACGAACCACTTCTCCGTCGCCGGCGATGCCTCGTAGTTGCGCGTGTCGTAAGTGCGCTCGTCCTGCCCGCGGGTTCGCTTCGCGTTGACGATCAGCAACGAATCGCCGGTATATTGAAGCGACCAGGAGTACGTCTTCAAACCGTCCCAGGCGTTGAAGTCCTCCTTCTCCACTTGGAGGATGCCAACCTCCGGGGAGATCATCTTGATCTGGTAGCCTTGCTCGGCGAACATGGCAGATGCCCGTTCGAGGAAGCGGGCACGCGACATGCCGCAGTCCAGATGCATCGGTCGGGCGATGTCTCGGTGAGCGCACGAGACGAGGATGATCGCGGAGAGTAATGGAAGAGCGACTCGCACTGGGAGAGCCGGGCGAGTCAGGCATTCAATCGACAACGATGATACCGGCGACCTGTCCACGCAGCGTTTACGTTTCATCGATGAACTCATCGGACAATCGAACGGTCGACGTCCGACCAGCAGCGTGAAGCGCGACGAATGCACGCGCTTGGAACTCTTCAAAAGTGATTTTTTGAACGATTGCATACCTCTTACCTCGTTACGGCAGTCTAGCCCTGATACGCATGAGGAACGACTGCCGATTGTTGTAGATTGCGCGCTAGTCGACCGGCCGCTCCGCCTTGCTTTGCCTCGGCGGCGATCCGCGATTCCGGGAGCGGTGATCGCGGCCGGCTCAGCGCAGCCGGTCCGACGTCGAGGGGCGGGAGCCGCGGTCTTTCATCGACTTCTTCGCCACGGGTGGTCCGTCGATGCATTCCTCTCTGTAGAGCTTTCCGTCGCAGTCACGCCCGACCACGCCGACGGCCTTGTGCGCCGCGTCGTAGTAGACGCGGGCCGACCAGGGCTTTCCGTCGCGCTCTCCGGTGATCTCCGGGCCGGCGACGCCGGCGGGATCCGCGTCGATCCTCCTACAATCACTGAAGTAGGTCTCTCCGCGGCAGGTGGCGCCGGACACGCCGACCACGACGCCGCCGGCCAGCGACGTGACCGACCACCAGGCGCCGCCATCGGCGCAGGTGCCCTTGTGAAAGACATGCTCCCGCACCGGCGCCACGGGCGCCATCGCCAGGAACAGAAGCGCGAGACCGGCAATCGCTGATTTCATGTGGATGACTCTCCATGGTTCTGAACGGCTCCGACACGCGGATAGCGGGTCGCAAGGTAGCTCCGGCGCGCTCGCGACGGTAGTACATGGATATGTACAATTGGAGATCGGCGTGCTGGCCCTCGGGCGCCCCGCGTAAGGCGGGCCCACGCGTGGTTGTCCTTCCGCCGGAAGGAGTCGCGAGGAGATGCCGGAAGGTGGAGCGGGGAGAGAAGTGCCGGGGAGCCTCGAATGGCATCGGAAGATCGCAGCGGGCGGACGTCGGGTGACGTCGCGGCCGTCAACATTGGTATCCGGAACCGTATCGTGAAACGCCGAGATTTCATCTACCGGTCCTCCGCGGCAGCGGCGGGACTTCTTCTGGTTCGACCGACGATGGCTGAGTTCATTCCCCGACCGTTCCCGGCCGGCACCGATCTGGAGGCGCTCGCGGCCGCCGCGCTGGAAGCCGCGCGCTCGGCCGGCGCGACCTACGCCGATATCCGGATCAACCGCTACCGGAATCAGTACGTCTCCACGCGCGAGGAAAAAGTGCTCGGGATCTCCGACACCGAGTCCTTCGGCTTCGGCGTGCGCGTGCTGGCCAACGGCGCCTGGGGCTTCGCCTCCAGTTCCAAGGTCGAGACCGACGAGGTCGTTGCCGCCGCGCGCAACGCGGTCTCCATCGCCAAGGCCAACAGCGTGATCCAGCTTGAGCCGGTGGTGCTCGCCCCGGTCCCGTCCTATCACGACAGCTGGTCGACGCCGATCACGATCAACCCGTTCGACGTGCCGGTGGAGGAGAAGGTCGATCTTCTCCTGGCGATTAATCGGGAGGCGCTCAAGGCCAAGGGGACGAAGTTCTGCTCCTCGGATATCTTCACGGCAAACGAGCGGAAGTATTTCGCCTCCACCGACGGCTCCTCGATCCAGCAGGATATCTACCGGATCTGGCCATCGTACGAGGTGACCGCGGTCTCCGACGACGGCACCGACTTCCAGTCGCGCGCCGGCTACTGCGCGCCGATGGGGCGCGGCTACGAGTATCTGAAAGAATACCCGCTGTTGGAGGATGCGCGCAAGGCGGGGCAGGACGCGGTCGAGAAGCTGAAGTCCCCGTCGATCGAGCCGGGGCGGCGCGATCTCGTGCTGCTGCCGTCGCATCTCTGGCTGGTGATTCACGAGTCGGTGGCGCACGCGACCGAGCTGGATCGCGCGCTCGGGTTCGAGGCGAATTATGCCGGCACCTCCTTCGTTACCGTGGACAACCTCGGCAAGCTCCAGTACGGCTCCGAGCATGTCACGATCGTCGGCGACCGGACCGAGAAGCACGGGCTGGCCACGGTCGGCTACGACGACGAGGGGGTGAAGGCGGGGCGGTTCGACATCATCCGCGACGGGCGTTTCGTCAACTACCAGACCATCCGGGAGCAGGCGCACTGGATCGGGCAGAAGGAGTCGCACGGTTGTGCCTACGCCGACAGCTACGAGCACGTGCCGATGCAGCGGATGCCGAACGTCTCGCTCCAGCCGGGGCCGAAGCCGCTCGGTCCGGACGATCTGGTGGCCGGCATCGAGGATGGGGTGATGATCGCCGGCAACGGCTCCTGGTCGATCGACCAGCAGCGGAGGAACTTCCAGTTCGGCGGGCAGACCTTCTACGAGATCAAGAAGGGGAAGGTCACCCACATGCTCCGCGACGTTGCCTTCCAGGCGATGACGCTCGACTTCTGGCGCTCCTGCGACGCGGTCTGCTCCAAGGAGCATTACGAGCTCGGCGGATCGTACTGGTGCGGCAAGGCGCAGCCCGGACAGGCCGCGCCGGTCTCGCACGGCAGCGCTCCGGCGCGGTTCAGGGATATCAACTTCATCAACACCAACCGTAAGATCTGATCGCGATGCTGCTCTCGAGCCAGGAAGCCCAGTCGATCCTCGATCGTGCCCTCTCGCACGTGAAAGCTGATGAAGCCGAGCTCACGCTCTCCGGCGGATCGCAGGGGAATCTCCGCTTCGCGCGGAACATGCCGACGACCACCGGAAACTCCCGGAACACGAGTCTGACGATCAGTTGCGTCCTCGGCAAGCGTGTCGGCGAGTATACCACGACCGATCTGGACGACGCGTCGATCGCCAAGGCGGTCGCGCGCGCACAGGAGCTTGCCCGGCTTTCGCCGGAGAGTCCCGAGTACATGCCCCGCCTGGGACCGCAGTCCTACCTGGAGGTTCCCGGCTACGAGGAGTCGACGGCGAAGCTCGGCCCGGCCGAACGGGCGCAGATCGCCGCCGGAGCCATTCAGGCCGCGCGCAAGGAGGGGCTGGAGGCCGCCGGCTACTACGAGAACGGCGAGAGCTTCACCGCGATGGCCAACACGAAGGGGCTCACCGCCTATCACCGCGAGACCGGCGCGTCCTATACGCTCACGGTCAGAAGCGCCGACGGCAACGGCTCCGGCTGGGCCGCCGGTGAATCCTTCCGCGCCGGCGCGATCGACTCCGACCGGATCACGCGTCGCGCCATGGAGAAGGCGCTCGGCTCCCGCAACCCGACCGCGCTCGATCCCGGCACCTATCCGGTGATCCTGGAGCCATCGGCCGTGGGGGACATGGTGAAGCTCTTCCGCTGGAGCCTCGGCCGGCGCGGCGCCGACGAGGGGAGAAGCTATTTCGCCGATCCGACCAGCGGCACCAAGATCGGTCAGAAGCTCTTCGACGATCGCATCACGATCTTTTCCGATCCGACGGATCCGGCGGCCCCCTCGATCCCCTGGGGAGAGGATGGCCTTCCGCTCGGGCGCACGATGTGGGTGGAGCGTGGCGTGGTCCGCAACCTCGCCACCGGCCGCTACTGGGCGCAGCAGAAGGGACTCCAGCCGATCCCCTTCGGCTCCAACACGATCATGACCGGCGAGGAGCACTCGCTGGACGATCTGGTGGCCGCCACCGACTTCGGCCTGCTGGTGACCAGCTTCTGGTATATCCGCGAGGTCGATCCGCGCTCGATCCTCTACACGGGGCTCACGCGCGACGGACTCTTCCTGATCGAGAAGGGGAAGATCGTTCGTCCGGTGAACAACTTCCGCTGGAACGAAAGCCCGGCCGCGATCTTCAAGGGGGTGGAGATGATGTCCCGCCCGGAGAGGATCGTGACCCGCGAAGGGAATCAGCCGACGCTTGCCCCGGCCATGAAGGTGCGGGAGTTCCATTTCACGAGTGTCAGCACATCCACCTGAGGCCGCGCGCCGAATCTCTACATCGATGTCCAACTCGTCAGTGTCGAACCCGACGGCCTCCAACACGCCCCCGGCCGAGAGGGTGGTTCGGATGACGGTCCTCGTGGCCGCGCTCGGATATTTCGTCGACGTCTATGATCTGCTGCTGTTCAGCATCGTCAGAAAGCCGAGCCTGACCGCGCTCGGCGTGGCCGCGGCGCAGAACGACGTGGTCGGCGCCTATCTGCTGAAGATGCAGATGATCGGTCTGCTCCTGGGCGGGCTTGCCTGGGGCATCCTCGGCGATCGGAGGGGACGCCTCTCGGTCCTCTTCGGATCGATCTTCCTCTACTCGGCCGCGAACTTCGCCAACGGCTTCGTCGGCTCGGTGGAGATGTATGCGTGGCTCCGCGTGATAGCCGGGATCGGTCTTGCCGGGGAGCTCGGCGCGGGGATCACGCTGGTCAGCGAGGTGATGCACCGCGAGACCCGCGGCTACGGGACGACGGTGGTGGCGACGGTCGGCATTCTCGGCGCGGTGGTGGCGTCGCTGGTCGGCAAGATGTTCGACTGGCGGGTGGCCTACTTCGTCGGCGGAGGGCTCGGACTGCTGCTGCTGCTGCTGAGGATCAACGTCTTCGAGTCGGGGATGTTCGCCTCGCTCGGGCGGCGTCCGGCGTCGCGCGGCAATTTCTTCTGGCTGTTCACGAGCTGGGCCCGCGCGCGTAAGTATCTGAGCTGCGTGCTGGTGGGGCTGCCGACCTGGTTCACCATGGGCATCCTGATCACCTTCGCCGACAAGTTCGGCACCGCGCTCGGCATGGCCGTGCCGCCGAGTCCGGGGGAGGCGGTGATGTACGCCTACATCGGCGCCGCCGCCGGCGACCTGGTCTGCGGCCTGCTCAGCCAGCGGCTCCGGAGCCGGAAGAAGGTGATGCTGATCTACATTCTCGCCTCGGTCGTCACCACGACGCTCTATCTGACCAGCCATGGAATCTCCATTGAGATGTTCTATGTCCTCTGCGTGGCGGTCGGCTTCGCGGTGGGATACTGGGCGGTGATGGTGACCAACGCGTCGGAGCAGTTCGGCACGAACATCCGGGCGACGGTGACCACGACGGTGCCGAACTTCGTGCGCGGGGCGGTGGTGCCGCTGGTGTCGCTGAACATGGCGCTGCAGGGATCGTTCGGCGTGCTCGGCAGCGGGGCGGTGGTCGGCGGGCTCTCCGTGGTGATCGCGCTGATCGCCCTGACCGGCCTCGACGAGACGTTCGGCAAGGAGCTCGACTACATCGAGGAGCCCGGAGCCTGACACCCGGCTGAAGTCGGGAGTCAGGGGGACACGATCCCGTTGATGATCGCCACGCCGGAGCTCGTGCCGATCCGGTCGGCGCCCGCCTCGATCATCTCCAGCGTCGCCTCGAGCGTCCGGATGCCCCCGGATGCCTTCACCCGCACCCGCGATGCCGCCACGCTCCGCATCAACCGGATGTCCGCCGCGGTCGCGCCGCCCCCGGAAAATCCCGTCGACGTCTTCACGAAATCCGCTCCCGCCTCCGACGCGATCTCGCAGGCCACGCGCTTCTCGCCGTCGGACAGCAGGGAAGTCTCCAGAATCACCTTCACGATCGCGCCCCCGCGATGTCCCTGATCGACTACCAGGCCGATATCCTCCAGCACCTCCGATAGCGCTCCCGATTTCAACGCGCCGATCGCCATCACCATGTCCAGCTCCTCGGCCCCATCCTCCATCGCCTGTCGCGCCTCGGCGATCTTGGTCGCGGTGCGATGCATGCCGAGCGGAAAGCCGATCGTGGTGCCGAGCCTCGCGTCGGAGCCGAGCCGGTCGAGCACGCCGCGCGCGTGCGGCACGTACCAGGGCATCACGCAGACGGCCGCGAATCCGTGGTCGTGCGCCTCCCGGCAGAGCGTCGTGATCTGGTCGGTCGTCGTCTCGGGCTTCAGCGCCGTGTGATCGATGTAGCGGGCAAGCTCGGTGCGGGTCATCACGTGGGATCGGGTGAAGGAGATGGTCGGGAAGAGGGGACGTGATCGACGTGGTCGCCAGGCTCAGCGCGCGATCGCGACCGGAACGTCGTAGAGGGTGCCGTTGTGACGGAAGCGGAGCACGTAGGCGCCGGAGGCGAGCCCGGCCGTCGGTATCACGAACTCGCAGGAGGAGTTGTGGCCGATCAGCTGTCGGCGCCCCTGCGTGTCGTAGAGCTGATACTCGATATCCGAGCAGTCGCTCGTGCCGGTCACCTGCACCGAGAGCGCGCCGGAGCCCGAGACCGGGTTCGGCCTGACCAGGAACGCCACGTCACCGGAATCCGGGAGCGCGGAGGCGTTGACGCCGGCAAGCGCCAGCACCTTCACCAGCGCGCGCACCGACGGGCCACGGTTGACCGTGATCGTGGTGAAGTGCGGGATCGCGTCGAACACCACCATCTGCTCACGCTGGCTCATCCGGACCATCCTGTAGACCGGCGTCGCCGCCGTGACGAAGCCGATCTCGACCGGAAGCTGCTGGAAGTATGTCTCCGGCTCCGTGCCGCTCTGCGCCAGCCGAAGCTCGACGCGGTCGGTGCCGTCACCGTTGTCGGTCCTGTTCATCGTGACCTGCAGTACCGGCCAGCCGCCGCGCCGCGCCCACTGATCGAAGAACCAGTCGAGCGGACGCCCCGCGCGCCGCTCCAGCGCCAGCCGGAGCGAATCGGTCGTGACGTTGCCGTAGGCGCTGGCCCGGAGGTAATCGGCCACGCCGGGGAAGAAGTTGGAGTCGCCGATCTCGTAGCGGAGCATGCCGAGCACCGCCGCACCCTTGTTGTAGATCGTCCGCGGGTAGTTCGAGGAGGGGCCGCCGCGCGGGAAATCGTAGAGCGGGAAGGTCCCCTCCGACGGAGCGGTCGAGGAGATGTAGTCGTTCACGTTCACCTCCTGCGCGCCCAGGTAGCCGTCGCGCCCGTGGAGCTCCTCGGCCCAGAGCGATTCGCAGAAGGTGGCGAAGCCCTCGTTGAGCCAGGCGTCCCGAAAGTCGTAGGGGGAGACCATGTCGCCGAACCACTGATGCGCCAGCTCGTGCGCTCCGGTGGAGTTGGTGGTGTCGCCGCGCCGGGAGATGCTGGCGTCGAAGGAGATCATGGTCTGATGCTCCATCGAGCCGATCGGCGTGTTGACGTAGCCGACCTTCTCGAACGGGTAGGGGACGAAGCGGGAGCCGAAGGTGGAGACCATCCGGTCGAGGAGCTTGAAGCTCTTGCGCGTGCTGGCGGTATCGGCCGGGAGGGAGTAGACCACCATCGGCACCGGCGTGCTCCCGACCTCCAGCGGCACGTAGCGTCCGGCGGCGAAGGTCATGAGATAGGTGGCGCTCGGGAAGTCGTGCCGCCAGTCGAAGACGTCGAGGCTGTCGTTCAGATGCCCCTGCGTGAGGATGCCGTTGGAGGCGACGACGATCCCCTTCTTCACGATGAAGCGTCCGTGGAAGGTCGCCTTGTCCGAGGGATGGTCGTAGCAGGGGAGCCAGTGCTGGGTGGCCGAGACGTAGTTGTTGGAGAAGCCGACCCCCATGGCGAAGAGGAGGCTGCTCATGGCGCGGACCCCTCCCCAGATGAACCCGGTTCCCTTCTCCGCGGTCATCGTCCCGTGATACGCCACGTGGATGGTCCCGGAATCGCCGGCGGCGACCGACGCGGGAATCGCGACCCGGTAATGGAAGTTTGCCGAATCGGGGGTGCCGACCGGCGTCGCCGTGGTTGCGGCTCCGTTGTAGAGAATCGAGTCGATCGTCAGGTCGCGGAGGTTGAGCACGAAGCCCTCGGCCGGATCGCCGGTCCACCGCAGCCTGATATCGCAGCGCGCGGTGGTCGCGGGCTTGGGAGCGGCCGTCAGGTCCATCTCCACGTCGTAGTGGAGCACGTCGAACGGCTGCCGGGGATGGTCGAGCGGACCGGGATCCGGGACGGAGATCGACGCGCGCGCCTCGGAGGTCGGCATCGGGGCCGGGAGGGGGGCGCTGGTCTGGGCCAGCAGCGGGGCCGTCGCGGCCACGAGGAGCAGCGGAAGTCGTGCGAGAGATCTCATCGGATGACGATGTAATTCGATATCGGCGCCGGCGGTCGGCCGGTCCGGAAGGTCGTTGCCCGCGGCCGTGCGCCGGTCGTCGGGCGGAGAATCGGGCCGGTTCGCGACGGTGGAAACGAAACGAGCCGGGCGCGTGAAGTTAGCACCCGGCTCGTCGGTATTCCAATGCCACCCGCGCGCGACGCGGATCTCGTCCCAGGAGGGACGCGTGCGGTCTCGAAGGTCAGTGACCGCTGCCGGTCGTGGCCGCCTCGGAGGGGCTGGCGGCCCCGGCGGGGGTCTCCGAGCCGGAGGGAGCGCTTCCCTTGACCCGGTCGGCCAGTCCCATGATCGACTCGACGTAGGCCGAGGAGTTGTTGTAGCTCCAGAGCGCCTTGCTGATCCGCGTGCGGTCGCTGCTCCGGAATCCGGCATCGCTCAGATAGTTGGCCACCGAGAAGATCGCGTCGGCCGGCGAGAAGAGGTCCACCTTGTTGTCGCCGTCGCCGTCGACAGCGCTCCGGATGTAGGAGGAGGGGAGGAACTGCGTCCAGCCGAAGGCGCCGGCCCAGGAGCCGCGCAGCCCCATGGCATCCAGACGCTGCTGGCGGTCCATCTCCAGGAGCGCCTTCAGCTCCTTGTAGGCCCAGTTGGCCTTGCTGGCCGAGCGGGTCTTGATCCGGTCGATCTCCGTGCGCGCTTTTTCGGAATCCGCCTTGATCACGGCAAGATCGCTCTTGGCCTGCGTCAGATTGTCCTCGAGCACCTGCGGCTCGTTCATCAGCGCCATCGTGGCGTAGACGCTGAAGACGTGATAGTCTCCGGTGACCTTGCCATGCTGGGTCTCGCAGCGGAGCAGCGCGGCGATCACCTCGCGATCCACGCCGTACTTGGCCTCGGCCTGATCGAAGATCGTCGAATAGCGCTCGATGAAGGCGCGGCAGGCATCCGCCGATTCCTTCGTGTTCACCCAGGCGTAGGCGTTGGAGGAGCCTCCGGACGTTCCGGAGGTTTTCCGGATCGGGACTCGGACGAGCCTCGGGATATAGGCGACCCTGGTATCGGCGAACTTGGCCTGAAGCTCCGCCTCCGACCATCCCTCCCGCATCAGCTTCTGGATCACCGGCGAGAACCGGGGATCGACGCCGTCGATATGCTCGACGATGAAGCTGCTCCCGGCCGCGGTGTGGATGGTATCGTACCGGACCACCGCGGTCGAGTCGGTCGCCAGCTCGGAGGCCGCTCGCGTGGAGTCATCGGCCACGAAGGCCACCAGCGGCCACGGCCGCGCGGTGTAATGCTTCGGGATCGGCGGGAAGAACAGAGACGTAAACGCCGAGATGGCGAGGGAGAGAATCGGAATGATCATGTCGCATCTCCTCCAAACCTGAACCAGACGATCGGGACAACAACGCGGGAATCACTCTACGACATCGAAGGCCCCGAGAGGTTGAGCGGAGCCGTGAATCCGGCCAGAGTTGAGCCGATCATCGCGCACGGAACATGACACTCCTGCCCGGGCGAGCGGAATGGGTAGACAGTATACTCGATCGTGCTCTCAGGGTCAAGACGCGCGCGCCGGAAGAATGCGTGTGCGCGAAAAAATATTGTGGCGCGCACCACGCTTCTCCCTGGAAACCGTGACCGCGGAGTGCTGCCATGGCGTGCCATGCCACGGCGCTCCGCGGCCGCCGAAACCACCGCCAAGCGCGTGCCGTCGAGCCCTCCGGCATGCTCAGATCCGTTCCAGGCGCTCCACCGTGCGATCGTTTCTGACGTTGCCGGTGTTGAGCGTTCCCTTCGGCTCGATCAGCATCACGTGAACCTCCTGTTCGGCGATCGGCAGATGCTCGACGCCGCGCGGAATCACCGCCATCTCTCCCTCGCGCAGCGTGATCTCGCCGTCGCGCAGCAGGATCCTGAGCGTTCCGCGCAGCACGAGAAACAGCTCGTCCTCCTCCTCGTGCGCGTGCCAGACGAACTCTCCCTGGAGCCTGGCGAGCTTGACGTGGGAATCGTTCAGCTCGGCGATGATCTTCGGGCTCCACTGCTCCCGGATCATCGCAAGCTTGTCGGCGAGCGTTATCGTGTCGACCATGGTCGGATGGGTTGTCGATGAGAGTTGTCGTATCGACCGGTCGTGCCGGTCGCGGGCGCAAGTTCGCACGAACGATCAAATGCGCGGAGCCGTCGCGGTCGTAGTTTCGCACCGACCGCGTATGACGAACCACGCCGTGCGACACAGGATCGAGCTCGCCCTCGAGTTCATCGAGGCGCATCTTCGGGAGGATCTCCGGGTGGAGATCGTTGCCGGCGTGGCAGCCTATTCCCCGTGGCATTTCCAGCGGCTCTTCAGCGCGATCGTCGGGGAGACGGTCGCCTCCTACATCCGCCGGCGACGCCTGGCCGCGGCGCTCGACGCGCTTCTGGCCAGCCGACGGCCGATCGTGGAGATCGCCTGGGAGAATGGCTTCGAGTCGCAGGAGGCGTTCACCCGCGCGTTCAAGGCGGCGTTCGGGATGACGCCCGGCAGATGCCGCCGACAGGGGAGAGCCTGTGCGCCCACGCCGGCGCCGCGCCTCACCTGCGCATATCTCGCAACACTGTTCGAAGGAGAAGCAATGGAGCCTGTGATCAAGGAGCATGGTCCGATCGAGCTGGTCGGGATCGGGTCGAACTTCATCTCGATCTTCTCGGCCGATGCCGACAACAACGTGGTGATCCCCGGTCTCTGGGACGAGCTGATGCGCCGCTCCGGGGAGGTGCCGAACCGGATCGACGCCGCCGGAGCCTGGGGGCTCTGCGCGCCGATCGCCGATGAGGCCCGGCGGCGCCACGAGGACGAGTTCTACTATCTGGCCGGACTGGAGGTCTCCTCGCTCGACCAGGTTCCCGAGGGGATGACCGCGCGGCGCGTGCCGGCGGCGACCTACGCGGTCTTCACCCACACCGGTCCGCTCGACCGGCTCGGCGAGACGATGCGCTACATCTACGGCACCTGGCTCCCGACGGGCGGCTACGAACAGGCCGAGGGGCCGGACCTGGAACTCTACGACAAGCGCTTCGACCCCACGTCGCCGACATCGGAGATGGAGATCTGGCTCCCGGTGAAGGGGGGAAGGACTCCGGCCTGAGCGCGATCGACGTGGCTGGTCGCGTCATGATCGCGCGGCATTTCCAAGGCTTCGACTGCAACGACAAGGGCGCCGCGAGGGCGCCCTTGTCGTTGCGAATCTCATCTGATCGATCACGTCGGTCGGCGTCGAGCGAAACGCTCACCCGCCCCGGCGCGCCTTCTCCTCTCAGGAGTACTGAAGGAGCGTCTGGCGGAGCTTCTCGATCGTCTCGCGGTACTGGCGGAGCTTCTCCCGCTCCTTGTCGACCACGTCGGCCGGCGCGTTGGCCACGAACTTCTCGTTGGCCAGCTTCCCCTCGATCCCCTTGACCTGTCCCTCCAGGCGGCCGATCTCCTTCTCGGTCTTCTGCCGCTCCTTCTCCACGTCGATCAGCCCTTCCAGGTGGACGTGCACCTCGGCGCCGCGCACCACCTCGGTGGCCGACAGTCCCGGCTTGGTGGCATCGGCCGCCAGCGCGAGTCCGCCGATCCTGGCCAGGCGCTTCACCAGCGGCGCCGAGCGCTCCAGCACCGCCAGCTGCTCGTCGTCAGCGGTCCGGATGGTCACCTCGACGCTCTGCGACGGCGGGACGTTGGCACCGGCGCGCATGCGGCGCGCCGCCTCGACGATCTCCTGCAGCAGCGCGAACTCCCGCTCCACGCCGGGGGAGACAAGCGAGTCGTCAGCCTGGGGGAACGCGGAGGTTGAGACGGACGCTCCCGCGGCGCGCGGCGCGATGCTCTGCCAGATCTCCTCGGTCACGAACGGCATGATCGGGTGAAGGAGGCGGAGGATCTGATCGTAGAGTCCGAGCGCGAAGCGGATCATCACCTCCGAGCTCTCGCGTCCCTCGCTCATGGCGATCTCGGTCTTCAGCAGCTCCACGTACCAGTCGCAGAAGTCCCGCCAGACGAAATCGTAGAGGAGCTTGGAGTACTCGTTGATCCGGTAATCGGCCAGCGCCTCCTCGATGCTCCGGACCACCGAGTGGAACCGGGAAAGGATCCAGCGGTCGGAGGCCGACAGCGGCTCCAGGTGGATCACGTTCTCCACGTGCGGCAGCGTGGCGGCCGCCCCGTCGGACACCTCGTCCTGCTTCATCAGGAGGAAGCGTCCGGCGTTCCAGATCTTGTTGGCGAAGTTCCGTCCGAGCTCGCACATCTCCGGCCCGAAGCGGACGTCCTGTCCGGTCGGCGCCAGATAGACGATGGTGAAGCGGAGGGCGTCGGCGCCGTAATTGCCGATCACCTCGAGCGGATCCGGGGAGTTGCCGAGCGACTTCGACAGCTTCCGTCCCTGGTTGTCGCGGATGATCGAGGTGAAGTAGACATCGCGGAAGGGGACCAGATCGGCCATCGCCTCGCGCGGCGTGCCGTCGGCGTTCGGCTCTCCCTTCATGAACTCGAGTCCGGCCATGATCATTCTGGCGACCCAGAAGAAGATGATGTCCGGCCCGGTGACCAGCAGGTTGGTCGGATAGAAGTACTGCAGGTCGCGATCGTTCTGCTCGGCGCTTCCCCAGCCATGGACCGAGAAGGGCCAGAGCCAGGAGGAGAACCAGGTGTCGAGCACGTCCTCATCCTGTCGGATCAGGGCCGCCTCGGAGACACCGAGACGCTCGCGCGCTTCCTCTTCGCTGCGGGCGGCGGTGTAGCGGCCATCCTCCAGGTAATAGACCGGGATGCGATGTCCCCACCAGAGCTGTCGGGAGATGGCCCAGTCGCGGATGTTGGTCATCCAGTGCTCGTAGGTCTTCGTCCAGTGCTCGGGATAGAAGCGGATCTGTCCGGAGACGACCGCCTCCAGCGCCGGCTCGGCCAGCGGCTTCATCTTGACGAACCACTGATCGGAGAGATAGGGCTCGATCTGCTCGCCGCCGCGCTCGGAGAATCCGACCGAGTGGAAGTACTCCTCCTGCTTCTCGATGAGCGACATCTCCTCGAGCATCGCCACGGCGCGCTTGCGTGCCTCGAAGCGGTCCAGGCCGGCGAGCGGTCCGGCCAGCTCGTTCATCGAGCCGTCCGGGTTGATCGTGTTCGGCATGGCCAGCTCGTGGCGAAGGCCCACCTCGTAATCGTTCGGGTCGTGCGCCGGGGTGATCTTCACCGCGCCGGTGCCGAAGGAGGGATCGGCGTAATCATCGGTGATCACCGGCACGCTCTGTCCGGCCAGCGGCACCACCACGAGCTTGCCGACGAAATCGCGATAGCGCTCATCGTTCGGATTGACCGCCACGGCAACGTCGCCGAAGAGGGTTTCGGGGCGGGCGGTGGAGACCAGGATCGTTCCGCTTCCATCGGCCAGATGGTAGCGGAGCGTGTACATCTTGTCGTTGACCTCGCGATGGAGCACCTCCTCGTCGCTCAGCGTGGTCTGCGCCTTCGGCGACCAGTTGACGATCCGCTTGCCGCGGTAGATCAGCCCCTTGTCGTAGAGGCGGACGAAGACTTCCTTGACCGCCTCGGAGAGGGAGGGATCGAGCGTGAAGCGGGTCCGTTCCCAGTCGGGCGAGATGCCGAGGGCGCGGAACTGACGGAGGATCAGTCCGCCGTACTCCTCGCGCCACTGCCAGACCCGCTCCAGGAACTTCTCGCGGCCGAGGTCGCGGCGGTCGATTCCCTGGGCGGCGAGCGTGGCGGCCACCTTGGTCTGGGTGGCGATGCCGGCGTGATCGGTGCCGGGAATCCAGCACGCCTCGTAGCCGCGCATCCGGTGCCAGCGGACGTAGAGATCCTGGATGGTGCCGTTCAGGACGTGCCCGATCGTGAGGCTGCCGGTGACGTTCGGCGGCGGGATGACGATGGTGTAGGGAGGGCGATCGGAATTGACCTTCGCCCGGTAGAGCTCATGCTCGTACCAGTAGGAATACCACTTCGATTCGGCATCCGCCGGTGAATACGCTTTCGGAAGTTCAGGCATATCGACGTTCGTCCTTGTTGTCGCGAGGTACCATGCGTGGCGAAGAGGTGAGCTTTCCCGTCCCCGCCGCGCCGACGCCCGGCGGCCACGCGCGGCCGTCTGCGTCGGGATCGAGGGGCGATAAAATAGGGATACCCCCGCTTTCGGCGACGAAAATTAGTCTTTCGCCGCCCCCTCCGGCATCACGCGCGATGGCATCACGCGCGATGGCGCCACGCGCGATGGCGCCGTGCGCGATGGCGGGTGCCGGAGCTCGGGAGCGCTCACGATCGGCCCGGTTCCCCGGTCACGTCCGAGCCGGCACGGCGTTCCCGATCACCTCGATGATCGGCCCGGCCAGGCGCGCGCCGATCTCCTCCTGCACGAAGTGTCCCGCCTCCGGATAGGTCTCCACGGTCGCGTCCGGGAAGAGCTCCCGCCACCGCTCGAGGTAGGCGGGGCCGAACGTCGGATCCTTCATCCCCCATAGGAGAAGCGCCGGTATCGCGGCGATCCGGTCGCGTCGGTTCCAGAGCCGGTCGTACCAGGCCGAGGATCCGATGAGCTCCTGGGCAAGGCGCCACGGCGCGACACGCTCGGCCGCGCTCCCAAACGGCGCCAGATAGTGGCGGTGGATCTCCGGCGTCAGCTTCGACTTGTCGCCGAAGGCTCCCGGAAGGAGGACGCGCGGCGAGAAGTTGAGCCGCGTGTAGAGGAATCTGCCGAGCGCGCCGCCGAACAGACGGCTCCCCATTTCGGCCGCCCGGTTGCCGGCCAGCGACCACATCCAGGTGTTGAACATGACGATCCGGGCGAATTTCTCCGGACGCTCCACCGCGCAGGAGAGCCCGATCGGCCCGCCGAAGTCGTGCACCACGAGCGTGATCTCCTCCAGTCCCAGCCGGTCGATCAGCATCATCAGATTGCGCGCGTGATCGGCGGGACGGTAGCCCCAGTCGGCCGGCTTATCGGAGAGCCCGAAGCCGATGTGGTCCGGGGCTATCACGCGGCCGTGGCGCGCCAGCTCCGGGATGATGGAGCGGTAGAGAAACGACCAGGTGGGCGTGCCATGGACCAGGAGGATCGGCGAGCCCGATCCCTCGTCGATGTAGCTCATCGTGCCGCCGTCGACGTTCATGGCGCGGGGCGTGAACGGATAGGCGCGTCGGTCGAGCCAGTCGGGAAGCTGCTGCGTGCTCATGATGCTCCTGTCGGTGTGTGATCGTTGGAATGGGTGGGGAGGAGTGATGCGCGGAAGAGCGCGGCCGCGCGCGCGGCGACCGCCGGTGCCGGATAGTGCTCCGGGTCGAGCAGGGCGTGCTGCA
>JBEHWX010000104.1:0-20582 GCA_048498995.1 Bacteroidota bacterium
CAGGCGTGGGAGCGGAGTACCGTACACTCTCCCCCTGGTGAATGCTGACAGCGGGTCCGCAGCCATGGGCATACCTCTCAAAACACCGAGCGGCCGCGTGGGGTGATCGCTCATCGCGCGCGGCCGCTTCGTTTTCCGTTGGGCCGGTACCACGCTCCGGACACGGCCCACGGACTTTCGTCAGTCGATGGTCACTGCGGGATGATGATCCGCTGCACCGCCTGCTCGCCGCGATCGGTGCTCACCGCCACCAGGTAGATCCCGCTCTTCAGCCCGGCCACGTCGATCATGACGCTCTCCTTGCCGGCGCTCATACCGCGGCCACGAGCCACCGGGCGGACCTCGCGTCCCTGGATGTCCATGACCGCGATGCTCACCGTCCGCGCATCGCTCAGCTCGATCGTCAGCGTCGAGCGGTCGCGCGTCGGGTTCGGCGCCAGCGACGTGGCGACGATCGCGCCGTCGGAGGCACGCAGCAGATCGAGGTAGGGACGCTCGCCGGTCATCCGCCGGGGCTGCGCCTCCGGCCGCTCCGTGGCGCCACCAGCCTCCTCGCTCCGACGCTTCGCCTCGCGCAGCTCCTTCTCGATGCCAGCGCGCGCATCAGCGGGGAGAAGATCGAGGAAGCCGGGGACTGGACGGAACCAGATGATCACGTCGGGACGCCAGCCGTTCTCCTTCGCCGACGGATCTTCCTTCTCGATCGACGTCACGAGAATCGGCACAAGGCTGCCGATCTCCCTGGCGAAGCGGGCACGCGCGGCGCTGTCGACCTGCTGCTGCAGCAGCCACCATTCGTGCGTGTCCCTCGGCGTCTCCTCCAGGCGCCGCGCAAGATCCTCCGGAACGTCGGATGCCTCGTAGTCATACGAGCGGTAGGCGCCGAGATCGTCGGTGACGAGCGTCGCGGCGAACGGGCCGGTCGGGAGGGCGCGGCCGAGCCGCTCCGGCTTCGCGAAGATCCGCGTGCCGTGCCGTCCGATCTGCATCGGCATCTGATTCTCCGCCATCGTCACCCACACGCCATCCTCCTCGGCCACGATGCCGAGTCTGGCGAGCACGTCGGCAGGAAGCTGGAGCGTCCTGACGCCGGTAACGTCGAGTCCGTCGGAGCTCGGGGCATGGGCCGCGAGCATCCGCTTGCGCTCCTCCTCGCTGGCCGGCTCGATCCGGAAGGCGAGCGAGTCGGCGCCGCCGAGCGCCGTGCGTGCTCTTCCGCTCGCGCTATCCTCCGGAGCGAAGGAGGTTGGTGAGGCCTCATGCGCGGCGGCGCTCGTCGGAATCGCCATATCCCGCGTTGTCGGAGCGAGCGTCCCCTTCGGAGCCGCTTCGCGATCGGAGGCGGCCCGTTCAGTGGAAACCACGGCCGATCCGGTCGTTGCCGTCGCGGTTGCCGCTGGCGCGATCACCGCTGGCGCGATCACGCTCCGCGCGGCGTTGTGGGACGTGGCGCTGTCGGAGCCGGCATTCCGCGGCACCAGCAGCGCGAAGGTCATCAGGGTGAGGACCGAAAGAATTCCCGAGATCATGAGTGTTCTCCGTCGTGTGAATGAATGGTCACGACGGGTGTCGATCCGCGGCGCCGACTCCACGAGAGCCCTGATCTCCTCGAAGGAGATCGTGGCCCGACGCTCGGTCAGCCGCTCGATGTAGTGACGAAGCGTGGTCATCGTCCGCTCCTGCCTGTTCGCGTGAAGGCCAGATGGCCGAAATCTCCGGTTGCATCGCCGCGCGTGGCCGGCATCATCGGTCCCTCCCTCGGATCATCCCTCCGCTCTTCGGCCGGCTCCTCCGTCGGCTCCTCCGTCGGCTCTTCCGGCGCGACGCCGAGAAGCTCGGCCAGACGGAGCCGTCCGCGATGCACGCGCACCTTGGCCGCCGAGAGAGATCCTCCCTGAATGGCCGCGATCTCGGCCATCGGGAGTCCGACCAGCTCGTGCAGCATCACCGCCTCGCGCTGTCTGGCCGGGAGCCGCTCGAGCGCCTCGCGAAGAAGCGCGATATCGGCGGCCACCTCCGGAGAGGTGGTCTGTGCCCTGAGCGTCTCCCGCTCCGGCTCCGGGAGGATCGCGAAGATCCGTCGTCGCCAGCGGGAGCGCCGGGCCAGCCGTCCGGCAATCGTGAAGAGATAGGAGAGGAAGGCCACGTCGTGCCGCACCCGCTCGAATCCCTCGAGCGCCTTCAGCACGGTCTCGCTCACCAGATCGCGCGCATCCTCGTCCGAGTCGGTGATCGCGAAGGCATAGGCCTCCAGACGACCGTGGACCGGCTCGAGCGCGGCCAGGAAACGCTCCCTGACCGGACGTGCCTCGCGAAGCTCTCCGGTGGAGAGATCATCGCCGGCGCGTCCGACATCGAGGCGTGATTCCGGTTCCGACGGCATGTTCCGCCGCATGTGACACCCGCAAGATTGATACACGAGGAGGGCCCTCCCCCGAGACTCCGGCCCATCGGCCGGAGCGGCATGCGAAGGTAAGTGACGCGGCGGGTGAGGAGGTTACATTGGCCTGGAGCATGCATCGCCGCGGCACCGAGCAACCGTGCCACGCCCAACATTTCGTTACACGTGATCCGGTCCGCCTCCGCGACAACGCAGCCCCGGCGCCGGTCTGATTCACTATTCCCCCCGGAATGCTCACATGTGAGTGAATCGAGATTTCCGACTATGGTCTACCGGAGCTCCTGTCGACGAAACACATTCTCCATCTTCCGACACGACATAAGCCCCCGCCCTACGGATCGACCATGAGCGCGCGCGCGCCGATCGCGCCGACCCGTCGCTGAATCCAATCCGACAACACAAATCAAGCGTCGTATGCCCGCAACCCGCAGATCCGTTGCGGGAGGGAATTGCCATGCCCTTTCGGTGGCACTGCTCCTCCTGCTGAGCTCCGTCTCTCTTCGCGCACAGGAATCCACCGGCTCCATCTCCGGTCGCGTCGCCAGCCGCGACGGCACGCTGATGGCCCGCGCCACCATCTCGATCGACAACGGTAAACAGGGAGCCATCGCCAAGTCCGACGGCTCCTTCACCGTGACCAGCGTGGCCGCCGGCGAGCACCAGCTCGTGGTGTCGCACGTCGGCTACACTCCCTTCAAAACCACGATCACCGTGCACGCGGGGGTGACCGAGCAGGTCGAGATCATCCTGGACGAGCGTCCGACCGGATCGACCATCGTGGTCAATGCTCCGCGCGTCGAGTATCGTCCCCGGCTGTCGAGCACCGCGCTCAAGACCACCACGCCGCTGATCGAGACGCCGGCCACCGTGCAGATCGTCACCGCCGAGCGGCTCACCGATCAGCGCGCCGATCGCGTCAGCGACATGTTCGACTACATGACCGGCATCGTGCAGGGAGGCGGGCAGCGCGCGCAGGATTATCTGATGCGCGGCTTCGGCGTGGACAACCGATTCATCCCGTATCAGATCGACGGCATCTCCGGCGGCGTCTGGCGCCAGCACGAGCCGCCGGCGGCGATCATCGAGCGGATCGAATATCTGAAGGGGCCGAGCTCCACGCTTTACGGCATCACCCAGCTCGGCGGCCTGATCAACTACGTCACCAAGAAGCCGAAGGCCTCGCGCGAGGCGAGCATCGAGCTGCGCCACTCCACCTACGCCAGCGACGTCTCGCCGCTCGGCGCCCGCAACAGCGCCGACGTGGCGGCCGATCTCACCGGACCGATCGATGACGACGGCACGTTCCTCTACCGCGTGATCGCCAATCACATCAACACCACCTCCTACCGTCAGGATGTGAGCGAGGCGAGTCTCGACCTGCTTCCGGAGATCACCTGGAACGTCGACGACGCCACGCAGATCACCGCGTCGATGAACGTGAACGTCGACAAGGGAAGCTGGGACGAGTTCCTGCCGGTGCCGGGACGCGACCTGGCGAAGGTGCCGGATATCCGCACCCGGATCAATGAGCCGTCGGACAACTACTGGGACTACGGCTGGGGGCTCGGCTACATCGCGCGGCACGTGCTGAACGAGAACTGGGTGATCAGCTCCGCCGGACGCCACACCGAGCGGATGGATGGCCGACGTCTGTTCGAGTTCAAGGGGCTGGCCAAGGACAACGTCACGATGCAGCGCCAGTGGCGCGACCAAGCCAACGAGCGCTATTACACCTACTTCGACGTGACCTCCGAGGGGCACATCCTCACCGGCCCGGTTCAGCACACGCTGCTGATCGGCGCCACCGCCGGCAACGAGCTGATCCACTTCGACCGGCGGAACATCCGCGGCGACTCGACGCTGAACATCAACATCTACGAGCCGGTCCATCAGGCGCGCATCCTGGAGCCGGCCAAGCCGGGCTATGACCGGCACTGGAACAACGTGTTCCTCGGCGGCTACCTGCAGGATCAGATCGAGCTCATCCGGCAGGTCCAGCTCGTGGCCGGCGTGCAGTATACCAGCGCGTCGACGCATCACGAGGAGCGGCGCGCCGGACTCACGTTCGACAAGTTCGACGCCGGGTTCTCGCCGCGCGTCGGCCTGGTGCTTCTGCCGCTCGACTACCTCTCGGTCTTCGGCTCCTACAGCACCTCGTTCAGCCCGACCAATGCCGAGCAGGAGAACGCCGAGGGGAACATCGACTTCGAGCCGCAGACCGGAGCGCAGATGGAGGCAGGGGTGAAGTGCGATCTGCTCGACGGCCGCGTGGGAGGATCGGTCGCGGTCTATCAGCTCGACTATCGCAACGCGCTCAACGCCACCGGCCAGCTCAACCCGAACGGCAACACGGTCTACGTGCAGAGCGGACGCTCCCGCAGCCGCGGGGTCGAGCTCGATCTCTACGCGGCCCCGATGCGCGGACTCTACCTGACGCTCGGCTATGCCTACACCGATGCCCGCGTTCTGGAGGATGTGACCGCGAGCCGCGTCGGACAGCGGCTCCCCTACGTTCCCTACAACAGCGCGAACGCCTGGGCCACCTATCGGCTCCCGATCGAGTCCCTTCAGGGGTTGAAGCTCGGGCTCGGCGCCACCACGCTCGGCGAGCGTCCGACGGAGTTCCCGACGGCGACCGGACTGGTGCTCTCCCTCCCGTCGTACGTCCGCTTCGACGGCCTGGTCTCCTGGGACTTCACCGGCGCGACGATCGCGGTGAACGTGAACAACCTCTTCGACCGGGGATACTGGGCCAGCGGCGGCGTAAGCCGGATCATCCCCGGCACGCCTCGGACGGTCCGCACCTCGCTGCAGGTACGGATGTGATCATCCCCGCATTCCCCCGATGCGACGCGCGATCCCACGAGGCGCGGCAGCATCGGGAATCACGTCGCTGCGCAATCGCTCCGCGGGTCCGGCCAGGGCACGCCGAGCATATACATCTACAATCCGATCATCGACATGCTTCGTCATAACATCGCTCGTTCTCTCGTCGCCCTCCTGCCGCCGGTCGCTCTGTTCCTGTTGGTTGCCTCCGCGCTTCAGGCCCAGCAGGATACGCCCGGGAGCACGCATCTGTTCATCACCTACCGCTGCTCGGCGGCCAATCGTCCCACGTTCCGCCAGGCACTGAAGTCCGACGGCATCCGCAGGTTCGAGGAGTGGAAGCGCGCCGGCGTGATCTCGGATTACCTTCTGCTGTTCAATCAGTTCGTCGACGCCAACACCTGGGACGCGATGGTGGTGCTCCGCTTCGAGCGCTACGCGCAGACGGCGCGCTGGCGCGAGGTCGAGCAGGAGTCGCCGGGAGGGCTCACGCAGGAGATGCTGAAGCTGGCCACGCCGGAAACCTCCTACCTGGCCGATCTCGTCCTCTCCAACGGCACGCGGGGAGACCGCTCGACGTCGATCTTCGTGGTGATTCCCTACGAGTACCGGTCGCGCGGCGAATACCTCAACTACATCCAGACCTACGGCATTCCGCAGTTCGACGGATGGATCAAGGAAGGGGTGATCGCCAACTACGGCATCTACCTGAACCAGCACGCGCCGGGGAAGCCGTGGGACGTTCTCCTCATCTTCGAATACAAGGGGATCGAGGGGCTGGCGAAGCGGGATCTGATCAAGACCAAGGTCCGCGAGGAGCTGGCGGGGGATCCCTCCTGGAAGCTGCTGTCGGATTCGAAGCAGGAGTTCCGCACCGAGCACGAGGTCGTGATGGCCAACGCGCTGCAGGGGAACGGCAAGTGATCCGCTCCGCGCGTCGGATCGCGGCGGCCGGCCTGATGCTCGCCGCCGCGATCATCGCGGTCGTCGATGTCCCGTCGGCAGCCGGGGAGGGGGCGTCGACGATCTGCATTACCTACCGCGTAACGCCGGCGAGGCGCGCGGAGATCCGAGGCCGCTTCGCGACGATTCTGCTCCCGAGGCTTCAGGCCTGGTGCGCCGCGTCGCCGGGGGCGGAGGTCTCGCTGCTGGAGGCCACGACGACGCGGACGAGCGGCGCGTGGGACTTCCTGGTTCTTCTCAGACTCGCATCCTCGGAGCGGCTCTCGGCCTGGTGGGAGCGGGAGCGGACGATGCCGGCCGGACTCCTTCCCGAGGAGCATGAGGGGATCGAGGAGATTCATTCCTCCCTCGTCGAATCCCTTGCCGAAGCGCGCGCGCCGATCGGGCCCCGCACGCTCGTGCTGGCGCGCTACTACGGCCACACCGATCCCGAGCAGTATCCCGACTATGTCCGCGCCTATCTGGCGCCGGAGCTCGACGCCTGGCGCGGTAGCGGCATGATCGACGGCTACGCGGTCCTGGTGAACCCGTTTCCGCAGGGTCGCGCCTGGGATATTCTTCTGCTGCAGTATTACCGGACCGACGAGGACCTTTCGCGACGCGAGGATGTCCGCGGCGCCACGATCGACTCGCTCCGGAAGAACCCCGCCTGGATCATGCTCCACGACGCCAAGAGCGCCTATCGCACGTCGAGCGAGCCGGAGAATGTGGCGGTGATAGCGCGCCCGGTCATCGCCGGAAACACGCGGTGACCGGCAACATCAGCCCCTCCTCCCGTCGACACGATGAATCATCTTCCCATGCCCGATGACCTGTCCGCCGATCGCCGCGCCCGCCCGAGGCCGACGCGGCGGCTCGCGACGCTGCTCCTGCTCTCCACGCTTCTCCTGACGCCACGCGCGGGCATGGCCACGCCACGCGCCGACGGATCGCCGACACGCCTCATCGAGGCGGGCACGGCGACGGCCGATTCGCCGCCGCGCGCGGTAACGCCGAAGACGCCCGACCGCGAGTCCGATCCGGGTGAGGAGCCGGAGCGGCTCGTTCCCGCGAAGCTCCCCGATTCGATCCGCGTGCGGCTGAGCGGCTCGGCCGGCTACTCCACCGATCGCCTGAAGCACGAGCTTCCGATCTTCGAAAGCGATTCGATCCGGCGGAGCCCGCGCGACCTTCACGGCCCCGACTACCTGGCGCATCCGGCGGACTTCACGCGGGAAAACCTGAAGGCCTCCTTGCGGCATGCACCGGCCGACCTCGGCGGCGAGCTGACCGGCGCCGCGACAATCCTCGACGGCGCCCTCGCGATCGCCGCGGCCGCCCTGGGGGGACAGAGCTCCACATATACGGAAGGATACCGAAACTACGACGCCGCTGATCCCGACAACCGTGCCTATCTGATCCGCCGCCAGCGCTTCACGCAGGGACGCATCCAGGAGCGCTACGGAGCCGCCATCGAGGTCGGCTACACGCCGGCACCGGGAAGCCGGATCGCGCTCGCCGCCTCGGGAATCGTTTCCCGCGCCGAGGAAGCGCGCATGCTCGACGACTCCAACTACGTCTCCACGCCGGTCCTCGTTCATTCGGTCAGGACGTTTCTTCTGACGAGGCGGACCGCCACGGCGTCGCTTGCCGGCGGCCACGCGCTCGGCGCGTTCGACCTGCGCTGGCGCGCCGGCTGGAGCGGCACCCGAACAGAACAGCCGGACCAGGCGGAGTGGAGCACCTCCACGACGCTGATCGACGGCCGTCCCACGGGCGTCACCGCGTTCTCCGGCGCGCTGCGCGACTGGCAGAACAACGACGACCGGGGCGCCACGGCCGGCGCGGACCTCTCCTGGCGCGGCCTCGGCGAGCTCGGCGCGACCATCAGCGCCGGCGGGCTCTTCCGCCATCGCTCGCGACGGAACGAGCGGAACGTGTACCGGCTGGCGGCCGCGCCCGATCAGTACAATCATATCCTTCCGTTTCAGAGCATCGACGCGCAGCCGTGGGATGTGCTGAACGCCGGAGGCTCGGCGGACTTCGCGAGCAACAACTACACGTCGGAGGAGAGCGTCACGGCCGGATATCTGATGGGGGAGTGGAGCGGCGGCGCATGGCGCGCGACTGCCGGCTTCCGCGCGGAACGGACCGACGCGCGCTACACGACGTACGACCCGAACAACCTGCGCCAGGTGAGCGCATCGAAGAGCTACATCGATCTGCTTCCCGGGGCAACCGTCCGGCTCGCGCTCCCCTCGATCACGCCATCCGGGAGCGAGCTCCGACTGTCGGTGGGAACATCGATCATCCGCCCGAGGCACTACGACGTGGTTCCGTACACCTACATCAGCGGCGAGTTCCGCTACGTGGGGAATCCGGAGCTCCGCCGCTCCCGCTCCACGGAGGCGGAGCTCCGCTTCGAAACCGCGCCCAAGGCTGCGGCCGGCATCACCGCCGCGACCTTCTTCCGAAGAATCGTCGACCCGATCGAGACGGTGCTCGACCTGAGCAACCCGGCACTGCCGACGATCATTCCGCGCAACCTCGGCGAGGCGCTCGGCGCCGGACTCGAGCTGGCCGCGAGCATCCGTCCGTTCGAGCTGTTCAGCGGGCGCGCCGGCTACACCTACTCATGGTCCGCGGTCACCAGCGACAAGATCGTCAACGACAAGAACGCCGGCCGTACGCGGATGGAGCCGGAGACGCGGCCGATGCAGGGGGAGCCGCGCCACGCCGCGTCGCTCACGCTCGGCTTCGATGACCCGAGTCGGGGAAGCTCGGCGCAATTACGTCTCGACTACCGCGGCCGGAGGCTGCGGCGCGTCTCGATCTACAAGGGATTCGACTACTACGAGGAGCCAGTGGCGATGCTCGGCGCCATGGTCGGCCAGCGGATCGTCGGGGCACTCGAGGTCACGCTCCGCGCCGAGAACATCCTCGGCCAGTCGCTCGACGTCCGCGGCCGTGACGACCTGCCGATCGAGATGGAGGAGCGAGGCCGCGCCGTCACGATGAGCCTGAGCTATCAGTGGTGATCGTCGGTAATGCATGCTCGCGGGAACCGTCGGGGAGCGTACCTTTGCCGCCTCGATAACCACGGCCCGCTTCCGTTTCAGGGCCGCTCCACGAACACATCCTCGCCCCGAACGGATCCCCGATGAGAGCCTTTCGAATCGTGCTTCTCCTTCTGCTCATGGCCGCGGCAGCCTCGTCGCGCATGCAACCGCTTCACGCGCAATCGATCGCCGAGGTGGCCGACAGCATCCGACGGGCATATCGGATTCCGGAGCTCGGCTACGCGGTGATCTCCTCCGACTCGATCATCGAGGCCGGCACGCTCGGGGTCCGCAAGGTCGGGAGCAGGCTCGCGGCGCGTCCGGAAGACCGGTTCCACCTCGGCTCGAACACCAAGAGCGTCACCGCGTTCATCGCCGCGCTCCTGGTGAAGCGGGGGAAGATCCGATGGGAGAGCCGCTTCTTCGATCTCTATCCCGAGCTGCGCGCGACGAGCAACCCGGGATATGCCGACATCACGCTTCGCGACCTGCTGACGCATCGCGCGCGCATCGCCGCCTGCCTGATCTACGATACGTTCCCATCGCCGGCGCTCTTCTCCGGCACCGATTCGGCCCGACGACATCGCTTCGGCCAGATACTGCTCGGCCGGCCGCCGGTGCCGACACGGGATGGATTCGCCTTCTCCAACGGCGGCTACATCCTGGCGGCGCTCATGCTCGAACGGGCCGCGGGCAGGTCCTGGGAGCACCTGGTCGCCGCGCTCGGCGATACGCTCGGCATCGGCTTCGGCATCTCCTATCCGAACGTCGCCGACGCGTCGCAGACCTGGGGACATGATGGTCGCCTCACGCCGATTCCGCCGCGTCGGCACTTCAAGGAAGGTCTGCTCTCGGCGGCCGGCAACCTGAACGCGACCGTCCCGGACTACGCGCGCTTTCTCCAGGAGCACCTGCGCGGGCTCAACGGGAAGTCGCGGCTTCTGTCGCGGGAGGAGTTCGAGATGCTCCACTTCGGCGCTCCGATCTACGCCATCGGCTGGGAGCGGAGCACGAACGAGCGCGAGCCGGAACTGTCCGGCCATCACGGCAGCGCGGGGAACTTCTGCAGCATGGCGGTGGTGGCGCGCGATGCCGACCGTGCCTACCTGGTGCTGACCAACTGCGCCACCGATACCACGTTCGACGCCATCAACGCCCTGGTGCAGATCATGAGAGCCAGATATGAGCGATAACGAATCAGCGATGCAATCACCGACGACGCGGGAAGGGGCGCGGCCGTACAGGATCGGCCTCGGCGGCATCGCCATCGAGAGCAGCACCTTCTCGCCGCTGCGGACGAGCGAGGCGGACTTCACGATCCTCCGCGGCGACGCCATGCTCGCGCGCTATCCGTTCATGCCGGCGTGGCGCTTCCATGGCCGCGACGATATCCTCTGGCTCCCCACGCTCCACGCCAAGGCGATTCCCGGGGGCCCGGTGCTCCGCGCGTCGTACGACGCCATGAAGCGTGGGCTGCTGGAGCGGATCGCCGCCGCGCTCCCGCTCGACGGTTTCTATCTCGATATCCACGGCGCGATGTCGGTGGACGGGATGGAGGACGCCGAGGCCGATCTCGCCGCCGCCGTCCGGGAGCTGACCGGACCGGCCTGCGTGATCTCGGCATGCACCGATCTGCACGGCAACATCTCGGCCCGCTTCGTGGAGCTGGTCGATGCCGTCGCCACCTACCGCACCGCGCCGCATGTCGACGAGCTCGAGACGCGCGAGAAGGCCATCGCGACGCTCCTTCACTGCCTCGATCATGGCGTCAGGCCGGTCCGCTGCCGCTCTCGTATCCCGGTGATGCTCCCCGGCGAGCGGACCAGCACGATGATGGAGCCGGCGCGGAGCCTCTACGCGGCGCTGGCCGAGACCGATCGCGTCCCGGGCATTCTCGACGCGGCGCTCTTCGTCGGCTACGTCTGGGCCGACGAGCCACGGAGCGGCGCCTGCGTTGTGGTGACCGGCACCGATGCCGACGCGGTGCGCCGGGAGTCGGAGAAGATCGCGAGGCGCTACTGGGACGCGCGCGACGACTTCGGCTTCATCGCACCCGCCGATGACATCGACGGCTGCATCCGCGCGGCGCTCGGGATGGAGGGAGGGCCGGTCTTCATCAGTGACTCCGGGGACAACCCGACCGCCGGAGGCGCCGGGGATGTGCCGATGGCCGCGGGAAGGCTCGTGGAGATGATGGCGAGCGCGGGCGGGGGAGCGAGCGCCGTCTACGCCAGTATACCGGACCACGGCGCGGTCGAGGCGTGCGCCGGGGCGGGAGAAGGAGCGGAGGTGACGGTGATGCTCGGAGGCAAGCTCGATCCGGTCCACGGCCGGCCGCTCGAGCTTCGGGGAGTCGTGGAGCGGATCCGCCGGAGCGATCCGGTCGGCGGCGATATCGCGGTGCTCCGCGTCGGGTCCGTCCGGATCATCATCACCAGCCGGCGCAAGCCGTTCCATCACATCGCGGACTTCACGGCGCTCGGAATCGATCCGAGCGAGGAGAAGATCGTAATGGTGAAGATCGGCTATCTGGAGCCGGAGCTGCGAGGCGCGGCGCGCCACGCGCTCCTCGCGCTGACGCCGGGGGCGGTGAATCAGGATATCCCCTCGCTCACCTACCGTCGCGTTGTCCGGCCGATCTACCCGCTCGATCCCGATCTCGCCGAGGCCGATCTCGCCGAAGCCGATCTCCGCGCGACGATCTTCCCACCGATCAACGGCTGAGGGAGAGCTCCGCGGTCGACGCGGCGCGCGCCAGCTCCCGCACCGCATCGGCGCTGACAACGCCATCGCGGAGCACGCTCGAGTAGGCGTGCAGCGATACCCTCCCTCCGGTGGCCGGCAGCGCGCGCACGAGCTCCGCGGCATTCGCCGGCGACACGCCCCCGCCGATCACGATCTCGACGCGCCCGGCCGCGCGCGCGATCGCATCCCGCAGCCCCTCTATTCCCTGGAGCGCGCCGAGGCCATCTCCCCAGCGCGTTCCGCTCGTCAGCACGCGGTCCACGCCGAGCCGGACCGCATCCTCCAGCGCCCGCTCCCGGTCGGCCACCGCGTCGAACGCGCGGTGGAGCGTCACCATGAGCGAGCCGGAGCGCGCCGCGTCGATCAGGCGGGACATCGCATCGAGGTCGAGGCGATCACCGAGGCGATCGCCGAGGAGCGCGCCGAGTACCACGCCGTCGGCGCCAGCGCCGCGCGCGGTCGCGATCTGGCGGAGCATCGTGTCGAGCTCGGCGGCATCATACCGGAAATCACCGCCACGCGGGCGGATCATCACCATCAGCCTCTTCTCCCCGTCGATCGCCTCCCGGGCACGCGCCATCGCCTCCTCGCCCGGCGTTGTGCCGTCGAGCGCCATCTCGGCGCAGAGCTCGATCGTGGAAGCTCCACCGGCGCATGCCGCGGCCACGGAGCGGGCAAGCGGATCGCCGGCCACGGCCTCGATGCAGATCTCGACATTCATCCTCTTCGACTCCCGATCCGGTTTCCGTTGATGTTCGACGCGGACAATGAAAAGCCCGCGACGCCGTTGGGCATCGCGGGCTTCACATGTTCTCCATCGCTCAGTACTTGACCGAGCACCCGTACGGCTGCGACGTCTTCACCGTCACATCCTTGCCGCTCATCGCCTCATCGAGCGCGGCGGAGACGTAGTTCTTCGCCTTGGCCACATCCTCCACCTCCGTGGAGCGGATGTCATCGATCGCGCCGCTGTAGATCACGTTCCCCTTGGGATCGATCACCACCATCTGCGGCGTGGTGCGCGCCCCGTAGGCGCGGCCGACCGTTCCCTCCGGGTCCATCAGCACCGCGGTCGGCGCGGCCTTCTTCTCCGCTCCCAGCTTGTTCATCTCCTCCGCCGGGAAATATCCCTGGTTCCCCGGCTTCGACGAGACGATCGACAGCCAGACCACTCCCTTGCCGGTATACTTCTTCTGCAGCGACTGCATGTTGCCGCTGTTGTAGTGCTTCTTGACGAACGGGCACTCGAAGTTGAGCCATTCGAGCACCACGTACTTCCCACCGAAGTCGGAGAGCGAATGCTGCTTGCCGTGGGTATCGGTGAGCGTGAACGCCGGCGCGGCGGAGCCGACCTCGACGGATTCGTTACGGGCTTCCAGCTGGGAGGCGATCACCCATCCGGAGAGGAGAATCATGAGCGATGATGTGATCAGGCGAGCCTTCTTCATGTGCTGCTCCTTGGAGTGATATAGGATACGGGATCGATGTCGATGCGTATACGTCCGTCCGGGCGTTGCGGGCCGCGGCCCGCGTGGTCACTGGGCGTAGTTACTGGGTTGCGGCCGGCAGGGGAGCGTCGATCTCCAGAACCATGGCCGGCTTCCCGCCGGGCTCTCCGGCCACCAGCACGCCGCGCAGCCGATCCGGCGGCGCGGAGGCATAGGGAGAGGCCGGAAGCACCAGTTCGATCGCGCTCGAACCGATCGTGGCCGGCTGCACGGCGGAGTGGTCGAGCACCCCTTCCTCCGCGGGGAAGAAATAGGCGGTCCGTGGGAGCGCTCCGCCAGCGGGAAGATTTCCGGAGAGTCGCAGGTCGAAGCCGCCGGCGGTACGCCGCGCGTCGACGACAAGTCCCGTCGGCCGGCGCGGCTCGCGGTCGAGCGCGGCGCGGATCAGGCCGGCGTCCGGGGATTCCTTCCGATGCGTGGCATCGCCGATCGGAAGCGACAGGGTCAGATCGGACTTCTGGCTCAGGCAGACATCGTTGCAGACCAGCCAGGTCGCGCGCGCGTGGAGCGTGAGGCTGCCTGAGCGAATCGCGGCGGGGGTGATCAGAACGGGGAGCACAACCTCCTCCTCATAGCCGTAGCTGACCTCCGGGGGGGCGCCGAGGCGCTCGGGATAGGGCCAGATGATCGGCCCGGCCACGACTCCCTCGGGAAGCTCCCACTCGATGCTCACCGCCTGGCCGGCATCGCCGGGATTCTTCCAGTAGACATGCCATCCCTTCTCCAGCCGGAGCCGGAGCGCCGCGTGGAACGGGCGTCCGGGCTCGACCGAGGGGGTCTCGGTGATGAGCGTGGCCTCGACGTGCGGGGTCGCGCTCGTCTGCGCGAGCGCCGGGAGCGCGGCCAGGAGAAGCCAGGCGAGAAGGGATGCGGCGCGGAGGCGTCCGGATCCCGAATCCGATCGGTGCACGGGGGATATCCTTCGAAATGACCGACATGATCCGGCGGCGGCCACGGGGGCGCGGCTCCGGACGTCCGGTCAAGATAGCATCATCGCATGCCGGGATACATGACGAAGTTCGCGGTTCGAAGCGGCGTCCGGATCAGGCCGGATCGGCATGCTTGAAGCGCATGGCCGACCAGTCGTCGTCGATCGCCACGATCGCCACTCCCTCGAGTCCGAGCTTCGCGAGTGCCTGCCAGGCGATGTCCCGATTCACGTCGACGCCGCGGTAGTTCTTCGAGGTTCCCTTCGGATAGCAGAGCCAGAAGATGCCGCCGTCGGCCAGCGACGTCTTCACCACTCCCGCGGCCCGCTCGGCCTCGGGGAGCGATTTCACGAAGGCGAGCGCCAGCTCGTACTCTCCCTTCGGCTTCCGGTCCACCCGCGACGGAAGCTCGGCGGCGATCGTCTCGAACTCCCGCGGCGCGTCGAGCAGCAGCACCGGATTCTGCTCCTTGAACCGGAGCTTCTTCAGTATCGGATTCATCGTCGTTGCTGAGCTTGATTGAGACTCGTCGACGGCCATGCCGGGCCGGTTGAACCATTCCGCGGCGCGGCGGCCGATCACGCGGCGACGATGATACGGAATCGCGCGCCACGCTTCCAGCACGCGCCAGCTTCCGTTCTCTCCCTCCATATACGCGTCGGGGCGCCCGAGGGCGCCCCGCCATGGCATCGCGTGATGTCCGTTACTCCCTCGACCAGGCGGGGTAGGCATGCCGGACCTCGTCGTAGCGCTTCATCCAGTTGGGAAGCGGCTCGCTGGCCAGCTGCGCATCCAGCCGGTCGAGGAACGCATGGAATCCGGGGGCGAAGCCGAGGCCGGTCGGCCTGGTCAGATGCTTGTGGGTGACGACGAGCCGCGTCCCCTCCTCGACCGGCGTCAGCTCCCAGCGGACCACGGTGGTCTCTCCGCGCGGGACTTCGGGGCGAGGCTCGAGGTTCCACTCGTGCTCGTAGAGACGATACGGCTCCCAGGTGAGGATCCGTCCGGTCCAGTGGAACTGGGAAACGCCGGCCACCATGTCGAGCGCGCCACCCGGGCGTCCGTCGATCGTGGCGGTGGACATGAACCAGCCGGCGAGCTGCTCCGGCTCGGTGAGCGCGGCCCAGACCGCTTCCGGCGGATGATGGAGTATACGCTCGTAGCTGAGCGTGACGAACTCTCCCTCGACATCGACGGTCCCGGCGGGAGAGACCAGTCCCTGCATATGCGTGTCGCTCATCGTTTCTTCTTCTCCTTCTTCGTGCTCGCGGCCGGTTGCCCGGCGCCGCTCCGGTTTCGAGTGGATGTACTGGTTGTGTCGAGATGCTTCTCCAGCGCGTCGAGCGTCCGGGGCCAGAACTGCTGATAGCGGGCCAGCCAGCCGGTAAGCTCGGCGAACGCATCGGGGCGGAGCGAGTAGATGCGCCGTTGCGCCTCCACCCGCACCTGAATGAAGCCGGCCTCGCGTAGCACCCGGAGGTGACGCGATATCGCCGGCTGGCTGAGCGACGGGAACGCATCGACCAGCTCGCCTGCGGCCTGCTCGCGCGTCAGAAGCCGGTCCAGAAGCTGCCGCCGCGTCGGGTCGGCCAGGGCCACGAAAATGTCCATGAAGCCTCCATAACTCACGCGCAATATAACACACGAGTTATATAAAGCAACCAGACATGGCGATGCGAGAAGATGCGGAGAAGGAGATGATGAGATCGGGACGTGGCGAGGAACGGAATCGGTAATTGTGCCTGGTAGGCGCACGTCTTCAGCGTGCGCGCTTCACGACAACCATGGATGACGATGTCGCGGGTCGAGACGGCCACGGATGCCGACCGCACCGGAAGATTCCTCTCTGGCATGCGCGCGTCTTCAGCGTGCGCTCTTCGGAGCCGGCATGGCGCATGGATTCATTGCGGCGGCAAGGAGGGGGGCGGCCACGGCGGGCCGCCCGCACGACATGGATCGTTGCCCACGGGGAGCATCAGGGCCATGTTCCGTTGCGCGTCGTCTGACGTTCGCGCCGGAAACGACGGGCATGCGCCTGACGCTCAGCGCGCGGTCGCCATCATCACTTTTCTCACCTCCGCGCGCGCGCCGGATCGGAGCACGCAGAGATACATGCCGGATGGCAGATCCGCGACCGGCACGGAAACCGCTCCGCCACCGGTGCCGAGCTTCATCTCGACGCGGCGCATCCGCTCGCCGCGCAGATCGTAGAGCGATACTTCCGCGTCGCCGGCGGCGGCAAAGGTCACGGTCATCATCCCGCCGCTCCGGCTGATGGTGGCCGCCAGCACGTCCGTCTCCGCGCGCTCATCGCGCACCGAGGCCGGGACCACGCTTTCGAACGCGCCGATCGAGCGCAGGGTGGCGAACGGACGTCCGTAGTTGTCGAGCTTGGGATCGGTCACCGGCGCGCCGGCGCCGATCGCGGGGGAATCATCGTGGAGGGTGAAGTCGAAGCTGGAAGGGGAGAAGAGGCGCGGATTGCTCCCGAGAATCCTCCCGGGCTCGCTCACCGGAACGTTCGGCCCGGCCCAGCTCGCGTCATTGATATCGTACCAGAGGTTGTTCCGGAACGTGAACGTCTCCGGCCGCGTGTTCGGTCCGATGTTGATCGTCGGATTGGACGCGGCGGTTCCCACCACCACGATGTTGTTGATGAAGGAGTTGTCGCCGCACTCGAGGAAGGCCTCGCCGGTCGTCTCCTGCAGAATCCGGATCGCCCATTTCTCCGGCATCCAAATCGTGTTGTTGACCACCTCGCTTCCCACCGCTCCGACGAACGCGATCGACGCCACCGATCCCATGAAGACGTTGCTGTGAACGTGGATATCCGATGCCTCGTAGTTGATCCCCTGCGGGCGGAAGTACTGGAGTCCCGTGGAGCCGCCGATGTTCAGCGTCCGCTCCCCTCCCTTGATGAAGGTATTCTGCTGGATGGTGATCGCGCGCGTCCCCCCCTTCGACTGGATGCAGTTGGAGCCGGCGTTCTCGAAGTAGTTGCCGGTGAAGCTCCCCTCGTGGCATCCCACCATGTCGATCATGCTGCCGCCGGCCGAGCCGTCGCGGAAGACGCAGCCGCGCACCTCGAAGGTGTCCACGCCCGACATCTTCAGCAGGTCGTTGTTGCCGGTGGCGTCGATCCCGTTCCAGTGGCATCCCTCGATGATGATGTGGTGCGCCGGAGTCTCGAACGTGCCGGCATCGTCGATGTTCATTCCGTTGCCGGTCTGCCCCTCCAGGATGAAGCCCTTGATCAGCACCCACGCCGGATCGGAAAGCTGCCAGGCGTTGGCCCCGCCGCGGAGAAACACCTCCTCTCCCGGCGCCGCCATGATCGTGATCCACGCATCGCTCCGCCCCTGAAGGTTCGCCACGTATTCCCCGCCGGCATAGCTGCCGCCGCGGAACAGGATGGTATCGCCCGGCTGGACGGCCGCGGCCGCCGACTGGAGCGTGGTGTAGGTCCCACCGGCGCGGACTTCGAGCGTGCGCGCCGAGACGAGCGGCGTGAGCGAGAAGAACGAGAGGAGAAGAAGCGGGAGCGCATGAATCGGACGGATCATCGTGGCCTCACCGGATGATGTGGTTCGGAATGGACCGGGACAATGTCGTGAATTTCGATGGATGAGGCGCCGCTCCGCGAGCTCCGGCGCGCCACCCACGACGCGGCCCACGCCGCGGCCCACGACGCCGCTTCCGAAGAGTATCCTCCAACCTATCTTTGTCGCTCCGCCGATCCGCCCGGCGGCGCGCTCGCCGCTCCATCAGGTCCCGGCGAACGTGGCGCGGAGATCAACCGAACGAGATCCAACAGATGAAATCGCTCCCCCTCTCGCTTCTTCTTCTCATCGTCGGCATCGGCGCGAGCACGGACGTCCGGGCCCAGGGAACGCCGAGCACGCGTGTCAACGACGACACGGCCGGCGCCACGCAGGGGAGCGCCCGGATCGCGCTCGACCGGAGCGGAACGATCTACGTCGCCTGGACCGATCTGCGCAACAACGAGAACGGCGACATCTACTTGAGCCGCTCGACCGACGGCGGACTCACCTTCTCTCCGAATCGCGCGGTCTATGCCGGCGGCGCGGTGCCGCTCGGGATGCAGCGCGGCGTGGCCATGGCGATCGACAGCATCGGCGGCATCCACATGGTCTGGTCGGAAGCCAAACGGGGAGATCTTCCCGAGATGCTCTACAGCCGCTCGACCGACGGCGGCGCCACGTTTTCCGCGCCCGCGTTCATCGGCGGCGCGGCCGGCGTTTCGGTGCAGGATTTCCCGAGCATCGGCATCGACGCGGCCAACAACGTCTACGTGGCATGGGTGGATGATCGCGAGCAGCGCGCCAAGACCGGCGCGAACATGCAGGTCTACACTGTCCGATCGACCGATCGCGGCGCCACCTTCGGCGCGCCGGCCCGTGCCAGCAACATGGCCGGCGGCATCGGCGGCTCCTGCGAGTGCTGCAACACCGCCATGGCGGTCTCCCCCGCCGGGCATGTCTACATCACCTTCCGGAGCAACGTCAAGAACCGGCGCGACATCTTCGTGGCCCGCTCGCTCGATCGCGGCCAGACGTTCGACACCGCCATCCCGGTCGCCAGCGAGCCGTGGACGATTCTCGTCTGCCCGATGACCGGCTCGTCGATCGCGCTGGATGCCGAGGAGACCGCGCACGTCGTCTGGCGCGACTCCCGCCCGAGCGCGAAGCCGAAGGACTTCATCTACCACGCGATGCTCTTCCGCGGCGCCACGGCCTGCACGCCCGACATGCAGATCTCGGCGACGCCGAAGAAGAGCAACTTCCCGTCGATCGCGATCGGCCGCGACGGCGCCCTCTTCTGCACCTTTCACGATAACCGGAACGATGCCTCCGATCTGTTCTCGGTGACCTCGCTCGACGGCGGCAACAGCTTCTCCGCGCCGACCGAGGTTGCCGACGCGCCCGCTTCCACGTCGCAGACCGAGCCGATGTCGGTCATCGCCCCGGATGGCGCGCGCTACACCGTCTGGCAGGACGCGCGTCGCGACGGGGGAGATATCCACTTCACGGCCGATCGCTCGACGCTCGCCGTCACGGCGCCGGGACCGGCCACGCCGCTCCTTCCGGCGGACGGCTCGGTCATCTCCGGCTCGGGCGCCCTGACGTGGCGGGCACCGGCCTCCATGGCGGGAGCGCGCAACGTGGCGTACGATCTGACGATCGTGAGGAATGGCATCCCGGAGACGATCGGCGACCTGCGCGCCACGTCGTATCCGATCTCGCTTCAGCCGGGAGCATATTCCTGGTACGTGACGGCGCATACGGCCGCGGGACGCTCCGCCGCGTCGGACACCTTTTCCTTCACGCTTCTTCCGGCGCAGAGCGGTGTTGCCGTGGAGCATGCCCCCTCCTCCGGGCTCCGGCTGGCCCGGAGCGCCGGCGGGCTGCGCGTATCGTTCCGTACACCAGTGGCGGCAAGCAGGACGATCTCGGTGATCGCGCTCGATGGACGGCGGGTCATGGCGCTCCCGTCCCGATTCGTCGAGGCCGGAGAGCAGCACGAGGAGCTCGATCTTCGCTCGCTGCCGAGCGGATCGTATCTGCTCGAGGTGCGCGCGGGAGCGGACCGATGGGTACGCGGATTCGAGGTGGGGAAATAGGAACGAGCCCGAAAGCCTCAGATGGTCGTACCGGAATGCGCACGTCTTCAGCGTACGCTCTTCAACGGCGGCCACCGCTTGGCAACGTCGGGTAGCCGCACGTCTTCAGCGTGCGCCATGGTTGACACGGAAGTCCCCGAAGCCGGCCCCAGCGGCGCTCCACGGCAACCGGATGAAGCGTTCGTAGCTCCGCGCCAGTCGCTGTCTCCACATGATCCGCGGAGCAATACGCTGTACGGGCCGCCCCCAGCGGCCAGAGAAGCGCACGCTGAAGACGTGCGCCTACCGAGCGCGCCCACGAAAAGCGGTATCCACAAGGCGAGCGATGGCGCCGCCTTCCTGGGCTATGAGGTGCGCACCTACACGACACGGAGTCGGATCGTTCGGAGTCGTCGTGACTCCCAAAGTTTCCTTCGCCGCCCGCCGTCAGAGGTGATGCAGCTTCATGTCCCTTGGGAGAAGGTCCATAGGTTCGCCACGGCAAAAGGGTACGGTGACTTGTCGATCTTCAAGGCACGCCACCGCAACCTG
>JBEHWX010000105.1:0-20421 GCA_048498995.1 Bacteroidota bacterium
GCTGCTGCGTGCTCATGATGCTCCTTTCGGTGTTTGATCGTGGGAATGGGTGGGGAGGAGTGATGCGCGGAAGAGCGCGGCCGCGCGCGCGGCGACCGCCGGTGCCGGATAGTGCTCCGGGTCGAGCAGGGCGTGCTGCACCAGGCCGTCGACGGTGGCGAAGAGAATGCGCGCGCCGATCTCGGGATCATCGGCCCCGGCGTCGCGCAGAAGTCCGGCGAGGAACGCGTGCACCTGGCCGTTCCAGGTGGCGAGCTCCGGGGCAAGCCCCTCGATCACGGCCGGCTGCATCCGGAGCGCGTGGAACAGCAGCCAGAAGTGGCGGTTGCGCAGCGCGATCTCCAGGCTGGCGGCGAGCAACCGCTCGATCCGTGCCGCCGGATCTCCACCAGCCTCCGCGGCGGCGAACGAGGCGCCGATATCGGCCATCCCCTGGCGGAAGATCTCCCGAAGCAGCTCCTCCTTTCCCGCGAAGTAATTGTAGAGGAGCCCGAGCGAGACGCCGGCCTCCTTGGCGATCATCCGGATCGTGGTGCCGGCGTAGCCGTGACGCGCGAAGAGCGCCAGCGCCCCCTCCACGATCCTCCGGCTGCTCTCCTCCCTGATCGCCTGAAACTGTTCCGTGCTCCGAGGTGCCATGTCGATCGATGATTGATTGAACGTTTGTTCAAAGTTAGGACCATGTCCGGTTCCGTGCAAGAGGATGTGAGGATCACGGAGTGGGAAGATGCTCCGCGGCATCTGGTGGCCGAGCATCCGTGGAGCGCCATGGCCGCGGGGGAGGGGGAAAACGACGCTCGCCCGGCATCACTGAACGGATGCCGGGCGAGCATGATATCGCTGTCCCGATTGGCGGGAGAGGCTATGGTCTCAGTTCTCGTGGGCGCCGGGACGGCAGCAGGCGCTGAGCTTCGACTGCGACTTCGGGTTGGCCTTGGTGTCGTTGGCGTCATAGCCGACGTTGGCGATCGCCTTCTCGATCCCGGCCACCGAGGTGACCTTCTCGTCGAACACCACGGTGGCGACCTTGTCGTCGACGTTCACATCGACCGACTTGACGCCCTTCACCTTCTTCAGTCCCGATTCGATCTTCGCCTTGCACATCTCGCACTGCACGGTCGGCACCTTGATCTTTTCGGTCTTGAAGGAGTTGGCCATGGCCGGCGCGATCAGCGCCACCAGCAGGGCGAGGACGAGAGCTACGTGTCTGTTCTGCATGTTGGAGATCCGGTTGAATCGTGAATGTGTCGTTCCACCTCGTGATCGACGGCCCCTGGGGGCCGATAGTGGTCCGCTCTAGAAATAGAACGCAAGGATAAATGTAGCTCCGTTGCCGGTTCCGATCGAGACATTTTCTCGGGTGGGAAGATCGGCGCTGGTGGTGCTCCCGAGCTGGGTGATCGATCGGGTGCCGCTGGTGCTCGTGTACATCAGCTGGTATTCGGCGCCGAGGCTCACGTTGCTGAAGGCGAACCACTCGGCGCCGAGGATCACGCCGGCCCCGAAGGTCAGGTCGGTCTGGGAGGCGGAGGCGCCGTTCACGAAGTTCACGTTCTCCACCTTGGCCGAGGCCACCCGCATCAGAAACTGCGCGCCGAAGTACCCGACCACCGGTCCGGCCGTTCCGATCGTGTAGCGGATCGCCGGCTGAAGCGAGATCGCGAAGCGGGTGGTGTCGATCTGCGGGAGCATCGCGGTCGAATCGTTCGACGGAGGAGAGAGGGAGGAGCTGGTGAAGTCGAGGCCGAGGCCGAGCCGGATGGCCAGGTTCTTCTCGGCATAATAGAGTCCGCCGAAGCCGCCGGAGAAGTTGTCGATGCCTTGGAGCCCATTGAGCGTGAAGAGGATGGCGCGATCGCCGGCGGCGGTGCGCGTGCGGGGAGCGGTGGTGTCCGCCGTCTGCGCCCGGGCGTTGGTGGCCGGCAGCGAGAGCGCCAGCGCCGCGAGCGCCGTGGCCGCGAGAAGTCGAAGAGCGGTCGATCTCATACGGTTCCTGTGGTCTGCGTGAGTATATGCCTCGGATGCCCGTGGGAGTGTCGGGTGGAAATAGTACACGCAAGCGGCCGCAAAGTTGCCGATCCCGCGCCATCTCGCGGTCCGGCGCCGGCCCGGCCCGCGTGAAGGTGCTCCGGCGGCCCACCGGATTTTCCCATGGCCGGGGACTGAAATGGTCCGGTCGAGGGCAAAGCGTATGTTGCGTCTCCTCCCGAGCGCGCGCGAACGGAATCGGGCGCTTCGGGCGAGAACGGAACTCCGGCTCGGGCCGGTGAAACGGAAATCAACGATGGCGATGAAGGGAACAATCACGGGGCGGGCCATGGCCGCCCTGCTCCTCGGCGGCTGGGTCGCGCTCGTGCTCGGCGGATGCTCCGGAAATCACGAGGAGACGGGATCGGGCGCGACCTCCGGTGCCACCTCCGGTGCCGTTTCAGGCGGACATTACGCGGACACCTCGGTGGCGCTCTACAGCTTTCGGGGGAAGGTCGTGGCGGTCGACGCCGAGCGGCGCGCGGTAACGATCGATCATGAGAAGATCGGCGACTTCATGGAGCCGATGACCATGCCGTTCAAGGTCGCCGACACGACGCTGCTGTCGCGGGCCGTGCCGGGGCGCGCGATGGCCTTCACCATTCGCGTCGAGCACAACATGATCGTGCTCACGGACATTCGCGATACCAGCTCGGGATCGTGAGGAGGGGCAAGCCTCCGGATCACTCCCCGTAGATATCTCTCATCAGTTGTAGGATCTCGCGGATCCAGCCGCGAAGCTGGAGGAATCCGATCAGGACCAGCGCGATGAGGGCAAGGGTGAACGCTGTGCTCAACATGGTCGAACGCATGACGAGGCGAGGGAACGCCCCGAAGTGAGTATGAGCCCTGGACGTGGGAAGTCGAGCGAGGAGCGGGAAGGGACGCTCTCTACCGGAGATTTCGTCCGAATCAATCGAATACTGAAGTTCTAGACCCGAAAGAACATACGAAGTTACATGATCTGGTCTCCCATAAACTTTGCGACATGTCGCTCCGGCCATCCCCACGTTCCGTGTCGGGGAACCCGGTCAACTCTTCCTTCGCATGCCGATAGCGCGTCGCGTTCCGTGGCCGCTCCACGTCCGGAAGCCGCGGCGCGGACCTTCACGGCGATGCTCCTGGCCGCGACGCTCCTTGCCGGGACGCTCGGACTGGCCGCCTGCGGCAAGAAGGGGGGAGCCAAGGGGCAGGCGGCCGAGGGGGATTCGATGACCACCAGCCAGATGCTCGCCGACGGCATAGTGGCCAAGCCGGAGTGGATACGACAGGAGCCGATCGACCTGGCGCGGATCGACGGGAATCGCGACGGCCACGTCTGGCAGTGTCCGGCCGACGCCAACGTGATCGCCGACGAGGCGGGTGCGTGCCCGAACTGCAGCCGGAAGCTGGAGAGGGTGGAGCTCGACAAGGCGAGGGAGAGACTGAAGGATCAGCAGTTCGAGTCCCGATAGCCGGGAGCGGCGGCGAAGCTCGGGAGCGCGGCGGGGGGGCGAGGAGGCTGTCGATGCCGTGGTCCCCTCGGGTGCGAAATTCGCGAAAAACGGGCGGTTTTGGCGTCGTCGCGGAATCTTCGGGGTTCGTGCGACACTTCATCCCGATTCCGGTCTGTATGACTGAACGGGAAAGCACTGCCGCACACACCCTATGCGGTCGGGCTCTCGGATCACGATGGAGAATCGATTATTCCCATACGGTCCGTTCACGGCGATCGACAAGAAATCCGGCCGGTAGCCGGCCATTCCGACGATACGCATCCTGTTGGTACCGATCGAGCCGCGTCGTACCTTGCCGCCCCGCAAGGTCGCAATCCACGGAGGCTCATTCGGATGGATGCGGGCTTCGGGAGGGAAGGAAACCGGTTTCAGAGGTGGTGCGGGGAGGAGTTGTCGACGCGTGCCGGTGGGACAGAAGATCCGCCTGGTGGTGCAGGCGGTCGATCCGGTCGAGATCGAGCGTTGCCGACGGAGAATCCGGCGTCTGCCGGAGCGTCCGTGCCTCATGTAACGACCCTCATACGGCCAACGATGCGGAAGACGAATACGCAAGCCCCGGACCCCTTCTCGCCGGGGCGAGATGCCAGAGACAAGGAGCTCTTCGCCAAGTATGTGGCGGGGGATCAATCGGGTTTCGAACAGCTTTACACGCTGTACGAGCGCCCGCTGCTGTTGTACTGTCAGCACATGCTTCGTACCCAGCAGGAAGCCCAGGATGCCTTTCAGGAAACCTGGCTTCGCGTGATCCGCGTCCGAGGCAGAGGAGAGATCGTCGAGCACTTCTGCGCGATGCTCTTCACGATCGCCCGGAACGTCTCGTTGAATCGTCTCAACGAGCAGAAGCAGGCTACGCTGGAGATGTCGATCAACGCCAACGACAGCGAAGCCGACCTTCCGGCCCGGTCGGTCAAGGAGTACAACGAGCTTGAGGATCTCGTCAACCGTGCATTGAGACGGCTCCCCGTCTCGCAGCGCGAGGCATTCGTGCTTCACGCGATGCTCGGGTATTCGTTCAAGGAAATCGCCGTGATGCAGGGGATCTCGATGACCGGGGCGAAGACGCGTGCCTTCAGGGCCCGCAGCTACGTCCGGAAACTTCTGTCGAACTGGCTCGCACTCGCCGAGGACGAGCCGATGGAGGATGAGACGACTCCCCAGCATAGCAGCTACTCACCCCAGTTTGATGTGATGAACGATGCAAACCGCTGATCTCATTACCGCGTTTCTCAATAACGAGATGACCGCGGAGCAAGAGCGGCAATTCCTGCTCTCGGTCGCCGCCAGCGACTCACTGCGACTCGGTCTAAAGTCGCATGTCATGGTGGACCGGATCTTCCAGAAGCAGCTCGCCGAGGCGCATGTCGCGGCGGATGTGAAGGCCAAGATCTTCGCCGAGATGTCCGCGTCGCTCGGTCAGGTTGCGCCACACACGGCTCCGCACGCGGCGCCGTCGACTGCGCCGCCCGGTCCGATGCTCCCCGACGCCGCGCCCATCGCGCAGGCGGCCGCCGAGAAGGGTATTCTCGGCGCGCTGCTGACCAAGATGGGTACCGGCATCGCCGCCCTCTCGCTGGCCGTCGGCGGGTTCACGGCCGGCTATCTCGTCCACTCCGAGTCCGGACAGCCCCGTCCGGCCGAGATCCATGGCGCCGCCCCGGCGGACCAGAATCACGGCCAACAGACGATCGGCGCTCCGGCGACGAGCTTCCACCAGAGCATCTCCGCTCCGGGGAATCGTGGCGAAATTCCGTCAGCCGAGGCCCCGTCGGCCGAAGCTCCGGCGGCGACCACGGCCACGACGCAGGTCGTGACCGCGGATGCTCCGGCCATGCAGCCGCGACTGGCCACGACCCGTCGTCGTGCCTCGTCGGCGACCGCTCCGGCCGAGTCCCCCGCCAACGTGGGGCACTCGTCGGTCGATGCTCCGGCCTCCGGTGCCGATCCCGCCTCGGGTCCGGCCAGTGTGACGATTACCTCTCCGGGGGTGTCGAACAGAGAGCAGGCGCAGAGCCCGACCAGTGGCACCGAGGAGTCGCGTGTCTCGGTCAAGGCGACCATCAGGAAATCGAATCCCGAGGATCGCCGCCAGACCCGCCAATCGGAGGATCAAGGGATGCCATGACGGCAGACCATGTTTTGAATGTGCTGGAGGGCCGTCCGCGCCGCGGACGGCTTCTCCGCGTTCTGGCCTCGCTGTTTTTTTTCAATGCTTCGATGATCATGGCGCAGACACCGGACCTCGACCAGGGACGCCGGCCGTCTTCCGATGGGAGTGGCTCGCGCTGGTTTGATGTCGGTGTCTATGGAGGAATCGACTGGAGCTTCTTCAGTCCCCTCGTCAGCGTCTTCTCAGGCGGTCCCGGTTGTGGGGTGTACGATGCCGCGCCGGTCTCCCGTTCGATGACCCTGGATCTCTTCGCCGAGTTGCCGTATCGGCCGATTGCCCCCCTCGAGCTGACCGGCCACATCCGGTACCGGCGCTACATTGCCGACTTCACCTCGCTTCAGCCCCCCCAGGAAAGTCTCATGCCCGACAGCACGTCGGTCATGCTCTCCACGCAGTATCACTTCCGGAGCACCGTGACCGGCCTCGGTTTCGGTCTCGGCGTCCTCTGGGAGTTCCTTCCCGGCATTCGTGCCGAGGCGATTGCTTCCTTCACCCTGCTTTCGGCCGGACCACAGACGCGGACCGAGGAGATCGTCGACCCTCTGGGGGCGCGCTTTCCGGAAACCGGCACCGACACGCGGCCGCTGACCGACCCGTTCGATGTCGACTTCAATCCGGTGATGACCGATCTGGACCTCGGGCTGAGCGGCCGCTTTCCGATCAACGAGCGGGTCTCGATCCGTCCTCGGATCACCGGAACGGTGCACGTGACCCCGATGGCCCGCAACGCGCAGCTCGGGCTGTTCTCGGTGGCGGGGATGCTCGGGGCCTCCTGGTCGATCCACGCTCCGGAGGAGCGGCTCCCGGTCGTGGCCGAACGGCCGCCGGTGGTGCCGGAGCCTCCGCAGAAGCCGGATACCGCGCCGCCGACCCCGGAGCCGCAGAAGCCGTTTCTCGGCGCCAAGGTCTCGGCCCGCGGGATCGACGACAAGGGGAACGAATACGAAAACCCGGTGATCGAGATCGAGGAAGCTCCGTGGATCGAGAGCGTGCCGGTGATTCCCTACGTGTTCTTCGACAGCGCGAGCGCGACGATCCCGGACCGGTATGTTCTGCTCGGGGACCGTGGCCTGGCCAACCGGTTCTCGACCGATTCCCTGCTCCGGATCTCGCCGATCGACATCCACTGGCAGCTGCTGAACGTGATAGGGCAGCGGCTCCGCGCGCATCCGACGGTCACCGTGACCATCACCGGCACGGTCTCGACCGACGAGCCGGCCGCGGATCGGGATCGCCTGGCGCTCGAGCGCGCCGCCACGGTCGGCGGCTATCTGCGGAGGATCTGGGGGATCGACAGCGCCCGGATCAACGTGGCGACGGCGGTCCGTTCCGTGCCCGCTCCGCCGGACCAGGTGCGCGAGGGAAATCAGGAGAGCCGGCGCGCCGAGCTCACCTTCAGCGACGAATCGCTCGTGGCGCCGGTGGTGCTCCGGCGACTGGCAAGGATCGCCTCGCCGCCGGCGGTGCGGTTCTATCCGGAGATTATCGCCGACACGACGGTTGCGGAATGGATGATCACCGTCATTCAGGGGGACCGCGAGCTGCTTCGCTTCAACGGAAGCTCGGAGCCGGGCTCGCTCGAGCAGCGACGGATGTGGTCATTGACAGACCTGCGCGTCAATCGCGACCTTACGGCGATTGGATATAGGCTGGATGTTCGTGATATTACCGGACAGAGGGCCACCGCCGAAGGGGCGTTTAGAGTCACCGAGAGAATCAAGCGACGCACTCCGGAAGGGGGGAGCAACATCGAGCTGGAGGAGTACAGCCTGGTCGGATTCGACTACAACTCGGCGGCGCTGCTGTCGAGGCATGGTTCGCAGATCGATCAGATCGCCAGGACGATTCCCGCCGGTGCCGACGTTCGGGTGGTGGGCTATACCGACCGACTCGGAGATCCCGAGCGCAACAGACAGCTTTCCCTGCAGCGTGCCGACGCCGTGCGAGAAGCGCTCAACAAGAGCCGCCTGCGCGCGCCCGGCGCGGGCTCCATCCAGGTCTCCGTTCAGGGACTGGGGCAGAGCGACGAAGTTTTCGATAACGACCTCCCGGAGGGGAGGATTCTCTCCAGACGTGTCAGGATCACGGTGAGTCGCGAAGTATCACCGTAATCCCGGCCGGTCCGGGGACATATCAACAACCGTGCGCTGGACGAGTTTGCTCGGATCGAACACCCATATCGATCGTTCAAGCGACATGCGGCATCGTTGCCGCGCCATCGGCCGCTCCCTCGGAGTGTTCGTGGCGCTGCTGATGCTGGCGGTGCCGGCGTTTGCCCAGAAGTCTCGCTGGACCTATGAACAGGTCACCATCGGCGGGCTCGACAAGCTCAGCACCCAGGTGGCGCTCGACCGGTGGGGCAATACCCATCTGCTCTGGGCGATGAAGGACCCGAAGCGCTCCGGGCTCCAGCTCTTCTACTCGAACGACATCACCGGCCGCTTCGGAGCCCCGTATCAGGTGTCCGACAGCGGTACCGTCATCGACTCGGCCGGCTCGACGCTGACCCCCTATGTGGCCCGCGTCGACTCGGCCGGCGCCGTTCATGTCGCCTACCTTGCCAACGTCCTCAACCATCTCCGGATCTACTATACCGACAACCTCCGCGGCGAGTTCAGCTCGCCGCAGTTCGTCGCCGAGCAGCAGTGGTACGACATGGCGGTCGATTCGGCCGGCATCGTCCACCTTGTCTGGCTGGTGAGAGCCGAGGACCGGGATCAGATCGACGTCTATTACTGGACCAACGAGTTCTCCGGCGGCACGCCGAGCGTCATAGCCTCGATCGACTGCGCCGGCGGATACGCCTGCCGAATCTCGAACCCGGATGTCGAAGTCCGGAAGGGAACGCTCTACGTCGCCTACCGCGCCTATCACGGCGATAACGCGACCGTGAACCTGATCACGAAGCAGGGGGAGAGGGTCACGACCTCGGAGATCCAGTTGCCGGCCTACGACCGGACGCAGATCCGGAACGGCACGGCCGACATGCGCGTCAAGATGGCGATCGACTCCTTCGGCTTCGTTCACCTGGCCGCGCCGCACTTCGAGCCGACGCTGAAATACAGGCTGGCCTACGGGACGAACGCCACCGGCGGATTCCAGTGGACGTTCACCGACTCGAAGTCCGACCTTCCGATCAACGATTTCGACATCGTCAGCGACGGCAACCGCCGGGTGGCGATGGCCTGGAACCGCACGTCCGGAACGAGCCTGTATGATATCGAGGTCGACGCGCTCGGACGGATCACGCCGCGCGAATTCGTGCAGCGCCTCCGCGACGTCGCCCGGCCGGCGCCGATGGCCGACAGCTGCTTCGGAAGCCGCCTGGCGTTCGTCGGCGACAAGATCGTGGTGGGGAATCTTGGCAGCATCAAAACCGATCTGGCGCGCTTCCAGGTGGGGCTCTACTCGCGGACCTCGGTCCGCCCCGAGCTGAGCTATTTCCTTCCGGACGCCGCGGCCCCCGGCATGAGCGTGATCGTCGAGTCGTATGCTCCCTATCGCAAACGTGGCGCGTTCGGTCTGGACGGACTCCACCGCGACTCGGTGGCGCTCGAGACGATCGACTTCGCCGACAACGATCGCGTGGTGATCGGCCCGACGGTCATCAGCTGGGATGGGCGGCTGGCCTCGACCACCGTCTTCATCAAGCCGAACGCCGCGCCCGGCCCGGTGCCCCTCAGGCTCCGGATCGGCACCGGCTCCAGCGCCAGCTACAGCAACATCGACACGTTCTTCGTCGTGGCGCCGCAGCATCTCGGCGACGCGGCAACCGGCCATCTCTCCGGTGGCGGAGCGCTCGGCTCCGGCGGCCCGCTCGGCGTTCGCTCCAAGCGGGGCGTTCTGGTGGTCGATTCGCTGATCCTCGATTCCGGCCTCTTCAACATCGACACGCGCGACGTCGACAGCGTCCGTTTCGGCAACCAGGGCTACCTCCCGATGACGATCCTCTCGCTCGGCGATGTGAGGATCGGCCGCGACGCGAAGCTCTCGGTTTCGGCGCGCAATGGGGATACCGCCCGGCTTCTCTACGGCAACGCGGGTCCCGGCGGCGGCGGCGGCGGATCGGGCGGCGAGATGCCGGCCGGCGGCGGCTTCACCGGCGGCGGCGGCCCGGGACGGAGAACCAACCTCAACGAGCGGGTGACCGGAGCCTCGATCGGCACCGGTGATTCGGTCTCCGGCCGGTATGCCGGCGCGAACGGCCTGAACGGCGTTCCCGGCGGCGGCACCTATACCAATGGCCACATCGACAAGAATTCAGCGGCCTCCGGTGGCGGAACGGGACATCCGTTCGGCGTCTCCGGCGGGCATGGGCAGATCTCCTCGGCCGAGCCGAGCAAACGGAACATGGGTGGCTATGGCGGCGGCTCCGGCGGCGGCGGCGCGTTCGACACGCAGCAGAGCGTCGGCGGTGGCGGCGGCGCCAATGGCGATTTCGCCGACGGCGGCTACCGTGATGCCGACGGCGAGAATAACGGCGGCCTGATCGTGGGCAACACGCAGCTCGTTCCGCTGGCCGGCGGCGGTGGCGGTGGCGGCGGCGGATACTCCGCGCAGGGCTTCGCCAACGGCGGCGGCGGCGGCGGAGCGCTCCTGCTTCTGGCGGGGGGCAATCTCCGTCTCGAGGGGGGCGTGGTGGCCGATGCCGACAGCGGCGTCAGCAGCACCATGCTCAACGGCAGCGGCGGCGGCGGCGGTGGCGGCGGCAGCATCTTCCTCGCGGCCAAGGGAGCGCTCAGCGTCATCAGCGGCGCCAGGATCTCCGTCAACGGTGGCAAGGGAGGCCAGGCCGGCCCTGGCGGCACCCCGGGCGGCAACGGCGGCAAGGGACGCATCCGCGTCGACGGCCGGATCTCCGGCGACGGCGCCGCGCAGGTGATGCCGACGATCAAGTACTCCGGCCCGGCGACCTTCGATATCGCCTCGGTGCCGGTGGCCGATGACGCCATGATCAACGGCAACGGCATTCCGGGAACGACCGTGCGGGTCTACATCAGTCCGGATCAGCCGAGCTGGTCCTACGGCATGATGCGCGAGACGCAGGTCGCCTCCGACGGCAGCTGGAAGGTGAATCTCGGACCGCTCGGCCCGATCAGCCCCTCGCGCCGTCTCTATGTCGTTGCTCTCCAGCGGATCGACAAGCCCTCCCGCGCGGACTTCCAGTACGAGCCGGAGTGGGTGATGTCCCCGGCCGGCGGCGCCATTCTCGGTCGCCCCGCCATGGGGCTGACCATGGACACGCTCGACTTCGGCTGTATCCGGTTCGACAGCTGCGGCACCTCGGATCTCTTCGTCACCAACACCGGCGAGATCACCTCGCTGGCGGTCAAGGGGACGGATCTCGGCGGCCGCAACAAGACGGCGTTCGGCGTGATCTCGGTGCCGCAGGCGATTCCGCCGGCCACCAGCCAGCCGGTGCGCATGCAATTCTGTCCGAAGGATACCGGCCGGTTCTCCGCCACCCTGACGCTTCGCACCAACGCGCAGCCGACCGGGGAGAAGACGGTGGTGATCACCGGGTGCGCGATCACCGGCATCGTGAAGCCGAAAGAGCTCGATATCGATCTCGGCGAGCTCTGCGTGAACGACTGCCGCGACGTGACCCTTCACCTGAGCAACCCGGGAGCCGCGCCGCTGGTGATCCGCAAGATCTCCGGCGACAAGAGCGAGATGGAGATCTCGACGACCGCGAAGCTCCCCGACACGATCCAGCCGGGCGGCTCGCGCGATATCCCGCTGCGTATCTGCCTGAAGCGCTTCACCCCGGCCGGGGCGAAGCTGACGATCGAGAACAATTCCATCGACTCCCTCTATACCGACGTCGTGGTGCATGGCGTGAACGCCGGCCCGAACGTCGACTATCCCGGCATCATCGATGTCGGTCTGGTCGATATCTCGAAGGGGGAGCCCTGCATCACCAGGACGGTGCAGCTGAAGAACCTGAGCACCATTCCGGTGAAGGTTCACCTCGGCGCTCCCTCCACGGGAGACTTCACGATCCTCGAGCCGACGGCCCAGGACATCGTGATCCCGGGGCTGGGCGTCGTCGAGCTGACGGTCAAATTCTGCAGCGACGTGGTCGGCCGGCCGTTGTACGCCGCGCTCCCGATCCTGCTTGGCGATGCTCCCTGCTCCGTCGATACCACGATCAAGCTCCGCGGCGAAGTTTCGACCACCGCCCCGGATCTGCGCATCGTGATCCCCGACACCGGATCGATCACGTTCGTGGCGCCGGTCTCGGTCGGCGATGAGTCGCCGACGGCGCGCATCACGGTTCGGAACAACGGCACCGCGCCCGACACGATCGCCACGATTCAGGGGCGCGGGCTCGGCGGAACGCTCGATGCCGCCATCGAGGTGGTCACCACGGGAATCACTCTTCCGATGCCGGTCCCGGCCGGCGAGGAGCGCTCCTTCGAGGTCCGCATCCACCCGACGGTGGCCGGTCCGGTCAGGGGAGAAGTGATCGCCAGCAACACGCGTGGCTCCTGGCAGGAGAGCGTGCTGATCAACGGACTGGCCGTCCGCCCCGGCGTGCAGACGCTGGTGACCGATGTCGACTTCGGCCAGGTCCGGGTCCGCTCCGCATCCGGCGAGAAGGAAATCGAGGTGTTCAACAGCGGAGACGTTCCGGTGACGATCATCGGCACCGATCTCGGCGGTGATGCCATCGACTTCCAGGATCTTACCGGACCGTTCAACCATGTTCTGAGCCCGAGGACCTCGATCAAGCTCCGCTACCGGTTCACGCCGAAGTCGGAGGGGGGGAAGCTTGCCACGCTCACGATCCAGGATGCCGGCGGCAGCAACCCGACGGTCACGCTCCGAGGCGAGGGAGTCTACGAGCACTTCGAGACCTCTCCGTCGTCGTTGAGCTTCGACTGCGTTCCGCTCGGACAGGCGGCTGAGCTTCCGGTGGAGTTCAAGAACACCGGCACCTATCCGCTGACCGTCTCGAGCGCTGTGGTGATCATCGGCGATGATGCCTTCGAAGTGCTCGACGCTCCGACGATCGACAATCCGATGACGATCCCGGCCGGCGGCTCGCATGCCTTCATGGTCCGGTTCAAGCCGAAGCGGCAGTCGCATCAGGGTTCGATCCAGATCACGACCTCCGCTCCGGAGTCGCGCGTGGTGACGCTCTCCGGCGGACTCTGTCCGGAGCTCACCGGCATCGATCTCGGCGTGGAGGACGTTACCGGACAGATCGGCGGCACGGTCCTGATTCCGGTGCGGGTGAAGCTTTCGCAGAAGGTCGGCGTGCCGATCGACTACTCTCTCACGCTCCGATATCAGTACGACCTTCTGGCGCCGCTCGACCCGAGCCGTCGCGATGCCCGCCCGCCGGTGACGGCCGGCACGCTCTCGATGCCCGGGGCGGCGATGACGAGGAAATGGCTGGGAGAGGTGGTCGTTACCGGGACGATGCGTCCGGTCGAGAGCACCGAATCGCAGCTGCTCATCCGTGTTCCGATGAAAGTGCTTCGCGGCTCGACGTTCACCTCGCCGATCGACATCATCGATGCGAGCGTCTCGCTGCAGAGCTCGAAACTTTCGGCCACCGGCGGCACCTTCACCGCGGAGGTCTGCGATACGGCCGGCACGGTGATCATCTCCGGGAAGTATGCTCTCCAGCAGAGCTATCCGAACCCCTCGAAGCCCTCGTCGATCATTCGCTACGAGATCGCGCGGCGCGAGCAGGTGACGATCAAGCTCTACGATGCCGACGGCGCCATGCTCAGGGTGCTGGTCGATGAGGTGGAGGACGCGGGGGAGCACGAATACAGGCTCGACACCAGCGAGCTGCCGGCCGGCATCTACACCTACGAGCTGGTGAGCGGTCGCTACAGGATGACCAGGAGGCTGGTGGTCGTCAACTGATCGATCGCGTGGTGGATCGATCACGGGCGTGGGGCGCGAGGACGCCGGCCCGATACGAAGATCGGGATGATATCGATGAAGGCCGGAGGGATCAGATCCTTCCGGCCTTCGTCATTCTCTCCACTTCCCGAAGCATCACGCCGTAGCGGACGCCGCGGGTGCTCACGATGATCTCCGGGAGCGCGTAGCGGCGCATGAACTCCTGGAGGATGATCGCGCCGCCGAGAAGGATATCCGCGCGGCCGTGGCTCACCTGCGGGATCGCGGCGGTCTCCTCGCCGCTCAGTCGGGCCAGCCGCTCGACCACCGCGTCGATGGTGTCGCTGGCCAGTCGGCGTCCGTTGAGCTCCTCGGCATCGAAGCGCTCGATTCCCGCGTCGATGGCGCCGAGCGTGGTGACGGTGCCGGCCACGCCGATCGCGGTTACGCCGGCCGGGAGCGCGATTCCGCCGGCCAGGATCTCCCGCGCCATGCGGCGTGCCTCCTCGAGCCCCGCCTCGGTGGGAGGGAGCTGCGGCAGGTGACGCTCGGTGATCCGCACCGCGCCGATGTCGAGGCTGATCGCCCCGCGAAGGTGTTCCCGATCTCCCGTCGCGATCTCGGTGCTCCCGCCGCCGATGTCGAGCACGGCCAGCGGCCCGTCCGTGACAGGAAGGCCGAAGAGGGCTCCGCGAAACGTCAGCTGCGCCTCTTCCTCGCCGCCGAGCACCTCGATCCGGAGTCCGATCCGTCGTTCGATCTCGTCGATGAATTCCCGGCGGTTGATCGCGTCGCGCAGCGCGCTGGTGCCGAAGGCCACGATCCGCTCGGAGCCGAGCCGCGCGGCGATCTCCTGATAGCGCCGGAGAAAGCCCTCGACGCGATCGATCGTCTCCGGTAGAATCTTCCTCGAGGCATCGACTCCCTTGCCGAGCCGCGCGATCTCGTGCTCGTCGCCGAGCACCGTGATGGCGCCGTCCGGCGCCACACGCACGGTCACCATCAGGATCGTGTTCGTGCCGATATCGATCGTCGAGAAGATCATCCGCGCTCTCGGGGGAAGGATGGGAGGATTACAGCCTGCTCCAGGTGGTCGCGATCCACTCGTTCTCCCGCGCCTCGTCGACCGGGTGCAGGCCGTTCTCGCGCGCGGCATCGACCAGGCTCTCGTAGTCGGCGAACAGCACGCCGGAGGTGAGGAGGAAACCCTGCTCTCCCTCCGGGAATTTGGCCACCATCTGCGGCAGCAGCTCGATGATGATGTTCCTGTGCATGTTCGCCAGGATGATGTCGAACCCGGTCTCCTCGATCGCCTCCAGCTCGGCCAGGCGGACGTCGATCGCCTCGGCCGGGACGTCGTTGAGCGCCACGTTCTCCGCGGCGTTCTCCACCGCCCATTCATTGTTGTCGAAGGCCAGCGCGTAGGGGGCGCCGAGCTTGACGGCGATGATCGCCAGCGCGCCGGTGCCGGTTCCGATGTCGAGCACCCGCTTGCCGCGGAAGTCCAGCTCCATCATCAGCCGCGAGATCAGCCGCGTCGACTCGTGATGTCCGGTGCCGAACGACATCTTCGGATCGATCACGATCACCAGATCCTCCTCATGCTCCGGCTCGACCGGATTCCAGCTCTGCGTGAAGATCAGCCTGTCGGCCACGCGCACCGGCTGCAGCGACTGCTCGAACTCCGCGTTCCAGTTCTGCTCCTCCACCGAGCCGCGATCGAACGCGATATCGGCGCCGGAGGGAAGCCAGGAGCGGATCGTGTCGAGAATCGCGTCCGAGAAATCGGACTCGTCGAAGTAGAGGACGATGTGATGATCGTTGTCGACGATGCCGGTGATCGGCAGATCGGTGCTGAATGCCAGGACGATGTCGAGCGCGGGACGCTCGGCGTCGCAGGTGAGGGCCGTGTATCGCTTCATGGCTGAACGTTGCTGGGGGAAACGTGCCGGCCCCGCGCGATGCGAGGCCGGCGAACGGAAGTTGATGTTGCGTTGCTCGGGAGCCGTCGTCGGCCGCCGTGCCGGAATCATCCGGAGGATCGGCCGCGCTCCGGCCGGAGGCGGTCGCTCCCTAGGGGTGGACCGACGCCGGTATCACTTTGTAGATCGCGTAGACGAGGAGGCGTCCGACCGAGCCGAGCGTCTTCGGGCTCACCTTGTCGATCGTGTCCTCGTGCGTGTGCCAGTACTCGCGGCTCGGATCGTTCGTGTTGTTGCCGACGAGGTTGGCGTCGATGATGTCGATCGTCTTGATTCCGACCTCGTTGAGCGGAACGTGATCATCCTGGATCGACGGGCCGATATTCTGCGTGAAGTTCGGGAGCTGAAGGTCGAGCGCCGCGTTCCAGAGCGTGGTCACCACCTCCGGCGCGTACTGCATCGAGGTTCCCTCTTTCGGGAAGCTGGCGTTGGGATCGCCCACCATGTCGAGCAGAATGCCGAAGGCCGGCTTGAAGCCGGGGGCGAGATTGCGCGCGAAGTAGCGGGAGCCGAGGAAGTAGTTGCTCAGATCGGACTCGGCGCCGTAATCCTCGCCGTCGAACAGCACTAGATCCACGCCGATCGTGGGCGGATGCTCCTTCATCACCCGGGCCAGCTCCAGGAGCACGCCGACGCCGGAGGCGGCATCGTTGGCGCCGAGGATCGGCTGGTTCCGTTTGGTGCTGTCCGGGTCCTGATCGGCGCGGGGACGCGTGTCCCAGTGGGCGCAGATCATGATCCGGTAGGTGGCGCCCGGGTTGAACGAGGCGATGATGTTCGTCAGCTGCAGCTTCTCGTCACCATATCCGTTCTGCGTGAACGACTGCTCGTTGACGGCGTCGGTGCTCTTGCGGAGCTCGGCCAGGAGATATTCCTTCGTCTTGCGCGCCCCCTCGGAGTTCGGATTGCGCGGTCCGAAGGCGACCTGCGCGGCGGCGTGCTTCAGCGCGTTCTGCTCGTCGAACGCCGGGAGGCCGACCGTGTCGATCTTGCGCGGCTGCGTCGCGACGCTGTCGGTGGTCGCGGGGACGGACGTCGTCTCCTTATCACGACACGCCGACATGGAAAGGGCCAGGATCGACAGCGCGACACCGGCCAGAGCGGATCTGGTGTTGAACATGGGCGCAAACTACTGCTGCATGACCTGGAATTCCAAAGTTGGAAGCGCCATGGCGCATTACCGCCGCGCTGGCCCGTCGCCGCCCGTCGCGGAGCTCCTCAAGGCCCGTTGCCCAGGTCCATCAGCGGGGCCGGTCCGAGGTACGGGCATGTGCCGGTCAACGATCCGCTTGAGCGCCGGCGTGGCGCGCGAATGCCGCGCGGTCCCGGTATTTCGAGGCTTCGACGCCGGGGTTTCAGGGGGGAGGATCGGTGACTGGAAAGGGATTCGAGATGCAACGGTAACGCCGGATCGGTGCGCGCGTTGCATGCAAAAGGTCGATTCGGGCCGTTTGGCACCCGAATTGCGATTATGTATACTATGCCGCGTTCATTACGCAACGGGTACTCCAGTCGTTCATTCATAGATAGTCGGAGGAAAGTATGGCGCAGAATATGGGTGGTGGAAGCTATGCCGATGAGGCATCCGGCTTCTCCAAAGGGATGATCGTCGGACTTCTTACCGGTGGCGCGCTCGGCGCCGCGCTTGCATTGCTGTTCGCCCCGAAGCCGGGTCGCGAGCTCCGTGGTGATATCTCGAATCTCACCAGCGAGTACATGGACAAGGCCGGCGATGCGATCAACAGCGCGAGCACCAAGACGCAGGACCTGGTCAACGAGGGACGCACTCGTGCCGAGAGCCTGATCGACGATGCCCGCGAGAAGGCCTCGACGATCCTGTCGGATGCCGAGCGGATAGTCAACGACGCCAAGGCCAAGGCCAGCGGCGCCACGACCGGCGCCGTCAGCAGCGTGATGGGCACGACCTCCCGCATCGCCGAGGCGGCCAAGGCCGGCACCGAGGCATTCAAGGAAGAGCTCCGCGGCGCGAAGTAATTCCGCCTTGCAAGGCGTTCACGTTCCGATGATCATGTTATTCAATCGATAGGCTGCTCATGTCAACGATTCTTTATATCTCTGCCTCCATTGCGCTCCTGGCGCTTGCGGGACTCTTCATCTATCTGATCATGCTCCTCAGGGGGAGCAAGGATCTGATCGACAACGTCACCAAGACCGTTGGTGGTATCACCAACGAGATCTCGCAGATCCGCCTGAGCCTGGCCGGAACGATCCAGAACGTGGAGGGGATCACCGGCAAGGTGGATGGAACGGTCGACCGGCTCAACACGTCGATGGACCGTGTCAACGCGCAGCTCGGGGAGGTGGAGGGAATCGTCGGCAGCGTGCGTCAGATGACCGCGGATGTTACCCGCATCGCCGATGACGCGACCGATGTGGTGCACGCCGCCAAGAACGTCGTGATCAGCATCGTCGACCTGGAGCAGGATATCCAGCGGAAGGTGCAGGCGCCGGTGGTCGAGGCCCTCGGGCTGCTCAACGCCGTCGGACGCGGTATCCGCGTCTTCCGCGAGAAGCTGGCCGGCACCGCTCCGGGCGCGTCGGATGGGCTCGTCACGAGCCCCCGGACCGGAACCACGCCCTCCGGCGACGGGCTTCCGGCCCGCCGCGCCAACGGTGTCACGACGACGGTCTATCAGAAAGTCTGACGTCCCGTACGGTTCACCCGTGCCGACGTCCGGCGGGATCATTACGAACGTGCAGCGCCCGGAAGGAGAGTTCCTTCCGGGCGCCGTATTTTCCGGCCGAAAGCTCCCTTCCGGGGCTCCTCGCTTCTCACCGGCTTCATCGATTCCTCGCATGCTCTTTATCGAGATCGGCAACTCCACGGTCAAGTCCGCGCGTCCGCTGCCGGACGACTCGTGGGCAATCGCGCGCCATGCCTCGCTTGAGGATGCGCTGGCCGGGCTTGCCGGGGATGAGGAGATTCTCTGCGCGGCGGTGGGGGAGATGCTGGCCGCGGACCTGCGCGAGCGGATCGGGTCGCGGCGCGGGACGCTTCTCGATCGCATGATGTTCCTGCCGTTCATCGGCGGCAGCTACGACACGCCGATGACCCTCGGACTCGACCGCATTCTGAACCTGTACGCGCTGGAAGGGGATGGCGTGGTGATATCCTGCGGCACCGCGATCACCGTGGACGCGGTAGTCGGTGGCGAGCCGCGATGGGGGGCGATTCTTCCGGGGCTCACGACCTCCGCCGATTCCCTGCACGCGCGCATCCCGGTTCTGCCCCACGTCACGGTGGTCGACCGGCCCCGCCTGCCGGCCCGCACCAGCCGCGATTCGGTGACCAACGGCGTGCTGCTGGCCGCGGCGCTCGCGGCGCGGGAGCTCGCACGGCGTCTCTGCGACGGGGCGTCGTTGCCGATCACCCTCACCGGCGGCGACGCCGACGTGATGCGCGATCTGCTGGATGGGGAAGGGCGGGTCGATCCGGCGCTCGAGTTCCGCGGCATGCTTCGCGCGTGGACGGCGCGCGCCGGAAGCCAGGGGCTGGCCACGGGCGCCACGGATCTTACGCGGCCACCTCTCTGAACGGCTCGAGCGCCTGCTCGATCGTGAGCGCGCCGGGGAAGTAGGAGACGATCTTCTGGATCACCTCATCGACGAGCGGATCCGGACAGGAGGCGCCGCTGGTGAGGATGATCTCGACGGGACGGCCGACTTCCGGACGCCATCCCGCGGTGATCCGCGTCCGATGGGCGTGCAGGTCGAAGTGGCGGATCTCGTCGGGGGAGATGATCTCGTCGGCGTCCTTGATGAAGTAGGTGGGCAACCGCTCCTCGCAGAGCTCCACCAGGTGCGACGTGTTGGAGCTGTTGTAGCCGCCGACCACGATCGCCAGATCTCCTCCGGACGCGATCAGCGCCGAGGTGGCGCTCTGGTTCTCGTTCGTGGCGTAGCAGAGCGTGTCCCGCGTGTCGGCGAAATGCTCCGCGATCCGCTCGGCGCCGTATCGCGCGATCATCGCCACGCGCAGCCGCTCGGCGATCGCCTGGGTCTCGGAGGCGAGCATCGTGGTCTGATTCACCACGCCGATTCTCGTCAGATCCCGCTCCGGATCGAATCCCTCGGAGCATTGCCCGCCGAACCACTCCGCGAACCGCTCCAGCGGCTCCCGTCCGTCGATGATCGCCGCCAGGCGCTCGGTCTCCTCCATGTTCTGCACCACCACCGTCGGCGCGTTGGCGCGGCTGTGGGAGAAGGTGGCGCGCGTCTCCTCGTGGTTCCGCTTGCCATGGATCACGATCGTGCATTCCCGCTCGCCGAGCGTGACGGTCCGGTTCCACACCTTCTCGACGAAAGGGCAGGTGGTATCGGAGCGATAGGGATCGATGCCGCGCGCGGCCAGCTTCTCCTGAATCTCGAGCGTGGTGCCGAAGGCCGGGACGATCACGATATCCTCCGCCGTCAGCTCCTCCCAGTCGACGAGCTGCCGTCCGTCCGGGGTCATGATGAAGCGGACGCCGCGGCCGGCCAGATCCTCGTTCACGTGCGGGTTGTGGATCATCTCCGACAGGAGGAAGATGCGCCGTCCGGGGTTGGCGTCGAGCGTCTTGTAGGCGATCTCGATCGCATTCTCGACGCCGAAGCAGAAGCCGAAGTGCCGGGCGATCTTGAAGCGGACGGGGCCGAAATCGAGTGTCGACGGGGTGAAATCGCGGCGGCGGGGATCGGTGATCCTGCGCGCCCCCTTCACGACGGAGATGATCGGGGAGCGGAAGTAGATCGGGATGTCGAACGTACGTGCCATTGGCGGGAAGCATGATCTGGTGAGCGGGTTGCCGGTCACCGTGATGACGAGCGAAGCGCGCGGATGTTGACCTCGAATATACCGATTTCGTCAGGCGCCGCGCGCCGGCCG
>JBEHWX010000106.1:0-19358 GCA_048498995.1 Bacteroidota bacterium
GGTGACGTTCGAGGTGCCGAACTGCGGGGTCACGCTCGGGAACGCGGTACCGGTCACCGAGGCGACCAGCGTGGTTCCGTTGCGATAGACATCGGCGCGGACCGGAACGCTCTGACGGGAGTTACCGCCGACGTTCTTGAAGCGACCATTGATCGTGATCGAGGCATCGACGCCGTAGGCCGAGGCCGGACGAGTCGGGGTAAACCACACGGAGTCCGCCGAGACGTCGTTGAGCACCGGCGACATGCGGTAGGCAATGCGCTGGCCATCGAGCGTCGGGAACTTGTAGTGGAAGTACGGGACCGCGATGTAGTACGTCGGCGTGGCCGTGCCATAGCTCCAGTAGTACGCGTACAGGGCCGAGTAATACGGGTTCGAACCGTAGAGGTTGAAGGTTGGCAGGCGGGTAATCGCCACCGTATCGCGCACCTCGGCCGGGTCGACCATGATCAGGAACTTCTCGGCGTCGTTGCCCGTCGGGCCAGGAGCCGAGTACTGATACTGCTGACCGAGGTTCTTGATGCCGACCATCGCGCCGTACCCGAAGGTGTACTGCGGGTTGTTGCTCGGCCTGGTGCGGTCAATCGAGTTCGGACCGTAGTGGTACTCGATGTTGCCGGTGTTCTCGAAGAACTTGGCCTGGAAGTTACCCGGGTTGCCCGACGGGTAATAGGAGCCCTGAACGCGCCACTCGACGGTGAAGACGCGGTTCGGGGTCGTTCCATCGACACGCCAGTAGATGCCGCCCTGGGCGACACCGGCCGACTGCAGATCCGCCCAGTACGGGGAAACGACCTTGCCGTAGTACCCGTAGTACTGCGGCGTGCCGTCGTAACCGAAGTCCGCCGGGTACGTGCCGTAGGAGTAGAGCGGGCTGGCGAACGACAGGTAGCCGGTGATCGACACGTACAGCGTGAAGCCCTGGCTGTAGTTCTGCCCGAGGAAGAAGAAGTTCATCGGCAGCGAGAGCGTGTACTCGTTGCCGGAATAGGCATAGTCGCTACCAGGGATAAGCGTGGTACCGGACATGCCGATGATGGACTGGAAGCCATCAGGAATGCGCGATGGAATGTACAGGTTCCAAGGCACGTTGACAGCCGGCGGGGTTGAGCCGGTTGCTTGCGAGAATCCTCTCGCGCTGGCAAATAGTAGTAGCACCCATACCAGCAGGGTGACTTTTCTGAAACTCATACGCGACTCCAGGTAATTAATGGGGTATCGGAGCACACGTAGCCAAACACCACCAGGAAACAAAAGTTTCTCGCATACATCCCCATCTATTTCTCGATTCCTACCAATTTCACACGTCCCACCAAAACCGTCGAAATCGCGCCAGAATCGACGATTTCGAAATTTCGGATAATTCCCCATCTTTCTTCAAAATGGAGCATATTTTCTCGAATCTGGCCATTTTCATTTCTCCATTCCTGCGAACGAAGCATGAATGAGCGCGAATTTATCGGATCGTGCAAATTGCAAGTGTGGAGAATTATTAACTTGACTTCGCTTCATCGACCGCCCTAACGACCTTCGATTTCGAGCAGGAATCGCCCCTCCTCCCCGTCAGCGATGCCCGGAACGGCCCTCACGGGTCCATGTGTCCGCATCGTCAGCCCCGGATGTGGCCTCCGAGAGCGTAACGCCCCGAACGAAAAAGCGCCTCCGCAGGGTGCCGGACGCGCTCGCATCGACGAAAAAAAATCGCCGGTAATTAATATCAATATCAGAGAAAGCGGGACGGTATCAACCTGAATTCAGAAAAAACCTGCCGGCGGACGCGACTGTCAAGAGCATTAGTACGAGACAGCTTTTGAAGATTGTGCTTCCTAACCCATAATCCTCACCCACGTCCACCGGCAGCTCATTCCATAAGCATCCTCAGGGAATTGTGGACAGATCGGCCATGGCGCCCACTGCGACTATCGATATCATTCGGCGTCAGGCAGCTTCAGCATGCCGACCATATCCACGGTAATCAGACCGCAGGATAATGGAGGCCGGAATTGCTTCGGCAAAATTATAATGCCAAGACAAGTGTGCGCAAAGAACGTTACACCTGATTCTTGCACATTTTTGACGCATCGATATTCGCCGTCGTCATGTCCCATCAGGACGCAACGCGTCAGCCAGCATCGCGCCGCCGCGGAGGCGGCGCCGACGATGCCCTTCGGGAGAACCCTTCGGGAGAACGCTTACACGAGCGGTGCCCGCCGCGACCTTTCGGCGCGGCGAGCATACTCGCGCAATGGGAATGGAAGCTGCTGGCGGGAGAAGTGGTGTGGAAGCAACGGGGTGTGATGCTCCGCACACATGATCGGTCCGCCTGGTCCCATTCCATCGAGGACGAAGCGGGCCGGGTTCCGGCCCGCTTCGGAGCGGCCCGCCCGGAAGCGCGCCGTTCTCAGACATAGACCGGAGGCGACGTAAAATGTTTCCGCTCCCCGGCCGGCGAGAATGCAACAGATCGTCGCAGCGATCCGGCCCCCTCAGTCGATCATCGTCACGTCGCGCTCGATCTTGAATCTGAGCGTTCTCTCGTTGTCGTAGTCCTGAAAGCTCTTGGCCCGATCGATATTCTCCTGCCACCGTTTCGTGTCGCCGAGCGCGCGGTAGCATTCCGACATATGGAAATAGCTGAACGGAGCCACCCAGGTCTCGCCATGCTTGCCGGTGGCGATCGCCGACTGGAACAGCGGGATCGCGCGCTTGAAATCCCCCTTCTGCTGATATCCCCTGGCCTGAGCGAAATATGCCTGGGCACGCTGCGCCGGCGTGAGCCCTCCCCTGCCGAGCACGGCCGTGGCGAGCGTTATCGCCCCATCGTTTTGTCCGGAGCTCACCTGATTGATGGCGCGGATCAGATCGATGTCGGCCGCCGTCAACGGGCGCTTGCTCAGCTCAGCGGCGCGACGATTGGCCGCGCCATCCTCCGGCGAGGAGAAGCGGGGCCCCGCCGCCGCCTTCTGATACGCCTTGACCGCGAACTCCCGGTTGCCGCCGATCTCGTAGCAGACCCCGAGCAGATACCAGGAGTAGGTGCGGAACATCTTCTCCCCCGAGGTCTTGAGGAACGACTGGAGATAGGCCTTCGCGCGGGGGAAGTCGTTCCGCTGGTAGTAGAGGATGCCGAGACGGCCGTAGCTCATCTCCGTGAACGTCTTGAAGTCGGTGTTGCCGAGACGGATCACGCTTTCGAAGATGGGAATCGCCCGGTCGAACTGCGCCTTGTCCATGTAGACCGTGCCGAGGGCGTACAGGAGCGCCACGTTCCGCGGATAGCGATCGACCAGCCCCTTGAGCGTCGTGCTGCCGGCGTTGACATCATCGAGGTAGTAGATCTTCAGGAGCGCCATGATCATCCCCGCGTCGTTGCGGAAATAGCGTCCCTTCGCGGCGGCCTCCTCGATCTCCCGGATGCCGAGCTTCGCGTCCCCCTTGATGCCGGTGAAGCCGGCCATGAACTGCGCCGCCTTCGGCACCGATCCGAAGAGGAAGTGGAAGAGCCCGAGCCCGAGGCTGGCATCGTACAGCTTCGGATCCTCGCGACGGGCATCGTTCAGACGCTCGTAACAGGTCTTGGCCGCGATGGCCGCCGCGGTGATGTTCTCCTCCCGGGCCTGCGCGATCGCGCGGTAGCCGTAGGACATGCCGAGGAAGAGCCGGGCGCGGGAATCCTTCGGGTTGGCGGCGATCCGCTGCTCGGCCACGGTGATGGTCTTGTCGCTGTAGCTCATGAACTGTCCGAGCTGCTCGCGACGGCGATCGAACAGATAACTCCAGAGATGGACGTTCGCCCGGTAGAAGTATCCGGCCGGATCGCGGGGATCGGCGGCGATGGCGCGGTCGAAGCTGGCCGATGCGCCGTCGAAGTCGACGTTGTAGAGCTGATCTATACCCCGCATGATGTGCTGATCGATTGCGTCGGCGCGGAGCGAGACGGCGGTGCCGACAAGCAGCAGGAGCACGGCCGCGGGGAGTGTTCGGAGGAAACGGTGAGAGATCATGGGCGTTCTATGTCTGTTCGGAATATGCCACCGGACCCTCGATCGCCATCGGCGCCGCCGAGCGCACGGTGGAGATCGCCATGATGGAACGACGCACGATGGATCGTTCCACGATGAAGCTCTCCGCCCGGGAGTGCTCCGCCGAGGAGCGCTCCGCGCGCGACGCGCTTCGTAACGGCCGGGATCGCTTCCCGGGGGACCCGAGTGACTATATTAGAGGCTTGATCGTAAACGGGACATTCTCCGGGAAGATTCACGAAATCTCTCTCCCGGCACGGGAGAAATCGACGACATGGACGACACATCGTATCGACAGCTGCTCGACAGGTTGAAAAGCCCGGCCGAGGCGATCCATACCGTGGAGCTGACCGATCAGGAGATCGCCTCGCTCACGCCGCAGCAGGCGGATGAGCTGGTGGCGCAGTACGGCTCGACATCATTGATGATGCTCCCGAAATCGGAGCGCGACTACTTCGACTGGCTCCGCGCCGAGGATCCGGAGATCTGGAAGGATCTCTGGGGGGGCGAGGACCAGCCCTACCTCATCAGCCTCGGCAATCTTCCGGATCTGCTCCCGAACCGCCGCGGATTCCTGATCTGCGACCTGCTGGAGAACCCGAACTACTACTTCACCGCCGCCGACATCACGCGCGAGGAGGGCTCCGCCTTCTGCGACGCCGCGATCGAGCGGGTGAAGTCCAACGAGCCGCTCAGCCTCGATCAGGCGTTCGTCGTCGAGGTCTGGCGCGCGCCGATCGACATGTGGCGCTTCAGCTACAACTATCAGCTGCCGCTGGCCGAGACGAAGCGCGTGGTGCGGTGGCTCCTCGACGAAGGCATTCTCACCCATAACCGCACCGGCAGACGCGAGCCGGAAGAGACCGAGCAGACATGATTCAGGGCACCTCCAATCACTCCACCGTCGTCCTGAAGTTCGGAGGAACCTCGGTCAAGGACGCCGAGGCGATGCGACGCGTGGTCTCGATCGTCGAGCGTGAGCGCGGCCGCCGCCCGGTCGTGGTCACCTCCGCCTGCGCCGGCGTCACCGATGCCCTCCTGGAATGCGCGCGCCTTAGCGGACTTGGAGACGAAGCGGCGGCCATGACGATTGCCGAGGAGCTGCGCCAACGCCACCTCGGCATCCTGCGCGACCTTTGCGGCGACCAGGAGCCGAACGGCGAGCCGGGCGGCGAGCCGGACGGAGCCGACGACCTTCGCGAGCTGCTCGACCGGATCGCGCAGCTGGTGCGCGGCGTGACCCTGCTTGGTGAGCTGACCCCGCGGACGATCGATCACTTTGCCGGCTTCGGCGAGCGCCTCTCCTCCATCCTGCTCACCGCGGCCTTCACCAACGCCGGCTGGCGCGCCGCCCGCGCCGACAGCCGCGGCTTCATCGTGACCGACGCCTGCTTCGGCTCGGCGCGCCCGCTCATGGACCGGATCGACCGGCAGGCGCCCGCCCGGATCCTTCCCCTTCTCGACAGCCACGACGTGGTGATCGCCCAGGGATTCATCGGCCGGACCGAGGAGGGAATCGACACCACGATCGGACGGGGCGGATCAGACCATACCGGCGCGCTCATCGGCGCGGCCCTCGGCTCGCGCGAGATTCAGATCTGGACCGACGTGAGCGGCATCCTCACCGCCGATCCCCGACTGGTGCCGACGGCGCGGGTGGTGCCGGAGGTGACCTTCACCGAGGCTCGCGAGCTGGCCTACTTCGGCGCGAAGGTGATCCATCCCGATACGATACTTCCGGCCGTCGAGCGGAGCATTCCGGTGGTGATCAAGAACTCGATGCGCCCCGACGACGCCGGCACGCGGATCCTCCCGGATGGCTCCGATGTCCCGGCCGGCATCCACTCGGTGACGATGAAGCGGGGGATGACGGTCCTGAAGCTCGCCCCGCGCGACGCGCGCGAGGGCTCCGCCTCGGTCGAGGAGGCGCTCGGCGTCTTCGCCAACCGCGATGTCCCGATGCAGTGCGCGCTCCTGGCCGAGTCCCGCGGGCTCGTCGCGGTGCCGAGCGGCGCGGTGGACGATATCCTGCTGGCCGCGCTGGAATCCCGCTGCGTGCTGGCGCGGGAGGAGAACGTGGCGCTCCTCTGCCTCACCGGCGCCTCGCTGCAGGCAACGCCGGGAGTGCTCGGACGCGCGTTCGAGGCGTTCGAGGAGCTTCCGATCACCTTCGTGGCCGCCGGCACCAGCGAACATATCGTGCTGGTCGGAGTCCCGGACGACAACGCGGTGGAGGCGCTCGCCACCGTGCACGAGGGGCTGTTCGGCCGATAGCGAGTCCAAGACCCATGGAGACGACGATCTTTCCGTACACCCTGGCGCCGGTCGATCTCTTTTCGACCTCGCTGACGCTCACGGCCTCCGCGATCCTCCCCTGCGGGGTCAAGGCGCATATCGCGATGGTGAGCGTCGCCGGCCGGATCGGCGCCGAGCAGCCCTCGGAGCGCGATCTCTGGGCGATCCGTCATGCGGCGCGGGATCTGGTCAACGAGGCAGGAGAGATCAGACGTTACTATGCGCGAAACAATCAGGCGGGATTGATCGTCGATCTCAGGCAACTCAGTCCGCCGGTGCCTCTCGATCCCGGCTTCCATCCCTCCTGGATGGAGGAGCCGGAAGGCCGCGTTCGGATCCTCGTCTCCCCCGACGCGGAACGTACCGTGCTCGGCGAGCTCCCACCCGGGACCGTCACGACCGATCTGACGGAGGCGATCCGGGAGATCACGGCCCACTACGTGGCGCTTGTTGAAGCGCGCGACTGGTACGACACGCCGGTGAAGCTCGCCGAGGAGGACTGGGAAGATCATCTCGATCACCCGGACTTCATGGATCTGACCTCCCTCCTCCGGCATGATGACGCATCGAGCCCATTGACGGCGGAGTACTACCGTATAACCGGCGACGGCATCGGGCAGCCGATCGGGCTGATGCGGATCGTCGGAACGTACGCGGATGGCTCGGCCGGGACAGGGGACGCGAAGCTCATCTCCAGGCGGCTCGAGCGCTTCTGTCGTGAGCTCGAGCCCGGCGCGCTCATCATCGACCTGCGCGACTTCCACTACTCTTACGGCGACGATCTCGACCTCCACCCTTTCCCCGATCATTCGATGGCGGGGCTGCGATTCGTCGTTGCCCCATCCGCTCTGGAGACCTTCACGCTTCCGGTGGAGCGGGACCTGGTGGACACCGATGTACTCGCCGCCCTGCGCGCGCTCGGCCACATCCCTCACGCATAGACCGTTGGCGGCGGCACTCGCCGCGGTCGCTCTCGACCCTTGTTGCCCTCGGCGCCGTCACGAGCCGGCAAGTCTGGCCTCCCATCGCGCGTCGACGTGACGGCGCGGAGGTCACGCGTGGGAATTCCGCGCATCGCATCTTGTCCCGGGTCTCCCTGCGGGCTATATTCCTCGCCCGTCCCGAGCCCCTCGGAGCCGGGCGGCTGGTCGTATCACCTCGACACCATCATAGTTCAGAACGTTCTCGCGGATCACCGCCGCGGCACCGCCGTATCGAGGCTTGCCCGAACACGAGACGAAAGCGCGGACCTGCCACGCTCCGGACCGAATGATGGCACCGCGCCGTCATCTTCCGAGGGAGAGCGGCTCCCGACCAGCACGGCAGATTTCCGTACACTCACCATCGACCCGACAGATCACCATGCAATCCAATCAGGAAACACTCGCGACCGTCGTGCGCGATCTTCGATATCGCCTCGAGCGCATCGTCGCTCGGAAAGCGTCGGCCGACGCTCAACCGGCCGATGCGGACCGGATCATCATCGACCCGGAAAGCCAGGCCTGGAGCGCCCTGAGCGCCGTGGTCGACGGATTCGGCCTTTCGACGTTCGAGCGGGATATCCTCCTGCTCTGCCTCGCGATGGAGCTCGATCCGGAGATCGAGGCACTCTGCGGCCGCGCCAACGGCGATCCGCGCCGGGCGTTCCCGACGTTCGGGCTCGCGCTGGCGATGCTCTCGGAGGCGCACTGGAGCGCGCTGGCGCCCGACGCTCCGCTCAGGCGGTGGCGGCTGATCGAGGTCGGCACGGGACCTTCGCTCATGGCCAGCTCTCTGAGAATCGACGAACGGATCATGCTCTTCCTCCTCGGCATCGAGTCGCTCGACCGGAGGCTGCTCGATCTGGTCGGGCCGCTGGAGAGCGGGCATCCGGCCATGGATTCGATCTCCGGCGCGGCCAGAAAGATCGCCGCGATCCTGGAGCAGGGAGATACGGCTCGGCCGGTGATCCAGCTTCATGGCATCAATCCCGACGCGATGCGCGCCGTGGCCCTGGCCGTCGGGAGCGCGTTCGGCATGAAGATCTACACGCTGCCGGCGACGAATATCCCGGCGGGCATCGACGACCAGCTCGGCATCGCCCTCCTCTGGGAGCGGGAGACGATGCTCGGCGGCGGCATCCTGGTGATCGAGGCAGGCGACGAATCGCAGGAAGCGCGAGCGGCCGCGACCTCACTGATCGAGCGGATGCGCTCATCGGTACTGCTGACGATCGGACGCGAGCCGCTGCTGATCGCCCAGCGCGGATCCTCCGCGATCGAGATCGCCACCTCCCCGGCGGAGGGGCGCCTTCTCTGGCGCGAGGCGCTCGCGAGCATCGCGGTCGATCCGGAAACGATGGTCCCGACCCTCACCAGTCAGTTCAATCTCACCCACGAGCATATCCGCTCCGCGGTCGATGAAGTGGCCGGGATGGTGGACGCGGATCCGACCGTCGACCCCGCGGCGGAGCTCTGGAGCGCCTGCCGGCGTCAGTCCCGCGGACGGCTCGACGACCTGGCGCAGCGGATCGATCCGCGCGCCGGCTGGGAGGACCTGGTGCTTCCCGACGCGCAGAAGCAGATGCTCAGGCAGATCGTGGCGCAGGTGCGGCGGCGGACGAAGGTGCAGGAGGAGTGGGGCTTCGGCGGACGGAGCGCCCGCGGACTCGGCACCACCGTTCTTTTCGCCGGAGCCAGCGGCACCGGCAAGACCCTTTCGGCCGAGGTGATCGCCGGCGAGCTGAAGCTCGATCTCTATCAGATCGATCTGTCGAACGTGGTCAGCAAGTATATCGGCGAGACCGAGAAGAATCTTCGCCGGATCTTCGATGCGGCCGACGAGAGCGGGGCCATCCTCCTGTTCGACGAGGCCGACGCGCTCTTCGGCAAGCGAAGCGAGGTGAAGGACAGCCACGACCGCTACGCCAACCTGGAGGTGAGCTATCTGCTGCAGCGGATCGAGGCGTATCGCGGGCTGGCGATCCTGACGACGAACATGAAGCAGGCGCTCGACCAGGCATTTCTCCGCCGCATCCGTTTCATCCTCAGCTTCGAGTATCCGGACGCGGCGCAGCGCGCCGAGATCTGGTGGCGCACGATTCCGCCGGGGACGCCGACCGACGGCCTGAACTTCTCCAAGCTCTCCTCGCTGAACGTCGCCGGCGGCGCCATCTGGAACATTACGCTGCAGGCCGCGTACCTGGCCGCCGACGCCGACGAGCCGATCAGGATGCACCATCTGCTGCAGGCGACGCGCATCGAGTACGCCAAGATGGAGAAGTCGCTCACCGACGCCGAAGTGCAGGGCTGGATCTGAGCGCGCGGCATCCGGCGCCGCATCCGGCGCGCCCTTCGGTGCCGCGGAGCCGCGACGGGCATGCTTCCCGCGACCGCCACGTGGCCGGCCCTCCGTTGGGCCGGCCCTCCGTTGGGCCGGCCACGCGCGCATCTCGCATCGTGCACTTCGACCGGCGCGCCGGAGCATCGTGATCGCGTCTGGTGAATGCGCGCGGCGGCGGGGTAACGGGGATGCACGGATGCACGTGCATCGTTGACGGCCGAGGCTTCCGACGGGCCGTGACGACTCGCGCCGGAGACGATTTCCGCGCGTGCTTCGTCATTTGCCCATCTCCCCTCGATTGTGTACACTGCGACCTTTTACGATCTGTCCTGGGGAGCCATCGGCAATCGAATCCCGGACTCCCGATCTTTCTTGCAGACCCTATGTTTCCGCAACTTCCCGAGCAGTTGAGCTACACCGAGATCGAGCGGGACGTTCTCGCCTACTGGCGCGAGAACGACGTGTTCCGCCGCTCGATCGACACCCGTCCGGAAGACAGGACGTGGACCTTCTTCGAGGGCCCTCCGACGGTCAACGGCGTTCCCGGCATTCATCACATTCTCGCGCGTGGCATCAAGGATCTGTTCTGCCGCTACAAGACGATGCAGGGCTACCGCGTGCATCGCAAGGCGGGATGGGACACGCACGGCCTTCCGGTCGAGATCGCGCTCGAGAAGAAGCTCGGCATCAAGGAGAAGGGTGAGATCGAGACCCGCGTCGGCGTGGGGAACTTCAACCGGATGGCCAAGGAGTTCGTCTACGAGCACATCAATCGCCCGGGCGGCTGGCGCGAGCTCACCGAGCGGATGGGCTACTGGGTCAACCTGGACGATCCCTACATCACCTGCACCAACGAGTATGTCGAATCGGTCTGGTGGGCGCTCTCCGAGTTCTTCAACAAGGGGCTGATCTACCGCGGATTCAAGATCGTCCCGCAGTGCCCGCACTGCGAGACCCCCCTCTCCTCCCACGAGCTGGCGCTCGGCTACGACGTGGTGCGCGATCCCTCGCTCTACGTCAAGGTGAAGGTGCGCCCGCAGCAGTCGACGCACGCCGGCGTCGCCATCCCCGAGAACACCTCCTTCCTGGTCTGGACCACGACTCCCTGGACGCTGATCTCGAACGTCGCGCTGGCCGTCGGCGCCGACATCGATTATCTGGTCGCGACCGAGCCGGAGAGCGGGCAGACCTACATCTTCGCCGAGGCGCGCCGCGACGCGCTCGATCCCGAGCACACCTGGGCGATCGACGCGCGCGTGAAGGGACGCGATCTGGAGCGGGTCCGCTACGAGCGGCTCTTCGATTACGTCCCGGTCGAGGAGGATGCCTTCTACGTCGTGCTCGGCGACTTCGTCTCGACCGAAGATGGCACCGGCATCGTCCATATCGCTCCGGCCTTCGGCCAGGACGACTACGAGGTGGCGCGCCGCTACGGGCTGCCGATCCTCCAGCCGGTGACGCCCGGTGGACGCTTCACCGACGTGGTGAGCGATTACGCCGGCCGGCCGGTGAAGACGCTCGAGTTCCAGGACCGGGTGGAGGAAGGGGTCGACAAGGAGATCGTGATCGCGCTGAAGGGACGCGGCCAGGTGCTCAAGTACAGCAACGACTACGAGCACAGCTACCCGCACTGCTGGCGCTGCGACAACCCGCTCATCTACTACGCACGCGACTCCTGGTATATCAGAACCACCGAGTACGCCGACCGGATGATCGCCGAGAACAGGACCATCCGCTGGCAGCCGGCGGAGATCGGCGCCGGACGCTTCGGCAACTGGCTGGAGGAGAACAAGGACTGGTCGCTCTCGCGTGATCGCTACTGGGGCACGCCGCTTCCGATCTGGGTCAACGAGAGCGATCCGTCGGATGCCTTCGCCGTCGGCTCGATCGAGGAGCTGAAACAGGGAGAGTACCGGAACGAGGATGGCTCGCTGACGTCGGTGGCCGATATCGCCGACCAGATCGATCTGCACAAGCCGTTCGTGGACAACGTGATCTTCCGTCGCGACGGCAAGCTCTATCGCCGCGCGACGGAGCTGATCGACGTCTGGTTCGATTCCGGCGCGATGCCGTTCGCGCAGTGGCATTATCCGTTCGAGAACCGCGAGATGTTCGAGCGTCATTTCCCGGCGGACTTCATCGCCGAGGGGATCGATCAGACGCGCGGCTGGTTCTACACGCTGCACGCGATCGCCACTCCCCTGTTCGGGCGCCCGGCGACGCGGAACATCCTGGTCAACGACCTGGTCCTCGACGAGAAGGGACAGAAGATGTCCAAGTCGCGCGGCAACGTGATCGAGCCGTTCACGATCCTGGATCAGTACGGGGCGGACGCCACGCGCTGGTACATGATCACGAGCTCTCCCCCCTGGAAGCCGGCGCCGTTCAGCGAGCGCGATCTGAAGAGCACGGTGCTCGCCGATTTCTTCCGCGCGCTAACCAACATCTACAGCTTCTTCGGGCTGTACGCGAACATCGACGGCTTCACCTATGCCGAGGAGCGGATCCCGGTGGCCGAGCGCGCCGAGCTGGATCGCTGGATCCTCTCGACGATGAACACGATGGTCGGCGAGTACACGACGCTGATGGATGCCTACGATCCGACACGCGCCATGCGGATGGTGAGCGAGTTCACCGTGGAGCAGCTGTCGAACTGGTACGTGCGTCGCAACCGCCGCCGATTCTGGAAGGGGGAGATGTCGCCGGACAAGGTGGCCGCCTATCAGACGCTCTACGAGTGCCTGGTGACGGTGGTGAAGCTGATGGCGCCGCTGGCGCCGTTCATCAGCGACTATCTCTACCGCGCGCTCAACGGCGCCACCGGACGCGAGGAGTGGGACTCGGTGCATCTTGCGCGCACGCCGGAGGTGGAGACCGCGGCGATCGACCGCGCGCTGGAGCGTCGGATGCTCGGCGCGCAGAAATCGGTTGCGCTGGCCCGCATGTTGCGAGAGAAGTCGAAACTCAAGGTGCGCCAGCCGCTCCGCCGCATCCTCATCGCCGTCGCCAATGAATCCGAGCGCGAGGAATTCCGTCGCGTCGAGGAGATCATCAAGGATGAGCTGAACGTGAAGGGTGTCGAATATGTCGGCGCCGACGAAAGCTCCGACGTGGTGCGCAAGAAGGCCAAGCCGAACTTCAAGTCGATCGGCCCGAAATTCGGCAAGGGAGCCAAGAGCGTGGCCGCGGCGATCAACGGTCTGGACAATCCGCGGGTCGCCGAACTGCTGGCTCACGGTAGCTTGATTCTCACAATCGGGAATGATAGCTTCACGATCTTTCCCGAGGACATCGAGATCGTGCACGAGGATATCGAGGGGTGGCTGGTGGCCTCCGAGGGAGCGATCACGGTCGCGCTCGATACCGAGCTGGACGAGGAGCTCCTGGCCGAGGGTATTGCCCGCGAGCTGGTAAACCGGGTTCAGGGACTTCGAAAGGACTCGGGACTCGACGTCACCGATCGTATACGCCTGCACGTTGCAGCCGACGAACAACTGGCCGCCACGCTCGCCGCGCAGCGCGAGTACATCATGCGCGAAACGCTCGCCATCGAGCTGCTCCCCTCCCCGATCGACGCGATGGAAGAAGTCGATCTCGGCGGACTCCAGTGCCGGATTGCCCTGGAGCGAGTGGTGGCCGCCCCGGCCGAGTAAGTGCCCTGTGGAGAAACTTCAAACGACGATATAGCATTATGGCAAAGAACACGCAGAAGTCCTCATCGGGAGAGAAGAAGGCGTCGACCGACAAGGCGTCGGCTTCCGAATCGAAGTCGGCCGCGGCAAAGAAGGCCGCGCCGGCCGCCTCGTCGAAGACGGTGACGAAGGCCGAGGAGAAGCCGACCGCGGCCAAGGGGGCAAGCAAGAGCGCGGGCACCACGAAGAAGGCGGCCCCCGAGGCCCCGAAGGCCGAAGCGCCGAAGGCTGAGGCACCGAAGGCCGTGGCTCCGCAGGCGCAGGCTCCGCAAGCGCAGGCTCCCGCCTCTTCGTCTCCGGGCGCCGCGGCCAAGCCGGCTGCGACGGCCGCGAAGAAGCCGGGCGTTGCCCCGAATCCGAAGAAGCTCCCGAAGGAGATCTTCTCCGCCTCGACCGGCACGCAGACGACCGATCCGTTCCCGCCGAAAGATCTCGACAAGTTCCGTCAGCTCATCCAGGATATCCGTGTCGAGAATGTGGAGGAGCTCGAAGCGCTCACCGAGCAGCTCCGCGAGATGACCTCCAGCGACAACCTGGACGACAACAGCGCCTACTCGCTCCACATGGCCGAGCAGGGAACCGACGCCATGGAGCGGGAGAAGACCTTCCTGCAGGCGCAGCGCACCAGCGACTACATCAAGAAGCTCGACGAGTCGCTCCGCCGCATCCAGGACGGCTCCTTCGGCCTCTGCCGCGTCTGCGGACTGCGTCTGGACAGCAAGCGCCTGATGGCGGTCCCGGTCACCCAGGTCTGCACCTATTACAAGAACACCTCGAAGCCGTGCGAGCCGGGACGCCTTCAGATGGAGGCGATGGGGATCACGGACGATGACAATTAACAACGCGTGAACAGGCTTCTCTGGCTCTCTCTGCTGGTCGTCGTGATCGACCAGGCCTCCAAGCTCGCCATCAAGGGCTTCAACCTCCTCGGCATCCGCCACGAGGGAATGCAGCTCTATGAGAGCAAGCAGGTGATCGGCGACTTCCTCCGCTTCACCTACGTCGAGAACCCGGGAATGGCCTTCGGCCTCGACTTCGGGATGCCGGTGATCCTGAGCCTCTTCTCGATCGCCGCGACGGTGTTCCTGGTGATTCTCCTGAAGCGGACCGAGAAGAACGGGCTTACCGGACTCCGGATCGCTCTGGCGCTGATCCTCGGAGGCGCCGTCGGCAACCTGATCGATCGGGTCTTCTACGGCCTCTTCTACGGATACGCCTCGATCTTCTACGGAAAGGTGGTGGACTTCGTGGACGTGAACATCCCGGATATCCGGATGTTCGGGCTGAACCTCGACCGGTTCTACGTTTTCAACATCGCCGACGCCGCCGTCTCCGTCGGCGTGGTGCTTCTGCTCCTCTTCTACCCGTCGCGCCGGGAGCAGCATCTGCTGCCATCGCCGTCGGGAACGCCGACGGCCGACACGGCCGATCCCTCCCAGGTTCCGCAGGAGAAGACCGCGGTCGGTTGAGACGGACGGATATACGGTCCGACAATGCGAAGGGCGATCCCGATCAGACGGGATCGCCCTTCGTCGTTGTTCCCTTCCCCATCACCCGCCCCGCTTCCATCGCTTCGCCGTCCATCCGTGTCGACTCCCCCCTCGCATGTCGCGCGCTTTCCCCTGCTCATCGAACGACGCTCCCGAAACGAGCGAGGGGTGGCCGTTGGGCCACCCCTCGCGAGAACATAAGAGCCAGGGTCGTCCGGTAGAACGATCAGGGGAAGATGCCGAGCTCGGTGTACGAGCGGGCGATCTTCTCGATCGCGACCACGAACGACGCCGTGCGGAGATCCTTCACCTTCTTGTTCTTGTTGTAGACCGTGAGGAGCTCCTGATAGGCCGAGATCATCGTCTCCTCGAGACCCGAGTCGACGTAATCGGCCTCATCGGCGCCGTGAACGAGCACCTTCCGCTCGGCCGGGGAGAGGGAGGCGCCGGTGACGCGCTCCATCATCTCGACGATGCGGGAGAAGGACGCCTCGTCGGCGCGCTTGGCCAGACGGCCGAAGCGGACGTGCGAGAGGTTCTTCAGCCACTCGAAGTAGCTCACCGTCACGCCGCCGGCGTTCAGGTAGGCGTCCGGCAGCACGTGGATGCCGCGCTCCAGGAGGATATCCTCGCCGGCGGCGGTCACAGGGCCGTTGGCCCCCTCGGCGATCATCTTCGCCTTGATGTTGCCGGCGTTGGCGCCGTTGATCTGATTCTCGAGGGCGGCCGGAACCAGGATGTCGCAGTCGAGCTCGAGCAGGTCATTGCCCCGCTTGTAGTTCTTGGCCTTCTTGAAGTTCAGAATCGAGCCGGACTCCTTGCGATGCTGGAAGACCTCCTCGACGTCCAGTCCGTTCTTGTCGTAGATGCCACCCTCGTACTCGGAGATACCGACGATGATGGCTCCACCCTGCTGCAGGTTCCGGGCGGCGTGGTAGCCCACGTTGCCGAGGCCCTGAACGATGATCCGCTTGCCGGCCAGGCCCGGGGTCAGGTCGAACAGCTTGGCGCTCTCGACGGTCGAGAGTGCCTCGCGGACGCCGAAGTAGAGACCACGACCGGTCGCCTCGGCGCGGCCGCGGATGCCACCCTGCGACAGCGGCTTACCGGTAACGCAGGCCAGGGCGTCGATCTGTCCCGGGGTCACCGCCTGATAGGTATCGGCGATCCAGGCCATCTCGCGGGGTCCGGTGCCGTAGTCCGGCGCCGGAACGTCGACACCCGGTCCGATGCAGTTGCGCTTGATCAGCTCCATCGTATAGCGACGGGTGATCCGCTCGATCTCCTCCTCGGTATAGAGCTTCGGGTCCATCTGGATGCCACCCTTGGCTCCGCCGAACGGAACGTCGACGATCGCACACTTGTAGGTCATCAGCGCGGCGAGGGCCATCACCTCATCCTGCGTGACGTGCGTCGCGTAGCGGATGCCACCCTTGGTCGGGAGGCGGTGATGGGAGTGCTGAACGCGCCAGCCGGTGAACACCTGGATATCATCGCCGATGCGCACCGGGAAGCGGACCATGTACACCGCGTTGCAGACCTTGATCTGGTCCAGCAGGCCACGCGGATAAGCGGTCGCGGCCGCGGCGCGCTCGAAGTTCCGCTCCACCGTGCGGTAGAACGAGGGCTCGGCGGAGATGACGTTGCTCAGCCGGTTAACTCCCTTCACGGGAGCCGACTCAGCCGCGTCGTCCACGATGCTCCTGCGCGAGCGCGTGCTCTTGGCGCCGTTACCGTTGGCCGCGGTCGTTGCAGCTCCGCCGTCACCGGCAACCTTTTTGGTTGATGCCATGTCAGTTGTGAATACGTGAGACGTTACTCGTTATCGGATTGGACTGTTAGTCGAAGGGGCCGAACGCATCGGGCTCCGGCGCATCGCTGCCCCGGAGCCCGCTCGATCAGAGATTGCCGCGCTCGGCTTGGTCGCGCTCGATCGCCTCGAACAGCGCCTTGAAGTTACCCTTGCCGAAGGACTCGCCGCCGCGACGCTGGATGATCTCGAAGAAGAGCGTCGGACGATCCTCGACCGGCTTGGTGAAGATCTGCAGCATGTAGCCCTTGTCGTCACGGTCGACCAGGATGTTGAGCCCCTTGAGCTCCGCGATCGACTCGGAGATCTCGCCGACGCGCTCGGCAAGATCGTGGTAATAAGTCTCGGGAACCGTGATGAACTCCACCCCGTTGTCCCGCATCTTCGCGATCGTCTCCAGGATGTTGGACGACTCCATCGCGATGTGCTGCACGCCGGCTCCCTTGTAGAACTGAACGTACTCCTCGATCTGCGACTTCTTCAGTCCGGCGGCCGGCTCATTGATCGGGAACTTGATCCACTTGTTCTGGTTGGCCACCACCGTCGAGCGGAGCGCCGAATACTCGGTCGAGATGTCCGAGTCGTCGAAGGAAACGAAGCGGGTGAAGCCGAAGACGTTCCGGTAGAAGTTCACCGTCTCTTCCATCTTGTTCCAGTCCACGTTGCCGACGACGTGGTCGACGTGGAGCAGGCCGACGCTCTCGGCAAGCGGATCATCGCCGCGCTCGACGAAGTTCGGCAGGAAGAAGCCGTTGTAATCGCGACGCTCGACGAAGGTGTGGACCGTGTCGCCGTAGGTGGCGATGGTCGCCATCTTGACGCTGCCGAAGTGATCGCTGGTCTCCACCGGCTCCATCACGCCGCGGGCGCCGCGCTCGGTGGCGATGCGATAGGCCTCCTCGGCGTTCTCGACGTGGATCGCGATGTCCCGCACGCCGTCACCGTGATTCTTCACATGCTCGGAGATCGCCGAGTCCGGGTGAAGCGAGGTCGTCAGAACGAACCGGATCTTCCCCTGCTCGACCAGGTACGAGACGCGGTCGCGCACGCCGGTCTCCGGGCCGAGGTAGCCGCGGAGCTTGAAGCCGAGGGCGCGACGGTAGTAGAACGCGGCCTGCTTGGCATTCCCGACATAGAACTCGATGTGATGCGTCCCGTGGATCGGGAACAGATCCTGTCCCTCTTCGACGGAGCGAAGTTGTTCGGCTGTTTCCATGGCATTCTATCGATACGTTAGAGAAATAATCACGCGATCCCAGATGGACATCTCCGTGGCGGAGACGCCTCCCCGATCCCGTCGGGCGGATATTACTGCGCCACCCCTTCCCGGACGGCGGCTTCCAGGGCCTCGACGCACTTCCGGTTCTGCTCCATCGTGCCGGTGGAGATCCGGAGGCAGTGCGGAAGGCCGAACGGTCCGAGCGGACGGGTGATGATCCCCCGCTTGATCAGACCGGTGTAGATGCGCATCGCGGTCTCGGTGTCGCGGAAGTCGATCATCACGAAGTTCGCCAGCGAAGGCGCGAAGCGCAGCCCGAGGCGGTCGAACTCTTCGTGGAAATAGCGGAGCGACTCGCGGTTGAGATCCACGGTCTGGTGGAGAAACTCCTCGTCGCCGAGCGCGGCCACGCCGGCCGCGGCCGCGGGCGTGCTCGGCTCGAACGGGAGCTTCACCTTCATCAGCTTGCCGATGATGTCCGAGTGCGCCATGCCGTAGCCGATGCGGATGCCGGCTAGCCCGTACGCCTTCGAGAAGGTCCGCAGCGTCAGGACGTTGTCCCAGCGGTAATGCATCGAATCGGGGAAGTCCGGCCATCCCTCGGCGTACTCGAAGTACGCTTCATCGAGCAGCACCAGCACGCTCTCCGGAACGCGCTCCATGAAGCGCTCGAGCTCGTTGGTGCTGACGGCGGTGCCGGTGGGATTGTTCGGGTTGGCGACGTAGATGATCTTGGTCCGCTCGTTGATCCGCGCGGCCATCGCGTCCAGATCGAAGCGGTAATTGCGCAGCGGCGTGTAGTGCGTCTTCCGCCCGGAGGCATGCGCAAGAACCTGGAAGCCGACGAACGTCCCCTCCGAGGTGATCATCTCGTCGTTGACGTCCAGGAAGGTCTTCATCGCCGTGGAGATGATCGACTCCGAGCCGGATCCGCAGATCACGTTCTCGGGGCGGATCACGAAGCGGTCGGCCAGCAGATGGCGAAGATCCCAGCCGGCGTTCGGATACTCCGGCAGCGTGCCGAGCGAGGCGACGATCGCCTCCAGCGCCTTCGGCGAGGCGCCGAGCGGGTTCTCGTTCGAGGCAAGCTTGATCGCTCCCGCGACCCCGTACTCGCGCTCGATCTCGGCGGCTGATTTTCCTGGCTGGTAAGGCTTGAGTGAGGCGATGTGCGAGGGGACTTGAATCATCTATGTTCGCTGGAGCGCGATATCAGGTTGAATGCACGTTCGGACGTTTGCGGATAAGATCAAAAATAGCAAACTGCCCCCTGAATCCAACGGCGGAAGAAGTGACCGTCGGGACCGTTACTGAAATTGACATGTGAAGATGCCGTTATCCCCTCCATCGCGCCAACAAACACCCCGCCGCGCCGCGCAAGGCGCCACGGCACGTGCCCCGTCCCGCCCCGCGAGCCGCATGGAGACTCGCCGCGCGCTTCGCTCGTCATCACGGTGACCGGCAACCCGCTCACCAGATCATGCTTCCCGCCAATGGCACGTACGTTCG
>JBEHWX010000107.1:0-19299 GCA_048498995.1 Bacteroidota bacterium
CGTGAGGACGGGCCGCCGCGTGCGTGTCAACCATCCCACCGGATCAACATCATGCTTCATCGAATTCTCCTTCCACTCCTGGTCGCCATCTGCGCGCTTGCCGCCTGTGGCGACAGCGTCACCGAGCCGACGCCCGGCACCACGCAGCTCCCGGATAGCGGGCTTTACACCGTGCGCGGCAAGCTCGCGTTCAAGAAAGGGATCGCGGTCCCGGCCGATGCCCGCGTGCTCGTGCTCTGGAGCGTATCGAGCGGTTCTCCCGATTCCGTCTATGTCTTCGGCGAGGGGTGGGTGAACATGGCCGACAGCACCTTCAGGATATCGTTTCGCGACATCCCTCCGGATGGGGCGCTCAACCAGGGAACGCTCGGCGTCGGCGGTATCATCCTCACCACGAATCACGATATCACGCCCGGGAAGTATGGCGCCGAGGCGGACAGGATGTTCAGCACCGGCTTCCTCGGCGGCGCGGCCGACTACGCGGTGATCTACACCCGGCCGAATCCCACCTGGCGCGACTGGGCCAGGAGCTTCCCGCTCGGGTTCAGCATGGGGATCGGCGTCAGAAAGCAGACCGGGTTCGACGAGTTCGCGCCGACCGGGCCTACCGGCGTGATCATCGAGGTCAACGATCTGAACAAGATCGACTGGGTCAACTGGACCTGATTGCGGCCCACGCCGACGGGCGCGCCGGACGGGTTGGGATCGGCATATTGCGCCATCGAAGAAATCGCGCGGCCGGATGCAACCCCGTGCCGATGCCCGCGTCTGTCCGATCCGTAGTTCCCATACCAGACAGTCCGGAGTCAGTATCCCATGATGAGAACCATGCTACGAAGTGCACCTCGCCACCCGATCGCGGCTCTCGGCCTGATCGGGCTTGCCACGCTCTCCGCCTGCGAAAAGAGTGTCGATCCCGGCAACACCATCATCCAGACACGTCCGGTCGAGAGCTTTAGCCGCATCGACGTCAGCGGCGGGTTCGAGGTGATGATCACCGGGGGCGCGGCCGACGAGGTGAAGGTGGAAGCCCCGGAGGGATATCAGTCGTATATCCACACCGATTTTCATGCGGGTAAACTGCAGGTCTATGTCGAGGACAGGGTCTCGAGCAACTTCTCGCCGAAGCGTCTGATCCTCACGATGAAATCTCTCGAGGGGATCGAGGCCTCCGGCGGCTGCTGCGTCACCGGCAACGGCACCTTCCAGGCGGGACACATGTCGATCGACGTCAGCGGTGGAACGCATGTCACGCTCGCGATGGAGACCGGCGTGCTCGACTGCGAGGCCAGCGGCGGCTCCCAGCTCGATCTCTCCGGCAGCGCCGACGCCGCCAGCGAGAATTTCTCCGGCGCGAGCGAGCTCCATGCGTTCACCCTGGAAACCACGTCCACGACCATCGATGCCTCCGGGGGCTCCACGCTCGATGTGCGCGCCAAGGGAAGCCTGCATGTCGATGCTTCCGGCGGCAGCGTGATCGCCTACAAGGGACGTCCCGCGATCGTGCAGACCCTTTCCGGCGGATCGAAGCTGATCGACGCCAACTGATCCCCGGCGCGGCCCATCGCGCCACACGCCGAAAACACGCACTGCCATCGACCACGCGGCCGATGGCAGTGCCGTTTCATCCCATGACCTTCACTCCTGGCATTATCTGACCACGACGAGCGGCTCGGCGCGTCGGCTTCCATCCACGGTGACGACCAGGTGATAGGTGCCGCACGGGAGCGCGCGGGTATCGATCGGCACGCGCAGAACCCCCGGCTCGCGCCGCGCCAGCGGGCTCACCGGGATCTCGATGCCGAGTGGGGAGAGGAGCGTCACCTTCACCTCCGAGGCATGATCGAGAGTGCGGGTAAGCCATGCGATGCCGGATGTCGGATTCGGGGAGAGCCCGATCGCGGCCGCCGGTGGCGCGTCCGGAACCGCGGCGGTGGCGATCGCCGTCGGGAGCTTGTATATGCTCTTGGAGAAGGAGAGCCCGCCGTTGGCGAACGAGGCGCCGAGCCCGGCGTAGAGCGTGTCCCCGAGGAGGAACGCGGAGGACCATCCGGAGCGCTCGTCCGGGAAGTCCATTCCCTCAACCTGGGTCCAGGCGTCGGCCGTCGGATCGTAGCTCCAGAAATCCTGATAGGTGACGGTGTAGCCGGCCATCCCGAGCCCGAAATATCCCTTGCCGTTCATCGCCACCCCGACCGCGGTCTGGCGGGGATTGCCGGGGAAATCCGCCCGGGCCTTCCATCCCCTCGTTGTCGGATCGAACTCGTACAAGCTGGTGAACTCGGAGGTGCTCGCGCCGGTGCCGATGTAGGCCTTGCCGTTCAGGACGAACCAGGCGGGGAAGACCACCGGGCCGTCCGGGTAGTCGTCGATGGCGCTCCATGTGTCGGATGTCGGATCGTATTCCCAGACGTCGCCGATCACCGATGTGCCGTTGAAGCCGCCGCCGATGTACCCCTTGCCATTGAGCGCGAAGCCGAAGCCGCCGTCGCGCGGCCCGCCGGGGAAGGCGCTCTTCCTGGTCCATGTGTCGACTGTCGGATCGTATTGCCAGACATCGTCCACGACGTTGAACGAGCCGGTCTTGTCGCCGCCGACCATGTAGCCCTTGCCGTCGATCACGAACGTGTAGGACCAGGCGTGGTTGCCGCCGCCGAGGTCGGCCAGGCGCTTCCAGGCGCCGGTTCCCGGATCGTAGCGCCAGAAGTCCTTGCGGCCGGGGCCGCCCCCGACATAGGCCTTGCCGTCGATGGTGAAGCTGATGGCGCCGTCGGTGATCGAACCGTAATCGGCGGCGCGCTGCCATTGCGCGCCGGCGGTGCGCGGGGTCGCGGTTTGCGCGTGCGCGGTTTGTGTGCTCGCGGCGTGCGCGAGCATGGCCATGAGGATGATGCCGGATGTAGCGAGTCGTCGCATGCTATGCCCTCCTTCGTGATGAGGCGTGCGAATGAGAGTATGAGAAGAGACGACGGGTGGCTGTGGAGGGAAGATACACGGCACCGGAGGATTTGTTACTCGCCGGGAGGCCCGGATGCGTGGTGCTGTTGCTCGGCCGACAATGAGCGTGGGGATTCGAGACCGATGCTTGCCCGGCGATCCGTCGCGAACGTACATCCGAGATGCCCGACGGACATCGAGCGGTGCGCGGGCCATGGTGCCCCCCGATGCCTTCGGCGGCCAGCACCGGTCATCGGGGCCGCGCGCGTGGTGCCGTCGCGCCCGACGACGAAGTGCCTGGCGACGAAGTGCCCGACTGCGGGATGTTTGAAGACCGGGCGCGTTGCGATGGCGTGGTGGCCGTCGTGTCCACCGGCGCGACGACGTCGAGAACCTGCACGGAGTCCGAGGGGAGGCGTGTGGCAAGGAATGCCCGCATCCGGTCGAGCTCCTTGTCGCGACCTTTGGTCGGCGTGGCCGGGCCACGGAGCACGAGGAACAGACGAACGGTGTCGGCGGTATCGCCACGGTGACGGACCTGTTCGGCGTACTCGACGTGGCCGATCGTCGGGAACAGGGCGCCGAGCTCGCGCCGCACCGCGTCGACGGGAATCGTGTCGGTCCGCCGCGCGGTCGAATCCGATGTTGATGTCAGCACCAGGCTCCGCGCAAGTTGCCGCTGAACCTCCGCGTCACGGAACATGCCGGCCAGCTCTTCCGGCGTCAGATGCTCTTCCTGGTCGCGCGGGAGGTTCAGTTGTACCAGCTGCAGCTCGCCTCGGGCCGATCCGAAGGGGGGCAGCTCGCGCGAGAGGGAGTCGACGACCTGTTGCGACATCGGATCCCCGGCCAGGTACACTTTGAGCGTGGCGACCGAGTCGGTGGCATCCAGGCTCCAGCTCAGCGCCTTGCGTCCGCCTGTCTCCAGCCGGTCGCGGACGAAGCGTTGCGCGGCTCCCTTGCGCCGCAGCTCGGCGATCACGTCGTAGAAGATCACGATGCTCGGCACCATCGCGGCCACCACGAAGATGGCGATCCAGCGGACTACACGGCTCTCGACCCTCGGGTCGACGTAGGTCACGTACGGAATGCCGATCAGCCTGGCAACCAGGAAGGTCGCCACGCTGATGAACACGGCGTTCAGGAAGAAGAGATAGAGTGCTCCCCAGAAGAATATCCAGTTCCCCGTGGCCAGTCCGAACCCGGCCGTGCAGAGCGGAGGCATCAGCGCGGTGGCGATGGCGACCCCTGGAATGGCGGTCGTCACCTCGCGCCGCGATCCGGCCACGATGCCGGCGATGCCGCCGAAGAACGCCACCGCCACATCCAGCAGCGTGGGACTGGTTCGCGCCAGCAGCTCCGGCGTCGGGATCGTGATCGGCGTGATGGCGAAGTAGATGATGCTCGTCAGCAGACTGACGCCGATGGCCACGCCGAACACCCTGAGCGCGCGCAGCAGCATCACTCGATCGTGAATGGCGATGCCGAGCCCGATGCCCAGGATCGGTCCCATCAGCGGCGAGATGAGCATGGCTCCGATGATCACCGCGGCCGAGGAGGTATTCAACCCGATCGAGGCGAGGATCGCCGCGCAGACCAGGATCCAGAGATTCGCCCCACGCAGGCGCACTCCCTCCCGGATGCGGGTTACCGTCGCCGTGGGATCGGTGCCCCCCTTCAGCCCCGCGACGAAGAGAATCGCCCGCCGCGCGGCCGCCAGATATCGCCGCGCCGCGCCTCGCTGCCTCCGTGGTCTGCTCCGTGGTCCGGCCGAATGCCGGTCGCCGCGCGGCCCGTCGGAGCGCGCCGTGTCTCCACCCGTGGTCCGGCCGGTCACATCGCCGGTCGCATCGCCGCTCGGTTCGATCAGGTCTGCCATGGTTCTTCGGTGTGTATGCCAGGGTGCGTATGCCAGGGTGCGTATGCCAGGGTGCGTATGCCGGTTGTCGACGTGGAAGCCGGGCGTGGGAATCGTGAGCCGGAATCCGGCGCTCGATGAAATCGCCGGCCAGAGATATCGCGCCGCGCCGCACGACCGGCCTCGGCGTACATTGGGGGATGAGCTCCGATCGCGATAGCCTGAAGCCGATTCCGGGAGCGGAGCGCGCGCTCCGCCGGCGGCTCGATCTGAAGGACGAGATACTGCTGGCGCTGCTCCCGACCGTCGTCGTGCTGATGGCGCTCGGACTGGTCGAGGCCTTCAGCCGTCAGCGCCTTCTCTTCTCCTCGCTCGCCTCCAGCGCGTTCCTCATCTACCTCGACCCGCAGCATGGAACCAACCGGATACGGACGCTGGTCGCCTCCCATTTGACCGCCGCGGTCATCGGCCTTGCCTTCAATCTGATCCTCGGCCCCGGATACTGGTCCGCCGGCTGCGCCATGGTGCTGACGATCGCCGTCATGATCCTGCTGGATGTGGTCCATCCCCCGGCGGCGTCGACCGCGCTCGGATTCGCCTTCCGCGCGGCCGATGAGAGCAGCCCGCTCCTCTTCGCGATGGCCGTGGGGATGATCGCCGCGCTCGTGGCGATCGAGCGCTACTCGGTCTGGTGGCTTGCCCGCGCCGGAAACAGGGAGGAGCGTCGGGCGAAGCTCGGGACCAAGGACGGAACGGATTCCGACCGTCCCGGCGGATGATCATCGCCCGAGGAAACGTACCCTGCCCGCCCCACGGATGGCGCGCTCACGCCGGCGCGCTCACGCCGGCGCGCCGTCCGGAGCTCGGGCTCCATCCGGGAGACGAGTGCCGGGAATGATCTCCAGCTCGTGGCAGGCATGGATGTACGATGCGGCCGACCATGCCTGGAAGCGCTTTCCCATCGGCCGGCCGGTGATGCCGTGTGCCCACTCGCTGAATTCCCATTCCTCGAATTTGCCGAGATGGTTCACTCGCGCCAGGTTGAACAGCTCCCGCTCGGCCACGCCGGTCAGTCCGAGGCGGTGAATGAACCGCACCCACATCCCGCCGACGAACGGCCAGAGGCCGCCGTTGTGATAGTGATGCGGCAGGTTGAGCATGTTGACGGTGTAATATGATCGCCAATCCGGATCTCCCGCCTGCACGGCCGGGTAGAGGTTTGCCACCGGATAGGGGGAGTTCACCCCCACGCCCCACATGAAACGAAACGCCACGCGCGCGCGGTCGATGTCGAGCACGCTCCAGAGAAATGCCATGATGTTGCCGAGCACGTCGCATCGCCAGGAGAATTCGAACGGGGTGATCTCGGCAAGCAGATAGCTGGCGTCGCCGATCGAATACTGTCGGTCCGCGAACGTTACCGGCGTGTCGGCGTCGGCATGGGTCGTGGGCCAGAAACGCTGGAGAATCTTGGCGCGCACATGCTGCGCGTGATGGAGATATTCCGAGGCCGCCTCGATATTGCCGAGCATCTCCTGCATCAGGCCATGGCAGACATTGGCGCGGTACCAGAGCACCTCGTCGTAGAGCACGTGATACGATCTGCCGAACAGATCGGTCCAGTCCCCGGCCTCCGGGATCTCCAGCAGGCCGTCGTTGTTGCTGTCCTGCGCGCGCAGCCAGAGCATCGCCCGCTCGGTCCGCGGGGCCAGCTCGGCAAGCAGCGGGATATCACCGGTGACGCGCACGTAATTGAACAGGGCGATCAGCACCCACATGGCGCTGTCGATCGCGCTGATGCCTCCGACGCCGGAATAGTCCGGTTCGCCGGTATCTATCCGAACATTCGCCGGAATCTGTCCGTTCGGGCTGATGTTCTCCAGAAGGGTCCGGAGCGTGCGGCGCTGCCCCTCGCGGATGTCCGGATCGTCGAGCCCGAGCGTGCCGATGATCGTGATGGCGCCGTCGCGCCCCCAGACGCTCCGGTAGTTGATGTCGGTGCCGACCACCTCGTTGTCGTCGAGCGAGGCGGCCGAAAATCCGATCGGGGTGATGTTTCTCCGGATCGTGGCGATCGCCTCCCGGTATCCGATCTCGATCAGCTCCCGTTCGTCCGCGCTCAACGTCGCGGCCTCCCCCGGGGCCCCCCACGGAGCCACGAGCATCCGGAGCGATGGATCGATGTCGGCGTGGCTGCGCGGGAGCGTGTCCAGCCGGGGCATGTCCGGAAGAATGCCGAAATAAGCCAGCCCCTCGAGAACGCCGTCGGCCATCGGACGGTGGGAGATGTAGGAGGGGAGACCGACGGTGGCCTCGAACAGCTCCGGCTGGGCGTTGGCAACCACGATCCCGTGCACGCCGGGGAGCCTCATCATCGTCGCGTCGTTGCCGCTGTCGCCGGCGACCACGATCTGATCGAGCGGAATATCGAGCCTGGCGCAGAGCCAGCGCAGCGCGTTCCCCTTGTCGGCGCAGCAGGGGACGATATCCAGATCGCGGGAGCTGGAGTAGATGATGGTTGCCTCCAGGCCGGCCTGGCGCAGCAGTCGCTGGATCTCGGCGATCATCGCCGGCGTGGCCTGATGCAGATACCAGCTCGACTTGTAGCGATGAAGGTACTGCGCGGGCTGCCGCTCGATGCCGGGGATCGACGCCAGCACCGCATCGATCGCCTCGCCGTCCCATTCCCGGCCCAGCATCGCGTCGTACTCCTCCATGACCCGGCCGCCGCGCACATCGTGGATCTGCGTTCCCACGCCGCCGATGATATAGTCCGGCGTCGGGAGCGGCACCTCCGCCAGGAGCGCGAGGTTGTCGTCGAGCAGCCGTCCGGAGCTGTAGCAGAGCACCGGCCGTTGCTTTTGCGGCATGCTCTCCCAGAGGAGCTTGAAGCGTCGCGTCGACTCGTGGTTCCCGACCAGGGTTCCATCCAGATCGGAACAGAACAGGCGCTTCGCGCCGGACCTCGTGGCGCCGGACCTCGTGGCGCCGGACCTCGTGGCGTCGGGCGTCGTGGAGCCGGGTGTGGGAGTATGGCTCATCATTCCACCACGCTCCATGGCTGCGCCCATTCATCCTCCTGACCGGCCATCGAGGATGCCTGGTCGCCGCCGACCGCGTTGATCAGTTGCTGGGCGATGCCGGTCCAGGTGAACAGCTCTCTGGTGCGGGTGGCTCCCATGCGGGAGAGGCGCGCGCCGAGTCGGCGGTACCGCAGCGGCTTGAGCATGGTGATGCCGAGCTCCTCGGCGTCGAACGGATCCGCGAATAGAACGTGGCGTCCATAGGTGAGCGCGTGCCAGAGTCCGCCGTGCGTGGTCACCACGGCCGGGGTTCCGCAGGCCATTGCCTCGATGGCGGTCATGCCGAACGGCTCGTATCTGCTGGAGAGAACGAACAGATCGGCGGCGCGATAGTGGTCGGCCAGCTCTTCCTCCGGGATGTAGCCGCCGAAGCGCACCCGTCCGGCGATGCCGAGGGTTGTCGCGAGCTCCTTCAGCTCTTCCAGCATCAGCTGCTCTCGCGGCGACATCTCCGCGCCGCCGACGGCCAGATGGAGCACCGCGTCGTCGATGCGCGCGGCGGTGACGGCGAAGGCGCGCAGCAGCAGGTCGTATCCTTTGTTGAGTGCCAGGCGCCCCAGCGCCAGGATGGCCGTTCCCTCGAAACCGAGCCGCGCGCGGATCGCCTGCCGCGTGGCGGCGCCGACCGGAAAGAAGCGGGAATCGTCGTAGCCGGGGGGGATCATCGCCAGCCTGGTGCCGGCCACCTGGTAATCGCGCATCAGCATCTCGGACTGTACCGGCGAGGTGGCCACCACCAGCGCGCTCGTCGCGTAGATCTCCCGCTCGTTCCGGATACGCTCGCCGAAGTTGTAGTTCAGCTCGAACGAGTCGAGGGAGTCGGGGAAATCCTGCGACATCTGCGCCAGCTTCCACTGGCCGAGCGAGTGCGGCGTGTGCACGTGCGGCACGCCGAGCTCGGTGGCGAGCATTCGACCTGCCACGCCGGCATCCCAGTAATGGCTGTCGATGAATTCGTAGCGGAGTCCCTCGGCCTCGATCACATCCAGCGCGCCGCGCACCCATTCCGACATGTGGCGGTGGAGATATTCCTTCGGAATGAACTCCGGGCCGCCGCATGGAACCCGGATGATTCTCACCGAGTCGGCAACCCGCTCGATCTCCGGCTGGTGCTCGAAGCGTCGCGTCCAGATGTCGATGGCATAGCCGAGCTGGGCCAGCTTTCGCGACAGCTCCAGTACATACACGACCTGGCCGCCCGTGTCCGCCGCGCCGAACGGCGGAGAGGCGGCCACGTAGCCATGAGTGCTGATCATGGCGATTCTCGGCACATCGATTTGCGTCTCGTTCGGGCTCTTCATACGCTCCTCCATGTCCTTGTTGTTCCGAATCGGCCTCATGGGCGATCGTAAGCGAAGAAGATAGGCCCGTGAGGAGAGAGATGATGTAACCGGGGGTGATATTTCGTTTCCCCAATCGAGGGCGGAATGCCCGGCGCGGCGACCGCCTCGCGACATCCGCGCGCGTGCCGGGCCCATCCGGACGCGGTGCGCCCCGCGTGCCCTCGCGGATGCCGTCGGCGTCCGCCGGAATGCCCGGGCTCACCGAGCCGCCACGATCTCCCGGGAGTGCCGGAGGCCGCCGGGATGCGCGATGTCGTGCGATCTCCTCGCGCGGAGCATGAATGGCGAAGGGCCGCGAGCACGGTGGCTCACGGCCCTTCGCCGACATTCACGCGTTGGGATTGCCTCTCAGCGCAGTCCGGTCTCCATCTGGAACTCCGGCTGCACGTTCACCCCGCCCACCTTCCGGTAGGTCTCCTCCTCGAGCGAGCAGAGGATCCACGCGAAGTTGATCGGGAAGCCGGGCGCGGCCACGTTCGGATGATATCCCTTCACCAGCACCACCGCGTCATCCTCGTACACCGGCGCTATCAGCTCCGGATCGGCCAGATCGGTGTAGACGTACTGCGTGCCGAACCCGGGGCGCGGCATATCGAAGAAGAGGTAGAGCTCCTCCTGCGTCGCGGCGTGCTCGTGCGGCGGCCAGCTCGTCCAGTTTCCCGGCTTCGACATCGTCACGCCGGTCAGCAGCCGCGAGCCGGGAACGTTCTCGGCGATCACTTTGTAGATCTCCCGCGCGCTCGTTTCACCCCCGACCCGCAGGTGCAGTCCCTCGGCATCCTTGATATCCTCGTAGCGGACGTGCGCGGCCGGGAACGTCTGTCCGGTCGGCGCGCTCCCCTCGTAGATGTCGAGCTCGCCGTCGGTCTCGACGGTGAACTCCTCGCCGCGCGGCACATAAACCCCGTCGAAGCGGGAGACGTCGTAGGTTGCGTCGCCGACGGTCACCCGGCCCGCGCCGTGGAGCACCAGCAGCGTGGTCTCGGCCCCCTCGTTCCGCGCGCTCACGCGCGGCGTCTCCCGGTCCAGAATGATCCGGCCGGCCGAGATGTAGCGGAAGTCCGAGCTCTCGGGGGTGACGAAGAGGGTGCGTCCCTTTTCGGATGCCGTGTTCTTGATGAGCCAGGGATGTGTAGCCATGATCGCGATGCGTCCTCTGAAAAGTGAAGCTCCCGGAGCCGACCCGCCGGGATCACGATCCCGGATGCGAATCGACGGCCGGGAAGGTAGGAAGAAACGGGGAATCGCTCCATCGAGGAGTCGGTTCCGACGCGGCCCCGGGCCCGAGGCCGGGAGCGCGCGGCCGGCGACGATCGAGTTTGGCAGTCCTATTGCATGTGAGGCCGATCGGTTCAACGTGCAATCGACAATGGAGAAGTACACGACTGGAGATGCCATGAATACCGCAGGTACACGTATCGCAGGTACGACTCTCGCCCGCCGCGGTGCCGGGCGCCTGGCGATGATGCTGATCGTGATCGCCTCCGCCGTCAGCGGCTGCGTCACCAACCCGGCCACCGGTGAGAAGGAATTCTCCCTGATGTCCCGCGAGCAGGAGATCCAGCTCGGACAGCAGGGGGATCAGGAGATCGTCGCCGAGTTCGGCGTGTATGACGATCAGGCCGTTGCCTCCTACGTCAACCAGCTCGGCCAGAAGATCGCCGCCAAGGGGGATGATCCCAGCCTGACCTATACCTTCCGCGTGCTGGACGCGCCGGTGGTCAACGCCTTCGCGCTCCCCGGCGGCTATGTCTACGTCACGCGCGGCCTGCTGGCCTACATGGAGAACGAGGCGCAGTTGGCGATGGTGCTCGGCCACGAGATCGGCCACGTCACCGCGCGCCACGCCGCCAAGCAGTACACGAGCCAGCAACTGGTCGGCTTCGGTCTCGGCGTCGGCTCGATCCTCTTCCAGCAGGTGCAGCCCTATCTCGGCGCCATCCAGACCGGACTTCAGCTGCTGTTCCTCAGCTTCAGCCGCGATGATGAGCGCCAGGCCGATGAGCTCGGCGTGCAGTACGCCACGCGCGTCGGCTACAAGGCCTCCGAGGGAGCGAAGTTCTTCGAGGTGCTCAAGCGTATGCAGGATCTCGACAAGGGGAGCGCGCTGCCGACCTGGGCCAGCACCCACCCCGATCCGGGGGAGCGCGAGCAGACCGTGCGCGACCGCGCCGCCTACTGGGCGCAGCAGCTCGGCCAGACCAACCTGACCGGGGACGATCCGGCCACGCTGGTGCCGCGGCTGCAGAATATGATCTTCGGCCAGAACCCGCGCAACGGCTTCGTGCAGGGGGGCATCTTCTACCACCCGGAGCTTCGCTTCCAGTTGCCGGTGCCGAGCAACTGGCAGGTCGGCAACTTCGCCTCGCAGGTGCAGATGATGCCCGAGGCCGGCGATGCCGCCATTCTCCTCATGGCCACGACCGATGCCGACCCGGCAACCGCCGCCCAGCAGTTCGTCTCGCAGAACAAAGCGGCGGTGGTGCAGAGCGGCTCGACCTCCGTCAACGGCCTCCCCGCCTATCGCCTGGTGACCAACATCACCTCCGAGGACGGAACCGTGCTGACGGCCACGAGCTACTTCATCCGGAAATCCGGCCGACTCTACGTGATGCACGGCTATTCCACGCAGGCGCGCTACGGAGCCTACGCCAGCACGTTCGACATGGTGGGCGGTGGATTCCAGGAGGTGACGAATACGTCGGTGCTGAACGTCCAGCCGTACCGCCTGAACGTGTTCCAGGCGTCGCGCACCGATCAGTTCGCCTCGCTGGTGCAGGCCAACACGAACGCCGGACTCGATCTCGAGAACCTCGCGATCCTGAACCAGCGGACCACCAGCGAGACGATCCCCGCCGGCACCTACCTGAAGGACGTGCGCTGAGGATCGGGAGCTCGGAGGAATGAGTCGGTGACGGCGCGCCTCGCGGCAACGTGAGGCGCGCCGTCTCGTTTCAGGCCCGCCCGGCCGCGGCCCGCCGCGCGCGCGCCCGCTCGACCACGAGCCGGACCAGTTCCTCCGGCGAGCCGCTTCGGATCAGGAGCGCGCCGCCGTCGAGTCCGAGGCGCGACGCGAGCTCCGTGAACAGATCGGCGATCTCGCCGGTCCCCTCCAGCACGCCGATCACCGCGCCGAAATCGACCAGGCTCGTCGCCTCGTGGAGCGTTCCCCAGCGTCCCTGGATCAGGATGGCGCCGTCGCACGCGGCCGTCGAGCGGACGTTCCGGTACTTCTTCCTGACGACAAGCTCGGCCAGGAACGGCTCGGCGCGCGGGAGGAACTCGAGCCGGGAATAGACCGAGAGATCATCCTCCGGCGTGAAGGCGCGCTGCTCCTCGATATCGTGCGTCGGGGGGAAGCCGTGAACGCGTCCTCCGTGGCGCGCGGCGGCTTCCGCGGCCAGATAGGGGAGTCCGGAGCAGGCGCCGGTGATCACCGTGCAGCCGGCCAGCGCCAGCTCCCGCCCGATGATCCGCGCTCCCTCGATCGCATCCTCCCGTTCCGCCGTGGCGCTCCCGTACACGCCGATACCGATCTCCGTGCCCATCCGCTATCTCCTCCGAAGTGCTCCATGTGAACCGCGTTGATTGCCCCCGCGCCGCGCCCGCACTCCGGCTCCACGGCTCTTCGTGGGGAAGGCGCGCCGCGTGGCCCTGGCCGATTCCGCTCCTCGGGAACCGTGCTCCGGAGCGCTCCGGAGCGTGTCGCCATCCGGCGAGCCGCGTCGGAACCGGCCTTCCGGGGCGGGTCCGGGGAGGAGCGCCCGCCGGGGCGAGCGAAATTCCGTAACTTTGCCCGTTCTTCCCACGCGCTCCGGCTCTCATGGAACTACCTGTTCAGGGGCGGGGCGCGGCTCTCACGCCGGCGGATCGACCGATCGCCCGTGCACCCAGGGAGCGGAGGAGCCCGAACGAGAACAACCCGACATTTTCAGCGATAGAGCGAACAACCGTGATTCTTTCCGACACCGACATTCTGCAGGCGATCGACAAGGGAGAGATCGTGATCCAGCCGTACCGGCGCGACTGCCTCGGCAGCAACAGCTACGACGTGCACCTGAGCCGCTGGCTGGCCATGTACGACGAGAACCTGCTGGACGCCAAGAGGGACAATCCGTACACCGTCTTCGAGATCCCGGAGGAAGGCTACATCCTGGAGCCCTCGCGGTTCTACCTGGGGGCGACGGTGGAGTATACCGAGTCGCACAAGCACGTGCCGTTCCTGGAGGGGAAGAGCTCGGTGGGACGTCTGGGCATCGACATCCACGCGACGGCGGGGAAGGGAGATGTGGGCTTCTGCAACCACTGGACGCTGGAGATCTCGGTGAAGCAGCCGATCCGAGTCTACGCCGGCATGCCGATCGGGCAGTTGATCTACTTCACCACGAGCGGCAACGTGGAGGTCCCCTACAACGTGAAGGGGAGCGCCAAGTACAACGACCGCACCGAAAAGCCGGTCGGCTCGATGATGTGGAAGAACTTCGAGCAGAAGCTGTTCATGGAGATGTGACGAATGGGTTGGAGGGATGATTAGGAATGAGATCTGGCGTTGAGAAACTGTCTATATATTGATCGTTCTTGCTTTGTACAAGGCTTGTTCAAGATTGCCTTGGTAAGAAGCAACTATCTTTTTGAAGAAATGTGATTAGGTGGTGGCATGGGCACGATTTCCGCCAAATCTTTTATGTCCATTTATGTTGTATGGCATGCTGGTTATGCAGATGGAAACAAAATAGCGAATGGTTTGTTTGAGCATTATCGGCGAAAGGTTTTCGACAACGTCTCGGGTGGTCTTGGAATTCAAGTCCTATTTCGGTCTGGTTCCGACGGCGACTTGCCATTGCCAATTGATCTTAGTGAATCAAATGTTGTGGCCGTCGTAATCTTGCTAGAGGCGAATCTCATCGAAGATGAGCAATGGGTAAGGTATGCTGATGGAATCGTACGGGATGCGAATAAGCATGGTCTCTGCATGAGGGCATTCCCTGTGGCGATCGAAAAATCTGCATATAGAGTAGGTGAAGAGCTGTCGACTATTAATTGTGTTCGGTGGGAAGAGTGGAGCGACGAAGCGCATGATGAGAAAATGCGAAGACTGCAGGTGCGCCTTAGTTATGAGTTCTGTAGAATGCTGCGACTGAACATTGTGAAAATGCAGACGCCTGATGGCGACATTGATGAACTCGTGAGCTCTCTCAAGAAAGAACAGATCTTCTTGAGCCATTCAAAGCATGACCCCCAAGGTGAGCATATAGCTAGGCTGATTCAGGCGAACCTGGCGCAGGATGTGGACCTATCGGGCTTTTTTGATGCTATCAATATTCCTCCTGGAGTGAGCTTTCAAGAAGTGATCGAGCACTCTGTCAAAGTGAGTGCGATGGTTGTGGTGCATACCGATAGCTATTCTTCGCGGGAATGGTGCCGCCGTGAGATCGTTGGGGCGAAAATGGCCTGCGTACCTATGGTGGTTGTGAATTGCCTAGACGATTTCGAGGAAAGATGCTTCCCCTATTTAGGTAATTCTCCGGTCATCCGCTTTGCCGGTGGTGAGGTTGGAAGGGTTGCTAAGATTGTCGGCCAATTGGTGGACGAAGTGTTGAAAACATTCTTATGGAGTTGTCAAGTTGAATTCGCCAAAGCTCTGACAGATAGCAACGCGACTTTCCTGTCGCGCCCACCGGAGTTGATTCTGCTCGCAAAGATACTTGGTGTAAATGACTCTGCAGCGGTTCGGCAGGTTGTGTATCCGGATCCTCCATTGGGTAAAGAAGAGATAGGGTTATTTAACGTAATCAGCCCTGGCTTGGCCTTGTTAAGTTATACGCAATGGCTGGCCGTTTGGAATGAGGGAGCAGCTATAGCATGATTGAGCAGGCTTTGGCTGGAAAGTCGATCGCGCTTTCCATATCGGATAGCCCTAGCTTATACAAGCTGGGATTGAGTCAAGAGCATTTGCAGGATGCTATGGCAGAGATTGCGCGGTATTTGCTGGCTTCAGGAGCGAGACTGGTATATGGTGGGGATCTACGTCCGGGCGGATTTACACGCGTACTGCTTGAATTGGCGGAAACCTACTATGTTCCGGCTCGCGATCGAAATGTTAATGGCAGAGAATTGCCCATAATGAACGTGTTGGCTTGGCCGGTCCATTGTACAATGGGTTCTCATGAGCTTTTAGAGTGGAGGGATAGTTTTGGGCGGTTCGGAGAGCTGGTTTGCCTGTCACAGATGGGGAGTGTGCTGGATTTGCAACATAGGGCTGCGGATAGTTCGTATCATTCTACGCAGGTGAGCGAGCGTGACTGGAAGCGGGGGCTTACGTTGATGCGTTCATTTGTAACGTCGATTTGTGAAGCGCGCGTTGTGCTTGGTGGCCAATTGGATGGGTTTAAAGGAGCGATGCCTGGAATCGCGGAGGAAGTGATCCAATCGTTTGATGCCAACATTCCGGTTTATCTTTGTGGAGGGTACGGTGGGTGTGCGCGGGTAATTTGGCGCAGTCTTCTTGAGGGGAATTCTGATGACCATGGGCCGTCGCCGGATTTCGCGCACGCTTTCGATGTATATGGGGTTTCGTCGTTGCGTAACGGTCTCGACGCTGAGGATAATTTTCGGCTGTATAAGACAACTTATTCAAATGAGATAGCTAGCCTGATTCTTAAGGGGCTCGTGCAGGTTCGTTCCGCGTAATGAGAGGTTGCAGTTTCTCTGTTTTGAACGGCTTGAGTGGATTTGAGGCGGGTAGGTGCCTTGCTGTGTTTGACGCCGTGAATGTATTGTGTAAAGTTGAGGCGTCAGGCCTTGCACCAGCATAGGGGATAGCGAAAGACCTTGGTAGTCTCTGGCGGCAATCTTGTGAACTAATCTCGGAGTGTTAGTATGGATGAGCCTAATGAGAGGAAACATGTTTTTATTAGCCATCATCACGTTGATGATTCAGAGGTTGATGGGTTCATTCGTTTATTGCAGCGGAACGGATATGATGTCCGTAATAGCTCTATTCGGGCGAAGCCGTCTAATAAAGAGCGTTTAGCGGCCGGACTGGTTTCGGAAGAGGCCATTCGGCGATTGCTGCGAATGAAGATCTCCTGGGCTGGTAGAGTCGTAGTCCTCGTTGGGAAGGACACACATTCGAGACCATGGGTCAACTGGGAAATTGAGGAGGCTAACCGCCAAGGTAAAAGAATCGTTGGCGTCTATGTGCAAGGGGGGACAGGGTTTGATTTACCGGATTCGCTCGAAAAATATGCGTCAGCAATTGTTGGGTGGAACTCTAAGACAATTGCCAAAGCGATTGATGGTGCTGAAAACCCATTCGAGAACCCTGATGGATCGGACCGTCGTCCAGTCAATCCAAGAACAACGACAACATGCTAATCTATGAATAAGGTGTATGTCTATGTGGTCGACCGCGATTTCGGATTCGCTCCAAATCCATTTCACGGGTATTGCACGTTGGCGACCTGTAAGCCGAAGATACGTGCCAAGGCAGTTTCTGGGGATTGGATTGTAGGGATGGGCGGAACTCGTTTGAAAGCGGTAGGGCGATGCGTGTTTGCAATGCGTGTGACGCAGGATTTAAGCTATGATGCGTATTGGGGTAGCTCGACTTTCTTTGATAAGAGGCCGGTGAGAAATGGTAGTAGAAAAATGATGGTCGGAGATAATATCTACCACTTCGACAATGATGCCGAGAAATGGATTCAAGAGGACTCGCATCATAGCAATCCGGATGGTAGCCCAAATTATCGCAATCTTGATGCGGACACAAAGGTGTCTCGTGTGCTTGTCTCCGACTCCTTTTTTTACTTCGGGCGCTCAGCGCCGATCGTTCCCACTCGGTTTCTTAACGATTTGGGTTACAAGAATGGCCGAGGCTACCGTGTATTTAACTACGGCGATGCATTCGGCATTATAGGCTGGCTTACTGATACGTATGGTCATTCCTTGAGTAAAGTGCTTGCTGACCCGTTTGACTTTAGCCTGAGTGAAAGGCGCTATTCCGGCCGCGCAAGTAAGATTATCTAGTCGCCCTTTTGTGGCCCCGAGTTAATAGCGGTTATGTGATCTATTTTTAACTTCTCAGACTTTGTATGTAGCTTGATTTCGTTCCGCTGCTAGAGCCTGTTATGCACTTTAGGGGCTGAATTCGTACTCTTGGCGCATGAAACAGCGCAAAGAGAAGAAGATTCGATCCGGCTATCCCAGCAATGTCACCGATGAAGAGTGGGCACTGCTGGCCCCGTATCTCACCCTGATGACCGAGGATGCTCCGCAGCGAGAACACTCCCTGCGCGAGGTCTTCAACGGTCTGCGATGGATCGTCAGAGCTGGTGCGCCCTGGCGGATGATGCCCAACGACCTGCCTCCCTGGACGGTTGTCTACCAGCAGACCCAACGATGGCTGGCTGCCGGCGTGTTCCAGACACTCGTCGATGATCTCCGAGCGGTCATGCGTATCGCTAATGGCCGAAGCGAGCAGCCAACGGCCGCGATCTTCGACAGCCGCACGCTGCAATCGACACCGGAGAGTGGAGCGCGCGCAGGCTACGATGGAGCCAAGCGTCGCAAAGGCTCGAAGGTGCACATCGCGGTCGACACGCTGGGGCATCTGCTGGCGCTGCATGTGACCGCGGCTGATGAACAGGATCGAGCGCAAGTCGATGAACTGGCACGTCAGGTTCAGGAGGCAACGGGCGACAACGTCGATCTGGCGTATGTCGATCAAGGTTACACGGGAGATGTTGCTGCCGAAGCGGCAGAATCCCACGGCATCGAGCTGGAGGTCGTCAAGCTGCCGGAAGCCAAGCGAGGGTTCGTGCTGTTGCCACGGCGTTGGGTCGTCGAGCGGAGCTTCGCGTGGATGGCGCGGTTCCGTCGGCTGGCCCGCGGTTATGAGCGGTTACCTCAGACGCTGGCTGGTCTACATCTACTGGCATTCGTCATGATTCTGATGCGCCGCTTTGTCGATGTCCTCGAAATTCTCAGGCAAAGTGCATAACAGGCTCTAGCGTGAGCCTCTTTCGCCGTAAATGCTTAAGATTTCGTGTAAGAATTGCTGGCTTCCGCCGTAGCTGGGGTGCCTGACTCTTGTTGACTTGAAGCCCAAACGTGATATGTTTCTCTGGGCCTCTGATCCAACTGCGACGACAAACCTGGGCTTTAACATCCTTAAGATGTTTTGTAGGATGTCTTGGCATTCATCGAACTCTCGTATCGAATGGCACCTATTAGAAAGTGGGTTCTCAGCTTCGAATGGATGAAACGGGAAAACATTCCAAAGGAATGCTGCTGTGTTGATCATGCTAAGCGCTTTCCAGATCTCTGTAGATGTTCGTTCTTTAATAGGCTTCCCGGCTGTTGCCTTGGCCAGTCCATGTACTTTGAAACGTGACTCAAGTAACGCCATGCTGATCTCATCAGTTAGTGCAATGCCAGTTCTGCGTGCTCCTCGATAGCCGCAGTCTCTGCCTATCCATATCCCTTCAACCCCTAGGCTAAGCATTGTATCTAGATACATTCTAAGGTTAGATTGCCGGATTATAGGGCTAGAAGCATGGTCGCATTGATCGCATATGTCGCTGTATTGATTGAACACGTTGGGAAAACTTAACTTGCTTAGTTGCTCGACGAATGCCTGTGAGTTCATCGCCTTTGTCTAAAAGTTAACGTGTGTTGCCGTAAATTAGCTGTTACTAATCCTCCCCTATGGGCGCGAAGCTCACGGAAGACTGAGTAGCCCTCTAATATAGCTCTTTCCCATTGCCAAAGTAGACATTTTTCCACCTCGTAGCCGTTGACGAAATCATGGATGAGCTTGAGAAGTGAGTATTCAACGGAGTGGCTTGACGCGAAGTGTCCAATTTGCTGGGCATGCCTAAAGACCATTGCAGATATGCCCTCCTCGATTAATATGGCTCGGGCGCCGTCTTCTGTCTCGTCGACTTGTGGGTCGCTTTTGCGCTTGACTTGAAAGAGTGCCCGGAGAACCGGCGACCACCCCAATATGGCTGCGTATGAAAGATGAAATGTATCGTGAAACCGATAATCGTCATCCTGGATGTGGTTGTCGGTTAGA
>JBEHWX010000108.1:0-18784 GCA_048498995.1 Bacteroidota bacterium
GCCGAAGTACAACACCATGCAGAAGCGGATCCGGAGCTACGCGTTCATCCGGCTCGACGTGGCCGATCCCTTCCCGACGATCGGCATGGCTCGCGAGGTGGAGGCCGACGGGGCCGAGTACTTCGGTCCGTTCGCTGGACGGAGGGCCGCCGAGGCGCTGATCGAGACGATCCAGTCGGTCTTCCGGATCAGGAAGTGCGAGGCGCCGCTGATTCCGTCGCTCGCGGTGATCCCCTGCATCTACCATCAGATCCACCGCTGCAACGCTCCCTGCGCGTTGATGGAGTCGGAGGCGGGCTACCGCGAGGAAGTGGAGCGGCTGCGGGCCACGCTCTCCGGCGCCGACAAGGGGATCGTCAGCCTGGTGGAGGCGAAGATGCAGGCGCACGCCGAGGCGCTCGAGTTCGAGGAGGCCGGCGTGCTGCGCGACCAGTGGATGGAGCTGCAGAAGATCTTCCAGCGGAAGGAACGGATCGCCGATTCGGTGAACACGAACAACGTGGTGATCGTGCTGCCGGCGGTGGAGATGGGGAAGATGGAGGTGTTCCTGATCCGCTTCGGGCGGCTGGCGCGCCAGATCAAGATGAGCCGGAGGTTTCCGGAGAAGGGGATGCGGCGGCTGCTGGAGAAGGTCTACTTCGACGGATCGGTGGCCCCGCCCCACTACCGGAAGGAGGAGATCGACGAGGTGAGGATCATCGCCAGCTACCTCTTCCGCCACCGCGAGGTCGGCAGCTTCATCTACCTGGAGGAAGGGGATACGCTGGAGACGCTGCTGGAGCGGATTAGAAGAGAATGTTAAAGAGGATTGTTGACACGTAGGACACAACCTCGGGCGTAGGGGGATACGGCGAAATTCGTAGAGGTGCCAATGAATGAGTTACTTGAGATCGCCACTACTATCCAGGAATCTGAGGACCGTCTTTGGTAATCTCCTTGAAATCGAGTCCGCTGGAGTGGCCCGCCAACCAGGAGTTTCTTTCAGTACTTGCCTAAGGTAGGCATATCGAGCCCTGACCTTCGATTCTACCTCCGGATCGAGATTGACAATGGGATAGAGCTCCCGATTCCCATCTAGTAGGTCTACGACATCCTCATATCCATCGATCTCACCTGAGTATGGAATGACATCGTCGTTGAACGACCGAGTCTGCTGCGCAAATGGAATTCTACGATCAAAAATTTGTCCACCAGGTCCGATCACTTGGATAGCAACAGCGATATGAACAGTCTTATGCGGGTAGTTGGCGAAGACAGATGTAAAATTTTTGGTGTCAGCACTAAGCTTAAAGATGGAAGCTTCTCCAGGTTTCATTATTACAGGGCCAAGTGACGGACTTGAATTGGCCTCGAACCTTGGATGCTTATCTATATACGCGACATACTTCGCACTAACAATTATCTCGGATTGGTTGCCACGATTAGCAATCAGCAAACTGGATTCAATTGAACCACGAAACAGGTCGATCGTCGGTTGAAACACTTTGGCTTTTAAATCATGATCAACCCTAAATGATTGCGTGTAGATTGCGAACACTGAGATAACAACTGCAACCAGAGACAGAATATCACTAAATGTTGGGTGAATTCGGCCAACAGATCTTAGATATGGACGCAATCGCCGCCAAGTTCCAGATTTATTTTCAATTGGCATTGGATACGCACAGTGGTTGATTTGTCGGAACACCAGGCGGATTCTCCTGGCTATCGCCTAAATAGCCCAGTGTGCGCCTGGAAGAGACGAAGAAGGTCATTCCTGTCTGCGAGGGCCAACCATCATACGGACGGACATTGCTCTTCCTTCGTTCCGCATTTATCATTCTCACCGATCCGTGTTCTCCTAGGCGCGGAGCAGATAGCCGGCCTCGAGAGCGGCCATGTCGCGCACGAAGGGGAAGGGCTTCAGGATGTTCGCGCTCACCGGCGTCAGTCCGAACTTCATCTTGAAGACCGGGCGGAGCAGGTAGAGCTTCTCGTCGGCGATCGAATAGCCGGCGGCCTTGGCGGCGTTGCGGAACTTCGTGGTCGTCATCCGGATCTTCCGGAGGCGCCTCACCTCCACCTTGTCCGCCTCGCGTCCGGAGGCGATCAGCCCCTCGAAGATCGGATTCGGGAGCAGGTGGATGAACGGCAGCTTGCCGATCGTCGTGGCCAGCGTCTGCTGATGTCCGCCGAACGGGGAGTAGTAGGGGGGGAAGGTCACGTAGAGCACGCCCCCCGGCTTGAGCACGCGGCGGATGTTCCGGAGCGCGATCTCCGCGTCGTCCAGGTGCTCGATCACGTCGCGCAGCAGCGCGATGTCGAAGTGGTCGGTCCACTCCTTCTGGATCGGCTGGTAGATCACGTCGTGGGAGCTGTAGGTGATGTCCAGTCCGAGGAGATCGGCGATCTGCCGGGCGCTCTCGAGGCGCACCTCGGCGATGTCGGTGCCGACCAGTTCGGCGGCGCCATGCTCGGCCATCGCGCAGAGGTTTCCTCCCTCGGCCGATCCGATCTCGATCACCGAGGCTCCCTTCACCGGCACGCCGGCCGACTCCAGGTAGGGGATGATGAACTCCTTGGCAAGGCCGTACATGTAGCCCCAGTAGTACTTGTCGGCCGCGTCGACGCTCGGTGAGCCGTCGATGATCTCTTTATATCCCATTGCTGAAGATTCTCCGGTCCTTTCCGCCGTCCCGCTTCATGATTGCGACGCGGCGGCCATAAGCCACAAATGTACGCTCCCGGCGTCGATTCCCTCCCCCAATACTTCATCCCGCCGCTCGCCGCTCGGCCTTCGGGCCCACGGTAGTGTCCGTCTCATGAAATCCGCCGTAGGAGACGCGCATCGGCTGCCACGTTTCGGTAGCCGCCCGTCTTTGGCGTGCGCTCTTCATCCGACGGCGGGGGCGGTCACGGGAGCCGCCCGTACAACACGTGTCTTCGATGTGCGCTGGAGGCATTGCCCATATGGAGCGTTCGGTGCTCACAACATGCGTTTCAGCCCCGCGTCGTTCACGGCTCCGTGCCGCGCACCACGTCCGTCATCTCCTCACTTCCGAACAGTCCGGGCTTCCAGGCGGCCGCGGCCATCGCGCCGATAGTGATCAGCAGCGGGTCGATCGTGAAGCGGAAACGGTAGTTCTCGTTGATCTCCAGCGCGTTGCCGAGGATCGTCACGTAGAGGACCGTGCCGAGCAGGTAGAGGAGCGTCAGCCCCCGGGGCGTCCGGAGCCGTCCGGCGCGATGCAGCCGGCGGCAGAGGAGGAGCCCGGCCACGATCACCAGCGGCACGCCGAGGATGATCACCGGCGAGAGCTTCAGGAACCGCCGCCGCGCCGAGGCCTCCGGCGATTCGCCGGGGGGAGCCTCGTGGTAGGCGATCTGTCCGTAGACCACGATGTTGTAGGCCCGGTCGTAGCCGCGGATCATGCTCCGGTTCCGGTCGAGAAACCAGTAGATGCTGGAGGGGAAGAGGTAGTAGTAGTAGGCCGCGGCGCTCCCGCGCAGGAACGTTCCCGGCCTGTGGACCAGCACCGTCAGCGCGTCGTGCATGTAGAGGCGGGAGATCGCCGGAATCGCCCGGTGGTTGTAGTTGGAGGCGCCGGTCGATTTGGTCTCGCGGTCGAGCGCCTCGATGCCGGTCGGCGGCGTGCTCCGCGTCAGTCCGCCGTAAGCGTCGAGCCGGCTGTACGGCTGTATCAGCGCCACCGGCGAGAGCTCGCCGCGCGCGACCATGGCGCTACGCTCCTCCTCCGGAAGCTGGAAGGTCGTCATCTTCGCCACGCTCATCCCGAGCCAGCTGCTGCCGGAGAACCCGCCGAAGAGCGCCGCGCTCCGGCCGTACCAGAAGAGCGTCACCGCCAGCGGCAGGAGCGCGAGCCGTAGCGTCCGCCGGCGCGGAATGCTCCGGCTTGCCAGCGGCAGTGCCGCCACGGCCGCGAGCCAGCCGACGTGGAACAGGCTCCGGGTCAGGACCAGCGCGGCGGCCGAGGCCATCAGCAGCGCGCCGTCGATGACGCGGCCGCGGCTCAGATACCGGTGCAGCAGCAGCGCGCAGAGCGCGAGCAGCAGCGTCTCCAGCTGCGTGTAGAAAAGCCAGTTCTCGTAGAGGATCGCCGCCGGCGCGACCGAGAAGAGCACCGTGGCAACGGCCGCCAGCGCCGGGCGGACGCCGAGCCGGACCTGCACGCGGTAGAGGGCGATCGCCAGCAGCAGTCCGGCCGCCATCCAGAGCACGGAGAGGAGCGTCGGATAATCGTCCGGGGCGAGCTTGAGCACCACGCCGAGCAGAAGATTGAACAGCGGCGGCTGGCTGTGAAGATACCAGAGGCTTTCGCCAAGGCGCGCGCGGAGCAGGTGGGGATCGAGGTACTGGAGGAAGTAGCCGAGCGGCGATGCGTCGAACCTGACGCCGGCGGCCATGGCGGCCGAGCGCGACAGGAGGAACATCGCGATCACGGCCAGGAGCCAGCGGTCGGCGAGCACCCCGCGAGGGCGATGGCGGCCGGTGGCGATCATCGTCCGCTCCGGTGCGATACCGACGAGGGGACCGGCGCGGTGCCGGTCCCCTCGTGCGTGAAGCGCGATGATGGGATCCCTCGGGGCATCAGAGGTGCCAGACCAGGGAGAGTCCGAAGGAGATATAGCCGACGGTGATCTCCGGATCGCGGCGCTGGCTCTCGACCACCAGGATGTTCCGCTGCTTGGTCGGGTCGGTCACCTTGCCGATCAGGTTGAGCACGCCGTAGCCGACGTTGAAGTCGAGCAGGAACGGATCGAAGAAGTCCACCTGCGTCCCGAGCCGGAGCGCCAGGCCGATACGGGTCTCGCCGACCGAGTCCGGATGGACCGTGACGTTCGGAATCACATCCTCGTCGGTATCGACGTAGTAGATCCGGGAGACCAGATCGGTCGGGGAGATGTAGTTGATCTTCGCCTCGGCGCTCACGTAGAGCGTGGGGGTCTTCCTGAGCTGCGCGGACTCGTTGAAGAAGGAGGCGGTGAGCCCGGCGCCGGCCGAGATCAGCGTGGCCTCGTGGGTGAACAGCCAGCGCTTCTTCCGGGTCTCGGTGGGACCGGAGGCCGAGAAGGTGGTGCGCCCGTCGAGCCGGTAGGCCTCGATCGAGACCGGCACGCGGAACATGCTGGTCGGGTCCGGGATCAGCTCGATCTGAAGCCGTCCTCCCGGGTTATTCCCCATGATGCCGCCGCCGAGCGGCAGCGTGCGATCGACGCCGGGGCTGATCGGCTGGCTGACCGGATAGTCGCCGTTGAACCAGATCGTCTGAACGCCGAGCGAGGGCTGGACGATGAACTGTGCCATGGCCCTGCCGGAGATCGCCAGCGCCATGAGTGCGCAGGCGGCCGTGAGCCGTCGGAGAAGACGCGGACTCGATTTTCTCATTCAAGTACTTCGCGGATGGAGTATTTGGCGTTGTCGAGGGAGTTCTTGACGATCATCTCCCCGAGAAGGCCGATCGAGATCAACTGGACGCCGACGATGATCAGTAAAACCCCGAGAAGGGAGAGAGGGCGGTTGGTCAGCGCCGTCTTCCCGAGGAACCATTCGATCGTCAGCCAGAGATCGATGACGAAACCGATCGCCGCCACCAGGATGCCGACGGCGCCGAAGATGTGCAGCGGGCGTCGGGCATACTTGGTCGTCAGCAGCAGCGTGAGCAGGTCGAGGAATCCCTTGGCGAACCGGCTCATGCCGAACTTCGAGACGCCGTACTTGCGCGGGTGATGCTGCACCGGCAGCTCGGTGACCCGGAAGCCCTGCCAGTGCGCCTGCGCCGGCAGATACCGGTGCATCTCGCCGTAGACGCTCAGCTCTGGAAGCACGTCCCGATGGTATCCCTTCAGCCCGCAGTTGAAGTCGTGGATGTGCAGGCCGGTGACCATCTGCACCACCTTGTTGAACACCTTCGAGGGCATCGTCTTGTGCCACGGATCGTGGCGCACCTTCTTCCAGCCGGAGACCAGGTCGTAGCCGCTCTGGAGCTTGGCCAGGATCGCCGGAAGCTCGTTCGGATCGTCCTGCAGGTCGGCGTCCATCGTGAAGACCCATTCGCCGCGGGCGCGCTCGAAGCCGACGGCCAGCGCGGCGGATTTGCCGTAGTTGGTGCGGAAGCGGATCGCGTGATATCGCGGGTTGGCTCGATGAAGCTCCCGGAGAATCTCGTAGGAGTTGTCGGTGGAGCCGTCGTCGATGAAGATCACCTCGTAGCGGTCACCGGCCATCGAGCGGAGCGTGGTCTCCAGGCGCTGCCCGAGCTCATGGAGCGAGCCGGCCTCGTTCATCAGCGGGATCACCACGCTGATCTGCGGACGGGGCTCGCGCTGGCGCCCTCCCGGACGCTGCTCGGCCGACTGGCCCTGATGCACCTCCGGACGGCCGCTCTGCATGATCCCATGCGGGGTTCCCTTGCGGGAGGCGTCCGGCGTTCCCTGGCGGCGTCCGCCATTGCCGTGTCGACGGCGGTGCTCTCGACGATGCTCCCCGCCGTTGTCGCCGGCGGGTGCGCTGGGCGTGATTCTTGTCGGATCACTCGGGTTTGATTCCTTCATAGGGCGAAGAAATTACTATCACCAGATCCGACAAACAATTCTCCCGCGTCGCGCCCGGACGAATCCCGCCGCTATCCGGCCAAAGAATCTATCCGGGATTCTCTTCCGGGATCCCCTGGAGCACCGGAATCCCTCCGCCGAGCGGCCCGCCCGGCCTGCGCCGATCGCTTGGAGCGGAATGGCCGACCCGGAATGGCCGACGCGGAATGGTAGGCGCGGAATGGTAGGCGCACGTCTTCAGCGTGCGCATCTTCAGCGTGCGCATCTTCAGCGTGCGCATCTTCGCGCATGCGCCCGACCACACCGTCCGGGCGGCCACGGGGGGCCGCCCCCACCAGGATTGATCATCCGGGATTCATCGCCCGGGTGCTTCCGGCCGTGTCGAAGCGTTTCCTTCGGCCCGGGCCCGGATCGGATGAGGGGACATCCACTATTTTTAACGGAACAAGCTCCCTTCCCTCAGCGTCTGGAGCAGATGAGAACGCCCGGTTGAATCGTCGACTTCCTCACAAACGCTTCGGAAAGTTTGAAGTATGGACCATAGCATCTCTCAAAGGTTACTGACGCTCTCGGCCTCCGCGCTCGTTCTGCTCGGCGCGGCATCGTGCAACGCGCAGGACCGCCCGGCCAACGGCTCGCGCGGCAGCGCCGCCGAACGGGGCATGATCAACGACGACATCGCCTCCTCACGCTCCAACGCCATCACCCGCGCGGTCAGCCGCGTGGCCCCGGCCATCGTCGGCATCAACGTCACCGAGGTGCGCGAGGTGCAGTACCGCGATCCGTTCGAGGACTTTTTCAACGATCCCTTCTTCGATCAGTTCTACCGCCGCCGCGGCTCCCAGACGCTGAAGCAGGAGATCCACGGCCTCGGCTCCGGCTACCTCATCTCCCAGGATGGCTACATCCTCACCAACGATCACGTGGCCGGGCGCGCCTCCAAGGTCGTCGTGACCATGGTCGGCGGCAAGCGCTACGATGCCCGCGTGATCGGCACCGACCCGACCAGCGACGTGGCCCTGCTGAAGATCGACGGGAGCAATCTTCCCTTTCTCGAGCTCGGCAACTCCGACGACGTGATGGTCGGCGAGTGGGCGATCGCCCTGGGCAATCCCTTCGGCCTGTTCGACATCAACTCCAAACCGACGGTCACCGTCGGCGTCGTCTCCAACAGCGGGGTGAACCTGCAGGTGCAGGAGAACCGCATCTATCGCGACATGATCCAGACCGACGCGGCGATCTCCTCCGGGAACTCCGGCGGGCCGCTGGTCAACTCGCTCGGTCAGGTGATCGGCATGAACACCGTCATCTACTCGACCGCGCAGTCCAACCAGGGGGCCGGTTCGATCGGCATCGGATTCGCGGTGCCGATCAACCGGGTCAAGACGATCGCCGATCAGCTCCGTCGCAACGGCTCGATCGACCGGAACTACTGGACCGGGATGCGCGTCCAGCAGATCGACGCGAACATCGCGCGCTATCTCAAGCTCGGCAGCAGCGAGGGAGTGGTGATCGTCGACGTGGCCCCGAACTCCCCGGCCGCCCGCGCCGGACTCGAGGTCGGCGACGTGATCAGCTCCATCTCCGGCCAGCCCGTGAAGACCGAGGATGATGCCGTCGCGCTTCTGAGCGATGCCCGCGTCGGCGACACGCTCAAGCTCCGGATCCTTCGCGACGGGAAGGAATCCGACAGATCGCTTCAGTTGACGAAACGAGGAACCTGATGTCCGAGGAGACGAAGATCGAACGTGACGAGGCTTCCGGGCCGGCATCGGAGCCCGCTCCGGGGCCCGCTCCGGGGCCCGCTCCGGGGCCCGGACCGTCGGCGGCCCCCCGGGGCGCCGCCAGCGCCGTCGAGGGGGGATCGGTGCTGACGGCCGAGCACCTGGTCAAGAGCTACAAGAAGCGCCGCGTGGTGCGCGACGTCTCCCTGCACGTGAGCCAGGGAGAGGTGATCGGGCTGCTCGGCCCGAACGGCGCCGGCAAGACCACGACCTTCTACATGATCGTCGGGATGGTCAGGCCGACCGAGGGGAAGGTGATCCTGGATGGCCAGCGGATCGACAACATCGCGATGTATCGGCGCGCGCGTCGCGGGATCGGGTATCTGCCGCAGGAGGCCTCGGTCTTCCGGCGGATGACCGTCGAGGGGAACATCCTGGCGGTGCTCGAGCTGATCGGCTATCCCCGCGCCAAGCGCCGTCAGCGGGTCGACGAGCTCCTGGAGGAGTTCTCGATCACCCACATCCGGAAGCAGATGGGCTACATGCTCTCCGGCGGCGAGCGCCGGCGCACCGAGATCGCCCGCACCTTGGCCACCGATCCGAAGTTCATCCTCCTGGACGAGCCCTTCGCCGGCATCGATCCGCTGGCGGTGGAGGATATCATGGAGATCATCAGAAAGCTGAGCGCGCGCGGCATCGGCATTCTGATTACCGATCATAACGTCCACGAGACCCTCTCCATTACCGACCGATCGTATATATTGATCGACGGCCAGATTTTCCGGAGCGGACACGCCGACGAGCTGGCCAACGATCCCGAGGTGCGCAAGCGCTACCTCGGCGAGAACTTCCGTCTCGAGCGCTACGTCGGCGAGTGACCCCGTCCGGCGCGTGGCGCGCCAAGCCAGCAATCGCGCGATGTCCGACTACGATCCGATCTTCAGCGTCGCCATTCTCACCGTCAGCGACCGGTCTTCGGCCGGCGAGCGGGAGGATCTGTCCGGGCCGGCCGTCGCCGCCGCGCTGCCGGAGGAGCGCTTTGATATCCTCCGCCGGGCGGTGGTGCCGGACGTGATGGCGAGCATCGTCGACGAGCTTCGCCGCGCGGTCGACGAGCGGATCGCGCTGGTGCTCACCACCGGCGGCACCGGATTCGCGCCGCGCGACGTGACGCCGGAGGCCACGCTCAGCGTGGTCGAGCGCCGGGCCGACGGGCTGGCCGAGGCGATGCGCCGCGCCTCGCTCGAGTCCACGAAGTTCGCCGTTCTCTCGCGCGCCGTCTGCGGCATCGCCGGGCGGACCCTGATCGTGAACCTTCCCGGCTCCCCGAAGGGGGCCAGGGAGTGTCTGGAGGCGATCCTCCCGGTACTCCCGCACGCGCTCAAGCTGATCGGCTCCGCCGCGGTGGCCGACGAGGAGCATCGGCGGGGGGATGTGGCCTAACGCCACGGACTGCTCCGGCGCGCGCGAGCGCATCGCGCCGCCGGACGCGAGGAGAATCGTGGCGAGAAGATTCTTGGTCGAGGTCGGGCGCCCTGAGCGTGGCCTCGGCGGACCGGCGCCGGAGCGCGGCGCCCCCATTCATTCAACCGGACACGACCCGACGTGAGCGAACGGATACCGCTGCTGATCCTTCACGGCGCCATCGGCGCAGCCTCGCAGTTCGAGCCGCTTCTTCCGCTGCTGGAGGAGCGCTTCGAGCCGCGCGTGCTCGACTTTCTGGGACACGGCGCCGGCGCGTCGGCCGAGGAGCCCTTTTCGATCGAGCTCTTCGCCGGCCAGCTGGCCGGTGAGATCGAGCGGAGCGGCAACCGGCCGGCCGATATCTTCGGCTACAGCATGGGAGGCTACGTGGCGCTCCATCTGGCCCGCACGCGACCGGAGCTGGTCGGCCGCGTCTTCACGCTGTCCACGAAGTTTCGATGGGACGAGGAGACCTCGGCGCGCGAGGTGAAGATGCTCGACCCGAGGAAGATCGAGGAGAAGGTGCCCCGCTTCGCCGAGGAGCTCAGGCGTCGCCACGCCGCCCACGGCTGGGAGCGCGTGCTCACCGGCACCGCCGAGATGATGCTTTCGCTCGGACGCCGTCCGGTGCTCACCGCCGAGGATGCCGCCGGCATCGCTCAGCGCGTCAGGGTGGCCGTCGGCGACCGGGATCAGATGGTGACGCTGGAGGAGACCTCGGAGGTCTACCGTCGCCTGCCGGCCGGCGAGCTGGCGGTTTTGCCGGGCACGCAGCACCCGATCGAGAAGGTTCCCTCGCGGCGTCTGGCCGCCGAGCTCGTCGATTTCTTCTGTTGTTGACCACGCACACCCGCCGGCCGCGCCGGCATCGAATCCAACACCACGCGGGAAATCGAACCGAACCGTAATGTTTTGACCATAGGACTATCATGGCGCTTCGCATCTACAACACGCTCTCCCGAACCAAGGAGGATTTTCAGCCGATCGATCCGGAGCTTATACGGATGTATGTCTGCGGCCCGACGGTGTACGGACACGCGCATATCGGCCACGCCAAGAGCTACGTCTCCTTCGACATGATCCGGCGCTACCTGATGCATGCCTACGGTCCGGAGCATCTTCTCTACGTGATGAACATCACCGACGTCGGACACCTGCTCGGCGATTCCGACGAGGGGGAGGACAAGGTGGAGATGCAGGCGCGGCGGGAGAGCCGCTCGCCGTTCGAGGTGGCCGCGCTCTACGAGGAGAGCTTCTGGGAGGACATGACGCGGCTGAACGTGTCGAAGCCGGACCGGATGCCGCACGCGACCCACTTCATCCGGCAGATGATCGAGATGGTGGAGAAGCTCGTCGAGAAGGGGCTTGCCTACGAGGCCAACGGCTCGGTCTACTTCGACGTGGCCGAATATCAGCGGCGCGGGGAATCGGGGGCATGCGCCTCCTGCATTCCGTACGGCGGACTCTCCAACCGGCAGGCGGAGGATCAGGCCTATAGCGGACGGGTGGCGCTGAAGGAGGAGAAGCGCTCCCCGAACGACTTCGCGCTCTGGAAGAAGGCGGAGCCGGAGCACTTCATGCAGTGGCTCTCCCCCTGGGGCTGGGGCTTCCCGGGCTGGCATATCGAGTGCTCGGTGATGTCGCAGTTCTATCTCGGCAAGACCTTCGATATCCACGGCGGCGGCGTCGACAACAAGTTCCCGCACCACGAGTGCGAGATCGCGCAGAGCCAGGGAGCCAACGATGCTCCCTACGTCCGCTACTGGATGCACAACAACCTGGTGGAGATCGGCGGCAAGAAGATGGGGAAGTCGCTCGGTAACGCCACGAGCATGAAGAGCCTGTTCGAACGCTTCGATCCGATGGCCGTCAGGTTCTTCATCCTGCAGAGCCATTACCGCTCGCCGCTTGAGTTCGACGAGGAGGCGATCACCGCCGCGCAGACCGGACTGGAGAAGCTGCGCCGGACCATGGAGCGTCTGGAGGAGCGGCTCGGCGGCTCCACCGCTCATGACGGCGCCGCGGGGGGAGCAACCGATGAGGAGCTGCCGTTCATGCGCGCGTTCATCGAGGCGATGGACGACGACTTCAACTCCCCGGTGGCGCTCGGCGCGCTCTTCGAGGGGATCGGCGAGCTGAACAAGCTCCTGGCCTCCGATGCGAGCGATGCGTCGTTGCTTGCCCAGTATCACGCCGCGCTCAAGAGCGCCTTCGGCGACGTGCTCGGCCTGGATCTCGGCTCCGGAGCCGCCGGCGGCGACGAGGGGCTGACCGACGATCTGATGTCGCTGCTGATCGACCTGCGCGCCAGCGCCCGGAAGAACAAGGACTTCGCGACGTCCGACGCGATCCGTGATCGGCTGAAGGATATGGGGGTGGCGCTGGAGGATGGGAAGGAGGGGACACGCTGGACGCACGAGCGCGCCGGATGACGCGCGCGATCATACGACTGCCTCGATGATGCGGGGGCGCCGGAGACGGCGCCCCCGCTCCGTTTTTCACCCTTGTATCGCGCTCTGAATATTGGGACGCGCACACGCTCGCCGCCGCCGTCCAACACAATCGTGCCGCTTTCTCGGCCCCCGCATTGCGCGATGGTAACGCTCCCATGCGCGCCGTCGCGCTCGCTGTTTGCCGCGTGCGCGTGATGGACCGCCGGGCCGCGTCGCTGCTTGCTTTGTTCGGCAAAGTTTCGTTGGCGCGCGCCCTGCCGGCCATTGCGCGACCGATCGTGCTCATCGAGCCCCGAACGTTGCGCCTCCGCGTGGTATACGAGTTGTAATGAGTAGCGCGACGGCGGTAGTGAACGATTGGCATACCATCAATTCACATGCCTCGACAAAACCGGACCGCTCGACCTCATTTCAATACAACTATCACTAAGGAGTGCGAACTATGATGAACGATCAGAATCGATCCTGGGACGGACGCAACGAGCAGTGGCGTGATCGCGATGAGCATCGTGGCGGCGGACAGGATCGTACCTCGTACGGTGGATGGAGCGAGATGGGGAATGAGGGAATGAGCTCGGGCTACGGCCGCGGCTCGCAGGGTGGTGGTCAGGGAGGCTCGAACTGGGGTGGAGAGTATGGTCGTGGCGGCTCGCAGGGTGGCTCGAACCTCGGCGGCGGCTCGCCGACCTGGGGGAGCTCGCAGGGAAGCTCGAACTGGGGCGGCTCGCAGGGCTTCGGCTCGCAGGGTGGTGGTCAGGGAGGCTCGAACTGGGGCGGCGGCTCCGAGTACGGCCGCGGCGGCTCCATGGGCGGCTCGCAGGGTGGCTCCAGCTGGGGCGGTGAGCATGGTCGCGGCTCGCAGGGCTCGAACCTCGGCGGCGGCGAGTGGGGACGTGGCGAGTCCGGTTACGGGTCCTCGAACTGGGGTGGCCAGGGTGGATCGCAGGGTGGCTCGCACCTCGGTGGCCAGGGCGGCTCCGACTATGGTCGCGGCTCGCAGGGAAGCTCCAACTGGGGTGGCGGCCAGGGTGGCTCGCACTTCGGCGGCTCGCAGGGGAGCTGGGGACAGGAGAATCGTGGCGGCTCGATGAGCGGCTCGCAGGGTGGCTCCAGCTGGGGCGGCGGCTCCGAGTACGGTCGCGGCGGATCGCAGGGCGGCTCGAACTGGGGCGGCGGCTCCGAGTATGGTCGCGGCGGCTCGCAGAGCGGCTCGCAGGGTGGCTCGAGCTGGAGCGGTGGCTCCTCGAACTGGGGCGGCACGCCGGGGGGCACCAACTTCAACAACACGCAGGGCGGCTCGAACTGGGGCGGTGACTATGGTCGCGGCGGCTCGCAGGGTGGCTCCACCTGGGGTGGCGGCACCGAGTACGGCCGTGGCGGATCGCAGGGCGGCTCCAACTGGGGCGGCGATCATGGTCGCGGCGAGTCCGGCTACGGCGGCATGAACTGGGGCGGATCCCAGGGTGGCTCGCAGGGTGGATCGCACCTCGGCGGCCAGGGTGGATCGCAGGGTGGATCGAACTGGGGGAGCGATTACTCCCGCGGCGGCTCGAACATCGCCGGCAGCAGCTACGGCGGCGGCTCGCAGGGCTCCAACTGGGGCGGCTCCGAGTACGGCCAGGGTGGCTCGCAGGGCGGCTCCAACTGGGGCGGCGGCTCCGAGCACGGACGCGGCTACGATCGCGAAGGCTCCTACGAGAGCGGCGGCATCGGACGTCGCGGCGACCGCGAGCAGGAGTTCGGCGGACGTGATCGTGGTAACCGTCGCTGATCCGGCATGCCGGCCGTCGAGCAACGACGCGCGTCGCGAGCCGGCGGGATGATGATTGCGCGGCCCGGTGAAAGTCAGTGAACCGTCACCGGGCCGCGGCATGCCCCGAGCGCGATGACACCGCCAATCGCGGCGATATCGCGTGGGGAGGAGAATGCGGGCGCCGATCCCGGGCGCCCGGGATGCATATGATTCGATCAATGATTGAGCGGCCGCGGCGCCGGCGGTGGGATGCCCGTGCGCCTTCGCGCGGACCGCGCAGGTAGTGATAGTTCAACACGTTTACCCGTAAGGAGATTCTACTATGGCTTATGGCTCGAACGATCGCGATCGCTCTTGGGAACGTAACGGTGAGTCCAACGATCGCAGCGGTCGTAACAACGACTCCGAGCGCTCCGGTGGAGGACGATACTCCAGCGGTTACTACGGCGACGACAACTTCGGTGGCGGTGGCAGCCAGGGTGGCTCCGAGCAGGGGCGTGGCGGCTATGGTCGCGAGAGCTCCGAGGGCTCGTCGTGGGGCGACTCCGGCACCGGCCGTGGATACGGCCAGGGAAGCCAGTCGTGGGGTGGCAATGAGAGCAGCAGCTACGGTCAGGGTGGCTACGGCCAGGGAAGCTACGGGCAGGGTGGACAGGACTATGGACGCGGCGGGTCGCAGTACGGCGGCGGCACCTCCTCGTGGGGTGGCTCCGAGTATGGCCGTGGCGGCATGGGCTCCGGCGGCAGCAGCTTCGGCGGTACCCACAGCGGTGGCAACCAGGGTGGCGGCGCCAATTACGGCGGCGGTGCCTATGGCGGCAGCAACACCGGCTCGATGGGGGGCAGCCAGGGTGGCTACGGCGGCATGACCGGCGGCCAGGGGGGCTCGCAGGGCTCCTCCAACTGGGGCGGTTCGCAGGGTGGCTCGAACTGGGGTGGACAGGGCAGCCAGGGCGGTTACGGCAGCCAGGGCGGTTACGGCAGCCAGAGCGGCAGCCAGGGCGGTTATGGTAGCCAGGGCGGCAACCAGGGTGGCTACGGCGGCAGCCAGGGCGGCTCCAATTGGGGCGGTTCGCAGGGTGGCTCGAACTGGGGTGGCCAGGGTAGCTCCAACTGGGGTGGCTCGCAGGGCGGCAGCCAGAGCGGCTTCGGCGGCTCGCAGGGTGGCTACGGTGGCAGCCAGGGCGGCTACGGTGGCAGTCAGGGCGGCTACGGTGGCAGTCAGGGCGGCTTCGGCGGCATGACCGGTGGCAATCAGGGAAGCTCCAACTGGGGCGGCTCGCAGGGCGGTTCGCAGGGTGGATCCAACTGGGGGAACCAGGGTGGCTCGAACTGGGGCGGCAACGAAGGATCGATGGGAAGCACGGGCGGCGGCTACGGCGGCTCGATGGGAGGCAGCTCCTACGGCCAGGGAAGCTCGACGCCCGGTGGCCATTCCGGCATGGGCTCGTCGATGAGCGGCTACGCCGGCTCGATGGGGGGCAACACCTACGGCGGCGGCGCATCCGGTTCGAACTGGGGCGGCGGCAACTGGGGTGGTGGCCAGGGTGGCTCGAATTGGGGCGGTCAGGGTGGCTCCACCATGGGCGGTGGCGCCTGGGGCGGCTCGCAGAGCGGCAGCCAGGGCGGCTCCAACTGGGGCGGCCAAGGCGGCTTCGGCGGACAGTCCGGCTCGACCAGCGGTCAGAGCACGCACACCGGCCGCGGCCCGAAGGGCTACCAGCGTTCCGATGATCGTATTCAGGAGGATGTCTGTGAGCGCCTGACCCACAACGATCAGATCGACGCCAGCGATATCGAGGTCGAGGTCAAGAACGGCGAGGTTACCCTTCAGGGTACCGTCGATAGCCGCCAGATCAAGCGGATGGCCGAGGACCTGATCGAGAGCTGCTCGGGCGTGAAGGAAGTCCACAACAACCTCCGCGTCAAGCAGCAGGGAAGCGGACACTCCGGCGAGCAGAACAGCGGCTCGCACGGCACCTCCAGCGCCTCGACCGGCTCTCAGGGCACGTCGCAGAGCGGCTCCCAGAGTGGCTCCCAGAGCGGCTCGCAGAGCGGCTCGCAGAGCCCGACGGCGCAGACCCAGAGCGCGTCCGCGACCGGCAGCCAGTCCGGCGGCTCGACCACCGGCTCGGCAAGCGGCTCGACCTCCAGCGCCACGCAGTCGTCGAACAAGAAATCCGAGACCAACAAGGCCTGAGGCCGGTCTCCTCGTGTATAGTCCTGTACCAGCCCCCGCCGCCCGCCGGCGGGGGCTTTTTCTTCCCCCGCTTCCCACGATACCGCCTTACCTCTCGATCCTCGCCACCGCGCGGCCCATACTTTTTGCCACGGCGGTCCGTTTCTTTACATTTGACTCCAACTCATTACGGTTCCTTCAAGTATTCCAATGCCTAGCCGAAGAATCATAGAGTCTTGGTTGAAGTCCATGACTCCCTTCACATTCTCCCCCGAAGAGCTCTCCCGTCGCCTCCTCTATCTCGGTATCGAGGTCGAATCCTTCGACGACCGGTTCCGACAGCTCGAGGGGTTCCTCGTCGGCGAGGTGCTGACGAAGGAGCCGCATCCGAACGCCGATAAGCTCTCGGTGGTGACGGTCGCGACCGGCCACGAGACGCTCACGGTGGTCTGCGGAGCGCCGAACGTCGCCGCCGGACAGAAAATCGCCTTCGCCCCGGTCGGCAAGGAGGTCCCGTCGATGGGGGTCACGATCGGTAAGCGCAAGATCCGCGGCGTCGAGTCCAGCGGCATGATCTGCTCCGAGGCCGAGCTCGGCCTCGGCGAGGGACACGACGGCATCCTCGTGCTCCCGGCGGACTCTCCGGTCGGCGCGCCGCTGACACAGGTGCTCGGCGACGTGATCTACGACATCGAGGTGACGCCGAACCGCGCCGACTGCCTGAGCCATCTCGGCCTCGCGCGCGAGATCGCCGCGATGACCGGCGAGCAGGTGTTCCTCCCCCCTCCGGAGCTGACCGAGGTCGCCGCGAGCGTGGCCGATGCCTGCACCGTCACGATCGAGGATCCGGAGCTCTGCCCCCGCTACGCCGCGCGCGTCGTCAAGGGAGTGAAGATCGGCCCCTCGCCCGACTGGCTTCAGGATATCATCGTGAAGCTCGGCCTCCGTCCGCGCAACAATGTCGTCGACATCACCAGCTACGTCCTCTTCGAGTGCGGCCACCCGCTGCACGCCTTCGACTACGACCGGCTGGCCGGGAACGCCATCGTGGTCCGTCCAGTCGAGGGGGGGGAGAAGTTCGTCACGCTCGACGGCAAGGAGCACGAGCTGCCGGCCGGAGCGCTGATGATCTGCGACGCCGAGAAGCCGGTGGCGATCGCCGGCGTGATGGGTGGGGAGAACTCCGAGATTACCGACGGGACCGTCAACGTCCTGATCGAATCCGCCTATTTCAACCCGAGCTCCATCCGGAAGACCGCGCGCAGGCTCGGGCTCTCGACCGATGCCAGCTACCGCTTCGAGCGCGGCACCGATATCGACAACGTGATCTACGCCGTCGATCGCGCGGCCTCCCTGATCGCGCAGCTCGCCGGCGGCGAGGTTCTGGCCGGTCCGCTCGACGTCTATCCGAACGTCCGCGAGGAGAAGGTGATCGAGCTCCGGTTCCAGCGGACGATCGATATCGTCGGCCTGGACATTCCGGACGCGCGCCAGGCCGAGCTGCTCGAGCGCCTCGGCTTCGGCGTCTCGCCGCGCGAAAACCGTCGGGCCATGGTCACCGTGCCGAGCTTCCGCGTGGACATCTTCCAGGAGATCGATCTGGTCGAGGAGATCGCGCGCCTCAACGGCTACGACGAGATCCCGGCCGACGCGCGCGCCGCCGTCTCGTTCAACACGCAGGTCGATCCGCAGCTCAGGATCGTCGAGGATACCCGCCGGTTCTTCGTCGACAACGGCTACATGGAGATCGTCCCTCTCTACCTGAGCGATCCCGACACTGCCGGCGCATACGGCAACGCCGTCCGGCTCCGGAACGCGCTCGGTCGCGATTTCTCCGCGCTCCGCACCAGCCTGGCCATCTCGATGTCCAAGACGATCGGCTTCAACCAGCGGCATGGCCGCGCCGATCTCCGTCTGTTCGAGGTGGGGAAGGCGTTCCGCACATCCTCTCCCGACAAGGGAGTGGTGCCCGGCTTCGTCGAGACCCGGGAGCTGGCCGTGGCGATGGTTGGACAGTCGGAGCCGATGGCCTGGGATGTTCCGGCCCGGCAGGTGGATCTCCACGATCTGCGCGGCGTCATCGACCGGTACTTCGACCGCCTCGCCATCCGCCAGGTGGAGTATCGCGCCGTCGACGAGGCGCGCTGGGGCGTCGGCGCGCCGGCGCTCGCCGTGTTCGTCGCCGGCGAGGAGATCGCCCGCCTCGGTCCGCTCGACGCCGACCTGATGAAGCGGGACGACGTCTCCGGCCCCCCCTACATTCTGCTGCTCGATCTGGACCGGCTTGCCCGGCACGCCTACAACGACGCCACCTACGTGGCTCCATCCCGGTTCCCGGTGGTCCGGCGCGACATCTCGTTCCTGGTCGACGCGGCCACGCCGAACGACGCGCTCGAGAGCACGATCCGCCGCGCCGGCGCGCCGCTGTTGAGCGGCGTCAGGCTCTTCGATCTGTATCAGGGGAAGGGGATCGATCCTGGAAAGAAGTCGCTCGCCTACGCGCTCAGCTTCACCGCGTTCGACCGCACGCTCGAGGATGCGACGGTCGACGGGGTGATGGGGGCGATCCGCGAGGCGCTGACTTCCGAGCAGGGGATCGCGCTCCGCTGAGGCACTGCACCGAGATGCATGCCGCGGCCGGCGCTTGCCCGAGCGCCGG
>JBEHWX010000109.1:0-18471 GCA_048498995.1 Bacteroidota bacterium
TTTTGAACCTAACACAGTACACTACCAGGGGTTCCAGGCTCTCCGTCTCGGACGGTAGGCGCGGCTCTTCAGGCTGCGCCGTAATAACGTGAAGAGCGCACGCTGAAGACGTGCGCCTACCAGGCGTTCCAGGCTCCCCGTCTCGGACGGTAGGCGCGGCTCCTCAGGCTGCGCCGTGAACCGCGAAGAGCGCACGCTGAAGACGTGCGCCTACCAGGGGTTCCAGGCTCCCCGTCTCGGACGGTAGGCGCAGCTCTTCAGGCTGCGCCGTGATGCCGCGAAGAGCGCACGCTAAAGACGTGCGCCTACCCGTGTAGCCTATCGGGACGCCGTTGGCGGCCTCAGCGTCCGGGGACGACGAGGCCCATCTTGTGCTGCACCTCGCGAAGCTTCGCACTGGCGATCTCCGAGGCCTTCTCGGCGCCACGCGCCACCAGCCGGTCCAGCTCCGCCGGATCCCGCGTCAGCTGACGGTAGCGCTCCTGCACCGGCGCCAGCGCGGCGATCGTCACATCCGCCACCGCCTTCTTCAGATCTCCGTAGCCGCGGGCATCGACGAAATCCCCCTCCACATCCTCCCTGCTCTTGCCGGTGATCACCTGGTAGATGCTCAGCAGGTTGTTCACGCCGGCGCGCGCCGGATCGTCCGAGAATCGGATCTCCTTGCCGGAGTCGGTCACCGCCCGCTTGAAGGAGGTCTCGATCTCCTTCGGATCATCCAGCAGCCTGATCGAATGCCCCCGCACCAGCGTGCTCTTGGACATCTTCACGGTCGGATCGTCCAGCCCCATGATGCGCGCGCCGGTCGCCGGAATCACCGGCGTGGGGACCACGAAGGTCTCGCCGTAGAGGTGATTGAAGCGCTCGGCGATGTTGCGCGCCAGCTCCACGTGCTGCTTCTGATCCTCCCCGACCGGCACCTCGTCGGCGCTGTAGAAGAGGATGTCGGCGGCCATCAGCACCGGATAGTCGAGCAGACCGGTGAGGATCGACTCCTGCTTGGCGGACTTGTCCTTGAACTGGGTCATCTTGTTGAGCCAGCCGAGCGGCGTGATGCAGTTCAGAAGCCAGCATCCCTCGGAGTGGGCGGCCACGTGGCTCTGGAGGAAGAGCGTGCTCTTCTCCGGGTCGATGCCGCAGGCGATCAGGAGCGCGACCAGCGAGCGAGTCCGCCGCCGGAGATCCTCCGGGTCCTGCGGAATCGTCAGGCTGTGCAGGTCGACGACGCAGAAGAAGTTCTCCTTCTCCTCCTGATGGCTCACCCACTGCTTGACCGCACCGATGTAGTTGCCGAGATGGATGTCTCCGGTCGGCTGGATGCCGCTGAAGACCCTGCGTCGGACGGAAGCGCCGGCGGTGCCGTTCTCCCCCTCCGCGATGCGTGGTTCCTGAAGTTCCATGTCGTTCCTTCTCAAGGATGATGCTGATGCTGAATCATATGAATCGCGCGCCGGCCCCGTGACCGGCGGCGCATGGCGTCCGCTCGATGTTCCCGCTCGCCGCGAGCTCGCGCGCCGTCGCCGTGCCGTCGCGGACGGAAGCGTGGAGATTTCTCAGTCGACCCGCTCGGCCAGCAGCTCGGCCGGGATCACCTGCGTCGAGAGGATATCGTCCAGCGTCTCGCGGCGGCGCACCAGATGCGGCTCGCCGTCGAGCACGAGCACTTCGGCCGGACGCGCGCGGAGGTTGTAGTTGCTGGCCATCGTGATGCCATAGGCGCCGGCGTTCCGGATGGCGATAACATCCCCCTCCCTGGTCTCGGTCAGCTTCCGGTCGATGCCGAACGTATCGGTCTCGCAGATGCAGCCGACCACCGTGTAGATCCGCTCGGTCCCCTCCATGTGATCGGCGTTGACGATGCCGTGATAGGCATCGTAGAGCATCGGGCGGATCAGGTGGTTCAGGCCGGAGTCGGTGCCGACGAAGACGCACGACGGCGTCTGCTTCAGCACGGTGACGGTGGCCAGCAGCCATCCGGACTCGCTGACGAGGAACTTTCCCGGCTCGAACCAGAGCTCCAGCTCGCGGCCGTAGTCGGCGCAGAACTCGCGGAAGCGCCTGGTCATCGCCGCGCCGAGCGACTCGACGTCGGTCGCGATGTCGTCGGTCTTGTAGGGAACCTTGAAGCCGCTGCCGAAGTCGAGGAAGGAGAGATCGGGGAACTGCCCGGCCATGTCGAACAGGATCTCGGCGCCGGTCAGGAAGGTCTCCGAGTCGAGGATCTCGGAGCCGGTATGCATGTGCAGGCCGACGATCTGCATCTCGTAGGCGCGGACGATCCGGAGCACGTGCCGCATCTGATGGATCGAGATGCCGAACTTCGAGTCGATGTGCCCGGTCTGGATATGAGCGTTGCCGCCGGCCAGGATATGCGGGTTGATCCTGATCGAGCAGGGGAGCGATCCGTATTTCTGACCGAAGCGCTCGAGCACGGAGATGTTGTCGATGTTGACCAGGACTCCCCTGGCCACCACCTCCTCGATCTCGCTGAAGGGGACGCAGTTCGGCGTGTAGAGGATCTCCTCGGCCGGAACGCCGCAGCGGAGCGCCATCTCCACTTCATTGGCCGAGACGGCATCGATGCCGGCGCCGAGGCCATGAACGTAGCGGACCACCGCCATGCTGCTGTTGGCCTTGCAGGCGTAGAGGAATCTCGCGTTGATGCCGGTGAAGGCGTCGACGAGCCGCTGGTACTGACGGCGGATGATCTCCGCGTCGTAGGCGTACAGGGGGCTGCCGAACCGCTCGACGAGGGAGCGGGCGGTGACGCCTCCGATGCTCAGATGCTGATCGTGGTTCATACTTGTTCCGATGAACGGCCGCGCGGGACTGTCGGGATGCTCTCCCTCCGCGCCGGCCACGAATGCTCAAGATACGACGCTCCCTCCCCCGCCTCATCGACGCCGCGCGATTTCCCGCGCGCTCACCGGCGCTCGGGTACGCATGCGATCCGCCCGCCCTCCTCTCTTATCGTCCGGAAGGGTAGCTGAACCGGCCGTCCTCGCCGCGCGCCACCACCTCGGCGCCGGTCACCGCCACGATCGGCAGCTCGCCGTAGATGTGCGGGAACACCGAGCCGTCGGCCTCCTCGAACTTCAGCTCCGCGTCGAGCAGCTGCGGGTCGATCGTCAGGACGATCACCGACTCCTCGTTGGAGAAGAACTTGTTCAGGCTCCGCTCCACCTGGTCGACGCGGGAGCAGTGGATGAACCCTTCATCTTCGAGAGATGGGGCGGCGTAGCGCTCCCCCACGCCGTTCCAGCGCTCGGGGGTCGTGATGTGGTAAATCGGCTCGACGGCTGCTGTCTGTTGGCTCATTGCGTCTGTCCGCACGTTACGTTGAATCGGCTGTTGTCGAGGCGCCGGGCCGCGCGTCTCCGACGTCGGAGCCGGAGCGCGCGTTCGGCGCGAATCGTTAATTTCCTCGGGGCCAGCTCCGCGCCGGAATTCGACGTTCATCCGGGCACGCGGCCCGGCGCATCACGTTACCTTCCGCCTCATGATCGATTACATCGACGTCTCGAAGCGCTACGCCTCGGACCGGGGAGAGGTCGCGGCCGTCGACCGGCTCTCGCTGCGGGTCGACTCCGGCGAGCTCTGCGTGCTGCTCGGGCCCAGCGGCTGCGGCAAAACCACCCTGCTACGGATGACCAATCGCCTGATCGAGCCGAGCGACGGACGGATCGTGATCGACGGCGTGGACACGGCGCGGCGCGATCCGGTCGAGCTCCGACGCGGGATCGGCTACGTGATCCAGGGGATCGGGCTGTTTCCGCACAGAACGGTAGCACAGAATATATCGACTACGCTCGAACTGACCGGCGCTCCGCGCGCGGCGCACGCCGCGAGGGTCGACGAGCTGCTCGGGATGATGCAGCTCGCGCCGGAGCGCTACCGCGAGCGCTATCCGTCGGAGCTCTCCGGCGGCGAGGCGCAGCGCGTCGGCGTGGCCCGCGCGCTGGCGGCCGACCCTCCCGTGCTCCTGATGGACGAGCCGTTCGGCGCGCTCGATCCGATCAATCGCGCCGAGATACAACGGATGCTCCTGGAGCTTCAGCGGAGCCTGCGCAAGACGATCGTCTTCGTGACCCACGACATCACCGAGGCGATCCTCCTCGGCGACAGGATCGCGCTGATGAATCGTGGCGCGATCGTGCAGCAGGGAGCGCCGGCCGATCTGGTGGCGCGTCCGGCGTCGCCGTTCGTGCGGGAGTTCCTCGGCCGCGACCGCAATCTCCTCCTGCTCGATTCCCTCACCGTCGCCGACGCGCTGGAGGCGCCGGGCTCCCCCTCCGACCCGCCCACGCACCTTCCGACCATCGAGCGTGGAGCGCGGCTGCTGGAAGCGCTGCTGATGCTCCTCCCGATGAGTGATCCCCGCGCGCGCGTGACCGAGGCCGATGGATCGGCGCTCGGAACCGTCTCCCTCGACTCGGTGCGGCGGGCGATGGCGCGCCTGGCCGCCGAGCCGGCCGAGGCCGCGCCACCGACGGAGGCGGGACGATGAGCTTCGGGGAGTTCCTGGCCGAATACCGGGAGAGTCTGCTCATCGCGCTCGGCGAGCACCTGTGGCTGGTCGCCATCTCGCTCGTCATCGCCATTCCGCTCGCGCTCCTGCTGGCGATCGCAGCCTATCGCTCCTCGCGGCGCGGCGGCCTGATACTCGGCCTGGCCAACCTGGTGCAGACCATTCCGAGCATTGCCCTGTTCGCCCTGATGATCCCGATGCTCTCGATGATCAACCACGGGATCGGGACGGTGCCGGCGGTGATCGCGCTCGTGCTCTACGCGCAGCTCCCGATTATCCGGAGCGCGCTGGCGGCGCTCCATGGCGTGCCGCCGGCGACGATCGACGCGGCGCGCGGACTCGGGATGACGGAGCGGGAGATTCTCCGGCGGGTCACGCTTCCGCTGGCGCTGCCGGGCATCGTCACCGGCGTGCGGCTGGCGGCCACGATGTCGATCGGCGTGGCCGCGATCGCCGCGTATATCGGGGCCGGCGGGCTCGGACTCTTCATCGCCCGCGGCATCGCGACCACCTGGAGCACGATGACGCTCGCGGGCGCGATCGGCGTGGCGCTGCTGGCTCTGGTGGTCGAGCTCCTGTTCGAGCTGCTGGAGCGGGCGCTCACCCCCCGCGGCCTCCGACGCGGCTCCGCGCGGGAGCTCCCCTCCACGTCGACGCCGGAGGAGCGCTGATGGAACCGTTCCTCGACTACGTGGCCACCAACGGATCGACCATCCTCGCGCGCACGCAGGAGCACTGCCTGCTGGTACTCGGCGCGCTGGCCGTGGGGCTGCTGATCGGCATGCCGGCCGGCATCCTCCTCGCGCACGAGCGCGCGCGCCGCGCGCGGACCGGCATCTTCTACCTTCTCGGGCTCGGACAGACCATCCCCTCGCTCGCCGTCCTGGCGCTGGCGGTCCGGTTTCTCGGCGTCGGGTGGCTGCCGGCGCTCACGGCGCTGGCGCTCTACGCGGTGCTGCCGATCGCGCGCACCACGTTCGCCGGCATCAGGAGCGTGCCGCCGGCGGTGACCGACGCGGCGCGAGGCATGGGGATGAGCCGATGGCAGATCCTCCGCCGGATCGAGCTTCCGCTGGCCGCGCCGATGATCGCCGCTGGCGTCAGAACCACGACCGTGCTGGAGATCTCCGCGGCGTCGCTCGCCTACCTGATCGGCGCCGGCGGCCTCGGCGACATGATCTTCACCGGCATCGCGCTCTTCCGTCCGAGCATCATGCTCGCCGGCGCGATACCGACCTCACTTCTGGCTCTCGGCGCCGACTGGGGACTCGGCCGCCTGGAGCGCTCCTTCCGGAGAGGCTGATGCCCGCGACCGATCACGCCACGCTCGATCATGCCGGCGTTGCGCCGGCCGCTCCCGCCGCCGCCGCTCGCCGCGCCTCCATGCCGAGCCTCGCGTGGGGCATGGCGCGGAGGCTCCTCTTCCTCTGCCTGATCGCCACCCTGCTCCCCTCCTGTCACCGGAAGAGGACGATCGTGGTCGGCGCCAAGGCGTTCACCGAGGGCTACCTGCTCGGGCACATGGCGGTGATGATGCTGGAGGATGCCGGCTACGACGTGGAGGAGCAGTTCGGCGTGGCCTCCGCGGCGATGCGGAGCGCGCTCGAATCGGGACAGATCGACCTCTACTACGAGTACACCGGCACCGCCTACACGGTCTACGCCGGCGGAACCGACACCACGGTGATGTCCGACTCGGCGCGGGTGCTCGAAGCGGTCCGTGAATACGATCTGCGGAAGCATCGCCTGATCTGGCTTCAGCCGATGCCGTTCGACGACACCTACATGCTCCTGATGCGCGCGCCTGACGCCGCGCGTCGGCATATCGCCTCCCTCTCCGACCTCGCCGCCGCCATCGATCGCGGAGAGCCGCTGACCATCGCCGTCGACGCGGAATTCTACGAGCGTCCGGACGGGCTGAAGGCGCTTCAGGCGCGCTACGGCTTCGGCGGCCGGGTGATCAAGCTGGATGCGGGGCTCGCCTACGAGGCGCTCGTTCAGCAACGCGTGGATGTCGGCATGGGCTACTCCACCGACGGACGCATCGCCGCCTTCGGCCTGACCGGGCTGACCGACGACCGGAAGTTCTTCCCCGCCTACAACCCGGCGGCGGTGGTCCGGCGGGAGCTGCTGGAGCGCCGGCCGGAGATCCGCGGCATCCTCGAGAAGCTCAACCGTCACGTCACCACCGATGTGATCCGCGCGCTCAACGCCCAGGTCGATCGGGAGCATCGCGACCCGCGCAACGTGGCCCGCCGCTGGCTCCTGGCGCGGGGAATGATCCGGCAACGCTGAGAAGGCGCGCCCGTCACCGGCAGGCCGCGGCCAGGGCGGCTCCCGTGCCCGACGCCCGCATCCGCTTCACGCTCGAGCGCCGGGCACGGATAACCTCGCCGACATCACTCCAGGACGATCGGCCCTTCCGGCGTATCCGATCCGGTGTCGGTATCGTCCCCGGTGCCGCGCTCGACATCTCCCGCGTTGGAGCGGGGAGCGCGTCCCGCCTGATCCTTGTCCCCCTCGACCACGATATCGGGCAGCAGCGCCTCCTGGTCACGCCGGGAGAGCGTGGACTCCGCCTCGATACGCGCGGCATCCCCTTCCTGGCTGCTGTCCGGCACCTGCATTCCGGTTGTTTTCTCCCGCTCCTGGTCCCGGTTGTCCGGGCGATCGTTCGGTCCGTTCACGGCGCATCTCCTCCATCGACATGAATTCCGGCACTGCGCCGGCGGCATCTCCGCCGGCCCGAGGGAACCGGTCAAACGGTCTGCCATCCAATGGGACGAGACCCGCGGCAGAATAAATTTCGCGGAGGGTGTAAGGCGAGGATCATGGAGTGGTTCTATATATGTGCCGAACATTATATTTCGGCGATTATCAAGGGAGAAGCTATCGATGCAGACTCGCTACATCACGTCACTCGCCGCGGTCGCGGCCGGAATCGTCACGGCGGCCGGATCGTCCCTGTTCGCGCAGGATCTCACGTACACGGTGCATGACTCCGTGGCCATGATCGAGCCGAACTGGACGTACGACTTCAAGACCGAAGTGATCAACACGTCGAAGTCCAAGGTGACCTTCCGCGTCGTCCGGACCGAGATGGACTATCCGGGCTCCGACTGGCAGAGCTGGATCTGCACCGATCAGTGCTTTGCTCCGGAGGTCTCGACTCCTCCGGCGGTGGACATCCCGGCCGGCGGCACGCTCGAGTGCAAGCTGACGATCTTCACCGGCGCCAGCCCGGGCACCGGCCACGTGAAGCTCGTCTTCACCGAGGGAGTCTTCGGCGCCAACCCGGTCGAGAAGGAGTTCTCCGCCACGATGTCGTCGACGTCGGGAGTGGAGGATCGCTCCACCGGCGCCTCGAAGCTGCGTCCGGCCTACCCGAACCCGGCGCTCTCGATCGTGATGGTGCCGATCGGCGACGGATTCCGCGCGCCGTCGAGCGCCTCGCTGAAGCTGTACGATCCGAACGGCACGATGGTCGGCGACTACTCCGATCAGGCCCGTCAGGCCGCTCAGGGGGGCAACGGCACGGTGGCGCTGGACGTCTCCTCGCTCCCGGCCGGCACCTATCTCTACCAGCTCGCCGTCGACGGTCAGACCCGCACCGCGAGCTTCGTGGTGGCTCACTGAGCCCGAGCCGACATCGAACATCTTCGAGGGGGAATCCGCGCGACGCGGGTTCCCCTTTGCATTGCCACCCCCGGCTTCGCTCTTCCCGTTCCGCTCTTCCCGCTTCGCGCCCTTCATCCTCCGGCGCACCGTTCCCGAAACGGGGTCGGCGGCACGGTCCTCGCGTGGTCTCGTCCTCTACATCGCAGCATGTCGGGCTCGTTCGGGAAGAGCGCTGCAAGCCCGGATCGAGCGTCACCGGAGCTCGAGGAAATGGACTTCAAGCGCTCCGCGATCCTCCCTTCCATCGCACATTTTCTTACCGTCGCACTGTCGTTGTTGACCGAAAAATCGCCATGTTTGGGCGCTCTTGAACCGTACACATAATCCTATCCTGGAGAGACAGTATGGCGTACGAATGGAAATTTCGTCCTCGTCCTTATTCCGATGAAGAAGCCAAGACGCTGCTGGCGCCGGTAATCGACGCCGAAACCTCGGACTGGCATTACAACCGACATCATAAGGGCTACGTCGACGCGATGAACAAGATCGAGTCGGAGCTCGAGACCGCCGATCGTGGGGCCGCCAACGGCAACTATTCCCACGTCGGAGAGCTCAAGCGCCGCTTCACCTGGAATCACGCCGGCGCGCTCCTGCACGATATTTACTGGGAAGTGATGGGTGGAGACGGCGATCCCTCGAAGGGACCGGACGTTCTGCGCGCGATCGAGGAGCACTTCGGATCGTTCGATGCCTGGAAGGCGGACTTCAAGGCCGCCTGCGTGGCCGCGAAGCTCTCCGGCTGGGGCGTGCTCGTCTACGACCAGCTCTACTCCGGCCGCCTGATCAACCTCGAGGTCGACGAGCATCACTACGGCGCGATGTGGGGAGGCATTCCCCTGATCCCGTGCGACGTGTTCGAGCACGCGTACTATCACAAGGACGGACCGGCGCGTCCGGCCTACATCGACAACTTCATCGCGAACCTTCACTGGGGAAGGATCAACGAGCGGTATCTCCGCTACGTGGCGCGGTAACTACCCGAAATCGTCGAACGCTTCGTCTACTGCCGGGCCGTGGTCCGGAGGGCCTTCCAACGTCCTTCGGACCCGGCATCGAACCGGCGACCGAAACCGGCCGGAAGCTTCTTCCCGGCCCGCCCGGTGCGCGCCCGAAGCGCGCGTTCGCACGAGTGTCCGCGAATCATCCGAGAGAACAATGTCTGAGCGTCTTCACAAGGTCACGTATCTCCCCTTCAACATCACCGTCGAGGCGGTCGACGGGGAGAACTTTCTCGATCTGGCGATGGCCAACGGGATCGATCTCCAGCACAACTGCGGCGGCGTCTGCGCCTGTTCGACCTGCCACGTCATCGTCCGTCAGGGGGAGGAGTTCCTCTCCGAGATGGAGGACGACGAGGCCGATCAGCTCGATGAGGCCGAGGGACTGACGATTCACTCCCGACTCGGCTGTCAGGCGAAGATCTACGGCGACGTGGTCGTCGAGATCCCGCTGATGAACGAGGAGATCCGCTACCTCTTCCACGAGGGAGCCAAGAAGGAGGATTGAGCGTAGCGCCGGCCGCGCGCGCGACCGCGGTCCTCGCCGCCACGTCGCGCGCCGATGCGTCGTCACCGGTGCCGCGGCGGACATCCTTCAAGGTTATCGCTCCTCCCCCACTCATCTCAGCTTACATATCAACCGGCCGTCATGGATTGGAAAGATTACGAGGATATCGGCATAGCTCTGTATGAGAAGCATCCGGAGACCAACCCGCTGACCATCCGCTTCACCGATCTGCTCCGCTGGATCTCCGAGCTCGAGGAGTTCGAGGGGGATCCGAAGGAGTCGAACGAGAAGAAGCTGGAGGCGGTGCAGATGGCCTGGTACGAGGAATGGAAGGATAATCAATAGGATGCCTACGATCGGCCTGTTCCCGCTGAACATCGTTCTGTTTCCGGGATCCTCATATCCGCTGCACATCTTCGAGAGCCGCTACAAGATCCTGATCGGCGAGTCGATCGCGTCAGGGGCCGAGTTCGGCGTCAATCTCGTCGATCATGGGCGGATGTATCAGGTGGGGTGCCTTGCCCGGATTACCGGCGTGCGCCATACCTACGAGGACGGCCGGATGGATATCGTCGTGACCGGAACTTCCCGCTACCGCGCGGTCGACACGCGCAAGGACGAGAAGTCGTACATGACCGCGGACATCGAGCTGTTCGAGGATGATGATCCGCTCCCCGATCCGGAGATGCTCGAGAAGGCGATCGTGAGCTACAACAGGCTGGTCGAGGCGGTGTACGGCGCGGCCGAGGAGCGGCTGAACATTGACGACTGGCGTGCCGGCGGCGCCTCCTTCCGGATAGCGCAGAAGGCCGGGCTGCAGCTCAACGTCCGCCAGAAGCTGCTGGAATCCCGCTCGGAGAACGAGCGGCTCGAGATGCTGCTGAAATATCTCGCTGAGGTTCTTCCCAAGATCCGACAGGTGGAGCTCGTGCAGCTCATCACCCGGAACGACGGCTACGTCAAGCCGCAGTAATCTCCCCATCCTCCCGCACTTCTCCCCCTTCCCTCAGCCTCCCGCGCGCCGGGCCGGATATCCCGTTCGATCATCGGGATTCAGCGGCAGACGCTCCGGCGTCGTCTCCCATGCGGCGCACACGGGGATCACGCGGCGCGCCACGGTTCCCGACTGGGCCCCGATCAGCTGTTGCCGCGGAGCACCCTGATCCGCTGGCGCGCCTGGTTCACCATCGGCGAGACCGGGAACTCCGTCAGCAGGCGGGTGTAGAGCTCGAGCGCGCGGGGCGTGTCGCCGAGCGCCGTCTCCGCCAGTTGCGCGGCGCGGAAGAGCGCGCGGTCGGTGACCGTGCCGTCGTGATACTTCTGTACGAGCTCGAGGAGCGTCTCCACCGCCTGTCCCGGCTCCCCCATCCCCTCCTGCGCCCGCGCCTTCCCCATCAGCGCCTCGTCGGCCAGCGTGCCGTCGGCATCCGCCGTCACCGTCTGCTCCATCTCCCCGATCGCATCCTTCCACTTCCGCTGCACCAGATCGAGGCTCCCGGCCGCGTAATGTTTGAGCGCCGCGTCGTTCTTGTCCAGATTCTCCTGCAGGAGGAAGAGATACTGGAGCGCGTCGTTGGTGGCCTCGCTGCCGGTGTTGTCGGTCAGCGCGGTGAGGGAATCGACCGCCTCCTTGAACGCGCCGGTGTAGAACAGGATCTCGGCGTAGCGGAGCGCGCTCATGTCGCGGAAGCGGCGCGCGTCCGGATTGTTCGAGAAGGGCGCGTTCGCGGCGGAGCGGAAGGTGGCGCGGGCGCGATCGAGCTCGCCGATCCGGAGCTGCAGCTCCCCTTCCAGCAGCGTCGCCTCCTGAAGGCCGGGGTAGCGCGGATAGTCGTCGCGGAGCCTGCCGATCGAGGAGAGCGCGTCGCGCGGCTCGTCCAGATCGTTGGCCTGGATCCGCGCCAGCTCCATCAGCGCGTCTGCCGCCGATGGACTCCCCTTGTAGTCGTCCACCAGCTCGCGGTAGCGACGCGCGATCTCCTCGGCATCCGAGCGCTTCCCCTTCCCTTCGTCGCGGTAGCGCCGCTCCAGGCTCCGGGCGTAGCCGACCAGCGAGGCGCCGTAGAGCGGGTTCTCCTTCGGATAGGTCTTCATGAAGTAGTCGAACGCGTCGAGCGCCGCCTGCACGTTCCCATCGCGCAGGGCGCGATCGGCGAAGGCGTAGATGTTCGAGCCGTGGGCGCCGCGCACATCGTCGAGGCGCTTGGCCACCTCGAACGATCCGGCCAGATCGCCACGCTCGCCGTAGAGCCATTCGAGCAGATCGAGGTAGGGGACGAAATCGGGGCGGGCATCGGAGGCGCGCTTCACCACACGGATGGCGGCGTCGGCCGCGGCCGGGTTGGTCGTGAACATCCCGAATCCTCCCATCACGTAGCCGAGGCGATTCGGGCCGGCGGCGAGCATCGCCACGTACTCCGCGGCCGACTCCTCGAACCGGCCGAGCATGCCGTAGAGCTGGGCCAGCTGATCGCCGAACGCGCTCCGGTCGTTCAGCCGCTCACGACCGAGTCGGTAGGTGGCAACCGCATCCTCGAACAGCCGGTTCTCGGTCTGCGCGTTGGCCACGATCACGTAGCTGAGCTCATCGCGCGGACGCAGATCGAGCGCCGCGCGCCACTCGGCCAGCGCCTCGTCGCGACGACGGTTCCGGCTGAGCAGGTCGGCATGGAGCGATCGAAGCTCGACGTTGTCGGAATCGGAGGCGAGGCGGGTCTCGACGATCGGCAGAAGCTCGGCGAAGCGGAGCATCGCCATGTAGGTGCGGCGCACCCCCTCGAAGTAGATATTCGAGCGGGGATCGCCATCGTAGAGCTCCTTGTAGACGCGGGCGGCGTTCTTCAGATCGCCGCCGGCCTCGTACCCCTGCGCGAGCTTGAAGCGGCGATCCTCTTCCCTGACTTGCGCCTGGAGCGATGCGGCGGCCACGAGCGTCATGGCCGCCGCGATTGCCGCTCCCCGAAATCGGATTCGTGCCATCGAGTTGAATCGGATGTTGTGCGGGCCGACCGGGGAGCGCCACGCGCTCACCCTTCGGCGTTCTCGTAATCGTCGGCGAGGATCGGCAGCACGCGGGTCTGCAGCGGCTCGCTGGTGGCCGTCACCACCCCGTCGCGGTCGATCACCACGTCGAGCTCGCTCCGGATGCCGAAGTCCCCGGGGAGATAGATTCCCGGCTCGATCGAGAAGGATGTGCCGGGGAGGATCGGCCGGGTATCCTCGGTCTCGAAGTTGTCCAGGTTGGCGCCGGCCCCATGCAGCTCGGTCGTGATGCTGTGGCCGGTCCTGTGGATGAAATAGCTCCCATAGCCGGCGCGGGCAATCACGTCGCGCGCCGCGTCGTCCAGCTCGGCGCCGGTTACCCGCTCCCCCAGCTCGAAGGCCTCGCGCACCCGGCCGTAGGCGGCGTCGCGCGCGGTGCGGACCACCTGGAACACCTCCTCGTAGCGATCCGGCACCCGCGTGCCGACGTAGCCGACCCAGGTTATATCGCCGAAGATCTTCCCCTCGCCGATCTCCCGGGCCCAGAGGTCGATCAGGACGAAATCCCCCTCGCGGATCGCGGAGGATGCCTCCGCGGTCGGCTCGTAATGCGGGTTGGCGCTGTTCGGGCCGACGCTACAGTTGGCCGGGTGATCGGTCTCCAGGCCGCTGGCGGCAAAGTTCCGGAGGATCTCACGCTGCACGTCGTACTCGGTAACCTCCTGGCCGCTCCGGATCCGGTCGCGGATGAAGCCGAAGGCCTCGAGCATGATCCGACGGCAGGCGGCGCCGGCGCGCGTGGCCGAGGCCAGCTGCTCCGGCGAGAGGATTGCTCCGAGCCGGGCAATTAATTCCCCCGAGGAGACCACGTCAACACCAAAGGAGCGGACAAGCTCCACGGTGCCGGCATCGACCTTGGCCACGACCGGGAGGGCGTTCCCCGGCGAATACTCCATGGCGACCGCCGGATAGCCGTCGAGCATGGAGGCCAGCCCGTCGCGGAACTCCCGGTTGGAGGAGTAGCCGACCACGTCGCCGACCATCTGATTCGAGATATGCCGCTCGATACGATGGTACATCCCGCTCGGAGCTCCCTCGGCCGGGATCAGGTAGACCCAGCGGCGGGTCTGGTGCATCTCCGGTGGGAGCCCGAGCGTCTGGTTGGCGATCGGGTTGGTATCGCGGAAGTTGAACAGGAGCCAGGCCGGGATGCCGGCCTCGCGGAGAACCGCCTGGATCTGTGCGAGACGCTCGTTGGTCATGGTACTATGATCTTGCCCGGGGGAAATCGAACACACCCTTTAATTGTTTGTCTTCCCCCCGTTCGCTATGTTTCACGCGATTTTTCGCTGTTCCACCGTCGGTTCAGCGGCTTCCGGCCCGGAGATTCCCGGCCGGGAGCATCGCGTCGGCGTCCCATCCGGGCACGCCGAAACGGCCGGAACCTACGAAAAATCGACCGTTCCCGACATCCTTCTCTCCCCAGCGCAGGACGTACCGATGCAGCAGTTCGAGATCCGGAAGATTCTCGCTCCGACCGATTTCTCGGAGCATTCCTGTTACGCGCTGCAGTACGCGCGGACCTTCGCCGACCGCTGGGGTGCCGAGCTGCACCTGCTGAACGTGATCGAGCCGGCGGTCGTGGCCCCGGAGGCGGGACTGACGCCGATGGGGATGATCAACCTTGAGAGCGATCTGAGCAGCGCCGCCGAGAAGTCGATGCAGCACCTGCTCAGCCGCGATGAGCTGCGCGGGGCGGTCACGGTGACCGCCGTCACCTACGGCCGGGCCAGCACCGGCATCATCGACTACGCGCGCGATAACGGTATCGACCTGGTGGTGATCGCCACGCATGGCCGCACCGGACTTCAGCATCTGTTCTTCGGCTCGACCGCCGAACTGGTGGTGCGCGAGTGCCCCTGCCCGGTGCTGACGATCCATCCTCCGAAGGATATCGAATCGTAGGTCGAGACCCGCCGTCCGCGAACGTTCGTCAACGAACATTCGTCAACGAAGGGCCGTCGGTAACAAATCGCCAGCGAAGCGCCCCGTGCTCCCACGAGGCAGGATAGTTGCGGAATATTCCCTCGATACGGCGTCCTTCCCGCCCGCCGATCCGGTCGATCGTCCCGAATCCCGTCGTCACGATCCTCCCAAAACAACCTCCTTCACATGCACGATTCCGGCGGTGACGACGCGGCCGGAGCGAACTCACTTTCTCACGACGCACGATGCCCTCTTTCCCGAAGCTCATCACGATCGAGCGCCATATCGCCGATCAGCAGCATATCCACCACCGCGCCACCGGCGCCTTCAGCCGCCTGTTGCGCGATCTCACCGTGGCCGTCAAGGTCGTCTCCCGTGAAGTCCGCCGCGCGGGCCTCGCCGATATCCTCGGCCTGGCCGGCAGCGAGAACGTCCACGGAGAGCAGGTGAAGAAGCTCGATCTGTTCGCCAACGAGATCATCGTCCGGACGATGCGCTATGGCGGGCACCTCTGCGCGATGGCCTCCGAGGAATCCGAGGGGCTGATCCCGATCCCCGAGAGCGCCGAGAAGGGCTCCTACGTTCTGCTGTTCGATCCGCTCGACGGATCGACGAACATCGACGTCAACGCGCCGATCGGCACCATCTTCTCGATCCTCCGCCGCACCAGCGCCGACGACGGCACCGACGGCTGCATGGAGGATCTGGTCCAGCCCGGCTACAAGCAGGTGGCCGCCGGCTACGCCCTCTACGGCTCCAGCACCGTCTTCGCCTATACCACCGGCGACGGCGTGGACATCTTCACGCTCGACCCGACGATCGGCGAGTTCCTCCTCTCCAGCGCCCGCGTCCAGATCCCGAAGCGGGGCCGGATCTACTCGATCAACGAGGGGAACAGCGCCTGCTGGCTCCCCGGCACCAAGCGCTACATCGAGCACCTGAAGAAGGAGAATCCGGAGGATGGACGCCCCTACGGCCTCCGCTACATCGGCACCGCCGTGGCCGACATCCATCGCACTCTCCTCTACGGCGGCATCTTCCTCTACCCGGCCGACAAGAAGGCGACCAACGGCAAGCTCCGGCTGATGTACGAGGTCAATCCGCTCGGGATGATCGTCGAGCAGGCCGGCGGCGCCGCCATCGACGGACGCGACCGGGTGCTGGAGATGGTGCCGACCACGCTCCACCAGCGCTGCCCGCTCGTCTGCGGCAGCATCGAGGACGTGGCCATGGCCAAGGAGTTCATGGCCGAGGATTTCGCCGCCATCGAAACCGCCGTCGCCGGAACATGAGCCGGAGCGGATCGCATCCCGGCGATGACGCCGCTTCCCTTCCGCGCGTCGCCTTCACGATCGGCGACGCCAACGGGATCGGACCGGAAGTGCTCTTCAAGGCGCTCGCCGATCCGGCCGTGCGCGCCATCTGCGCGCCGGTCGTCATCGGCAACCGGCGGATCCTTCGCGACTATCTGAAGCTCCTCCCGCTCGACGGCATCTCCGTCGGCGAGGAGGAGCTCGTCGTTTCCGGCGCTCCGGTGCCGATCGTCGAGATCGCATCCGACGCGCGCCTCGCGCTCGGCCACGAGGAAGCCGCGATCGGACGGCTCGCCGGCGACGCGATCGTCCACGCGGCGCGGATGGCCGCCGGTGGCGAGGTGGCGGCGATGGTGACGATGCCGATCTCCAAGCACGCGATCCATCTCGGCGGCCACGACTTTCCGGGACACACGGAGATGATTGCCTCGATCACCGGGGGAACGCCGCTGATGGTGCTGATGACCGAGGGGCTGCGCGTTGCCCTGGTGACGATCCACGTGCCGCTCGCGCGGGTGCCGTCGATGATCACGCGGGAGCTGGTGGCCGAGCGGCTTCGACAGGTGCACCGCATGCTCGTGCGCGATTTCGGCGGCCAGCGGCGGTCGATCGCGGTGCTGGGGCTGAACCCGCACGCGGGAGAATCCGGGGAGATCGGGAGCGAGGAGATCGAGGCGATAGCGCCGGCGCTGGAGCAGGCGCGCGCCGAGGGAATCGACGCGCGAGGGCCCTTCCCCGCCGATGGCTTCTTCGCCCGCTTCGTGCCGGGGGAGCATGGCGCGGTGCTGGCGATGTATCACGACCAGGGTCTGATCCCGCTGAAGCTGTACGCGCGCGGCGCCGGGGTGAACTTCACCGCGAACCTTCCGATCGTCAGAACATCGCCGGACCACGGCACCGCCTACGCGATCGCCGGACGTGGCATCGCCGAGGCGCGGAGCACGGTGGAGGCGGTGGAAGCGGCCGTGGCGATCGCGCGCCGCCGCGCGTCGCGCGCCTGACCGAGGCGAGCGACTCTCGCGGCCGATCGCCGGACGTGCGAGGATACTGATGTATTCTCGGAGCGGATGAAGCGCGTCGTATCATCATCTCCGTGGGGCTCTTCTAACCGGAGCGCCCCTCGATCCGTTCCATGGATGTCGGCATGACCGGCAATCAACGGGATACGGGTGAGATAGGAGATGATCGACATGACGACTCCGATCACTGTCACGCTCGACACTCTGTACGAGATCGAGCGACGCATCGACTGGCTGGCTCCGATCGAGCTGCGCGACGACGGAGCGCGACTGCTGTTCGGCATCGACGGCGCCGAATACTATTTTCCCGCGGAGATCTGGTACACGATGCTGCGAACCGTTATCGCCCGCCAGGCGGGCATCGGGTATCGCCGCAGGGCCGACGCCTGAGGTCGGCCGCCATCCGTGGACGCCCTTACCGTATCGCGAGAGCATGATCGAGCTCAAGAACCTCACACTGACACATCGCGGACTTCCCGTGGTGCGCAATGCCACGCTGGAGATACGCCCCGGCGACGTGGTGATCCTGACCGGAGAGACCGGCTCCGGGAAAACCACGCTGATCCGCGCCCTCTACGGCGACCTTCCGATCGAGTCGGGGGACGTTGCCATCGACGGCGTGGGGCTCAGGAAGCTGGCGGCGCGGAAGCTGCCGAGGCTCAGGCGGAGAATGGGGCTGATCTTTCAGGACGACAAGCTGCTGGACGACCGGAGCGTGTACGACAACATCCGCTTCGCGCTCTCGATTCAGAAGGGCTCCTCGAAGGAGATCACCCGCACGGCGCTCTCGGTGCTGAACGAGATCGGGCTGAGCCATCTGCGCTCGTCGATGCCGCATCAGCTCTCGGCCGGCGAGGCGCAGCGGATCGGCGTGGCGCGCGCCCTCTCGAACGAGCCGGCGATCGTCCTCGCCGACGAGCCGACCGGAGATCTCGACGCGGCGACGGCAATCGAGATCTTCCGCTACCTGGCGCGGCGTCGCACGCCGGAGCGGCTGTTCCTCATCGCGACGCACGATCCCTCCCGCGCGCTGGAGGTCTTCCCCGATGCCCGCCGCTGGCATCTGGAGCAGGGGCAGTTGAGGAGTATCGGATATCCGGAGCCCTGATGCTCCGCCGCGCGCGCCGGCATGCCGAGATATTCTTCCGAGACTCATTCGGCTTGTCGAGAGCTATGCCGCCGCCCATCCTCTCAGACTGAAAGCTTGATCTGATCTGCCTGAAAGCGGAAAGCTTGATCTGATCTGCCTGAGAGCGGAAAGCTTGATCTGATCTGCCTGAGAGCGGAAAGCTTGTACGGGCGTTCAATTGAACGCCCGTACATCTCAATCCCATCCGGCTCTCAATCCCATCCGGCTCTCAATCCCATCCGGCTCTGAATCCCATCCGGCTCTGAATCCCATCCGGCTCTGAATCCCATCCGGCTCTGAATCCCATCCGGCTCTGAATCCCATCCGGCT
>JBEHWX010000110.1:0-18401 GCA_048498995.1 Bacteroidota bacterium
TCGCGCGTCAGAATTTCCAATGCTCCCCCCTCTTCCAATGGCCGGTCCAGATCCAGGAGTTGACCATCCAGCTTGATCAGGACGGCCTTCTTCGCGAGGAAGCGCTTCGGCGCGATCGTCGGCAACCGGAAGGGAGAGCTCTATGCCTACGCCGACGGCGAGGGGGTCTATCGCTCGGTGAACCGGGGCGCCTCCTGGGCGCCGGTCAACGACGGGCTCGGCAACCTGCGCGTCACCTCGATCGCGATCGACTCGGCCGGGTTTCTCTACGCCGGCACCGCCGGCTCCGGCGTCTTCCGGAGCATCAGGTCGACATCGGCCGGCGTGGAGCTCGAGCAGGCCTCGACCGCGCTCCGGCTCGACGAGCCCTCGCCGAACCCCGCGACCGCCGGCGCCACGGTCCGGTTCGCGCTCGCGCGCGGCGGCCATGCCACCCTCGATCTTGTGGACCGTCTCGGACGCCGGGTCGCCAGCCTGATCGACGGCGCGCTTCCGCCCGGAGAGCACGCGCGCCCGGTGGATCTGGCGGGGCTTCCCGACGGGCTCTACTTCGTCCGCCTGCGCGTGGGCGAGGCGGTCGCCACGCAACGGCTCGTCATCGTCCGCTGAGTCGACACGTGCCCAGACCGGCCCGCGCCCAGACCGGCTCGCGCCGGATACCGGCTTGCACCGACACCGGCTCGCGCATGGTGGCGGGCGTGTTGAAGGAGGATCGCGATCATCATCGATGGGGAGATCATGAGGCGCTTCTTCGACTTCGAGCGACACGGCACCAGCTTCCGGACGGAGGTTCTGGCCGGGCTCACCACGTTCTTCACGATGTCCTACATCATCGTGGTGAACCCCGCGATCCTGGAGAGCGCGGGGATTCCGGACGGCGCGTCGATGACCGCGACGATCCTGGTGGCGGCGATCGGGACGCTGATGATGGCCTTCTGGGCGCGGCGTCCGTTCGCGGTGGCGCCGTACATGGGGGCCAACGCGTTCATCGCCTTCACCGTCGTGAAGCTCCTCGGCTTTCCCTGGCAGACCGCGCTCGGCGCCGTGTTTCTGGGAGGGTGCGCGTTCATTCTGCTGACCGTGCTCCGGATCAGGGGATGGCTCACCGAGGGGATTCCGATGTCGCTGAAGCGGGCGTTCGTGGTCGGCATCGGGCTGTTCCTCACCTTCATCGGCCTGAACCAGACCGGGCTGGTGGTGGTGGGCGTTCCCGGCGCGCCGGTGCACGTGGGGCGCCTCGGCGATCCGAAAGTGCTGCTGGCCGTGCTCGGGCTGGTGCTGACGGCGATCCTGATGATCCGGAAGGTGCCCGGCGGCATCCTGATCGGCATCCTCGCCACCACCCTTCTGTCGATGCTCCTCGGCGTTACGCAGCCTCCGTCGGCGATCGTGAGCATGCCGCCGAGCCTGGCGCCGATCTTCATGAAGCTCGATATCCGCGGCGCGCTCAGCATGGACTTCATCCCGGTGATCCTGGCGATCTTCGTGATGGATTTCCTCGACACGATGGGAACGCTGATCGCGCTCGCCTCGCGCGCCGACCTGCTTGACGCCGAGGGGAACCTGCCCGACGTGGGGCGCCCGATGCTCGCCGACGCGGTGGCGACAACGGCGGCGGGGCTGCTCGGAACCACCTCGGCCGGCGCGTATCTGGAGTCCGCGGCCGGCATCGCCGCCGGCGGAAAGACCGGGTTCACCGCGCTCGTGGTGGCGCTCCTCTTCCTCTGCTCCCTCTTCTTCGCCCCGTTCCTCACGCTCGTGCCGCCGCACGCCTACGGCCCGTCGCTGATCATCGTCGGCTCGATGATGCTCGAGCCGATCCGACACATCGACTTCGATGATCCCACGGAATATCTCCCCGCGTTTCTGACGATCGCGCTGATGTGCTTCACCTATCACATCGGCATCGGCATGACCGCTGGGTTCATCCTCTATCCTCTCTTCAAGCTCGTCACCGGCCGCGTCCGGGAGGTCCATCCCGGCCTCTGGGTGCTCACCGCGATCTCGGTGGCCTACTACGTGTTCCAGGTGGAGTGATGCCGGCGGGGAGCTCACGATGGCTCCCGGGCTCATCCGCCGCATCGCGCCATTCCCTTCCACTCGTCGCAGACATGCCCCGACATCGCTCGCGCTTCGTCCTTGCGCGCTTCGTCATTGCGCGCTTCGTTCTTGCGCTCCTCTTCCTCCTTCCCCTTGCCGCGCTGGCGCAGCCGGCTCCCACGCTGCCGCGCGCCACGCCGGAGCTGCGAGGCTTCCGGAGCGCGCGCCTCCGGGCGGCGGCCTCGGACGCGGCGCGCCAGGTTCCCTCGCTCCGCGCGCTCCTGGTGTGGCGGCGGGACGCGCTGGTGCATGAGGGCTACGTCCACGGCGCCGCGCGGGACAGCGCCTTTCCGGTGATGTCGGTGACCAAGAGCGTCCTCTCGGCGATCGCGGGCGCGGCCGAGGCCCGTGGCCTTCTGGGAGATCTCGACCGGCCGGTGCTCACGATCCTCCCGGAGTATGGCGGCTCGCGCATCTCGCGGCGGGAGCGGGAGCCGGATGACGAGCTGCGGGAAGCCGATTCCCTCCGCCACGCGATCACGCTCCGCCATCTTCTGACGATGCGCGACGGCATCGGCTGGAACGACAGCAGCGACGTGGCCGGGGCGCAGGCGTGGTCGTCCGATCCGGCCCGCTTCTATCTGGATCTCCCGTTCGAGTACGCCCCCGGCGACACCTTCAACTACTCGAGCGCCGAGGCGCATCTCTTCGCGGTGGCGCTGGCCCGGCTGGTCGGAACCGATCTCCGCGCCTTCGCCGACAGTGCCCTCTTCGCGCCGGCCGGCATCAGACTCCGCCGGTGGGACGTCGATCCGATGGGACGGTATCTGGGAGGCTCGCTGATGTATTTCACCGCGGAGGATCTGGTCCGCTTCGGCGATCTCTACCTGAAGCAGGGCCGCGTCGGGAGCCGCCAGGTGCTGCCGGCGGCGTGGGTGGAGGAGTCGACGAAGAGGCAGGTGGCGATCGCCAGCCGGTGGACGATTCCCGGCGTGGAGGGCTACGGCTACTACTGGTGGCGCCGCCGCGGAGGTGGGCACCGGATGTACTGCGCCGTCGGCTACGGCGGCCAGCTCGTCTGCGTGGTGCCCGATCTGGAGATGGTCTGCATTACCATCTGCGCCGTCGACGACAGCAATCGCGGACGCGCGGAGATCCCGCTCCTGCTGCGCCGCATCGACCGGATCGTCCGCGAGGCGCTCCCCATTCCCGCGGACAGGGTCTCCCGCTGACGCGAGATCTCGATCATCCCTGATCTCGATCATCTGCGATCCCAGGCTCTCCCGTGGGGTCGGCCTCCCGTGGCCGCCCTCCGGCTTCGTGAGTGCCCTTCCGCTTGTGGCGGCTCGCCTGGCCGCGCGACGCCCCTGATCGACACCGATTGATATCCGCATCGCATCCGCGGGCGCGATGCCTGGCGCCATGAACGGCAAGCGCCCGCCGGGAACGATTCCCGGCGGGCGCTTGCGTATCGATCATCATGGTCATTCCGTCGATGCCCCTCCGCTCACGCGCGAGGGGGCGGAGGATCAGGCCGGGATCGCGTCCCGTCCGTTGGTTCCCTTGACGGCTTCGAGCAGGATCTCCGCCACGTCGCGCACCCTCACATCCCCCTCGGGATGCTCGGACTTCACGCCGTCGTTCATCATCGTCATGCAGAACGGGCAGGCGGTGGCGATCGTGTCGGCGCCGGTGGCCAGGGCCTCCTGCGTCCGCTCGATGTTGACGCGCTTCCCCTCGGTCTCCTCCATGAACATCTGGCCGCCGCCGGCGCCGCAGCAGAAGCCGCGGCTCTTGTTCCGGTCCATCTCGATCACGTTCAGGCCGGGGATATCGGTCAGCAGGGCGCGCGGCTCCTCGTAGATGTTGTTGTAGCGGCCGATGTAGCAGCTGTCGTGATAGGTCACCTTCTCCTGCATCGCGGACATCCCCTTGATGCGGCCGGACTTCACCAGCGAGTCGATGAAGGCGGTGTGATGCACCACCTCGTACTTGCCGCCGAAATCCGGGTACTCGTTCAACAGCGTGTTGAAGCAGTGCGGGCAGGTGGTGACGATCTTCTGAACGTTGTAGCCGTTGAGGGTCTCCACGTTCATCTGGATCAGCATCTGCGCCAGGTACTCGTTCCCCATGCGGCGGGCGGGATCGCCCGTGCACTTCTCTTCGGTGCCGAGGATCCGGAACTTCACGCCGGCGATATCCATCAGCTCGGCGAACGTGCGGGTCACCTTCTTGTAGCGGTCGTCATAGCTGCCGGCGCATCCGACCCAGAAGAGGACGTCGAGCTCCTCGCGCTCCTCCTCGGTGGCGTCGGCCATCATCTTCACGTTCGATCCCTCGGCCCAGTCGGCGCGCTCGGCGGCGGAGAAGGCCCAGGGGGTGAAGTTGTTCTCCATGTTCTGGAAGGCCGGCTGCACTTCCGGCGGGAAGTTCGCCTCCATCATCACCAGCGAGCGGCGCATGTCCACGATCGCCGGCACGTGCTCGATCATCACCGGGCACTCCTGCACGCAGGCCATGCAGGTGGTGCACTGCCAGAGCGCCTCCACCGGCACGTAGTCGCCGATCATCCGCTTCTCCATCACCCCCACGTTCTCGGCCTCCACAAGCCCGGCGTTCGTCGCCGTTCCCTCGCCGAGGGTGGCCGGCTCGTGCTCGCCGACCAGGTACGGCGCCTTGTCCATCGTGCGATGATGCACCTGGATGATCACCTGGCGCGGGTCGAGAACCTTGCCGGTGGTGTTGGCCGGACAGACCGACGTGCATCGGCCGCAGTGGGTGCAGGTCATGCCGTCGAGAAGCTGCTTCCAGGTGAAGTCCTCGATGTCGGTCACGCCGAACTTCTCGAGCCCCTCCTCCTCGAAATCGATCTTCTTCAGCTTGTTGACCCGCGTGAGGCTGGCGAAGTAGACGTTCGGGATCGAGGTGATCACGTGCAGGTGCTTCGAGAACGGCAGGTAGTTCGTGAACCCGAGGATCGTCAGGATATGAAGCCACCACGCGGTCTCGAAGACCACCTGGGCCGTGGACGCATCCGAGAAGAGAGGACGGATCAGCGCGCCGATCGGGCGGACCGCCCAGTCGAAGTCGTGGCCGGCCGGCAGACGCGCGGCGTTGGTCACCAGCAGCGAGGAGACGATCACGCCGATCAGCACCAGGATGAGCGTGGCGTCCATCTTCTCGGCGCGATCCCCCTGAAGACGGCGCACCCGCTGGATGTAGCGGCGATAGAACGACCAGAGAACGCCGACGAGCACGAGGACGCAGAAGATATCCTGCGAGATGGTGATCAGCGAGTAGATCGGCCCGAGCCAGGCGATGTTGCCGCCGGGGATGATCCCCTCGATCACCGACTCGATCACCGCGGCCAGCAGCACCAGGAAGCCCCAGAAGATGGCCGCGTGCACGGCGCCGGCCACCGGATCGCGCATCATCTTCGACTGGCCGATCGCGATCACCAGGACGTTCTTCACCCGCTCCCAGGCGTGGCTGAACCGGTTCTCCGGCTTGCCGACCGTGAGATATGTATACAGCCGCTTGAGGTTCCAGAAGATCCCCACCATGGCGGCCAGAAAGACGACCGTGAATATGATATGCTTCATAGAAGAAGAATCGGTTGGCGTGTCGAGACTCCCGGCGCTCATCCGGATGGGATCATCCGGAAGCGACGAGGGACCGACCGACGGCGGAGCGCCGCCGGCCACTCGGGGAGACGACACGTTCGGAAAGCGCGAAAGTTAATCCTTCCGAGGGTAAGCTGAAAGATTGACGGTGCCCGGGTAGTGTCTCAGTGTGAGATGCCGCCGGCGGGTTCGTGGATGTGGCCGCGCGCTACTCAGAAGGTCACGCGCTCGGCGGCGGCGATGCGATACCCGAACGCCGCCAGCGCCGCGCGCCGCATGCCGTCGGGATCCCCCGTGGTGAGGAACCGGTCCTCGCCGCCCGTCGGCGGATTCCAGCGGGCGATGGTCCCCACCAGCTCCTCGGCCGGATCGACGATCACCGTCCCCTCGGAGAGGCAGCTCCGGAGCACCGGCGTGATCGCCGGATAATGGGTGCAGGCCAGCAGCAGATGGGAGCAGCTCCGTATCGGCGCCAGAATGTCCCGGCAGGCGCGGACGAGCGCGTCGGAGGAGACGTCCCCCCGCTCGATCATCCCGGACAGGGGCTGCGCTATCCGCTGCCGCACGCTCAGGCCGTGCTCGCCGAGCGCCCGACGGTAGACCCCGGAGACGACCGTCCGCCTGCCACCGATCAGCGCGGGGCGCGTCGGACTCAGCCGCGCGAGGGCCCGCGCGGCGCTCTCGATCACCCCCTCGACCGGCAGACCGTGATCGCCCAGATAGGGGAGCACGGTGCTCGCCGCGTTGCAGCCGAGGATCAGATGCGTGGCGCCCCGCGCTTGCAGAAACGCGATAGCGGCGTCGAGCCGGGCGGTCAGCTCGGCGCGCGACATCCGGCCGTACGGCGTGGCGCCGGTATCGGAGAGGTAGAGCACCGGCACGTCGCCGAGACGCGACTTCACCAGCCGCGCGATCCCGACGCCGCCGATTCCCCAGTCGATCATGCCGAGAGAAGGAGCCTGGTTCATCGCTCAAGGATAGGTGAGGTGTGCCTCCACGCCCCGCTCCACCGGCCCGGAGTCGAACGCGACGATGCGCGCGCTCCGGCCGAGGTTGAGCACTTCCATCGCGCGGCCGGGGAAGCGGCTCTCCAGATACCACTTCATCTCGTGCTCGGAACGGATCGGATTGTATTCCAGCATCTTCTTCCAGTCGGGATGCTCCACCAGCCGGCGCAGGCTCCGCTGGAACTCCCCGTTGGTCGTGCGCTGAAGCCGGGCGCGGAGCGTGTCGCGCGCCATCGCCGGGTATTCCCGCGCCTTGACCGGCACCGTGACCATGTCGACGATCAGGAGCCGCCCTCCCGGCTTCGTCACGCGCTTCACCTCCTTCAACAGCGGGTCCCAGTCGAGATAGCGGAAGGACATCAGCGAGATCACCACATCGAAGGTGGCGTCGGGAAAGGGGAGCAGCGGAGAGTCGACCCGGTGGAATTCCAGCGACGGGTGCCCGGCGTTCCGCTCCCGGGCCCGTTGCAGGATGGCGGCCGATTCGTCGACGCCCGCGCCGCGCGCGATCCTCGGGGCCAGCGCGTGGAGCAGCGCGCCGTTGCCGCAGCCGATATCGAGCACCGCCAGATCGCGCCGGTCGGGAAGATGCCGCGCGAGCCAGTCCCATTCGTCGCGTCGCACCGTGATGTCGGCGAAGGCCACGTCGTAGAGATCGGCCACGCGATCGTATGTCGGATCGCCGGTGGGCGGCAGCGGCTCGAAGATCTTCATCGGCTCGGCCGGCATAAGCCCCGCGAGCTTCAGGAGAGAGGCCGCCGGCCCGTGCGATTTCCTCCCCTTGCAGCCGATGGTGTAGAGCCGCGGCATCGCGTCACCCGATCCGGCCCATCGGTAGCGCTCGCGGCTCAACGAGAAGGTCGTGTACCAGAAGAAGCCGCCGGCCTTCACGCCGAATGTCCGGGCGAAGAACGGAGCGAACCAGCGGGCGGAGCGGCAGCAGTGGAAGAAGGCGTTGGCATCGGGGGCGAAGGGGATCGTCATCGTCTCCCATTCGTACGGGCTGAACTGCTCCGGAAAGGCGACCGTGCCGAACATCGGACCATACATGCCGGAATGCCCGACGAAATGCAGCTCGGCGATCAGGCGTCCGGAGGTCGCGACCTCGGAGATCACGCGCAGCACGTCCCGCTTGCTCTCGACCGCCCGCACGATGATCTCTCCGGCGAAGCCGTTTTCGCTCCGTTCGAGCGCGAGCGTCCGGGCCACGACGGGAAACTGGCGGCCTCCCTTCCTGTACAAGGTCGTGTAGATGATGACGATGACGTCGCTGGCTGGCATGTCGGCGAGGATTCGATCGATGGCGGAGCGTCGGCGGCCCGGGGCGTGTTTGTGATCGGGGCCGAACGTGCCACGGATAATAGGTGAATGGCGCGTGGAATGAAAGGATGGCGGGCCACGCTTGTAAGAAATTGAGAAACGTGATCGGCGCGGGAGTTGCGTGCTCCAGACGACGCCCGGGAATACGTAAGTTTCTCCCGTTCGCACACGTTCGACAGGAAGTACTCGAAGGAGAAATTCATTGAACGAGCGAAAACGTCTCGTGATTCTCGGCTCCGGTTTCGCCGCCGTGAGCCTTCTGAAAAAGCTCGACGCCGACGCCTACAAGGTGACGGTGATCAGCCCGCGCAACCACTTCCTCTTCACTCCCCTTCTCCCCAGCACGACGGTCGGCACCGTCGAGTTCCGGAGCATCATCGAGCCTATCCGGAAGGTCAACCGGAAAGTCGAGTTCATCCAGGGGGAATGCATTGCGATCGACCTCGACACGCGGACGCTCGACTGCCGCTCGGCCGATCCGGGCGTGACCTTCCAGCAGCAGTACGATCTCCTGGTGGTGGCCGTCGGCGCCTGGAACGCCACGTTCAACATCCCGGGAGTGCGCGAGCACAGCTTCTTCCTGAAGGAGGCGATCGAGGCGCGCAACATCCGGGAGCGGATCGTCTCCTGCCTCGAGCGCGCCGACGTTCCCGGCATCGACCCGAAGGAGCGGGAGCGGCTGCTGAACTTCATCATCGTCGGCGGAGGCCCGACCGGCGTGGAGTTCGCCGCCGAGCTCCACGATCTGCTGGAGGAGGATCTGAAGAAGAGCTATCCATCGCTGGTCGGCTCGATCAACATCACCCTCTACGAAGCGGCCAAGACCATCCTCAACTCCTTCGACGAGGATCTGCGCGAGTATACGGTCCGGCACTTCGCCCGCCAGGGAATCGAGCTGAAGCTCGGCTCCCCGGTCGCCGAGGTCGGCGACGGGTTTCTGAAGCTCAAGAGCGGCGAGGTGATTCCGGCGGAGCTGATCGTCTGGTCCACCGGCAACGCGCCGACCGGCCTGGTGGCCAAGCTCGATCTGCCGAAGGATCACGGCCGCCTGCTCACCGACGAGTACCTGCGCATCCCGGAGCATCAGGAGATCTACGCCCTCGGCGACTGCGGGACGGTGGTCGGCGCCAACCTGCCGCAGACCGCGCAGCTGGCGATGCAGCAGGGGAAGTATCTGGCCAAGGCGCTCCACGGGATGGCCCGCGGCGGCAAGCCGGACCCGTTCAAATTCAAGAACCTCGGCATGCTCGCCTATGTCGGCGAGAGCAAGGCGCTGGCGGATATCCCGCGCGCCAAGCTCCACTGGCGCGGCGCGCTGACCTATCTGTTCTGGCGCAGCGCCTATCTGACCCGCCTGGTCAGCATGAAGAACAAGATCCTCGTCCTCTTCGACTGGATCAAGACGGCGATCTTCGGGCGCGACCTGAGCAAGTTCTGACTGATCGCGATCCGATGGATCGCGCCGGCAATCGTCGTGGAGGGGCTCGGACCCACGGGTCCCTCCACGACCGTTGGCGATTCGCCCCACGCATCCTCATTCCCTTCCTTCCTCCTCATGCTTACCACGTCCACGTCGTCAACAGGCGCATGCGCGCGTGGGGCGGGGTAATTCGCCGTGCATCATTGCCACCCCGGAGGCGGCGCATCTATCTTCATCCCCGACAGCAGAGCAGTAGACACGCGTGGCGACGCTCACAACCCGACACCCGATCCTCGACCCGTCGGCCGGTCACCGGCGGGAGCGCGGAGGCCTCCGGCATTCGTTCCGGCTCGCGGCCTTCGGCCGGGGATCCAAAGGAGACGTCCCATGCAACGCATCCCCCTCTCCCGGCTGGTCGCGCTCTTGCGCGCGCTCGGCATCATCCTGGCCATCGGCGCTCCGATCCGCTCCCAGGCACAGACGCTTCGCGACTACATCCGCCGCTATGACGGCGGCCCGGCCCTCTCCTACTACAACATCAGTGGGTGGCACATCGACCAGCGCGACGGCGACAGCATCCCGATCGACGCGCACTACGGCGGGATCTCGGCGCTCTACAGCTTCTACGCACCGGTGGTCGAGCTCGGCGGTGGCACGACGGCCGGCATCTCCCCCGGCATCAACCTGGGCGCCGCCTACAGCCCCGCCGCGCGCGCCGTGCTGGTCGACGCCGACGTGCCGCTGATGGCGATGCTTCGCCACGGCCTCGGCTCGAGCCTGGCCGATTCGAGCGGGTTCGGCATCGGACTCGGCATCGGCTACCGGTTCTTCCTGATCGGCACCTCCATCGGCGACCACCAGTTCCTCTTCTGCGGAACGCAGGGTCCGGCCGCCTCGCTGGAGGCGACCTTCGCGCCGTCGGAGTCGAGCTCGCTGAAGCTTCGTCTGCTCGGCACGCTCCCGATCGGCATCGTCCTGGCCCCGGACGACGGCCTGCTCACCTCGGACTTCACCGGCACCGTGGATTTCACGGCGGTGACCCTTTCGCTGAGCTGGGTGCAGCGGTTCTGAATGGAATGAGGACGCGAAGGCACGCCGATCCCGAGCTCATGCATGTCCGCCTCGCACATCCGTCCCCGATCCCGACGTCAAGTACGTGGGGGTTGGGGACCTCTTGCATCGAGCATGCACTACCCGTCGACATTTATGACCGGAAGAGTTGCACATTGTGGCGCTCACGAGCATTTTCGCGGGCTCACCCTCGCAAAGGTCAAACTGCGCGGGCCGCCATAGAATGCATCGCATCACGATGCATGAGCACTCTCCAGTAGGCCTGCCCCTTGTCACGATATGGTCCCGAGATACGCCTTGCCTGGTTCGGCCATCTCTGCGTTCAAAAACGCGCTTGGCCCGATTCCCACATCCACGACGCGGCATAATGGCCGAAGGCACCGCATTCACCATGTACCGACTTATGATCATTCTGGTCGGGCTGTGCCTATCTGCGCATGGTCTGGCCGCGCAGCCTCTCGGGAAACGGTTCCTCCATCTCGAATACGGCCTTGGTCTGATGTTCCCGCATGTAACCGGCAATGAATGGTCCGACGTTCATGGCAGATACCTGATTCCGGTCGATCTCCGCGGAGTGCTGCCCATGATCTCGTTCGGAGTGTATGCGCGTATGCTCCCGATAGGTGACCGTGTCTCGATCGTCCCACAGGCGAATCTGGAGGTCGGCGGCGAGATCAAGCGAGGATCCTTCCTTTCCGCGGCCGTTCCGCTGCTGGGGATGATCAAATATGGCGGCGATGGTCGCCCCGCTCTCAATATCTCTCCCGGATTTGGCCTCGGCGTTGGCTACTGCTTTCGCTATGTGGACATGACCACCCAAACCGGATCACGGATTCACAGCTTCTACGGCGCACCGGTACTTGCGATCGAGATCAGTTCGATCTACCGGGAACGCGCCGTGCTGAAGCTTCGCTATGTCCAGACGATCACTCCAATCGCCATTACCGATCACGCCAGCAATCGCACCGGATCCAATACGTTTGTCGGCGACGTCGAGATCAGTTCTCCCACACTGTGCCTAAGCTACACGGCGGAGCTATGACGTGCCATGATGGCGCCCCTCTATCCCCTCCAACATCGGCGCGGCGAGCTTCACGGAGCGAAACCGCCCGGCAGGAACTCACACGACTTCAGCACATGATACCCTCTCTACGCCCAGACCACGCAATCGGGTCGCTCCTGCTTCTGGCAATCGCGGCCGTGCTCAGCGGAGGATGCATGTCCGTCCGTTTGGACGACGAGCACTTCACCGTGGCGACGAAACATATCCAGCAGGAGATCCCGCATTACCCGATCGACGCGCCGATCGAGGGAGACGCGAGAACGCCACTGTACGAGATGATCTCGCCGATGGCCCGCCTCACCGATTCCGAGTTCGTGCTGCTGCGACGGTACGACACGACGGTCGAGCTGCAATTGAACGACACCGCAATGAACGTGAAGTGGCGCCAGCCACTGACGTTTCAGGACGAGGAGTATCTGGCCAATCTCTCCCTCATGAACGGCAGGATCGCCATGGTCAACAACCGGTACACCAAGGGGGATAGCGTCGTGGCCATGCTCCGTCTCTTCGATCCCCAGGGGGGAAGGGGACTGGAGACCAGGGAGCTGGACCGGGCTCCGGGCAACGTGATGTGGCTTGGCAACGAACACAAAACGGGATGCGCACCCTACTCCGTTTACTTCTCACCGGACAGCAGCCATATGCTGCTCTTCGCGCGCGACTATTCGGCTCATCCAGGCGCTCTCACGGAGCAGAAACCGCTCTCGTTCCATGCAGTGATTCTCGATTCCGGCTTCCGGCGCATCGGCGCACTGGATATTCCCGCGCATCTCGGTTCCGACAAGGACATGGCCAGCGGAATCTGGCCTTCACGCCGCGGCTATATCTATTCGGCCGCGCGACGCTCGAGCGACTCTCTCTGGATGGGCCGCTATGACCCACGCGACGGTTCGCTCATAGAGCGAACGTTCGTTCTGCCGCGCAGACGCGATGGGTCGGCGGCCCGTGAGATCGGCCTCGACATCACCCTGACAACCAACCAGCAGGATGAGGCGATTGTCGCCTTCACCGGCGTGATTCCGGGTACTCAGGAAATCACCGAGATCGATCTGGTGAAGTTCTCGCCGGACAAAGGATCCATCGATACCCTGGCATCCTACGCCCCCTCGCCATCGACGATAGCGGACATCATCGACTCTTCCTCCGGGGTGCTCGACAATTATCGGATCCGGGATATCGTGCAGACTCCGAACGGAGGCACACTGGTGATGCTCGAGCAGATCTATTTCGATATGCGCTTCGCCCCGCGCGACGAGGGGCATGACCCATGGTACGGGCAATGGAGCAAGGAATCGCATGGGAGATCATCCGATATCATCTCAACGCTTGTTCGGGACGAAATGCGGCCGAAGGGATACAGCTTCGGTCCTCTCCTCGTGGTGGCATTCGATCAGGCGGGGAGAAACATCTGGGCGAGCGGTTTCGAAAAGGTGCAGTTCGCCCTACGGAAACAAGGCTTCGTCGAGTGCGGATTCCGCCGTTACCTCGAAGGTGATTCGCTTCTGCATATCCTCTATTTCGACCGCTCCAGCGATCAGGGACTGGTCTGGCAAAAGATCCAGCTCTCGGACGGCAAGAAACGCATGGCGTATAGTCCGATCTCCGGCGCCAGCGAATACCTGCGGAATTTCACCATTTGGACCAACAGAGCACGCCTGATCGTGACCGCGGTCGAGGGGAATCCATTCGGAAGTGATCCGGATGTCGGCATGTACAGTATCTCCCCAAAGGGGAGCGTTCTGAACGATCCGGAATGATCGAACGGATGCAACGCGCCGGCAACACCGGGCTTCGAACGTCGAACGGGGATGACCGCATGCGATCATCCCCGTTCTCATTCTACGCATATGCTTTCCCCGCGGCCGATCCGATGCCACTCCCCTCCGATCAATATCCCTTCCGAAGCTTGTTGCTCCAGCCGTCGCGGGCCAGGGAGATGGTGGCGATCGCCAGGTCGTGCGCGGCGTGCGGCGCGGCCAGCGTGAGCGCGTTTTCCCCCATCGCGCGCAGGTGCGCCCGATCGGCCAGCAGCGCCGCGATCTCCGAGACCAGCCGATCGCCGCCGAGCTCCGCCTGCGGCACCACCACGGCCGCGTCCACCCGCTGGCACATCATCGCGTTCTTCGTCTGCTCGTCGCCGCTGGTCGGCACCAGCGGGATGTAGAGCGCCGGCTTGCCGAGCGAGCAGTTCTCGATCACCGTGTTGGCGCCGGAGCGGCCGACCACCAGATCGGCGGCGGCGTAGACATGGTTGATCTCGGCGCGGATGAACGGGGCCAGGAAGTAGCGCCGGCGAAGGTCGGCCGGGAGCTTCGCGGCGGCGGCGGTGAGCCGGTCGAAATCCTTTTCCCTGGCACCCGGCTGCTCGCCGCACTGGTGGATCACCCTGGCGACCTTCAGCAGCTCGGCCAGCCGGTCCTCGACCGCGCGGTTGAGCACCCGCGCCCCGAGGCTTCCGCCGGTGACGTAGATCGTCGGCAGCTCCTCGGCGGGATCGAAGCCGGCGAACCGGAGCCCTTCCTCCCTGCTTCCGCCGAAGATCGCCGGACGCACCGGGTTGCCGACCACGAAGGCCTTCAGCAGGAGCGACTTCGGCATCTTCTTGAGCGTGGCGTCGAAGCTGAGCGCGAGGCGGGTGGCGAACCGCGTGCAGATCCTGTTGGCCAGACCGAGCACCGTGGTCTGCTCATGGACCATCACCGGCACGCGCAAAAGCGCCGCGGCGATCACCGGCGGCACCGCCACGTAGCCTCCGGTGGCCAGCACCACCGACGGACGGAAGCGCGCAACCACGCGGAGCGCGCCGGCGCACCCGGCCACCACGCGGAGCGGATCGATGAAATTCCGGACGCTGAAATACCGGCGCAGCTTCCCGGTCTCGATACCGACGAACGGGATGCCGCGCGCCTCGGCCAGCCCCCGCTCTATTCCCCGCTTGCTCCCGACATAGAGGAACTCGACGCGCCAGGGAGTGTCGGGACGGGCCTCGAGCTCCTTGATCGCCTCGATCACGGCGAGCGCGGGGCTCACGTGTCCGCTGCTCCCCCCTCCGGTAATGAGTACCCTGATGGTCTCCATGCGGCTCCGCGGAATGTGGATGTACGATTGAAGATTCAACGCGGGCGGGACGGTCGATCTCGATTCCGTAATGGAGATCGCTCACCGCGGCGATGTCGATCGAGCGATCGCCGATGACGGCATCCGGCCGGCCGATGATCCCCGTGGCTTGCCGCCGTCCGGGCCATCACGATAGGCCCCGGCACCGGATCGCCACGTGGCGGCACCGCCGGAAGCGCGGCGCGGCTCAGGCAAGGCCGGCGCGCTCGAAGATGTAGTCGACGTGCCTGATCGACTTCTGTAGATCGCAGAGCTCGTCGATCCGCTCCGACGGGACGATCGCGGTCAGCTCGGCGTCGCGCTTGAGCACGTCGGCGAAGTTCTCGCGGGTCTTCCAGACCTCCATCGCGTTCCGCTGTACGATCCGATAGGCATCCTCGCGGCTCATCCCCTTCTTGGCCAGCTCCAGCAGAATGGTCTGCGAGAAGTGGAGGCCGCTGGTGATCGAGAGGTTCTTCATCATGTTCTCCGGGTAGACCAGGAGCTTGTCCACCATGGAGGTCATCTTGTCGAGGATATAGTCGAGGGCGATCGTGGAATCGGGGCAGATCACGCGCTCGACCGAGGAGTGGCTGATATCGCGCTCGTGCCAGAGCGGGACGTTCTCCATGGCGGCGATGGCGTTGGCGCGGATGATCCGGGCCATGCCGCAGATCCGCTCGGAGATGATCGGGTTGCGCTTGTGGGGCATCGCCGAGCTCCCCTTCTGTCCGGCCGAGAAGTACTCCTCGGCCTCGAGCACCTCGGTGCGCTGGAGATGGCGGATCTCGGTGGCGAACTGATCGAGCGTGGAGGCGATGACGCCGAGCGTGGCCATGAACTCCGCGTGGCGATCGCGCTGGATCACCTGCGTGGTGACCGGATCCGGCTTCAGGCCGAGGTGCTCGCAGACGTACTCCTCCACCTTCGGGCTCAGGTGCTCGAAGGTGCCGACGGCGCCGGAGATCTGTCCGTAGGCGATCACGTCGATGGCGCGCGTCATCCGCTCGATGTTCCGGAGCGTTTCCTGGTACCAGAGGGCGAGCTTCAGTCCGAAGGTGATCGGCTCGGCGTGGATGCCGTGGGAGCGTCCGATCATGATCGTGTACTTGAACTCGCGGGCACGGCGGGCCAGCACGTCGCGCAGCGCCTCCAGGTCGCGCAGCAGGATCTCGCCGGCCTGCTTGAGCTGCACGGCCAGGCAGGTGTCGAGCACGTCGGAGGAGGTCATGCCGAGGTGAACGTAGCGGGAGGGCTCACCGACGTATTCGGCGACGTTGGTCAGGAAGGCGATCACGTCGTGCTTGGTGGTCTCCTCGATCTCGAGAACGCGGGCCACGTCGAAGTTACCCCGCTCCCTGACGGCGCGCGCGGCCTCGACCGGGACCTCGCCGAGCTCGGCCTGTGCCTCGACGGCGAGGGTCTCGATCTCCAGCCAGATCCTGTACTTGTTCTCGTCCTGCCAGATGCTCCCCATCTCGGGGCGGGTATAGCGTTCGATCATCGTCGTGTGCCGGGGAATGAACAGTCCCCGTGGGGCCGGGGACGGAGTTAATAAAAAGTATGTCGCGAGATAGCGCGCTTAATTTTCTTCCGTATGTTTGCCCCATCTCCTAACGAATTAAGGCCAATGCGACTATCAACCGATCTCGACCCGATCGATGTCGAGATTCTGAGGGCACTTCAGCGGAACGGGCGGATGGCCCTCGGGGCGCTCGCCGAACAGGTGAAGCTTTCCAGTCCCGCCGTTGCCGAGCGTCTCAGGAAGCTCGAGGAGCGGGGGGTGATCGTCGGGTTCACCGCGCAGCTTGCACCGAAGCATCTGGCGCTGGACATCACGGCGTTCATCCACGTGCGGGTCGATTCCTCGCGGCACTACCCGACGTTTCTGGCGCGGGTGGTCGAGCACGAGGAGGTCATGGAGTGCCACGCGATCACCGGTGACGCATCCCATCTGTTGAAGATCAGGACGCGGAACACCTCGACGCTGGAGCAGTTGCTGGCCGAGATCCAGCGCTGGCCCGGAGTGACCGGCACGCGGACGAGCCTGGTGCTGTCGACCAACAAGGAGACGCTGGCGCTCCCGCTGGGGCACGCCGAGGAGATCGTCGGCGAGAACCGGCCGGCGCGGGAGGGGAAGCGGGGCTCGCTTCCGGCGGAGAAGGGATAAAATTAGAGAATTACCGCGATAGCGTTTGTCTCAATAACTCATCATTGTATTTCAGCAGGGAGTACAACTCATGGCGATGACCAAAGAGGACGTTCTCAAGCTCGCAGCCGAGAAGAACGTGCAGTTCGTCAACCTCCAGTTCACCGATATCATCGGTGTGCTCAAGGCGGTCACGATTCCGGTGTGGAAGCTGGAGGACGCGATCGACCAGAACGTCTGGTTCGACGGATCCTCGATCGAGGGCTTCACCCGGATTCATGAGAGCGACATGTTCCTGAAGCCGGACCTGGATACCTTCGCGGTGATTCCCTGGACGATCGGCTCCCCGAGCGGAACCCGCGCCCGCATCATCTGCGACGTGTTCATGCCGGACGGCGAGCCGTTCGAGGGGGATCCGCGCCGGATCCTGAAGCGCCAGCTCGAGCGCGCCAAGAAGCTCGGCTACGTCTTCAACGTCGGCCCGGAGCTCGAGTTCTTCCTGTTCAAGCGGGGCGCCGACGGCAAGCTCGGACCGATCCTGCACGATGAGGCCGGCTACTTCGACCAGACCTCCGACGCGGCCACCGAGATCCGCCAGGAGATGACCTTCGCCCTGCAGGCCTTCGGCATCGACGTCGAGGCGCTGCATCACGAGGTGGCCATGGCGCAGCACGAGATCGACTTCCGCTACTGCGACGCCCTCACCGGTGCCGACGCGGCGGTGACGCTCCGCTTCGCGCTCAAGTCGATCGCCCAGCGCCACAACCTGCACGCGACCTTCATGCCGAAGCCGATCGCCGGCATCAACGGCTCGGGCATGCACGTTCACCAGTCGCTCTTCACGACCGACGGCAAGAACATGATGTTCGACAAGGACGGCATCTACTCGCTGAGCGATTTCGCCCAGAACTTCATCGCCGGCCAGATGCACCACATCAAGGCACTCAACGCGATCCTGAACCCGACGGTCAACAGCTACAAGCGTCTGGTGGTCGGCTACGAGGCTCCGGTGAACGTGGCGTGGGGACAGAAGAACCGCTCGGTGCTGATCCGCGTGCCGCGCTACACGCCGGGCCGCGAGAAGGCGGTGCGCGTCGAGATCCGCTGCCCGGATCCGGCCAGCAATCCGTACCTGGTCTTCGCCGTGCTCCTGGCCACCGGCCTGGACGGCGTCGAGAAGAAGATGACCCCGCCGGCTCCGGTCGAGGACGACATCTTCGAGATGACGGCGCACGAGATCGAGGAGCGGGGCATCGGCGCGGTGGCCGGCAACCTGCAGGAGGCGCTCGAGTCGCTGAAGGAGAACCAGGTGGTGCGCGAGGCGCTCGGCGAGTTCACCTTCGAGAAGTTCTACAAGGCGAAGATGGCCGAGTGGGATGCCTACCGTATCTCGGTCTCCCAGTGGGAGCTGGACAACTACCTCGAGATCTACTGATCCGGGATCTCTCGATCCGGGACCTCCGATCCGGGATCTACCGATCGATACCCGCGGCCCTGGCGCCGCGCGGGCCGAACATGCGAAGCCCATCACCACGCCGGTGCCGGTCCAGCCCCACACCACGCCCCGGTCGGCCCGCCCGTCCGCCACCGCTTCGCCGACGAGACGGGTTCG
>JBEHWX010000111.1:0-18233 GCA_048498995.1 Bacteroidota bacterium
TCGAACGCCTCCAACGGCGGACGTGGCCTCGACGTGACCCAGTCCGGCGTCGGACCGGGCGTGTTCGCCACCAGCGCCGGCGGCAACGCCGTCTGGGGCATCACCTCCTCGATCTCGGCCGCCGGCGTCATCGGCGACAACACCTTCGGTGAGGCCGTCGTCGGCCGCAACCGTGGCGGCAACGGCGTCGGCGCCGTCGTCGGTCGCAACGACTCCTCCGGCTACGGCGTCCGTGGCTTCAACACCAAGAACGGCTACGGCGTGCTCGGCCAGGCCGGCATCTCCGGTGGCACCGGCACCGCCGGCCGCTTCGAGAACGTCAACGCGGCCAACACCTCGGACGCTCTCCAGGTGGTGACCAACAGCTCCGGCAACGCCGCGCGCTTCACCGGCAACGTGGTGGTCAACGGCAACCTGACCGTCTCGGGCACCGTGGCCAAGGGCGGCGGCACGTTCATGATCGATCATCCGCTGGACCCGAAGAACAAGATCCTCTATCACTCCTTCGTGGAGTCCCCGGAGATGAAGAACATCTATGACGGCGTGGTGAAGCTCGACGGCAACGGCCAGGCCGTTGTCGAGCTGCCGGACTGGTTCGACGCCCTCAACAGCGACTTCCGCTACCAACTGACGCCGATCGGCGGCTCGGCCCCGGAGCTCTACGTTGCCGAGGAGGTTTCCGACAACCACTTCAAGATCGCCGGCGGCAAGCCGGGGATGAAGGTCTCCTGGCTGCTGACCGGCGTGCGCCACGACGCGTGGGCCGAGAAGCACCGCGTGCAGGTCGAGGTGGAGAAGACCGGCGAGATGCGCGGTCAGTACATCCACCCGGAGGTGTTCAACCAGTCGGCCACGATGGCGATCCCGCAGGTCGTCGCCGAGCCGAACGGCACGGTGCCGAGCGCCACGCCGTCGCAGCAGCGCCCGACCAACACCGTGGCTCCGAACCCGAACACGGCCCCGCAGCTCCAGGTTGCCCCGAGCCAGGCCGCCCCGAGCCAGGCCGTCCCGAGCCTCAGCGAGAACGGAAGCTCCCGCTAATGCTCCCGCGCCAGGCGGCCCACGGCCGCTCGGCATGACAACGACTCGTACATGAAGAAGGGCCGCCCCGCGATCGCGGGGCGGCCCTTCTTACGTTCAATACTCCGTCTTCCCGATCTGTCCGACCTCCGGCCGGAGATCATCCCGGAAGCCCGGGGACGGCGCATCATCCGATGTCGACCCACCGAGTCTCCGTCGCGGAGCCTCCGTCACGGAGCCTTCATCGCCGAGGCGCTCAGTGCGCGGTCCACATCGGCCGGCCGTTCCGGTTGTAGACGATCACCGCACCGTCGGTGCTGTCGTTGGCCGCGGCCAGCACCACCAGCTTCTCGGACTTGTTCGTCAGCGCGATCAGACCTCCCTTGTCCGACACACCCTGGCGGACGAGGAGCTTGTCCTCGGCGTTGAGCAGACCGATGGCGCCACCCTGATCGTTCGTGAAGAGGTTCACGCCCCCCTTGCCGGCGTTGCGACGGAGCACCACGCGGCCGCCGCTGGCGTCGCCGTCGGCGACGAAGACGAGCGCCCCCTTGTCGTTGACGACCTCGAAGCGGCGCGCGCGGACGATATCCGACGGGCCCGGGAGGGCGGCAACGGTGATCACGACGCCGAGCATCGCCCCGAGGGCCAGCGAGAGGAGACGATAACGGCGGGTGCTCCGCTCCAGTGAGCTCAGACGCTCTTCAATACGATCGAGTTCGGCCATGGTCTGTGAGTCCTTCGCGGCGAGCGCCGCGACAGTTGAGTTGAGTATGATGTTGATGACGTGTTGATCGCGCGCGGGAGGGCTATCCGGGGAAAGCCGGTGCAAACATACGCTTCCGGAGGGCGGAGATGCCAGGAATGACGCCCCGGAGCCACGCGCCGATCGCGCGAAGCCCCGGATGCCTGGAGGAGCCGATCGAATATCCGGTGGTCAGAACGGAAGCCCGCTCCCTTCCCCGGCCCCCTTGAGGATCGCCGGCAGATCGAGCCCCGCGAACAGCAGCACGCCGTCGGCGGAGATGGTTCCCTGGGCCTGAACGTCGGGCACGAGGCTCAGATCGAGAAACTTGGCGAAGCGACCGTTGCGGTCATAGGTAAAAAGTCCGGTCCTCCCGTCGCGGCGGGAGACGAAGTAGATCCACTCCTTGGTGATGACCGGGGCGGCCGGCACGCCGGATTCCAGCGTCACGCGCCAGCGGGAGCGTCCGGCGCGGTCGAGCGAGAGGACCTCGCCGCCGATGAAGGTCCGCCCCACCCCGCTGCCGGCCACGTAGACATTTCCCTGATCATCCACCGAGATCCCGCGCGGCATCACCCCGATCGGCGTCCGCCAGAGGGGGCGACCGTCGGGGGCGAAGGCGGCGACGAAGGGGTGGCGATCCTCCATGGAATCGCGGCTGACGCAGCCGACGAGGATCATGTCGCGGGCGATCACCGGGCCGTAGAGGATCCGGGCCCCGTCGACCGGGCGGGACCAGCGAACGTGGCCATTGGCCGGGTCGACAGCCAGGAGCGTGTCGGTTTTCGCGTAATCGCTGAAGGTGACCGGCACCACGAGTCCGAGCCCGGGATCGCCGGCGATCATCGGGCCGATGGCCGCGCCGCGGACGATCTCCCAGCTCCGGGCCCCGGCGCCGTCGAAGCGACGCAGCGCCCCGCGCGTGCTCCCGACCACCACCCCCTGATCGAGGGCCAGCGGAGGAGCATAGTAGACGCCGGAGGAGGCTCCGGCCGGTTCCAGCGGATGGCTCCAGAGGGGGCCGCCGGCGGAGTCGAACGCGCGAAGCGAGCCGCCGGTGGTGACGGCGTAGATCCTGCCGCCGGCATCGGCCGCCAGTCCCGGCATCGGAAGGTCCCCCTCGGCGAAGGGGATCACCCGCTCGAGCGTCCGGTAGCGGATCAGCGCCAGCTTCCCGCCCCCGGCCACCACCGCCATCCGTCCATCGGGGAGCACCAGCGGTGGCCCGAGGAAGCCCCCCTTCAGGGAATCGAACCGGTCGGGATTCAGCGACGAGACCGGCGCCGGAGCGAACGCGGTGAAATCGTTCCCCCGCGAGGCGCCGCCGAGCATGTTGAAGGCGCTGAAGGAATCGACCGGCCGGCGCGATTCGGTGGCGCACGACATCATCAGAACGGGGAGGAGGAGAATGAGGGAGCGACGTGAATATCTCATGGAGCGACTAAGGGGAGTGCCCGCCGGAGGATCCGCCGGTCGGGGTGATTCCCCGGAGCTCCGGCGCGGGAGGGCCCGCGGCGGAAATATCCGTGGCGGGAATACCCGTGGCGCGAATGCCCGTGGCGGGGATACCCGCGCGATGGCCACCTGCGGGGCCCGCGGAGCGGTCGGAACGGGGCAAACTTCTTTGCGCAATCTCGCCATAGACATAGATTTGTCCAACGGTGTTCAGGGGACGACCGGACTCACCCGATCACCTGTTTCGGACGCCGGGCACGCCGACGCCGGATCTCCGGATGGCCACATCCCTCCAGCCCTCGCCGAGCTCCCCCTAGGGACGCTCGGAGCGATCGGGCGATCGGGCCTCCGGGACAACAACTTCGACAACGACGATTATCCCTCATGCACGAGCTTACCCCGCGGCAGATTTCGGTCCTGAAATTCATCGAGAACTTCGTCCACCGTCATCAGCAGCCGCCGACCGAGCGCGAGATCGCGGAGCACTTCCGGATCCATCAGAGCGCGGTGCGCAAGCACCTGACGGCGCTGGAGAACAAGGGGCGCCTCACGCTCCGGCGCGACGGACGCAGCCGCGGCATCCGGCTGAACGACATGGCACCGGCCACCTCGGTGCCGATCGTCGGCGCGCAGGCCGCGGCCGCCCCGCTGCTGGCCACCGGGAACGTCACCGGCAGCATGATGCTCGACACCCGCCTGGTCGGCTCCGAGGAGGTGTTCCTTCTCAGGGTCGAGGGGGATTCGATGGTCGACGCCGGCATCGCCGAGAACGACATGGTGCTGGTGCGGAGGATCGGCGCGGTCAGGAACGGGGAGATCATCGTGGCCAGGGTCAACGGCGAGGTCACCGTCAAACGCTACTTCAACATTGCCGGGCGGATCGTTCTGGAGCCGGCCAACCGGAACTACCGTCCGATCGCCGTCGAGGATCAGGAGAGCTTTCAGCTGGAGGGGCGGGTGGTGGCGCTGTTCCGGACAATGGACAGCTTCATGTTCGCCGACGCGCTGAACTGAGCTCCACCGCGCCATCTCTCACGAAGGATCTCCCGCCCGCGTCGACGTCGGCCCGGAGCTTCCTCGAAAGCTCTCGCGAAGGCTCTCGCGAAAGCTCTCGCGAAGCTCTCGCGGAGGAGCTTCCGGAGAGCTTCCGCTTCTCTTCGACGCCTGTCCCCGGGGCGCTCCGCTCGAGCGGAGCGCCCCGGCCGGCCGCTCCGATGAAAACGCCACCAGCCTCCCGAATCGTGGATTTCTCGACGACTGTAACCAATCATTTCTCGAAATTTGCAAATCGCTCTTCCCGTTGTTGATTCCGAGTAACGGAAAGAGTATTATCACCCCGCTCCGATCGCGCCGGGAATGTTGGATCCCGTCGCGCCCCCGAAGCACTGAACCGCATCCCACCCCATTGCGTTCAGCGGATTCTCGTTATCGACCTCCGTTCGGATCATGCCCACCGTCGCCATCGCATGGCGCCGCGCGGGGTAGTATTCCGGCCGTCCGGCCGTGGCCATGAATCCTCAGCGTTCTCGGCCGGCATCGCGCCGGCGAGCATATCGTCCGTCACTGGCCCCCCAAGCCGATCGGCGACGATATCCCGACATGAACGCAACAGCACCCCGCTGCGCTCATCGACCCTTCGACATCATCAGCCTCTGAACTTCGAGCGGCTGTTGGACGGCGTGTTCGTGTTGGTCGAACCCGCCGATACCGCTCACGGCGCCTTCGCCATTGATCGTCATGTCCGGATGCCTCGGCTCCGGCGCGGCGCTCGCGGCGAAGCATGATGTCGCACGTCCCCATCTCACTCCTGTTCAGCACAATCAACGTCCGGACCCGAGGCAACGCCGCCTGGTTCGGAGCAGGCGACTATTCGTTCGACCGAATGATCGTGGCGACGATGTCTACGCACGAACAGGCAATCCGTATTCCGGTCGGAGCAGATCCGACGGCGGACTCTTCCATGTCCAGCATCGACCGGAGCAGAACCCGACTTTTTTCGCTCACCCCTTCCGACCAAGACTCACAGTTCTCTCATTCATAATCCCAATTGCAAGGTGGCAACTATGCAACGACGGACGACTGTTCTTCCCTCCGTCCCACGACGGCGAGCGACCGCGTGGACATACCTTCTGGCAACGATCGGTGCGCTCGTGGCACTGGTTTCCAGCGCAAGCGCGCAGATGAGCGGCACGTATACGATCGGCGGCTCCGGCGCCAGCTACTCCTCGATCGAGAGCGCGATCTCCGCGCTTCAGTCGAGCGGCGTCAGCGGCGCGGTCACCTTCCGCATCAACAGCGGAACCTACACGCCGCCGTCGGCCGGCTACCGTCTGGCGGCCGTCTCCGGCATGAGCGCCAGCAACACGGTCACCTTCAAGCCGGCCAGCGGCGCCACGGTCACCATCTCCGGTTCGACCAGCTCCGGTTGCGCCATCTTCAACATCTCCGGCGGCAAGTACTACATCATCGACGGGTCCAACTCCAGCGGAGGCACGACCCGTGACATGACGATCCGCCAGACCGAGACGAACTACAACTCGGCGATCCTGCTCTACAACGACGCCGACCTGAACACGGTCAAGAACTGCGTTCTGCAGGCCAATGCGCAGTACTCGAGCTACTACTCCTCGCAGTACTACAACGCGTACGTTTCCTACGGCGACGGCATCGTGGCCATCGGCTGCGCCTCGTCGACCTCCGGCAACGACTCGAACACGGTGCAGAACAACCAGATCGGCGATCAGAGCTATACCTACGCCAGCAACGTCGCCGTCACGATCTCCGGCTACAACCCGGGCACCGGCTCGGGCATCAACAACATCGGCAACAAGATCATCGGCAACGACATCGTGAACTTCGGCAAGGGTACCAGCTACACCGTCGCCGGCATCACGATGTACTACTATGTGCAGGGGACGCTGATTCAGAACAACGATATCCACCTGACGCAGGCAGCACCCTATTACTCCGTCTATGGTATCTACATCTACGATTACTACACCAACACCGGCAATCACACGATCGACGGCAACAAGATCTACAAGCTTGCCGGCACGCCGACCTACGGCTACGAGTATCTCTACGGCATCTACAACTATGTGTCGGCCACGCAGACCTCGACGTTCAGCAACAACATGATCTCGCTGACCGAGAGCGGGCCGGCCTATCAGTACCTGATGTACATTTCCGGCAGCGGCACCTACAACGTCTACTACAACAGCCTCTACGCCGGCGGCGTGGCCGACAGCTATTACTCGACCTACATGCTCTACAAGAGCGGCAGCTTCACGGTCGACCACAAGAACAACATCTACTATTCGACGCGCACCGGCGGCACCGCCTCCAACTACGGTCTGTACGTCAGCTCGACGACCGGGTGGACGTCGAACAACAACCTGATCAACGTCAACACCGGCTCGAACTACTATACCGGCTACCTGAGCGGCACCCGCACCACGCTGGCCAACTTCCAGTCGGCCGGCTCCAACGACGCCAACAGCGTCGGCGGCATTCCGCAGTTCGTCAACCCGGATATCGGCAACCTGCACATCCAGACCGGACGTCGCACGCCGGTCGAGGGACGCGCCACGGCGCTCTCGGCGGTGACCACCGACATCGACGGCAACACCCGGAGCACGAGCACGCCGGATATCGGCGCCGACGAGGGGAGCTTCACCGGCGTCCTCAACGACGACATGGCCTCCGACCGCTTCCTGAACCCGCTGAACGGGCGCACGGTGCGCGCCGGCAACAGCTTCGTCCCCTCCGGGATGATCTACAACACCGGCACCAACAGCCGCACGAACGCGACAGTCCGCTTCCGGATCTGGAGCGGCACCTCGATCGTCTACAACGACGTGCAGACGATCGCCACGCTGCCGGGGCTGACCACGCAGGCGGTGAACTTCAACGCCAGCGGCAACGTCTCCGGCAGCACCGCGCTGACCAGCGGCACCTACACGATCGAGATGCGGACCGAGCTCACCGGCGATCAGGACACGGCCAACGACGCGGTCTACGGCACGATCTACGTGAAGTCGCCGTTGTCCGGCACCTACACGATCAACCGCTCCGGCAGCGGCCTGAGGAACTACACCTCGTTCACCACCGCCATCCAGGACATGGGCGCGCTCGGCGTCTCGACGGCCGCCGGCGATTCGTCGGTGACCTTCCTGATCTCCGGCGGCACCTACGACGGCAGCACCGAGACCTTCCCGCTGGTGCTCCCGAACGCCCCGGGCATCTCCTCCTCCCGGACCGTCACCTTCAAGCCGACCAGCGGCGCCACGGTGATCCTGTCCGGCAACAGCTCCGGTCCGCTGGTCGACATCAACCAGGGTGATTACTTCACCTTCGACGGATCCAACGGAGCCAGCGCCACCTCGCGCAACATGAAGGTGGTCAACAGCGGCAGCGGCCCGACCTTCCGGTTCATCAACGGCGCCACCTACAACGTGGTGAAGAACCTTCAGGCGCTCTCGAACAACCCGTCGACCACCTACTATTCGAGCGGCAACAACGGCAACATCGTCTTCTCGAATACCTCGGTCGGCATCGCCAACTCGTACAACACGCTGATGAACAACATCATCGGCGACACGACCGGCACGCTCCGCGCCGGGCAGCAGGTGTTCTCCTACGGCGACTACAGCTACCCGAACACGGCCAACCTGATCCAGGGGAACGAGATCGTCAACTTCGGCAACGTCAATAGCGGCTACGGCATCGTGGCCAGCTATTACAACAACCAGGTCAAGATCTACGGCAACACGATCCACAACTCCTCGACCAGCAACACCGCCAGCGGCTACAGCATGTATGGCGTGTACTACTACTACACCTACGGCAGCAACGACACCATAGCCTACAACAAGGTCTATGATCTGGTCAGCGGCTATCCGTACGGCGTCGGCATGTACGGTATCTCGGTCTACTATCCGAACAGCGGATCGACGGTGGTGGTGGCCAACAACATGATCGACCTGGGAGGATCGAACGCCTACGTCTACGGCGTCTACATCTACGGCTACAACTCGTCGACCACGAAGGTGGAGCAGAACACGATCAACGCCAGCGGCACGCCGTCGAGCTCCTACAACGTGTACAACGCCTACAGCAGCGTGTCGATGACGCTGCGGAACAACATCCTGTCGAACACCCGCACCAACTCCGGCTACAGCGACTACCTGGTCTACGTGCCGAGCATGAGCGGTACCCTGCAGAGCAACAACAACTACTTCTCGACCGCCTCCGGCGGCTACGTCGGTTACTACACGACCACGTACAACACCCTCTCCGGCTGGCAGAGCGCCACCGGCATGGACGCCGGCAGCGCCTCCGGCAGCGTGCCGTACGTCGACGCGCCGAACCACGACCTCCACATCGACACCCGCCCGGTGTTCAAGGGTGAGGGCATGGGGGCCAACGCCGGCTATGCCTACGACTTCGACATGCAGCAGCGCGACGCGGCCACGCCGGACATGGGCGCCGACGAGGGTGACTTCAACGGCGGCGGCATCGTGCTCAGCTACCCGAACGGCGGCGAGCAGCTCACCGTCGGCTATCTGCTGACGGTCCAGTACACGACCAACCGTCCGATGGGAGTCCGCATCGAGCTGTCGACCAACAACGGCGGCACCTGGATCTCCTACGGCTCGGTGAGCCCGACCTCGACCGGCTCCAACAGCTTCACGTTCACCACGCCGGACACGGTCACCAACGTGGCCAGGCTCCGCGTGATCAGCATGAAGAACCAGTACGAGGCCGACACGAGCGACCGCACCTTCTCGCTGGTCCGCCCGATCGTGACGCTGATGGCTCCGAACGGCGGCGAGCGCCTGATCGGCAGCGACACGACGTCGATCCGCTGGAGCTCGCAGTTCGTTCCGCCGACGCTGAAGGCGCAGATCGACTACTCGATCGACGGCGGCATCAACTGGCTGCCGATCGCCACGAACATCACGTCGAACAACCTGCCGGCCAACAACTCCTTCGACTGGATCATCCCGAGCGTCACCACGCAGACGGCGGTGATGCGGGTGAAGCTCATCGGCTCGACGATCGGTGATGTCTCCGATCAGTACTTCACGATCCTTCCGACGCCGAGCGTCCAGGTCAACACGCCGAACGGCGGCGAGCGCCTGTTCGTCGGCGAGAAGAACACGATCACCTGGTCGTCGATCTCGACCGATTACGTGACGCTCAACTACTCGACCGATGCCGGCGCCACCTGGAGCGAGATCGCGCACCGGATTCCGGCCTACCTCGGCAGCTACGACTGGACGGTGCCGAACACGCCGTCGACCACCGCGCTGGTGCGCGTGGTGAACGTGGAGCGCCCGCGCTTCACCGATCAGTCGGACGTGGCCTTCTCGATCCTGAAGGCGGACCTGAAGGTCACCGCGCCGAACGGCGGCGAGAAGTACGAGCTGAACCAGCCGGTGACGGTCAACTGGACCTCGCAGAACTCCACGCGCGTCAAGGTGGAGTACTCCTCCAACGGCGGCAACACGTGGCAGACGGTCGGAAGCGGCATCCCCGCCTCGCTCGGCAGCTACCAGTTCACGCCGACGGCCACGCCGACCAAGAACGGCATGGTCCGCATCAGCGACGAGGATCGTCCGACGATCAACGACATGTCCGACGGCGCCTTCGAGATCCGCGAGGCCAAGGCGATCGTGCTCTACTCGCCGGCGACCGGCGACGAGTACCCGCGCGGCAGCATGGCGCAGATCACCTGGAGCGCTCCGCGCATCGACGCGGTGAACCTGCTCTACAGCTCGAACAACGGCGCCAGCTGGACCACGATCGCCTCGAACGTCCCCTCCTCGCAGGGGAGCTACGGGTGGATCGTCCCGACGGTGACGACGACGCAGGCGAAGGTGCGGGTGATGGAGGTCGGCGGGGCCACGGTGGCCGAGAGCGGCGTGTTCTCGATCATCGAGCCGAAGGTGCCGTTCATCCAGGTTCTCTCGCCGAACGGCGGTGAGAAGTACACGATCGGCCAGGACATCACGGTTTCCTGGACGAGCGCGAACATCACCGATCGCCTGACGATCTCCTACTCGACCGACGGCGGCACGAGCTGGAGCACGATCCAGTCGAACGTCTCGCCGCTCGTCTCCCAGATCACCTGGAAGGCTCCGAGCGTCGAGGGAACGAACTACCGGGTGAAGGTGGCCTCCTCGGCGACCAGCGACATGTCGGACGCGAACTTCACGGTCAGCCGTCTGCTGGCTCCGAAGCTCACGATCATCTATCCGAACGGCGGCGAGGCACTGCGCGTGGATTCGACGATCGCGATCACCTGGAACGAGCAGGACATCACCGGTGCCGGCGCGATGGTCGACCTGAGCTACTCGGTCGACGGCGGCAAGGCCTGGACGCCGATCGCCTCGGTGCCGGCCGGAACGATGCGCTACACCTGGCAGGTGCCGGACAAGCCCTCGGGCAACGTTATGGTGCAGGCGAGCGTGGCCGGCGTGGCCACCGACCGCTCCGACGCCGTCTTCAGCATCCAGTCGAAGCTCATGCAGCCGATCACCGTCCTGACGCCGAACGGCGGCGAGACGCTGACGGCCGGCACGCCGTACACGGTCACCTACTCGGCCCCGAGCGACGTGGTCAACGTCTGGGTGTTCTTCTCCCGCGACGGTGGCGTGAACTGGGAGCCGGTGGTGGGCCCGATCCCGAACTCGGGGAGCTACACCTGGCCGGTGCCGAACTTCGCCACGACGATCACCACGGCCCTGGTCCGGGTCGCCGACGCGGCCGACATGAACCGTCGCGACGAGTCGGATGCTCCGTTCACGATCAAGGCGACCTCGACCTCGTCGGTCGGCATGGACGCCGCGGTCACCGGAGCGCGTGGGCTGACGCTGATCGGGAACTTCCCGAATCCGTTCGCCAGCTCGACGGAGATCCGCTGGGTGCAGCCGACGACGGCCGAGGCAACGCTCCGGCTGTTCCAGGAGAACGGCACGCTGGCGCGGGATCTCTGGCTCGGCCAGCATGAGGCCGGATCGCAGCGCTTCACGCTGCCGGCCGGGGACCTCTCCAGCGGCGTCTATCACTACGAGCTCCGTGTCGGAGCCGAGATCGCGCGCGGCGTGTTACTGATCGCCCGCTAAGCGTCGTTACCCTAGCGGTCAACGCACGGCGCCCCTCCGGTGTTCGCACCGGAGGGGCGCTCTCGTTTCCGCTCCGCCGGAATCGGTGCCGCCAATCCCGGCATCCCAGATTCCAGCATCCCAGATTCCAGCATCCCAGATTCCAGCATCCCAGATTCCGGCATCCCAGATTCCGGCTCTCCCGATTCCGGCATCCCCCGATCGAGCCATCGGTGTCGGCCCGGCCGGGACCGCGCGGAGGGGCCCCGGAAGGGGGAATCGGCAAATATCTGAATGGAGGTTTTCGCGGTGGATTCGCGGCCCATTCGGGAGACCGGATGGTCCTTCCGGCCGCATGGATTCTGGGAGATTTCGATTTCGGGCCGAAATCGAGGTTCGCCCCATTGAAAAAAGGTTGATTGCCTACCGGTGGATAAAGTAGATTATCCCCACGTTTTTCCGGATCCCACTGGAATCGATATACCGTGTCGCCGGTTGCGACGATACTCGAACCGGCCGGTCTAAGCCTGAGACGACTAGACGACGCTCACCCCAGATAGAGCCACCGTCTTCTCGACGCACGCGGCCGCGTGCTCCGTTTCCGAAGCGCTAACACAACCCATACGACGGGAACACCAACGTTCTTCCCGTAGCACGTGATGGCCCGTCCAGGCCATCCACTGCCCATTCGTCCCGTACGAGGAGGAACATGGGCATCGCCCCGACATACCGTTCCCTATCAACCCCTCATCCAGATAGTCGAAGGAGCTTCCATGCTTCATGATCCCACTTCGATGCTCGGCTCGCCATCGGCGCGCGCAAGACGACGAAGGAGAACACTGTCGTTTCTCTTCGCGCTCTTCTGCGTGATCTCCGCGGCGCAGGCCCAGCTCTCCGGCACCTATACCGTTGGCGGCAGCGGTGCCAGCTACAACGCCATCGAGGATGCGATCGCCGCCGTGCAGTCCAGCGGCGTCAGCGGCGCGGTCACCTTCCTCATCAACGGAGGCACCTACACGCCCCCCTCCGGCGGCTATACGCTGAGCGCGGTGGCGACCATGAGCGCCTCCAACACCGTGACCTTCAGGCCGGCCAACGGCGCCACGGTCGTCATCGACGGCAACATCTCCTCGCCGATCTTCAACATCAGCGGCGGCGATTACTTCATCCTCGACGGAGCCAACAGCACCGGCGGGTCGACCCGTAACTGGAAGGTGATCAACCGCGGCAGCAGCCAGGTGATCAAGTTCGTCAACGGCGCCACCTACAACACGGTGCGCAACATGAACCTGATCGGCAACGCCACCTCCAACTCCGTCGGCATCATCAACTTCAGCTCCTCGACCTCGGCCAACGGCGGCAACTCCTACAACGCCGTCAGCTCCAACACCCTCGGTGACTCGGCCGGAACGCTGCGCTCGACCACCGGCATCTACTCCTCCGGCACCACCGGGGCGAGCACGACCAACGTGGCCAACCGGATCGAGAACAACGACATCATCAACTACGGCAACGGGAGCAGCACCGCCTACGGCGTCTGGACGGCCGCGGGCAATCAGCAGGTGAAGATCCTGGGCAACCGTATCCGGAACTCGATCAAGACCGGCTCCAACGGCGACATGGAAGGGGTAAGGTTCGACAACAACTCGGACAACTACCTGGACACGATCGCCTACAACCGTATCTGGGACATCTCGACCACCAGCGCCACGGCCACCCTCCGTGGCATCACGGTCTGGTACCAGAGCGCGTCGAGCTCGCTCGTGATCCACAACAACATGGTGTCGGTGATCGCCAACGACGGCACGCTCGGCGGCGTCTACATCGACCCGACCGTGGCGGCGCCGACCTATCTCTATCACAACTCGATCTACGTGGGGGGGACGAACACGACCGCCTCCACCACGTCGCGCGTGGTGTGGGTGTCCACCAGCGCGGCCGTCACCGCGCGGGACAACATCCTGGTCAACGAGCGCTCCTCGACCGGCACGAACACCAACCGGGTGATCGACATGTCGAGCGCGACCAACACCTCGAGCTTCTCCTACAACGTGCTCTACGCCGCCGGCTCCAGCACGACGATCGGCTACGCCGGATCGACCGCCTACCAGACGATGAGCGCCTGGCAGGGAACCGGCCGCGACGCCAACAGCTTCTACGGCAATCCCCGCTTCGTGAGCCCGACGACCGGCGACCTCCATATCTCGACCACGCGGCGGACGCCGGTGGAGAGCCGGGGCACGCCGATCGCCGGCATCACGACCGACATCGACGGCAACACCCGCAGCACGGTGGCGCCGGATGCCGGCGCCGACGAGGGGAACTTCCTCGGACTGCTCTCGGATGACGTCGAGGCGCTGGCGCTGATCGCGCCGGTCAACGGCGCGCTGGTGCGCAACGGCACCTCCTACTCCCCGACCGGCAGCGTGATCAACAGCGGCACGACCGCCGAGACGAACGTGGCCGTGCGCCTCCGAATCGTCGATCAGTCCACCGGCACGGTGGTCTACGAGGACGTGGCCACGCTTCCCACGCTCGCGGTTTCCGGAGGCCCGCAGACGGTGACCTTCAACGCCAGCGGCTCGGTCACCGGCACCATCGGCTCCCTGGCCGACGGAAGCTATCGCGCCCAGATGTTCGTGGAGCTCGGCGCCGACGGCGACCGGACCAACGACACGGTGACGGCGAGCTTCGTGGTGAAAGGCCCCCTCTCCGGCACCTACACGATCAACCCGGCCGGCAGCGGATCGAGGAACTACGCCTCGTTCACCGCCGCGCTCAGCGATCTGAATCAGCTCGGCGTCTCCGCGGCCGTGACCTTCCAGGTCGCCGGCGGCACCTACGGCGGCGCCGAGACGCTCCCGCTCCGCCTGGCCCCGATCGCCGGCGCCTCGGCCACCAACACGGTCACCTTCACTCCCGCCTCCGGCGCGACCCCGGTGATCGACGGCAACGTCGCGACGCAGATCATCCTGTTCGACGGAGCCGACTACGTGGTGTTCGACGGAGCCAACAGCACCGGCGGATCGACCCGTAACTGGAAAGTGATCAACCGCGGCAGCGGCCAGGTGATCAAGTTCGTCAACGGCGCCACCTACAACACGGTGCGCAACATGAACCTGATCGGCAACGCCACCTCCAACTCCGTCGGCATCATCAACTTCAGCTCCTCGACCTCGGCCAACGGCGGCAACTCCTACAACGCCGTCAGCTCCAACACCCTCGGTGACTCGGCCGGAACGCTGCGCTCGACCACCGGCATCTACTCCTCCGGCACCACCGGGGCGAGCACGACCAACGTGGCCAACCGGATCGAGAACAACGACATCATCAACTACGGCAACGGGAGCAGCACCGCCTACGGCGTCTGGACGGCCGCGGGCAATCAGCAGGTGAAGATCCTGGGCAACCGTATCCGGAACTCGATCAAGACCGGCTCCAGCGGCGACATGGAAGGGGTAAGGTTCGACAACAACTCGGACAACTACCTGGACACGATCGCCTACAACCGTATCTGGGACATCTCGACCACCAGCACCACGGCCACGCTTCGCGGCATCAACGTCTGGTATCTGAGCGCGTCGAGCTCACTGACGATCCAGAACAACATGGTGTCGGTGATCGCCAACGACGGCACGCTCGGCGGCGTCTACATCGACCCGACGGCCGCGGCGTCGGTCAACCTCTACTACAACTCGATCTACATCGGGGGCAGCAACTCCGCGGCGTCGACCACGTCGCGCGCCGTGTGGGTATCGACCAACGCCCTGATAACGGCCAGGAACAACATCCTGGTCAACGAGCGCTCCTCGACCGGCACGAGCACCAACCGGGTGATCGACATGTCGAGCGCGACCAACACCTCGACCTTCGACTACAACATCCTCTGGGCCAGCGGCTCGAGCACGACGATCGGCTACGCCGGATCGGCCTACACCACGCTCTCGGCATGGCAGGGAACCGGGCGCGACGCCCACAGCTTCACCGGATCGGTGCCGTTCATCAGCACCGCCGGCGGGGATCTGCACGTCAACCCGGCGCCGGTGTTCAAGGGAGAGAGCAGCGCCACGCCGCTTGCCGGCATCGGCGACGACTTCGACCGGACCACGCGCGACGCCTCGCGGCCGGATATCGGCGCCGATGAGGGGAACTTCAACGGCGGCGGCATCCGCGTGCTCTACCCGAACGGCGGCGAGTCGTTCGCGGTGAACTACCAGCTGACGATGACCTTCACGACCAACCGCCCGCTGCCGGTGCGCATCGAGTTCTCGCCGGATGGCGGCGCCACCTGGGTGCAGAAGGGAACGGTGAGCCCGACGGTCAGCGGCACCAACACGGTGACGGTCACCACGCCGAACACGGTGACCAACCAGGCGCTGGTGCGCGTGATCAGCCAGAGCAACACGAACGAGGCCGACACGAGCGACGCGACCTTCTCGCTGGTCAACCCGGTGATCGTGCTGGGCTCCCCGAACGGCGGCGAGCGCTGGGTCGGCGGCGACACCAACAAGATCACCTGGACCTCGGAGTTCATGCCCCCGGCGATGACGCTGAACGTCGAGTATTCGACCGACGGCGGATCGACCTGGCGCGCGGTCAAGAACGCGATCGCCTCGAACAACCTCCCCGGCTCGAACACGATCGACTGGGTGGTGCCGAACACGCCGACCACGCAGGGGAAGGTCCGGGTCTACATCCCCGGCTCCCTCAGCGGCGACACGAGCGCGACGACCTTCACGATCATCGAGCAGCCGCGCGTGACGATTCTGGCCCCGACCGGCGGCGAGCGCTGGTTCGTCGGCGAGAAGAACACGATCCGGTGGACCTCGGCCACGACCGACTTCGTCAACCTCGAGTACTCGACCAACGGCGGATCGACCTGGACCGAGATCGCCCACCGCGTGCCGGCCGACCTCGGCGGCTTCGACTGGACGCTTCCGAACACGCCGTCGACCACGGCGATGGTGAGGATCAGCAGCTACGAGCGTCCGCGCTACTTCGGGCAGTCGCAGAGCTTCTCGATCTTGAAGTCGACGCTCACGGTGCTCGCGCCGAACGGCGGCGAGAAGTACGAGCTGAACCAGCCGGTGACCGTCACCTGGTCGGCGCAGAGCGTCACGAAGCTCCGCGTCGAGTATTCGTCGAACAACGGAGGCACCTGGCAGGTGGTGGGAAGCGGCGTGCCGGCGGCGACCGGCACCTTCACCTTCACGCCGCCGCAGGTCCCGACCACGCGCGGACTCGTCCGGATCGTCGATGAGGATCGTCCGTCGTCGGTCGATATCTCCGACGCGCCGTTCGAGGTGATGGAGGCCACGTCGATCACGATCTACTCACCGGCCGCGGGGGACGAATACGCCCGCAACTCGGTGACGGCCATCGTCTGGAGCGCGCCGCGCATGGCGGCGGTCAACATCTTCTACAGCTCCAACGGTGGAGCCACCTGGCAGACCGTGGCCACGAACGTGGACGCGGCGCAGGGGAGCTACATCTGGAGCGTGCCGGGGGTGAACACGACGCAGGGGAAGATCCGGATCGCCAACGCGGCCGGAGGGCTGACCGCCGAGAGCGGCATCTTCTCGATCATCGACCCGGTGGTTCCGACGCTGCGGGTGATCGCGCCGAACGGCGGCGAGAGCTTCACCGAGGGAGATAACGTCGCGATCCTCTGGTCGGCCTCGGCCGTCCAGGGAGCACTGACCATCTCCTACTCGAGCAACAGCGGCGCCACCTGGACCACGATCGCCTCGAACGTTCCGGCCTCGGCGGGACAGTATGGCTGGACCGCGCCGAGCGCGCCGGGAAGCAACTACCGGATCAGCATCGCCGCTGCGAACGTGACCGACGCCTCCGACGCCGACTTCACGGTCGTCAAGCGGCTCGCGCCGAAGATCCAGGTGCTGGCCCCGAACGGCGGCGAGAGCCTCACGATCGGCACCCAGCAGGCGATCACCTGGAGCGCGGAGGATGTGTTCGACTCCTTCACGGTCCAGTACTCGACCGACAACGGCTCCAACTGGAAGGATATCGGCACGGCGCCGGCCAACGCGAGCGGCGCCGGCAACTACTCCCTGAACTGGACCGTGCCGAGCGAGAAGAGCACCACGGTTCTGGTCCGTGTCCGCTCCAACGCGGCCGGCGACGTCTCCGACGCGGTCTTCCAGATCGTCGAGCCGGTGAAGGAGCCGATCCGCGTCACCAGCCCGAACGGCGGTGAGCTGTGGGTCTCGCGCGAGGATCGCCAGATCACCTGGCAGGCTCCGGCCGACGTGGTCAACGTGAGGATCGAGATCTCGCTCGACGGCGGCAACGCCTGGAGCGACGTGATCGCCTCCACGCCGAACGACGGCTCGCACCCCTGGAAGGTCCAGGATGTGGCCTCGATCGTCGGCACGGCCGTGATCCGCGTTTCCGACGCGGCCGACGCCACGCGCTCGGATATCTCCGACGCTCCGTTCCAGATCAGCCCGGCGACCTCCGGCGTTCAGGCCGTCGCCGGCTCGAGCGGCATGCTGAGCCTGGAGGGGAACTTCCCGAATCCGTTCGCCAGCAGCACCGAGCTCCGCTGGAGCCAGCCGGCTCCGGCCGAGGTGGCCCTCCGGATCTATCGCGCCGACGGCGCCCTTGCCGGCACGGTCGCGATCGGGATTCGCGAGGCCGGACGTCAGCGCTACACGGTGGACGCAGGGGATCTTGCGGCCGGCGTCTATCGCTACGAGCTGGTGATCGGCGGCCGGACCCTCTCCGGCAGCATGATCCTGGTCCGCTGATCGGGACATCTCCCGGCCGGCGGCCGGGAATCGATACGTGAGAAGCGCCTCGCCAGTGGGCGCACCGGGAAGCGCCCTTCCGAGCCATATGCCCACTGGATGCGAACGAAAGTGAGATCGCCTTCGCCAATATCT
>JBEHWX010000112.1:0-18205 GCA_048498995.1 Bacteroidota bacterium
GTGGGAGAGTAGGACGCCGCCAAGATTTTTATCACATGCCCTTCGGGTTCTCCCGAAGGGCATGTTCTGTTATAGACCCAACCCTCTCCGATCGACTCCGCTCCCGCTCCCGTCCACGTCCGATATGAGTGACCCATGTGCGCCCGCTTCTTCGACCCATGAAGGCGGCGGCAGGAACCTGCTTGATATCGATAGCGATCGATACCGATGGCGGTTGATATCGATGGCGATTGATATCGATGGCGATTGATATCGATGGCGGTTGATATCCACATCGGTAGGCGCACGTCTTCAGCGTGCGCAATTGTGCAGCTCGAGGCCCGGACGCCCTTGATCAGCCAAACGGCGGGGCGGCCGCGGGGGGCCGCCCGTACGCATGGATGGTACCCGGCGTTGTGCTAGATGGCAAGCGCTTCCCGGATCTGCTTCGCCCGCCGGCGCGCCACCGGAATCCTCGTCCCATCCCCCAGCTTCAGCGCGTAGGTTCCTCCAAACCATTTCACGACTTCGACCACCCGCGTCGCATTTACAAGAAACGATCGGTGCGGGCGAAGAAATGTCCACGCGTCCAGCCGCCCCTCGAGCTCGTCGCCAATGCAGACGTGTCCGCCATACTTCAGCTGCTCGAATCGCTCGTTCCTATTCCGTCCGCTGTTCGGCCTGATTGCGTGGTGCGTCCCCCTATCGGCCGCGTCCCAATCCCACCCATCGACTTCCTGATCAAATCTTCTCCTTCATCTTTCGATTCGGCCATGCCGCACTTACGTGGTGGATGGTCGGCTGTCGGCCGATGTGAACGTGTCACGTCGTGCTTCTCCACGGAGGCGGTCGCGAAAATTCCCTGGCCAGTGCTCGGTGCGTCGCAACGGAATGCCGGTGCATCCGTAACGCCGCCCGACGCCGAAGGTGGAATGACGACGCGCCACGTGGGGCTCTCTTCCCCTGCGCGCCCGACCGGAACGGCTCCCAAAAGCCTGGCGCATGGCGCGCTTCCGTATATTCGCCGGACTTCGTCAACACTCAAGCGATTATGAATAAACGATTGACTGATAGAGTTGCCATCGTCACCGGTGCCGCGGTGGGAAATGGCCAGGCATTCTGCATGCGTCTTGCCTCGGAGGGAGCAAAGGTGATGATCGCCGATATCGCGTCGGCGAGCGAAACGGTCGAGCGTGTCCGTTCGCTGGGGGGCGAGATCGAATCGCTCCAGGTGGATGTCACCAGCGAGGAGCAGACGCAGGAGATGGTGCGCAAAACCGTGGAGCGCTTCGGCCGCGTGGATATCCTCGTCAACAACGTCGGCCTCTACCACGAGGAGCCGTTCGAGCTGATCTCCTTCACCGAGTGGAAGCGAATGCTCTCGATCAATCTGGATAGCCTCTTCCTCACGACCAAGGCCGTGCTCCCCCACATGAAGGCGCAGAGCTTCGGCCGCATCATCGCGCTGAGCTCCGACACGATCTGGCTCGGCACGCCCTACCTCGTTCACTACGTGGCTTCGAAGATGGGCGTGATCGGCTTCGTCAGGTCGCTGGCCAGCGAGATCGGCAAGTACGGCATCACGGCCAACGCGATCACGGTCGGCCTCACCGCCACGCAGCGCCCGCCGAGCGAGAAGCTTATCGGCAGCATCCTCGAGCACCTGCTGCCGCAGCAGGCGGTGCAGCGCGGCGACGAGCCGGAGGATATCGCCGAGGTGGTGGCGTTTCTCGCCTCGCCCCACTCCTCGATCATCACGGGGCAGACCATCAACGTCGACGGCGGCGTGGCGCGGCACTGAGCCGCACTCCGCGCCGAGCGCCGGCGCGGGTCATCACAATTCGAGGCCGCTCGAGGCACGATCACTCGACAGGAGATCTTCGCATGCAGAATCGCTTCATTCGTGAGCACTACGTTATCCGTCGGAAGCTCTTCACATTTCTCGGCGAGGAGTTCACCGTCGAAGGGGAGAGCGGAGAGTTGATTCTCTTCTCCAAGAAGAAGGCGTTCAAGCTGAGGGAGGATATCAGACTCTACTCCGACGACTCGATGATGGAGGAGCTGATGACCATCGAGGCGCGCAACATCATCGACTTCGCCGGGACGTACGACGTGTACGATACGGTGACCGGCGAGCACCTCGGCGCGCTCAAGCGGAAGGGATGGAAGTCGATGCTCCGCGATGAATGGCTGATCCTGACGCCGGAGGATGAAGAGCTCGGCATGATCCGGGAGGATTCGATGGCGATGGCGTTCCTCCGTCGCTTCCTGCCGATCATCCCGGAGAATTTTCAGGTGACGGTGGGTGGCGAGCTGGTGGCGGAGTTCCGGCAGCGCCTCTCCTTCCTGGCGCGGACGATGGACGCGAAATTCTCGTTCGACTCCCAGGATCTTCTCGATCGCAGGATGGGGCTCGCGGCGGCGATCCTGATCTGCATCATCGAGCGGCAGCAGCGGCGCGGCTGAGAAATGTCGCGATCGGGGCGATTGGTTACGGTTGGACACAAGAATCGTTTGTTTTGGCGCGGAATCATCCCGTATATTTGCAGTCCTCAGTTCGCGGAAGTGGTGAAATTGGCAGACACGCCATCTTGAGGGGGTGGTGCCCACAAGGCGTGCGGGTTCAAGTCCCGCCTTCCGCACACGAAGCTCCGGCAATCGCCGGAGCTTTTTTTATTTGCGGCATGATCGATCCACGTCAGCTTCTCATCGGCATCGGATGCGCGCTCGCGATTGCCGTTGCCGCGCACCGCGTGCACGCCCTATCGACCTCCGGCGCCATCGCCACCGCGATACTCGGCGCCGTCATCTTCGGTCTCGGCGGCCCGATGTGGAGCCTGCCGCTCATCACCTTCTTCATCCTCTCCAGTCTTCTCTCCCGCGTCGGCACGCGCGGGCCCCGCTCGAAGGAGCGCTTCGATACGGTCTTCGAGAAGGGATCGCGCCGCGACGCGGGACAGGTAATCGCCAACGGCGGCGTGGCCGGCGTGATCGCGCTCGCGGCGGCGTTCGTCGATCCCGGAGCGCGCCACGGGTTCTTCCTGGCCTACCTCGGCTCACTGGCGGCGGCGGCGGCCGACACCTGGGGCACCGAGATCGGCGTGCTCGGCCGTGGACGGGTGGTGTCGCTCGTGACGCTTCGTCCGGTGCCGGCGGGCACCTCGGGCGGCGTCTCGCTTGACGGCTCACTCGGCGCGGCGGCCGGAGCGCTCTCGGTGTCGTTGAGCGTGCTTCCGTGGGAAATGGATCCGCTCCGGATCATCATTGTCGGCGTGGCTGCGGGCGTCATGGGCATGGTGATCGACAGCGCGGCCGGCGCGCTCGCGCAGGCACGCTATCGCTGCGAGGTATGCGGCAGCCGGACCGAGCGCCGGATGCACTGCGACCGGCCGTCGACGCTCGAGAGCGGCTATCGCTGGGTTACCAACGACATGGTCAATATCATCTGCTGCGCCTCTGGCGCCGCGGCCGCGTGGCTTCTCTGGCTGCTCGTGTAGCGGCTCTCGCCGCGAATCGCCTCACATCCTCCCATATCCGCCTCCGAATGGACACCATGCGCCACCGGCGGGCGGATAGCGCCACTCGTGATCTTCCCACAACCATCGCATTCACACACACTCCGAGAGCATCGATCAGGCGCGTGATGCCCCGTGCTTCACATGTGAGGGGATGCTGATGATGGAGGAAAAGTGGGGAGAGAGCGGGCGATGGAGACGATGAGAGCGGCGACTGGAAGAGAGCCGCGGGAGGCTACGAAGTGGGGGAAAGGAGCGGCTCATGGGGGAGAGATATCTCCTCGCGGGAATGGGCGTGGCGGCTGGAAGCGGGGACCGTAGGGGCCGCCCGTACGGATCTGGGGAGATAGGCACGGAGCATCAATGATACGTCGCCGCTGGATCTGGAGTCGCTGCCGGAAGGGGCGGGAGCATGGGCCGTGCCCGTGGAGTCGGGACGGGATCCACGGTGGTTCTCGTCAGTCGAGGAGAAGCGAGAGCGAAGTGGAGCTTCTCAAGGGGAGCCGGAAGAGGGGGGCCACAGGGAACCGCCCGTACGGAATGAGCAATGGCGGCTGGAGGAGTGCCGCCACTGGATCCGGGAGGGAGGGGAGCGAGTCGGTGGGACGAAGAAGGGCGGCCACGATGGGCCGCCCCCAGGCGACGCGGATGGAAGCGCATGCGCGGCAAGCCGGCTGCTACGGGAGCAGCTGCCAGAACGCGCTCGTGTAGAAGCCGGGGCTCAGCCGCCCGATCTCCCTGGATTCCGTATCGACCCAGCTGACGCCGGCGTAGCCCGATTGGACATCCGGCCTGGCGACGTAGAGGATCGCGTGCTCGTCGGTGGACCACTGCGGTCGGAGCGTGCCGGCCGGGAGATTATCGCCGCGGCTGTCGAGGTAGGTGATCAGGCTGCCTCCCTCGGCCGCGACGGAGGAAAGGATCGCCGCCGACGGGGGGCGCGTCGAGGTGCCATGATCGAAGCCGATCCGCTTGCCGTCCGGCGACCAGGTGAGCGTGAAGATGGGGCCGAGCGTCCCGGGCTCCACCACCGTGCGGGCACCGGTGCCATCCGGCGCCACGGTGGCGATGCCGGAATTGCCCGCCGACATGAAGGTGTACGCGATCCGGCCGCCATCCGGCGACCAGGCGGGCGCGTTCGTGGTGCCGCCGAGGATCGTTCCCGCGGCCGAGATCGTTGCCGGCGCGCCGCCATCGACCGGGACGATCGCCAGCCCGTCGGTATAGGTGTAGTAGGCGATCTTCCCGCCATCCGGCGAGAACGCGGGGATATCGGTCGGGCGCGCGTTATTGGCCAGGAGGCGGGGCGCTCCTCCGGGCACCGCCTGCACGTAGAGGCGCGCGGGGCCGTCGCTGGCGTTGCTCCGCGCGAAATACGCCACCATCTCCCCCTTCCGATCGATGATGGCCGAAACCGGCGTCACCGCGCCGACGCCATCCGGTGGGGAGAGCGTCATCGTGGAGCTCGAGGTCCGAAGGGAATAGAGGACCACCGAGTCGCCGCGGGCAAGGAGGATCTGCGTGGAGGTCGGGGCCGAGCAGAGGGTGCCCTGCGCCACCAGCTCCCAGTTGTCGTAGCGGGCGCGCGTGCGGGCCACGGTCGCGGCCGGCGTCCAGGGATTGAGGGTGAAGTAGACGGCCTCGGCGGGGAAGCGGGAGCGCTCGAGCGTGGCGGGATCCACGGTCGAAGGGTTTTCGCAACTGGTCAGGCAGAGCGCCAGCAGAAGTGGAAAGAGTGCCGACGTACGATTCATGGGGTGCTCTCCGGTCTCGATATGCTATGATGAGAATGACCAACGCGTCGGATGAGGGGCTTCGCGACGCCCGACATAAGCGCTAGACACCGCCGCGGCTCCGTGTAACCGCCCGAAAGCACCGTTCAGCCACTTCCGCATCGGCTCACCATGCCCTTGCTCGAACGTCGGGGCACGCTTCCGCTGCATATGATCATTTCGAGCACGCCACAATCGGTAACGTTTTCCACGTATCGCGTGAACACTATTGCATAAATATTCAACGTCATGTATATTCGTGCATAGTCAACGAATCCCTGTATCTCCCGACTCCTCTGTCATGAACTCCGTCAGGATATCGATTATCGGCGCCTCCGGCTATTCCGGAGCGGAACTGACCAGAATCCTGGCCCGGCATCCGTATGCAAAGGTTGAATATTTATTCGCCAATGCCTCGGCCGGGAAGCGGGTGGAGGAGCTCTACCCCCGTTTCGCCAAGAGCATGGCCGGCGAGTACCAGTCGTACGCCGCCGAGCATGCCCTCACCAGCGACATCGTGTTCCTGGCGCTGCCGTCGGGTGAGGCGATGGGGATGGTTCCGGAGCTGGTGGCCGGCGGAGCGCGGGTGATCGATCTGGGAGGCGACTTCCGGCTGAAGGATCCGCTCCTCTACCAGATGTACTACGGTCGGGAGCATCGCGCCTCCGGTCTGCTCGCCGAGGCCGTCTACGGACTTTCCGAGCTGAACCGCGCGCAGATCGCCTCGGCGGAGGTGGTCGCCAATCCGGGCTGCTACCCGACGAGCGCGATCCTGCCGCTGGCCCCGCTTCTGAAGGAGGGGATCATCGAGCCGCGCGGGATCGTGATCAACTCCCTCTCCGGCGTCTCCGGCGCCGGGCGCGCCTCCTCGGTGGAGATGTCCTTCGCCGAGGTCAACGAAAATGTCAAGGCCTACAAGCCGACGACGCATCAGCACATCCCGGAGATCCGCTCGGCGCTGACGGCCTTCTCCGGCGGCGACGTCGCGCTCTCCTTCGTGCCGCACCTGATGCCGATCACCCGTGGGATCTACTCGACGATCCACGCCCGGCTGGCCACGGAGATCACCCAGGTGCAGGTGCTCGATATCCTTGAAGGGTACTACGGCGAGGAGCCGTTCATCCGCATCTCGGAGACCGCGATCCCGGAGATCCGCGGAGTGGCCCACACGAACTATGTCGACATCGGTTTCCGCGTCGACCGCGCCAATGATCAGCTCGTCATCTTCTCGACGATCGACAATCTCGTGAAGGGGGCGGCCGGACAGGCTGTACAGAACATGAACATTATGCTCGGATTTCCTGAGACGGAGGGACTGCTATGACCGACGCGATCCGCACTTTCGACGGAGGCGTCACCTCGCCGCGTGGCTATGTGGCCGCCGGCATCCATACCGGTGTTCGGAAGGTGAGAAAGGACCTGGCGATGCTCGTCTCGTCGGTGCCGGCGGCCGTTGCCGGCGTCTTCACCATGAACAAGGCGCAGGCCGCCCCGGTGCTCGTCGACAAGGCTCAGCTGAAGCACACCACGACCTGCTCGGCCGTGGTGGTCAACAGCGGCAATGCCAACGCCTGCACCGGTGAGCGCGGCCTCAACGACGCGTGGGCCATGGTCCGCACCGCGGCCGCCGCGCTGGCCATCCCCGAGGATCAGGTGCTGATCTCCTCGACCGGTGTGATCGGGCAGTATCTCCCGATGGAGAAGATCCTTCCGGGCATCTCCCGCATCGCCGGTGAGCTCTCGGTCGATGGCGGCATCGATGCCGCCGAGGCGATCATGACCACCGACACCTACTCCAAGCAGATGGCGGTGGCCTTCGATCTCGATGGCCGCGAGATCCGTGTCGGCGTGATGGCCAAGGGCTCCGGCATGATCTGCCCGAACATGGCCACGATGCTCGCCTTCGTCACGACCGATCTGGCGATCGCCCCGCACCTGCTGCAGAAGGCGCTCTCCGAGGCGAACGAGAAGTCCTTCAACCGTATCTCCGTCGACGGCGATACCAGCACCAACGACATGGTGCTCCTGATGGCCAATGGCATGGCCGGCAACCCGATCATCGAGTCGGAAGGGGAGGAGTTCGCGCTCTTCGCCTCCGTGGTCGAGCACCTGCTGATCGAGATGGCCAAGAAGATCGCCCGCGACGGCGAGGGAGCCACCAAGCTGATCGAGGTGGTGGTCCGCGGCGCGGCCACGCTCGACGAGGCCGAGGCCGTTGCCCGCGCGGTCGCCAACTCGAACCTGGTCAAGACCGCCATCCATGGCCAGGACGCCAACTGGGGACGGATCATCGCCGCCGTCGGCTACGCCGGCGTGGAGATCGCCCCGGAGAACGTCGAGATCGACCTGAACGGCCTGCCGGTGCTCGGCCGGAACTATCAGATCCTCCTCGACGAGGAGCGCGCCAAGGAGGTGCTCGCCCTGGAGAACATCACGATCGGCATCAACCTGAACCAGGGGGATGCGATGGTGAACTTCTGGACCTGCGACCTGACCAAGGAATACGTCCACATCAACGCCAGCTACCGCTCGTGATGGATCGGACCACGATGCATATCCCGGGTGATGCCGGGAGCGGGACGTCGGGCGATCGGCTCGCGCATCTGCGCGGCCGGACGATCGTGGTCAAGTACGGCGGCGCCGCCATGGAGGGCTCCGGACTGCGCGAGCTCTTCGCGGCCGACGTGGCGCGGCTTGCCGCGGCGGGTGTCCGCGTGGTGATCGTGCATGGCGGAGGAGCGGAGATCACCCGCACCGCCGCCGCGCTCGGCCACCAGACCGCCTTCATCGACGGACAGCGGGTGACCGACCGCGAGATGGCCGGGATCGTGCTGATGGTGCTGGCCGGCCGGACCAACAAGGAAGTGGTCCGCCTCTTCGCCGGCGCCGGCGCGCGCGCGGTCGGCCTCAGCGGCGTCGACGGCGGGTTGATCCTGGCGCGGAAGCTCCGTCCGAACGGGCTCGACCTCGGATTCGTCGGCGAGGCCGAGACGGTCGATACGTCGCTGGTGACGACGCTCCTGGACGGCGGATTCCTGCCGGTGATAGCTCCGACGGCGCTCGGCGCCGATAACGAAGTCTACAATGTGAACGCCGATGTGGCCGCCTCGGCCGTCGCCGTCGCGCTTGGCGCCGCGATGCTCATCTACGTGAGCGATGTCGCCGGGGTGATGGTCGATGGGGCGGTGGCTCTCCAGCTGACGCCGGAAGGCGCGCGGGAGCTGATCGGCGCCGGGATCATCTCTGGTGGGATGATCCCGAAGATCGAATCGGCGATCGACGCGCTCGACCATGGTGTCGGCGCCGTGTCGATCGTCGACGGACGTGACCCCGGCGCGCTCGCGCGCCATCTGACCGCCGGCCTCGCCGGTACGCGAATCGTCGCCTCGGATGCCGCCTCCGGCATCATCGAAGTCTCTCCGGCAACCGGAGAGGGTGGGTACTCATTCAGCGAACTCAATCAGGAACAGAACGATGCGTAAGGATTTTCTCTCGTTGCAGGATATCGAACCCGAAGAGCTCGATGCCCTTTTCTCCCTCGCCGATGAGCTGAAGCTGAGCACCCATTACCGACCCCTGGATGGCATCACCGCGGCGCTGATCTTCCAGAAGCCGTCGCTCAGGACCCGTGCCTCCTTCGAGATCGGCATCCGCCAGCTCGGCGGCGACGCGGTGGTGCTGCCGAACGAGAGCGTCGGCATCGGCACGCGCGAGAGCGCCGCGGACGTGGCCCGGCTCCTGTCGCGCTACGCCCAGCTGATCATCGGCCGGATGTACGATCACGACGTGCTGGTCGAGATCGCCAACTACTCCTCGGTCCCGGTGGTCAACGCGCTGACCGATCTGTCGCATCCCTGCCAGATCATCTCCGACATGTACACCCTGCGCCAGCACGGCAAGCTCCGTCCCGGCATGAAGGTGGTCTTCGTCGGCGACGGCAACAACGTGGTGAACTCCTGGCTGGAGATGGCGGCGCTCTATCCGATGCGCTTCGTGCTGGCCGCCCCGGAGGGCTATGGTCCGGACCCGCTGATCATGCAGCGCGCCGTGGCCAGCGGCGTGAGCACCATCGAGATCGACACCGATCCGTTCACCGCCGTGCGTGGCGCCGACGCGATCTACACCGACGTCTGGACCAGCATGGGACAGGAGGCCGAGAGCGAGATCCGTCGCCGCGTCTTCGCCCCCTACCAGGTCAACTCCCGCATGGTGGCGCACGCCAAGTCGGACGCGGTGGTGATGCACTGCCTGCCGGCGCATCGTGGAGAAGAGGTTACCGCCGAGGTGCTGGAGGGACCGCAATCGATTATCTTTGACCAGGCCGAAAACCGGCTGCACATGCAGAAGGCGCTCCTGACGAAGCTGGTCGACACCTGGCGAAACGAGGCGATGCAGGAGCCCTATGCGGCATTACGTCGAAGCTCGTAAAGGACCCTTGAACAAACAGACCCGTCAGTTCGCGATACGGCAGATCATCGCCGCCCGGGCGGTGCCGAACCAGGATGAGCTCCGGCAGCTGCTGGAGGATCAGGGAATCGAGGTGACGCAGGCGACCCTCTCGCGCGATCTCAAGGAGATGGCGATCGGGCGCATTCACACGGCCGAGGGGATCAGATACGTCGCCACGGCCGGGAACGAGGAGAGCCGCCTGGCCTCCCTCATCAGCTACGAGATCGAATCGATCGAGTCGAATGAGGTGATGGTCGTTATCCGTACCCTCCCCGGCCGCGCCTCCGGCGTCGCCGAGATCATCGACGGCTTCCGACATCCGGACGTCCTGGGGACGATCGCGGGGGACAACACGATCTTCATCGCGCCGACCTCGACGCGACAGATCGATCGACTGGTGGGAGATCTCCGACGGTACGTGATTCAGGGAAGGGGAGAGCGCCCCTCGTGAGCCGGTCATGACGCGATTCCGCCCATGACCCTCTCCGAGTGATCTCGCCATCTCCTTCCCCCGCCCCCCGTCGATCTTCCCCGCCTCCGCAGCAGCTTTCCTCCGCGCCTCCCCGGCGCGGAGCGGATACCCGCGCGCACTCGGCTCCGCCCGCGACGATGTCGATCCCCCGGTCGACGATGCGGCCGACGGCGCGTGGCCGGCTTCGAACATTCATTCCATTCATATTCATACAGCTCGAGAAGAACGTGGCTCACGAGAAGATTGCATTGGCCTATTCGGGAGGTCTCGACACCTCCGTGATCGTCAGATGGCTCCAGGAGCGATACGATGCCGAGGTGGTGACGGTCACCGGCGACCTCGGTCAGAAGAAGGAACTGATCGGTGTCGACGAGAAGGCGCGCGCGCTCGGCGCGACCGCCGTGTACATGCTCGACCTGCGCCGTGAGTTCGTGGCCGATTACGTCTTCCCGGCGCTCCGCGCCGGCGCGCTCTACGAGGGCGTCTACCCGCTGGCGACCGCGCTCGGCCGTCCGCTGCTGGCCAAGGCGCTCGTCGAGGTGGCCCGCCAGGAAGGATGCACCGCCATCGCGCATGGCTGCACCGGCAAGGGGAACGATCAGGTCCGCTTCGAGGCGGCCGCGGCTGCGCTGGCGCCGGACCTGAAGGTGATCGCCCCGGTCCGCGAGTGGGAGTTCCGCTCCCGTGAGGAGGAGATCGCCTACTGCGAGACCCACGGCATTCCGGTGGCCGCCACGAAGGCCAGCCCCTACTCGATCGACGAGAACCTCTGGGGCACCAGCATCGAGTGCGGCGTGCTCGAGGATCCGCGCGTCGAGGCGCCGGAGGATGCCTTCCAGCGGACCGTGTCGCCGCAGGCGGCGCCGGACGAGCCGGTGCAGGTGACGATCGAGTTCGTCGCCGGCACGCCGGTCTCCCTCGACGGTGTGGCGCTCGACGGCGTGGAGCTGATCGATCGCCTCAACGAGATCGGCGGCGCCCACGGCGTGGGACGGATCGATCTGGTGGAGAACCGCCTGGTCGGCATCAAGTCGCGGGAGATCTACGAGGCCCCGGCGGCGGTGATCCTCCATCGCGCGCACCGCGAGCTGGAGCGCCTGACGCTCGACCGCGACACCGCGCACTACAAGGGAAAGCTCGCCAGCGACTACGCCGGCCTGATCTACAACGGGCTCTGGTTCTCCCCGCTCCGCCTGGCGCTGGACGCGTTCGTGGCCAAGACCCAGCAGGTGGTCAACGGCATGGTGACGCTGAAGCTCTACAAGGGGGGGATCGACGTGGTCGGGCGCTCCTCGGCCAACTCCCTCTACGATCCGAGCCTGGCCACGTATACGATCGAAGACGCCTTCGACCACACCGCGAGCGCCGGCTTCGTGAAGCTCTTCAGCCTGCCGCTGAAGACCTACTGCCGCGTCAACGGCGCGCCGGTGGCCGTCGAAGAGATCGCCGACTGATCTCCACGTCGGATCTCCTCGTCGGATCTCCTCGTCGGATCTCCGTCGGATCTTCTTCAACACTTCCAGTCACCGGCGTCGGCATCACCGGCGCCGGTGATTCGTTCTCCGGATCATCCCTCGAACACTCTCCTTCTTCCTTCTCTCAGCATGGATCTTTGGGCTGGCAGGTTTCGGGAGTCGATGGCGCGGATCGCGCTTGGCTTCTCCTCCTCGATCGCCGTCGACGGCAAGCTCTACCGCGAGGATATCGCCGGGAGCATCGCGCACGCTGAAATGCTCGCCGCCACCGGCGTGATCGCGCCGGCCGAGGCGCGCGCCATCGTCGACGGGCTGCATGCCGTGGCCGACGAGATCGAGAGCGGCGCCTTCCGGTTCACCGAGGAGATGGAGGATGTGCACATGGCGATCGAGCGCCGGCTCACCGAGCTGATCGGTCCGGTGGGGGGGAAGCTCCACACCGCGCGCAGCCGGAACGATCAGGTGGCGCTCGACGAGCGCCTCTACCTGAAGCGGGAGATCGCCCGGCTCCGCGCCCTCGTCTCCGAGCTGATGGAGGTGCTGGTGGAGAAGGCCGAGGAGTACCGCGGGACCGTGATGCCCGGCTATACGCACGTACAGCGCGCCCAGCCGGTGCTCCTGGCGCATCATCTGCTTGCCTACGTCGCGATGCTCGACCGCGATCACGGCCGCCTGGGAGATTGCCTGGCGCGGCTCGACCTGTCGCCGCTCGGCGCCGCGGCGCTGGCCGGAACCTCGTTCCCGATCGACCGCGAGCGGGTGGCCGCCACGCTCGGCTTCTCCGGCGTGGTCGGTAACAGCATCGACGCGGTGAGCGATCGCGATTACCTGATCGAGCTCGTCTCCTCGGCGAGCATCGCGATGATGCACCTGAGCCGGATGGCCGAGGAGCTCGTGCTCTGGTCGAGCGTCGAATTCCGCTTCATCACGATCGGCGATGCCTACACCACCGGCAGCAGCATCATGCCGCAGAAGAAGAACCCGGACATGGCCGAGCTGGTGCGCGGCAAGACCGGGCGGGTCTACGGCGCGCTGATCAACCTGCTGACCACGATGAAGGGGTTGCCGCTTGCCTACAACCGCGACATGCAGGAGGACAAGCAGCCGATGCTCGACGCGATCGAGACCCTCGGCGCGTCGCTGGCGATCATGGCCGACATGCTCCGGCACACCACGTTCCACCGCGAGCGGCTGGAGCGGGAGGCGGCCGGCGAATTCTCCACGGCCACCGAGGTGGCCGATTACCTGGTGCGCGCCGGCATCCCCTTCCGGGAGGCGCACGGCGTGGCCGGCGCGCTGGTGCGCCACTGCGTCGATACCGGCGCCACGCTCGACGCGCTCGATCTGGCGACCTTCAAGCAATTCTCCGCGGCCTTCGGCCAGGACATCTTCGAATATCTGACCCCGCGCGGCAGCGTCGAGCGGAAACGCTCGTCCGGCAGCTCGTCGCCAGCCGAGGTGGAGCGTCAGATCGCCGGATGGAAGCGGGCGCTCGCGGAGCGCTCGTCCGTCACGGTGGGAGTCATGGATTGAGGGGAAGCGTGTGGGGTTGGTAGGGACGGGAAGAGGCGTCGGGCACCGCTCGACGCCTCTCTCGTTTCCGGCCCCTCCGGAGCCGCGGATGGTCCGAAGCGCGCGACGTTTGCGCGGCAGCGATATCCTTGGTAACATCACCGCATTGCTCACCGGACTGTCGAACAGCCGGTACCGGACTTCCCGTTCCCATTCCATCAACCTTTCCGGACGCTCCGTCAGGCGTCATGCCATCAGGCGCCACGCCGTCGGGCGCCGCGTCGCACGGTGTCGGGCCCCTCTGGGCCTCGCCATGGACCGCGGCCACGATCCGGTCGTCACTCCACGCATCCCATGTCGCTGCTATCGCTCTTCTTCTCCTACCGAGGACGCATCTCCGGCCGGACGTTCAGGCTGGCGGTCGCGATCCTGATCGCGTCGTTCGTCCTCCTGTTTCTGCTGATACAGGGAACGATCGGACGCCCAGCCACGCTCGTGCTCTATCCCCCTTTCTTCTGGGGGATGACGGCGCTCGCGGCCAAACGCTACCACGACCGGGGCAAGTCCGCTCTCTGGATGCTCGTCGTCGTCGTTCCCCTGCTCGGCATCATCTGGGCATCGCTCGAGCTTCTCTTCGCGCGGGGCACCGGCGGCGAGAACCGCTACGGCCACGATCCGCTGGCGGTGAGCCTCCCCGATTATCAGACGGTGCCGGGCGCCGCGGGAGGACTCTGAGCCATGGAGGAGACACAGGGCGTGATCATCAACGACGTCACCGGGATGAACCCGGTACGGGTGGGGCGCGTGGCCACGCCGACGAGCGTGGAGGAGGTTCGCGAGCTGCTGCGCGGCTCCCGGGGGCCGGTCTCGGTCGGGGGAGGGCACTTCAGCATGGGTGGGCAGACCGCCAGCCCCGGAAGCCTCCATCTGGACATGCGACGGCTCAACGGGATCATCACCTTCTCGCCGGAGCGGCGCACGATCCGCGTGCGGTCCGGCGCGCGCTGGTGCGATATCCAGCGCTTCGTCGATCCGCACGATCTGTCGGTGAAGATCATGCAGACCTACGCCAACTTCACCGTCGGGGGCTCCCTGAGCGTCAACGCGCACGGACGCTACGTCGGCCTCGGTCCGGTGATCCTGTCGGTCCGCTCGATTCTGCTCGTGCTTGCCGATGGTGAGCTGGTGGAGGCGAGCCCGACGACGAACGCGGATATCTTTTATGGCGCGATCGGCGGCTACGGAGGGCTCGGGGTGATCGTGGAGGCGGAGCTCGATCTGGTGCCGAACACCCGCATCGAGCTGCACGAGGTGAAGCTCCCGGTGAAGCGCTACCTGGCGCATTTCACCGAGTCGGTGCGGGGGACGACGGACGCCGTGTTCCACAACGCCGATATCTATCCGCCGCACTTCCGGAGCGTCAGGGCCATCACCTGGCGCGAGACCTCGAGCTTCGTCACCGAGGCTTCCCGGCTGATGCCACGCCGCCGTGCCTACCGCGTCAACCGGTATTTCATCTGGGCGATCTCCGAGACTCCCTTCGGCAAGTGGCGCCGGGAGCACGTGATCGACCCGATCATCTACATCCGTAAGAATATCCGTTGGCGGAATTTCGAGGCCAGCTACGATGTGGCGGAGCTGGAGCCGAAATCGCGGGAGAAATTCACCTACGTGCTTCAGGAGTATTTCGTCCCCTTCCGGCGCTTCGACGAGTTCGTGCCGAGGATGGCCGCGATCCTCCGGCGCCACGACGTCAACGCGCTCAACGTTTCGGTGCGGCACGCGATCGCCGATCCCGGCTCGCTCCTGGCATGGGCGCGGGAGGAGGTGTTCGCCTTCGTCCTCTACTACAAGCAGGGAGTGGGCGATGCCGAGCGCGGACAGGTGGCGGTCTGGACGCGCGAGCTCATCGACGCCGCGATCGATGTCGGCGGAACCTACTATCTGCCGTATCAGCCGCACGCGACCCCGGAGCAGTTTCACCGCGCCTATCCCCGCGCCGTCGAGCTCTTCGCGCTGAAGAGAAAGCTCGATCCCGACTTCCGTTTTCGCGGCGCAATCTGGGACACCTACTACGCCCCGACGCTCCTCCCCGAGGAGAGCCGCCCCCGCCCAGACTCGGAATTCCACCAGGTGATCTCCGACCGGCGGACGCACGACGCGCTCTTCCTCTTCCTTCAGAACGTCTATCGCCTCTATCCCGAGGACCGGTTCCACGCGCTGATCAAGGAGGGATGCGCCCTGCACGGCGACGACGAGCCGATCTACAATCATATACAGTCGAAGCTCTCCGAAATCAAGCCCTTCCTCTCCGAGCTCACCTTCGCGCTTCCGTCGCTCCGGAAACAGAAGTGGGAGATGACGCGCCAGACGCTCGAGCTGCTCGACGGCCGCGCCACGATCCAGGGCTACGTGGAGATCGGCACCACCGGGCGCTATATCAGCATGCTCAGGAAATGGGTGAAGGTGAAGGGGCCGATCTGGCTGATCAACGACATCGGGCCTACCAACTCTCCGGTCGATATCGCCGAGCGTGGAGGGCTTCGGAAGATCGGACGATTCATTCCGCTGAACGACTACCAGCCGATTTCCGCATCGGAGATCCCCGACGCGAGCGTCGATCTGGTGACCTGCCACATCGGGCTGCATCACGCGCCGGAGGATGCGCTGGAGGGATTCGTCGCGTCGATCCGGCGCATGCTGCGTCCCGGCGGGCTCTTCATCGTGCGCGATCACGACGTGACCTCCGAGCCGATGCGCGCGCTGGTCTCGATGGCGCACACGATCTTCAACCTCGGGCTCGGCATTCCCTGGAAGGTCGATCACGACGAGGTCCGCAGGTTCTTCTCGGTCGAGGAGTTGAGCGGATATCTCACCCGATCCGGATTCCGGGACACGGGGCGCCGGCTGCTGCAGCCGAACGATCCGTCGGACAACACCCTGATGGCGTTCGTGAAGGAGGGGGCATGATGATGATCGATCCGCGAGCGACGCGGCTGATCTCGCTCCTCTGCGCCCTGTCGCTCCTGGCCACGTCGGCCTTCGCGGCTCCCGCCGGCACGCCCGCCGGCACGCCCGCCGGCACGCCCGCCGGCACGCCCGCCGACACGACCCTCGGCACGACCCTCGGCGCGATCCCGGCCGGCGAGCCGGTGACGCCGGCCGAGCACCGCCGCGGCGTGGAGCAGACCTACCTCACCTACCCGGAGTGGTTCCTGGTTCACAGTCCCGCAGAATACGCCGCATATATCGCAACGAGCCCGCCGAGCGACTTCCCCTACTTCGGCCACATCGCGCAGTTCTGGGAAAGCTACCGCGCGGTCTCGCGCCAGGCGGAGCGCTATCCGCCGAACGTCGGTTATCACGTCATGATCGTGGTGATCGGCGCCAGCACCACGCTGGAGTACGGCGTGAAGTCCGCCTACGAGACCCTGATCGGGCGGCTGACGGAGCTGACCGCCAGCGGCCCGACCGCCGAGGATCGGTTCGCGGCGGCCACGGCGCGTGACTACGTGGATTTCATCCGCGTGCGTCCCTGGTACGAGTTCGATTTCCTCGGCAGGCTCCGCGAGCTCTGGTCCCAGACCAGCATGGGGGGCCAGAACATGCTCAGGAAGTGGGAGCGGAAGTTCGCGCTCACCTCCGAGTATGGCGCCAAGGCGATCTACGGCTGGATCATCGGCAAGCTGACGAAGATCGGCTACGAGGATCCGCTTCCGGTCACCGCCGCGTGGGTGAGCCCGCTCCCTCCCGACGGCGACGCGCAACTGCCGGAGCTTCGCCGGCTGCGCCGGCTTCCGGACGGCTCCGGCCTGGTCACGGTTCCGCGCTATGCCGCGTTCACCAACTATGCCCGGGTGCTTGCCCGCCGCGGCGTGCGCTTTCGGGAGATCGCCGGCAACCGGACGGAGATTCTGGTGAGCGTGCTGGCTCCCGAGGCGTGGCGATGGGACGCGCCGGCCGGCTCGGTCCTCTTCACCCAGCCGATTCTGACCGTCCCCTCGCTCCGACGGACCGTGGCGGTGGTGCCGGTCACCTCCCTCGATGGCGTGCTGCGGGCGCTCGATCGTCCGGGATTCGAGATCGAGCATATCTACGACTACTGATCCGGCGACGTCAGGACGGGTTCCGCGTCGTGGCCGGTTGGCTCCCGGCGTCGAATTTGCATCGGAACCGAAAGAGCATGTTCACGAGGAGATGCAGCCATGGAGATGATGGTGATGGACGAGACGGCGCGCCTGCTGGCGCCGGTCTGGCGTGAGCTCACGTCGCGGTACAGCTGCGCCCGCGCCAGCAGCGCGATCTACGAGGGTATCGTGAAGCGATATGGATCGCGGGAGCGGCACTACCATACGCTCGACCACGTGGCCGAGGTGCTCGGGCACATGGCGCGTCACGGCGGATCCGGCCGCGATCACGACGCCGCCCTCTTCGCCGCGTGGTTTCACGACGTGGTCTACGATCCGAGAGCGACCGACAACGAGGAGCGGAGCGCGGAGATGGCGCGCCGCGCGCTCTACAAGCTCGATGCATCCGATGAGCTGGGGGAGGAGGTGGTCCGGCTGATTCTGGCGACGAAGGGGCACGCTCCGGACGGGCTCTCCCACGAGGGGCTGATCTTTCTCGACGCCGATCTGGCGATTCTCGGGGCCGCTCCGGAGCGTTATGCCGAGTACGCCGCGGCGATCCGCGCGGAGTACGACTGGGTGCCGGAGGAGACGTATCGCGCGGGGCGGCGGGACTTTCTGCGGGAGATGCTGACGCGCGAGCGGATCTTCCACACCGAGGCGTTCCGCGCGCTCCACGAGAGCGCCGCGCGCGCGAATATCGCCGGCGAGATCTCGCGGCTTTCCGACGGAGCGTGATGGCGACGGCCCGCGTGGGAGTGATCATCGATCGCGCGGACCTACGGGCGTCCCTGATATCCGCGCAGTGGTAGTGTACTGTGTTAGGTTCAAAAAGGGTTAGGTAGCCGGAACAAGCGAGCTCTGGTGATGCAGAGGGTTAAAGACCTCGCGCTTCTTCCAGAGC
>JBEHWX010000113.1:0-18103 GCA_048498995.1 Bacteroidota bacterium
GCTGCAGCTCGGCGTGGGGAAGCCGGAGGCGGAGCGGGCGGCGATCGAGGGGGGGCTCGAGGTGGTTTCCGAGCATTGCATCGCGGTGGAGCACCGGCATTTCGGCATCGGCCGGCGTCAGGAAGAGCATTCCTGAGCCGGGCCGGAGCGGATTCCGGACCTCGGCCGGCGGCGATTCCGATCGGGATTCCTTTACAATTGTGACGGTCGAATCCTTTGTAAGTCGTCCGTGCTTCCGTAGCTTTGCCGCTATTCTAAAGCTCTGACCATCGAATTTCAGCAATTCATCGACAGTATATGTCAAAAGTCATCCTGCTAGTCAACGTGGAGCTGGCTCCCGGCAAGCGTGAGGAGTACCTCGCCACTACGAATCTCCTTCGTCAACGTTTCCAGGGGAGTGACGGGATCACCTACTCGGTGTTCGAGAATCATGGCAAGGAGGAGAACTCCTTCACCGAGATGTTCACCTTCAACGACATGTCGGCCTACGAGGCTTTTGACGATCGGGACGACGAAGAAGCAAACGAGATGTTCGGCAAGATCATCGAGATGTCGAAGCGGTCTCCGAAGTACACGACCCTTGTCGAGGTCGACTGACGCACATCGGGCCGTTCCGGTCGCATATGTCCGATCGTAGACCGCTCGCAGATTTCGGGCGGTCTTTTTTTTGTCTCTGGCCGTTGCATTGTCCGGCCGCGCGTCCACCATCGTCGCGATGGTCGAGGGCAGTCGCGGGCGCGCGCCAACTGCATGTTCATCATCAACGCGCTCATGGAGAGAACAACCACTTTCGCCCGTCTCCTCCTCCGCGGGGCCGCATTGCTGCTGCCGCTTCTGTCGGTTGCCGGACTGGCTCCGGACCCGGCGCGTGCGCAGGACCGCGTCGATCCGGCCGGCATGGGGCGGGGCCGCGCATCGGTCGCCACCGTCCGCGGCCTCGGCGCCATCACCAGCAACCCCGGCGCGCTCGACCTCCCGATGCTCGACTCCACGTCGCTGCCGCAGCGGCTCACCTTCTCGGTCTACAACCTCGGCGGCGCCTTCGGCTCGACCTATCTCTCCTCCACGGAGTTCGCCGAGATCTTCGGCAACGCCCCCAAGGACCGCCAGCGCCTCGGTGACCTGCTGCAGGACGAGCGCCTGTTCGCCAACGGCGCCATCAACCTTCTGGCCGTCCGCTACCGGACCGACGCCGGAACCTGGGGGCTGCACTTCGGCGAGCGGATCTTCGCCCGGGTGAACCTCCCCGACGATTTCGCCGAGGTGGTGCAGACGCTCAACTTCGCCGGCCAGGACTATCAGTTCACCAACCGCGGCATCGGCGGGGACTGGATCTCCGAGCTCGGCCTCTCCTACGGCACCGTGCTCGGCGGGGGAGGGAGCGGCAACTGGTTTCCGCGCATCGGCGTCGGCGCCACCGCCAAGCTCGTGCTCGGCGTGGCCCACTTCGACGTGGCCGACAATAGCGTGATCCGCATCGAAAATCTCACCCGCAGCAGCCGCGTGGCCAGCGTGCTCCGTGGCGGGTTCGTCTTCCGCTCGGCCACGCCCGACGGGTTCAACGCACAGGACGCTTCCGGGGAGCTTCTGAGCGGCATTCCCCCCGGAGTGGCCGGCACCGGCTTCGGCATCGACCTCGGCGTGGCCGGCGTGCTCTACCGCGCCCCCATCGCCGGAGCGCAGGGGGAGCCCCGCGCGGCCGACGCCATCTATTACGGCGTTGCCCTTACCGACCTCGGCTCCATCTCCTGGTCGAAGAACCTCTACGAGCGCCGGCTCACCGGTGTCAGCGATACGATCTTCGGTTCGAGCCTCACCGATACCGAGCTGCAGAAGTATCAGGGGGCGCTCGTGCCGGTCGACCCCTTCTCCTCCGATCTTCCCACCGCGATCCGCGTCGGGCTCGGCGCCAACCTTTCGGCCCTCTTCCCCTCGCTCCCCACCGGGCTGGAGCTGGACGTGGAGGGGGAGGCGCCCCTGATCGACCGGCCGGGGAACTCCCCGGACTACCGTCTGGCCGCCGGCGTCAACTGGGGACTCGTCCGGTGGCTCACGCTCCGCGCCGGCATCGGCAAGGTCGGCACCAGTCAGGCGGATGTCGCCTTCGGCCTCGGGCTCCGGCCGATCGAATGGCTCTCGATCGATCTGGCCACCGCCGACATCAATGGCCTGTTCGACGGCGCTCGCGTCGACTTCGCGGGGCGGATCGCCGCGGGCCTCGACTTCTGAGAGCCGACGAGGCGCCGGCTCCACCAGGGGCGTGGCGCGCTGTCGGAAATATGTATGCGACAAGGGTGTGGAGGCATCGCGCTTCCACACCCTTGTTCGTTCTTGCCGTTCCCGTCTCCTCGTTCCCGTCTCCTCGTTCCCGTCTCCCCGTTCCCGTCTCGCCGGTGCCGTTATCGCCCGTCCGGGATCACTTCACGGTGCCGGCCCAGGCGGACATGGCCCGGGAGGTGAAGATGCCGAATCCATCGCCGGTCACGTTCCAGCGGGTGTTGTCGCCGGGGGAGCCGAACAGCTCGTCGTCGCCGTGGCGCCGGCTCGTGTAATAGTCGTAGTACGACATGTCGTAGACATACACGCCGACCATGACATCGTAGGGGGGCTCGCTGTAGATGTTTCCGCTCCAGCCTTTCGGCCTCAGGCGGAGCTTCCCGGTGCTGTCGGCATCCTCGACCCGACGGAGCCGATCGTCCATCAGATAGGTGTAGGTAGAGGGAAATCCCGGCTGCTGCCCGCCGAAGACCATGTAGCGCATCCCGTAGGCGACGTTTCCGCTCGGCGTGACGGTCGCCTCCAGCAGATGCGAGCGGGTCGGGACCCCGTCGATCTGGTAGGGATCGTCGACGTACTCGACGGCGATCACCGTGTCGATCGTCGGCGGAACCGGAACGGTGGTCGATCCGGTGAGGTGCTTTCCCTGCCATTCGGCGTTGAGGGTGTAGCGGTGCCCGGAGGCGGGCACGAGATCCGAGGCCACGTACGCGCCATGTCCCACCGGGCGGAGCGTGTAGGCGCGGCCGCTGCTCTCGTCGATGATCTGGGCCGTCACGTCGTTCAACTGTGCCTTCGATGGCAGATAGACCTGGTCCAGCGGCAGGGTGCGGACGAAGCGGATCGTGTCGTTGGTCGAGTCGGCGCTGAGCATGCCCTGGGCGATGAGCTGTTCCCGGTAGGGCACGTCGCTTGCCGGGAGGGTCTCCTCGCAGGCGGCGATCAGCAGCGCCACGGCGGCCAGAAGCGGGAGAAGGATGATGCGCTCTAACTTCATGTCTGGTTCTCTCGTTGAATCTCTGGTCGGTGACGGAATCAGAATTTGACGCTCAGGCCGAACGTCGGGATGAGCGGGAACAGCGTGATCCGCTTGACCACGTAGGGATACTCGTACTGGCCGGTCTCCGGGTTCAGCACCATGTCGTTGCTGTGCTGGAGGTACTGCGCGAACGTGTTCCGATGGTTGTACGCGTTGTAGATGTTGATCGAGAACTGCCACGGAAGGTCGAACCACTCGAACTTGTGGGTGAAGTTCAGGTCGAGCTTGTGAAAGGGGGGAAGGCGATAGCCGTTCCGCTCCGAATAGGCGTTGTCGGTCGACGAGGAGTAGTACGCGAAGCTCGGATCGTTCTCCAGCTCCGGGAGCTGATACTGGCCGGTCGGCGTGGTATAGGCCTGTCCGGTGCCGTAGACCCAGGTGGCCCCGAACTCCCAGCTCTCGCCGATCTTGTAGGTGAGCACCACCGAGATGTCGTGCCGGCGGTCGTAGCGCGGGTAGAACATCCGGCCGTTGTTCAGCTCCGGGAAGTTCCGGCGGGTCCAGGCGAGCGTGTAGCCGATCCATCCGGTGAACGCGCCGATCCGCTTGTTCAGAAAGAGCTCCACGCCGTAGGCATCCCCCGTGCCGGAGGTGAAGGAGCTTTCCAGGGGGACGTCCACCGAGAAGGAAGCGGTGTCTTTGTACTCCAGGAGGTTCGACATCTTCTTGTAGTATCCCTCGACCGAGAAGAGATACTGGTTGTCGAAGAGCGTGGTCTCCACTCCCAGCACCCCCTGCGTCGCCTCCCCCGGCTTCACCTTCTCGGTGGAGGGGAACCAGACGTCGGTCGGCAGCGCGATGTCGTTCCGCGTGATCATGTGCAGGAACTGGTTGCCGGTGGCGAAGGCTCCCTTGAGGGTGATGTTCTCGGTGAGGTTGTAGGCCAGCGACACCCTCGGCTCGAATCGGAGATAGTCGCCGCTCTGGAAGTAGTAGACCCGTCCGCCGAAGTTGCCGGAGAGCCGCGGCGTGATCTTCCAGTCGTCCTGCAGGTAGACCGAGGCGTCGAGCGAACGGAGGATGTTCGGCTCGGCGTCGATGGTGGCGAAGTCGTGAAAGTCGGCGCTGGCGTCGGCGCGGAAGCGGTGCTCGGTCCCCTCGACGCCGAACTTCACGGTGTGATCCTCGTCCGGGAACCACTGCGCCTCGCCGCGGAGCATGTAGTCGCGGACGCCGGAGTTCGACTTGAAGCTGGAGAGGATCTCCCCATCCTTGTTCTTGTCCTCGAAGAGGCTGCCGAACTTGTAGTCGGTGAAGATCGCCGAGAAGTTGGTGAAGAGCTTGGGGGAGACGATGTGGCTCCAGCGGAGGTTGCCGGTGGCGTTGCCCCAGGAAAGGTCGGCGATGCTGGTTTCGGCCGGCGGGCCGCCGAAGACGTCGCGTCCGAAGTATCCGCTCAGGTAGATCCTGTCGCTCTCGGAGATCTTGTAGTTGACCTTGCCGTTGAGGTCGTAGAAATAGTACGTTGGGGTTTCCTCCGGATCGGCCGCCGCCAGCAGCACCAGGTCCAGGTACATGCGGCGGCCGGAGAGCATGAAGGTGACGTCGTTGCCGATCGGCCCCTCCAGCGTGAGCCGGGAATTGATCAGGCTGACGCCGGCTGTTCCGGAGATCTTTTCTTTTGTACCTTCTCGCATCGTCATGTCCAGGACGCTCGAAAGTCTCCCTCCGTACTCGGCCGGAAACGCTCCCTTGCTCAGCTTGATATCCCTGACCGCATCGGAGTTGAACGTGCTCATGAACCCGCCGAGATGGGACGGATTGTAGACGATCACGCCGTCGAGCAGCGTGAGGTTCTGGTCCGGAGAGCCTCCGCGGACATACAGACCGCTAGACACTTCGCTCACCCCTTTCACTCCCGGAAGAAGCTGCAGAGCCCGGAAGATGTCGACTTCTCCGCCGAGCGCCGGCAATTGCTGGATGAACTCCGGGCGGAGCTCGACCGTGCTCACCGAGCTTCCGCTGGCCCGGTTCCGATCGGCCTGCACGACGACCTCCTGCGTGCGCACGTCGGCCGTCTCCAACTGTAGATCCATGCGTCGCGCCGCGTCGTTGTCCCCGATCACCAGCCGGCGCGTCAGCGGCGCGTACCCGACCGACGTCGCCGTCAGCCAGTAGCTCCCCGACGGAATATTGGCGATCGAATAGAACCCGAACTTGTTGGTGACCGCTCCGCGTACCACCGTGCTGCGCACCGCGGCGCTATCCCGGTGGACGATCACCGTGGCGCCGATGACCACCTCGCCGGAGGCCCGCTCGGTGACCACGCCGGACACCGGGGCCGACCCTTGCGCCAGCGCCATGGCCGTGGGAGCCACGAGCGCGAGCAGGGCCGAAAGCGACGCGCCGAGCGCGCCCTGTCTGCTGAAGAGAGGATGCATTTCCTGTGAAAGATTGAGAGCGATCCGGGAAGGCGTTATGCCCGATTGAACGGGCGTGTCTACGAAACAGGTGCCGAGAATATCGCATTCCGCGATACCGCATGATGACAATCGGAACGACCCTTGGATAACGCACCGGGTTGGATGTATTACCAACAGTTACATCCGCTCCGGTCGATGACGATGACCAACCCTCGACTCGACGTCGATATCAACTCCGCTTAGAATGGTGATTCCGTACTTCTTACGATACGATCTCCGCGCGCTTCGACGACGGCTCCACGTCACGCTTCTCGTGCTTCCGCTGCTTCTGCTTCCGCTCGTCGCCGGCGCGCAGCAGCGCGTGGATCCGGTGGCGATCGGCAAGGCCAAGGCCTCGGTGGCCACCTCCCGCGGGCTGTCGGCCCTTCATTCCAACGTCGGCGGCATGGCGCTCGATCCGCTCGGCCGTCGCGATGATCTCCCCGGCACCGAGCTCGACTTCACCCCCTTTCCGGTCGGCGGCTCGGCCGGCTCGACCTACCTGAGCCCGAGCAATCTCGACTTCGTCTTCGGCGCCAAGGACTGCGGCGTCTTCTCCAATGACGACCGCCAGCGCCTGGAGCGGCTGCTGGAGACCGGACGCCTGGACGTGGACGTGGCGATGGATCTGATGGCGCTCCGGTTTCGCCTCCCGGGGATCTTCGCGCTCGGGCTCCGGTACGGGCATCAGGTGCGCGCGCATCTGAACCTGCCGGAGAACTTCCGCCAGAACGTGCTCGGCAGCGGCGATCCGTTCGCCGGCACGCAGGTGTTCCGGAACGCCGAGGTGGGGGGAGAGTGGCTGCGGACGCTGGAGGTAAGCCTCGCCGGCTCCTGGGATCGCGCCCCGGCGGTCACCGATCGCTCGGTCTGGTTCCCGTCGATCGGGTTCGGCGCCGCGCTCGGGAGAGTGGAGGGGCTCGTCCACTTCGATTCCGATCCCGCGAGCACCGTCACCACGCGGAACATCCCGTCGCCGGCCGGAGCAACCTACCGGACCATCGAGGTCTCCGGCTTCTACAACTTCCGCTCCTCGCAGTCGCGTGCCTCGACGTTCCGCCCCGCCGACGCGATCCTCCATCCCGGCATCTCCTCGGCCGACACCGTCGCCGGGCGTGGATGGTCCGGGAAGATCGGCCTCTCGGTGGTGATCTTCCGCGACGTGCCGACGCAGCACCGGGTGCAGGTGCCGAATCCGCTGGAAGCCGGCTACGATTACATGGTGGCCGATACGCCGAACACGCGGGACGCGCTCTTCTTCGGCGCGTCGGTGGAGGATATCGGCTCGGTGCTCTGGGACGGGCAGAACCTTCTGCGCAACCCGGTGATCCGCGACACGGTGAGCGACACCCTCACCGCGATCAACGGCGGCGTCACCTCGATCGTCCTCTGCCGCTACCAGGGGCTGCTCGACACGATCGGCTCCTTCCGGACGCGGCTGCCGGCCAAGCTCAGGCTCGGCTTCGGCGTGGACGTGACCGCCTTCGCTCCGTTTCTGCCGGGGGATCTGCTGGTGGAGCTCGAGGGGGCGTTCGACCTGAACAACGCCGTCGGCAGCGAGGGCTCCTCCCGTGTCTCGCTCGGGATGGACTGGCAACTGACTCCGGCATTCGCCCTCCGCTCCGGCATCCAGTTCGGCGGCAGAACCGACCGCGCCATCTCGCTCGGATTCGGCATCCGTCCGGCCTCCTGGCTCACGATCGATCTGGCGACGGCGGAGATCACCTCGATCTACGATATAGAGCGGAAGCGGGTGGATGGCGTCTTCGGCATCGGCACCGAGATCCAGTTCTGATCGGGGGCGGGAGGTGGTCGGTACCGAACGTGGTTGAACGACGAGCGCGTGCTCTCCGTGGGGAGGGCACGCGCTCTCGGTATTCGGCATGTGGCGCGCGAGGGATCCTCCGCCGCGCCGGGCGGATCAGTCGAGCTCGGCGTCGATGGCGTGGCCGTGATCGAGCTCGATCACGCCATCCCCAGCCTTGCGGAACTCGATCAGGCCGCGGTTGTTCAGCTCGACGATCACCGTGTCGCCGGCCAGGAACACCCCTTCCAGAAGCATGCTCGACAGTGGGTTGATGAGCTGGCGCTGGATCACCCGCTTGAGCGGTCTGGCGCCGTAGCTGATATCGTACCCGAGCTTGGCGATCCAGTCCTTGGCCTCCTCGGTGATCTCGAAGCTCACGTTGTTCGCCTTCAGCAGCCGTCCCACCGCGTCGAGCTGGATGTCGACGATATGCCGGATCTCCTGCTCGGTCAGCGGCTTGAAGACGATGATGTCGTCGACGCGGTTCAGGAACTCCGGGCGGAGCTGCTGGCGGAGAAGCTCGACGAGCTTGAGCCGGAGCTCTCCCATGATCGACTCCCGGTTCTCCGGCGTGAGGGTGCTCAACCGCTCCTGGATCAGGTGCGAGCCGAGGTTCGAGGTCATGATGATGATCGTGTTCTTGAAGTTCACCACATGCCCCTTGCTGTCGGTGAGGCGTCCCTCGTCGAGCACCTGGAGGAGGATGTTGAACACTTCCGGGTGCGCCTTCTCGATCTCGTCGAGCAGGACCACCGAATAGGGATGCCTGCGGACCGCCTCGGTGAGCTGGCCCCCTTCCTCGTAGCCGACATAGCCGGGAGGGGCGCCGATCAGGCGGGAGACGGAGAACTTCTCCATGTACTCCGACATGTCGATGCGGACCATCGCGCGCTCGTCGTCGAAGAGGAACTCGGCCAGGGCGCGCGCCAGCTCGGTTTTGCCGACGCCGGTGGTGCCGAGGAAGATGAACGAGCCGATCGGCCGGTTCTGATCCTGAAGTCCGGCGCGGGAGCGGCGGATGGCGTTGCTGACGGCGGTGACCGCCTCGTCCTGCCCGATCACCCGCTCGTGGAGCCGATCCTCCATCCGGACCAGCTTGGTCCGCTCGCTCTCCATCAGCCGCGAGACCGGGATGCCGGTCCACTTGGCGATCACCTCCGCGATGTCCTCGCTGTCGACCTCCTCCTTGAGCATCCGCTTGGCGCGCTGCGCCGCCTCCAGCCGGTCGTTGGTCTCGGCGAGCTGCTTCTCGAGTTCGATGATCTTTCCATAACGTATCTCGGCGACCTTCGCCAGATCCCCCATCCGCTCGGCGTTGGCGGCCTCGGTCTTGAGCTCCTCGATCTGGCTCTTCATGGAGCGGAGGGAGCCGATCAGCTCCTTCTCCAGCTGCCACTGCGCCTTGAGCTGGCTCCGCTGCTCGTTGAGCTGCGCGAGCTCGTGTTCGATCTCCTGCAGGCGACTCCTGGTCGCCGCCAGCGTGTCCGTATGATCTGTTTTTGCCATGATTGAATGCGTTTGACTGACAACTACAGGCGTCTACGAACCGGACGCCGGGTTATTGCACGGCCGCGCGCGGCATGGCGCGCGGCGGCCGATACGGATGCCCGTCCGACGACGCCGTGGATGGCGCCTCGGATGGTACCGTGGACGGCGCCCCCGGAGGGGGACATGCGCGGGGCTCGCACTTGATCGGCGTGATATTCGTTCATTACATCGGCGCTCAATCTACAGAAATGCTCCGATCCGTCTCGGTAATCGGGGCATCCGGTGGCGGGCGTCCGGTTGTGACGGTTGTTCACATACCCGCAGTTCGATATCTTTGCGCCGCCTTTCATCGCGGCTCATCCCGACGACACGATCGTAGATGGGGAGCCCCCGCGGCCTTACCTGACCGAAGAGAGTACTCATCTCAATGCAGATCATCCTCATCATTCTTGTCGCGTATCTGATCGGCTCGATTCCGACGGCGGTCATCATCAGCAAGCTGTTCTTCGGCTTCGATATCCGACAGAAGGGAAGCGGCAACATGGGGAGCACCAACGCCTTTCGCATCCTCGGCTGGAAGGCGGGACTGGCGGTGCAGCTCATCGATATCGTCAAGGGCTTCGCGGCGGTCGCCGCCGCCGTGGCCCTGTTCAACGGACCCCTTCCGTTTCCGAACGCGACCCCGTTCGAGGATATCACGGTGGTCAAGGCGATCGCCGGCACCGCGGCGGTGATAGGGCATATCTGGACCGCGTTCGCCGGCTTCAAGGGGGGCAAGGGGATCAATACCGCGCTCGGCATGCTGATCGGCATCGCGCCGGTCGAGGTGGCCGTCGCCGCCGGAATCTTCCTGCTGGTGGTCTTCGCCTCAGGCTACATCTCCCTCGGCTCGATCATCGCGGCCGTCTCGCTGCCGACGACGATGGTGGTCCGCTACAACATCTTCCACGCGGATATCGAAGGCTATCACACGCTGATCTTCTTCTGCATCGGGCTTGCGCTGCTGCTGATCTACGCGCACCGCGCCAACATCAGACGCCTGGCCGAGGGGCGGGAGAACCGCTTTCAGAAGCTTCGACTCCTCAAGTTTCTCAACCGTTGACGCCGATGACCGTTGGCTTCGTCGGTGCCGGAAGCTGGGGAACGACCCTGGCAATCTACCTGGCCGAGCTCGGCCACGAGGTCCTGCTCTGGGGAAACGGCGCCGAACAACGGCGCCGTCTTCGTCAGGAGCGGGTCAATGCCGCCTACCTGCCGGGAGTCCCCTTCCCGACGGGTCTCACCATTGTCGATGATGTCGCCGAGGCGTGCGCCGCCCCGGTGGTCGTGATCGCCACCCCGACCCAGTTCATCCGATCGAGCCTCGCCGGAATCTCGCCGGAGCAGCTCGGCAAGAGCATCGTCGTCAGCGTCTCGAAGGGAATCGAGCGGGGGACGCTGCTGCGCATCAGCCAGCTGGTGGCCGAAACGCACGGGATCACCGAGGACCGGTTCGTCTGTCTCTCCGGGCCGAGCCACGCCGAGGAGGTCTCGCGCAAGCTGCCGACCACGGTCGTCGCCGCCGGCGGATCGCTCTCCTCCGCGCTGCTGGTGCAGGAGCTCTTCAGCTCCGACTCCTTCCGCGTCTACACCAGCGACGATCTGCTCGGGGTGGAGCTCGGAGGAGCGCTCAAGAACGTCATCGCCGTCTGCGCCGGCATCACCGACGGGCTCGGCTACGGCGACAACACGAAGGCCGCGCTGATCACCCGCGGCCTGGCCGAGATCACCCGTCTCGGCGTTGCCATCGGCGCGCATCCGCAGACGTTCAGCGGACTCTCCGGGCTCGGAGATCTGGTCGTCACCTGCTTCAGCCGGCACAGCCGGAACCGGTTCGTCGGCGAGGAGCTCGGCCGGGGACGGAAGCTCTCCGACGTGATCGACGAGATGAGCATGGTCGCCGAGGGGGTCACGACCACCGAATCCGCCTTCCAGCTTGCCGCCCGCGTCGGCGTCGAGATGCCGATCATCCAGCAGGTCCATCGGATCCTCTTCGAGGGGAAGGATGCCCGCGAGGCCACGCGCGACCTGATGCGGCGCGAGACGAAGCACGAGATCTGGATGTAGACTCCGATCTCGGTGCCCAATCGCTCCTCCGCGCTCGGGGCCGGCCTCCCGCATCTTCCCGTCTCTTCCGACCTATGTGGCTTCTCCTGTATCGAACCCTTTTCCGTCCGGCGCTTCAGGTGGCGATGCGCGGCGCGGCGCTCCTGTCGCCGAAAGTGGCGCGCGGGGTGGCCGGCCGTCGGGAGTGGCGAGGGCAGCTCGCCCGGCTTCCGCGCCCCGAGCCCGGAAGGCTCCGCGTGCATGTCCACGCCGCGTCGGTCGGTGAGTTCGAACAGGCCAAACCGATCATCGAGCGCCTGCGCGCGCTCCGGCCCGATACCGTGGTCACCGCCTCCTTCTTTTCGCCGAGCGGATACGAACAGCAGGGGAAATGGGAGCATCTCGCCGCCGCCAGCTACCTCCCGGAGGAGCGCGCCGGCGAGATGCGTGCGTTCCTGGATCGCGTGGCGCCGGACCTGCTGCTGATCGTCCGGTACGATCTCTGGCCGGAGCTGCTGGTGGAGGCGGAGAACAGGAAGATTCCGACGGTGCTCGTCTGCGGCGTGCTCCGCGCCGGCACCGCGCGCTTCCGTCCGGTGATCCGGGGCTTCTTCCGCTGGCTCTACTCGCGGCTCTCGCTGATCCACGTGGTGGAGGAGGCGGATGCCTCGGCGCTGGCCGCTCTCGGGGTCGACGTGCCGCGCGAGGTGAGTGGCGACACCCGCTACGACCGGGTGGTGGAGCGGGCGCTCGCGCCGGTCGAGCTGCCGTGGCTCGACCCCGCGCTGGTGGCCGGCAGAACCATCCTGGTGGCCGGCAGCACCTGGCCGCCGGACGAGGAGCGGCTGGCGGCGCTGAACGATCTGCCGGGGATTCTTCCGGTGATCGTTCCGCACGAGCCGGACGCCGCGCACGTCGAGGGAGCGCTGGCGAGATTTCCCGGCGCGGTGACTCTCTCGGACATCGAGCGGAGGGAAGCCGGCGCCGCGCCGCGCGCGATCGTGATCGACAGGACCGGCCTCCTTTCGGCGCTCTACCGTATCGGGGAGATCGCCTATGTCGGGGGGGCATTCGGCGAGGGGGTCCACTCGGTGCTCGAGCCGGCCGCCTACGCGCTGCCGGTCTTCTCCGGACCCGGCATCGAGCGCTCGCGCGACGCGGTGGCGCTGGAGCGGGAAGGAGGGCTCACGGTGATCCGCGCCGGGGAGGAGCTTCGGCGGGAGGTGGAGCGGCTTGTCGGGGAGCCGGAGCGGCGACGCGAGCTCGCCGGGCGCGTGGAGCGCTTCGTGCGGGAGAACGTGGGGGCCACGGGGCGGATCGTCGACTCCCTGGGCCGCCACGGATGGCTGGAAGCCGGCCCCAGGTGAAAGAAACGCTCACGGGACGCGCCCCTGCGATTTTCTATCTTTGCAGCTTTCTCGACGGAATCTGACGCATGCGAATAGCGTATTTCGACTGTTTTGCGGGAATCAGCGGCGACATGGCGGTCGGTGCCCTCCTGGACGCCGGGGTGCCCCTCAGCGTGGTGGAGGATGGGCTCGTCGCGCTCGGGCTGCCGGCCGATCGCGTTCGGGTGCGGACCCGGTCGATCGTCCGGAGCCAGATCCACGCGACCAAGTTCGACGTCGTGATCGACGGCCGGGCCGAGGCGCCGCCGGAAGACGCGCATGCGCACGATCACGGACACTCGCACGATCACGGGCACTCGCATGCGCACGGCCACGATCATGCGCACCCGCATGATCACTCTCACGGGCACGACCACTCCCACGAGCACGGGCACGACCACTCCCACGAGCATGGTCATGACCACGATCACGGCCACTCCCATGATCATTCCCACGAGCATGATCACGCTCACGAGCACCATGGGAATGGGCATCATCATGGCCACGCCCATGAGCACTCGCACGATCATCATGGTCACTCGCACGACCATGCCCATGATCATGGTCACTCGCACGATCACGAGCATCGGAGCCACGCCGAGATCGTGGCGATGATCGACCGGAGCGGGCTGTCGGCCGGGGTGAAACAGCGCGCGCGGAGCATCTTCGCCGCGATCGCCGTGGCCGAGGCGCGCATCCACGACATGGAGATCGAACAGGTGCACTTCCACGAGGTCGGCGCGCTCGATTCGATCGCCGACATCGTCGCCGTGGCGCTTTGCCTTGAACATCTCGGGGTCGAGGAAGTATACTCCTCGGTCGTTCCCCTCGGATCGGGTGGGATGATCCGGACGCAGCACGGCATGATGCCGCTGCCGGCGCCGGCCACGCTCGAGATCCTGAAGGGATATCCGACCCGCCTTACCTCGCTCCCCTTCGAGCTGACCACGCCGACCGGCGCCGGCATTCTGAAGGCGCTCTCGCGCGGGACCCTCTCGGCCGAGGTCTTTCATGCCCGCCGCGTCGGCTTCGGCGCCGGAACCCGGGAGCTCCCCGATCGTCCGAATCTTCTCCGGGTGATCGTCGGCGACATGGTCGCCGAGGAGGAGCAGGATGTCGTGACCGAGATCGAGGCGAACATCGACGATCTGAACCCGCAGGTCTACCCCTATCTGATCGAGCGGCTGCTGGAGAGCGGCGCGCTCGAGGCCTTCATCACGCCGGTGATCATGAAGAAGGGGCGCCCCGGGATGCTTCTGACGGTGCTGGCCCCGGCCGGAGCCCTCGACGATCTTACCGAGGTGATCTATCGGGAGACGACGACCATCGGCGTCAGATACGCCGAGCGGAAGCGCCGGAAGCTCCCGCGCGAGGAGGTGGTGATCCCGACCGAGTTCGGGGCGGTCCGCATGAAGCGGATCGCGGGGGAGGGAGGAGCCAGGCTCGCGGCCGAATACGAGGAGGCCCGCCGGATCGCGCGCGAGCGCGCCCTGCCGCTGCGGGTCGTGCTCGACCGGCTGGAGGAGACCGCGCGGCACTATCTGGCCGCCGGACGGGACCGGAGCGGCTCCTGACCGATTGAACGAAGCACGTCGCAATTCTCACACATAACATTCACTCCGATGCCGTACAGGATAGCAGTCGTTGGAACCGGGTACGTCGGCCTTGTCTCCGGAACCTGTTTTGCCGAGAGCGGAAACCAAGTCATCTGTGTCGATATCGATCCGAAGAAGATCGAGAAGCTGGAGACCGGCGAAGTTCCGATCTACGAGCCCGGGCTCGATCTGCTCCTGGAGCGCAACATCCGCGAGCGCCGCATCCGCTTCACGCTCGACCTCGAGAGCGCCATCATCGGCTCGGAGATCATCTTCCTCTGCCTGCCGACGCCCCCGGACGGTGACGGCGCGGCCGACCTGAAGTACATCCTCGCCGTCTCCGAGCAGATCGGCACCATCCTGGCCGCCCATCCCGATTCCGGCTACAAGGTGATCGTCGACAAGAGCACCGTCCCGGCCGGCACCTGGGAGCAGGTCCGCGACAGGGTCCGCCAGAACGCGCCGGACGCGGACTTCGACGTGGTCTCCAATCCGGAGTTCCTCCGCGAGGGACACGCCGTGGAGGACTGCATGCGTCCGGAGCGGGTGGTGGTCGGCACCAGCGCGCCCCGCGCCAAGGAGATCATGGTGGACCTCCACTCGCCGTTCGTCCGGAGCGGCAACCCGATCTACGTGGTCTCCGAGCGGAGCGCCGAGGTGGCCAAGTACGCCGCCAACTCCTTCATCGCCATGCGCATCTCGTTCATGAACGAGATGGCCAACCTCTGCGAGCGCCTCGGCGCCAACGTCGACGATGTCCGGATCGCGATCGGCTCCGACTCCCGCATCGGCAAGAAGTATCTCTTCCCCGGCGTCGGCTACGGCGGCAGCTGCTTCCCTAAGGACGTGCGCGCGATTCTGAAGACCGCCAGCGACATCGGCTGCGACCTCGAGGTGATCGCCGCGGTCGAGCGGGTGAACCATCGCCAGCCGCTCCGCTTCGTCGAGAAGATCCTGAGCCATTTCGACGGGGATATCTCCGGACGCCGGATCGCCGTCTGGGGAATCGCCTTCAAGGCCAACACCGACGACGTGCGCGACTCCCCGGCCTTCCCGGTGATCGACGCGCTGCTGGAGAAGGGGGCCGAGGTCGTGGTCTACGATCCGGAGGCGATGGAGGGGGCGCGCCGCGTCTATGGCAGTCGCGTGGTCTACGGCGCCAGCATGTACGAGGCGCTCAAGGATGCCGACGGGCTGGTGATCGTGACCGAGTGGAACGAGTTCCGCAATCCGGACTTCCAGCGCGTGCAGCAGATGCTCAAGGAGCCGGTGATCTTCGACGGACGGAATCTGTTCGATCCGGAGGAGGTCCTGGCCAAGGGAATCCGATACTATTCGGTTGGCCGTCCGACCGGCGTGGAAGGGCTCGTTCCGTAAGAAATCCCTCTTTCGGGGCGAAATTGCGGTGTGTTACTTGCAACCCCAGCCCGGTTTCCGTAAGTTGGGCGACCTGCTCCATTCAAACCGCTTCGCCATGAAGGACTTGCAGATCAAGAAGCTGTATTACTCGATCAGCGAGGTCAGCAAGATGCTCGGGTTGGAGCAATACGTCCTCCGCTACTGGGAGACGGAGTTCGAGCAGCTCCGTCCGCAGAAGAACAGGGCGGGCAATCGGGTCTATACCGAGAAGGACATCGAGGTCATCAAGCTGATCCGGAAGCTCACCCGCGAAGATCGCTACACGATCGAGGGAGCCCGGCAGGTGATGAAGACGATGGGATTCGAGAACGGTATCCCGACCCTCGATTACAAGGAGCCCGAAAAGGAGCTCCTGACCGAGGAGATGCCGCCGCCCCCGCAGCCGGAGGAAGTCGAGACCGATCTGGAGACCGACCTCAGGTCCATCCGATCGGTGCTGGTCGAGATGCTCGACCGGTTCGACCAGGAGCAGGGATAACGGCTCCCGCGATGGGAGCCCCCGGATGGCGGCCCAAGCATGCCGGACGGGAAAAGGAAATGTCGGTTTCGGAGCGTAGCGCAGCCCGGTAGCGCACTACCTTGGGGTGGTAGGGGTCGTGGGTTCAAATCCCGCCGCTCCGACAGAAAAAGCCAGTCTTGCGGGACTGGCTTTTTTCGTTGCTCCCCGTCCGATGGCTACGTCGTCGACGTCGAGCCCGCGATACCGGTTCGGCGATGCCGGTTCGGCGACGGTTCCGCGGCTCCGGAGCTTGGATGGAATCGTCGATTTCGTGATACTTGCGGACCCTTCCCGCAAAAGGCTCGATTCTTGCTTTGGCCAGGGACGATGCGAACACTCGTTGCAACCGGAGTCGTGATCCTCACGCTCCTTCTGCCGTCGCTGCTGTCGGCGCAGAACCCGACGACCCCCATGACCGCTCCGCAGATGGCCACGCAGCCGCCGGTCAACGCCGACACGCTGCCAAAGACCATCGTGGCCGTGAATCTTGGTGGGCTGGCCACCGATTTCATCGACGTTTCCTTCTATCACGCGCTGACCGGGAGCGATGCCCTCGGCGTGCTCGGCGGGTTGATCTACTATCCCTTCGGCCATGAGAGCGTCACCGGCTGGGCCGCGGCCCTGGCCTACCGGTTCTATCCCGGCCGCCGCGCGCTCTGGCGCTTCTACGTGAGCCCGATGGTCGGCTATCAGTCCGCCTCGATCAATCCCGATACCTCCGCCTCCGGCCCGATGGCCGCCGCCGTCATCGGCTGGCAGTGGTTCCCGGAAGGAAACCTGGCCGTCGGGATGGGCTTCGGCACTCGTTATGCCTTCGGCGGCTCCGACTCCCCCTCGGCCGAGATCAGAAAGACCTTCGGATTCCGCCCCGTCCTCGTCTTCGACATGGGCTATTCCTGGTAACCCCGGCGGCCGCGCCGTCGCTCCGCCGATGCCGCTTGCATCGCGATGCCGTTGACTTGCGATGCCGCGTGACCGGGTCGCGCTCCTCCGATGCGAGCATCGCCGCCGCCCGTATCCCCCAATGCACGCTTCGCGCCTGGTTCTCGTCTACCCACTGTCGCCGGCCCTTCCAGCGCCGTCGAATCTCCCGGATTCCGGTCCGAAGCTTCCTCTCTCTCTCCCTCTAGCCTGAGCAGATGCAGTCGATCTCCGACGCAACATTCGTCGTCACCGATATCGAGACAACGGGACTCTCCCCCGAGCGGGATCGCATCACGGAGGTGGCCTGCGTCTACGTGATCGGCGGCGAGGTGGCCGAGGAGAAGCGGACGCTGGTCAACCCGGGACGGTTCATCCCGCAGGCGATCCAGCAGATGACCGGCATCACCAACGCGATGGTCCTGGCCGCGCCGAAAGGGGAGGAGATCTTCCCCTCGATCCGCGGATGGTATCCGTCGGAGGCGATCTTCACGGCCCACAACGCCTCGTTCGACCACGGTTTCCTCGACGCCTCCTTTCGGCGCCACGGCATCGACCCGTTCGCGGCGCGTCCGCTCTGCACGGCGCGTCTTGCCCGGCGGCTGCTGCCGGCGCGCAAGGGATGGTCGCTGGCGCATCTGGCCAATTACTTCGGCGTGAAGATCCGGGGGCGCCACACCGCGCTCGGCGATGCCCGCGCCACCGCCGAGGTGCTCCTGAACCTCCTCGAGCTGATGCAGTCCGAGCATGGCGTCGAGACGATCGACGAGGCGATCTCCTTCCAGTATCGGAAGGTCGGCTCGCTCGGCGGCCCGACGCCGAAGGGGAAGGCATTGGCGCCGGTGCTCTCGACGCTTCCGATGAGCCCGGGCGTCTACCGGATGATCGACCGTCGCGGACAGGTGCTCTACGTCGGCAAGGCCAAGAGCCTGCGCGATCGGGTCTCCAGCTACTTCCGGCCGGGAGCGGTGCACACCAAGAAGATCGCGGAGATGGTGCGGCGGGTCTCGACGATTCAGGTGGAGGAGACCGGCTCCGATCTGGCCGCGCTCCTGCTGGAGTCGAAGCTGATCAAGCAGCTCCAGCCGAAGTACAACACCATGCAGAAGCGGATCCGGAGCTACGCGTTCATCCGGCTCGACGTGGCCGATCCCTTCCCGACGATCGGCATGGCTCGCGAGGT
>JBEHWX010000114.1:0-17796 GCA_048498995.1 Bacteroidota bacterium
GGTTTGTGAATCCCCCCCCCCACCGCGAGGAGGAGCGCTTCCGACTCGTCTCCCTGGCAACGCAGGATGCCATCTGGGACTGGGACGTGGTGACCAATGGGCTCTGGTTGAGCCCGAACATCTTCACCCTCTTCGGCTATCCTCCGGAGGATATCGCCGACGGGCTCACCTGGTGGTTCTCGAAGATCCATCCGGACGACCGCGAGCGCATGAAGGCGGGATTCGATGAGGTGATCGCCAACCGGACCGCGGTCTGGACCGATGAATACCGCTTCCTCCGCGGCGACGGCGACTACGCCACCGTCCTGGATCGCGCGCTGGCGGTCTTCGGCGACGACGGATCGATGGTGAGGATGATCGGCGCCATGGCCGACATCACCGACCAGAAGCGGGCCGAGCAGCTTCTGCTGGCCAGCGAGGAGAAGTATCGCGAGATCGTCGAGACCACGCGCGAAGGGGTCTGGATGTTCAACTCGGAGATGATCACCACGTTCGTCAACGCGCGGCTCACCGAGATGCTCGGCTACACGGCCGAGGAGATGATCGGCCGGAAGCATACCGAGTTCATGGACGAAACGGCCGCCAAGAGCGCCTCCATGATGACCGAGCGCCGCCGCCGCGGCATCGCCGAACAGTACGATCTCCGGCTTCGTCGGAAGGATGGCTCCGAGGTCTGGGCGATCGTCTCGGCCAACCCGATCCTCGACGAGGAGCGCAACTTCGTCGGCTCGCTGAAGATGATCACCGATATCACCGACCGGAAGCGGGCCGAGGAGGAGCTGCAGGAGGCGCACGACCAGCTGGAGGTTCGCGTGGCCGAGCGGACCGCGGAGCTGACCGAGACCATGGGACGGCTGGAGCTGGCGCACCGTCTGCAGAAGCAGTTCGTCGCCGACGCCTCGCATCACCTGCGCACGCCGCTGACGGTGATCCACGCGGAGCTGGAGCTGCTGCTCCGGCGCGCGTCGCTGTCCGAGGATGTCGCCGACACGCTTCGCCGCGTCGACGGGGAGACCGCGCGGCTGCGGAGCCTCTCGAACGATCTGCTTCTGCTGGCCCGTCTGGACTTCGATTCCCTGCCGGAGCGTCCGCGCCCGCTGAGGCTGGACGACATCCTGCTGGAGAGCATCGAGAAGCTCTCGGCGCTGACGGCGGGGAAGGATATGCGGTGGGATATCGAGATCGAGGATCCGGTGGAGATCTGGGGGGATCGCACGGCGCTGGAGCACGCGATCATGAACATCCTGGAGAACGCCATCAAGTTTTCCCCACCGGGGGAATCGATCCGCGTGGGGCTTCACGAGCGTGGCGGACGCGGGGAGATCACCGTGGGGAACCAGGGGCCGACGATCGCCGAGCGGGATCTTCCCCATCTGTTCGACCGCTTCTTCCGCGCCGAATCGACGCTGGCCACCCCGGGCACGGGGCTCGGGCTGGCGATCGTCAAGGCGGTGGTGGACCGGCACGGAGGGGCCGTCACGGCCAGCTCCACGGGGGATCGCGGAACGATCTTCACGATTTCGCTTCCGGTCGACCGGCTTGGTACAATCGGATAATCGCGGAGCGCCGGGCGCGCCGCGAAGGGGCATGAACACTGGGCTCGCGGCCGATGACGCCCATCATGTTCGTATCATCTTGACCTCCTAGATTTGCACCTGTTCTTTGCAGACACGCTCAGGTGATGTTCCAGAAGGGACTCACATCCCGCCTTGAAGAGCCCCCCGGAATCGGTTCCGCGAAAGCATCTCGTCAGGTCCCAGCCGTTCGGAAACACCCCTCCTTCCGACCCGGTATTGACGAGGTTGAAAGGTCCCCGGAGTTTGACGTGCCTCCCCTCCGGCACGATCACTCGATGCTCAAATGCGCCCGGGCAGACATGCATGAGCGCCGGCCATCGCGCCGGATAGCGGCAGAGTCTGGAGAGCATACCGATCGCTCTTCGTGTGGTGAGGTGACGATGTGAGTCCCTCATGTTTCCTTCGACGGCTTTCCCCCGGAAGTCATCGTTCATCCGGCCGATCCCCTCCTCGGCCTTCCCCCCCTTCTTCGTTGTCTCCACGGGATTTCCCGTGGGACGCTCCGCCCCCCCGGCATGCCATCAGCGGGCGCATGCGTCTCGGGTATCGGCCTCGCGCCGACGCTCGCGACGATGCGCCCGCGGCACGTTCCACCCACGCCGTCGCATCCCCGAATCATCGCGTCACGATATGCCTCGTCTCCATGACCATGGCGGCCACGGAAAGCCATCCACGCGCCGCCCATGAACGGCAACCAGCTCATCGCGCCGAGATCATCCCTCCATATTCTCCTCCCCCTTCGCTTCGACGCCGCTTCAGATCTTCTTTCCACTCCGTTTGTAGCGCGCGCGGAGGCTCTTGACCGAAACGAACTCCAGATCCGGATAGCGGACCGCGGTGAGCGCGCCGCCGAAGACGCAGCCGGTGTCGATGCCGATCGCGTATTCGTGGACGTAGGGAACGTCGTAGACCTGATGTCCGAAGATCACCAGCTCCGGCCCGCGATATCCGGGCGCCCAGTCGATCCGCTCCGGAAATCCCTCCGGCGTCTTCTCTCCGGTCGTCGGGCCGTAGAGGGTGTACGCGCGGATCTTGTCGGTGCTCCGCTCCTCGGCAAGCTCGGCGTGCCACGCCGCGTGCGCCACCATCGCCCGCCCGCCGTCGATCCTGAGCGCCCAGGGGAGCGCCGCGTAGAATTCGATCAGCTCATCGCGCAGCCGCGCCTGCTCCGGGTCGGGGAGCGCCTCGAACTCCGCCACCGTCTCGGCAAGGCCATGCTCCAGCTTCACGCTCTTGCCGCAGAGCCAGCGGAGGAACCGGTCGTCGTGGTTGCCGACCACCGTGAGCGCGTGTCCGCCGCGGCAGAGACGGTGCACGAGCCTGACGGCATCGAGGATGCGATCACCGCGGTCGACCACGTCGCCGACGAAGATCACGCGTGGGAGCACGCCGGGCGCGGCCGGCGGCAGCGCGGGATCGAGCAGCTCCGCGTGGCCGAGCCGCTCCAGCAGCGTCTGAAGCTCGTCGTGGCAGCCATGGACGTCGCCGATCACGTCGCAGCGCGTCACCTCGGAATGGTCGTGGATGCGGGGATGCGGGAGGGTCGCCACGCTTCCGGCGGGGCGAACGCAGGGATTCCGGTCGTTGGTAGAAGCCATGGCGCAAATCTCCGAAGAGAGAACCGATTGACGAACTGCCATGGCGAGTTTTGCAAGCCGTGGGCCGGAAGCGGCGGGCCGGAAGCGGTGGGATGACGCGGTGGAAAACAACGGCCGTCGAGGCGCTCGGGGAAGATGCAATGAACGGCGCGGCGGGGTGAACGAGAAGCGCCGCGCGACCTCTCCGGCCGCGCGGCGCTTGCACATTACGATCTCCGTTTCCGACGCTTCTGCGCGCCGGAGGCGGGATCGCGATCACATCAGGGGATCAGCGGACCTGACCGTTGCCCTGGGCTCCCTGCTGGCGCTGCTGCTTGCGCTCCCCCATCCGCTCCTGGCGCTGCTGCTTCATCTGCTCCATCGTGGCGCGCTGCTCCGGGGTGAGGATCGCGTCGATCTGCTGGCGCATCCGATCGCGGGCCGGCTTCAGCGCCTCCTCCTTCGTCTTGATCTGCTGGCGAAGCGTCTGCATGTTCGCCTTGTCCTTGTTCTGCGCGTAGGTCCTCATCTGCTCGTGCAGCTTCTGGATCTCGTCGAGCGCCGTGGCATTGTCCTTCTTGAACTGATCGCGGATCGCCTGGATCTTCGTCTTCTGGTCGGCGGTCAGACCGAGCTTGTCGGCCATCTTCCCTTCCATCTGTCCGCCGCGCGGACCATGTCCCCTTCCGCCGTGTCCCATGCCGCCGTCGTTCTGTCCGGCGAATGCGAAGCTACCGATGGCGATGACGCCGATGGCGATACCCGTGCCGATCTTTCCGAGAAGTTTATGCGTGTTCATGCTGATCTCCTGCGTGTTGCGAGAATGTTCTGTTCCTGTACTACGATTTCGCGTCGCTACGGCGTTGCTGTCCGATACGGTGACGAGTCCGGGGATAGTTGACGTGGACATCGTCGGGAGGATTAATCTTTCTGGCCGTCGCCGGAAGAGATCTTCCTGAAGCCTCGGAGCATCCGGATACTCCGGGCTTCTGGGGATGCAGCTTGCCAATGAGCGGGCCGTTGGGACTCGAGCCGATCGTGAGCCCGCCGAAGCGCGACCACGGGGGGATTAGAGCACGCGGGTTCCGATCGGTTCCCGCCCCGGCGCCGGAATGGGCGATCGATACATTCCGCAAAGAACTGCCGCCGGAGTCTGCTCCCTCCCTCTCTATCTTTGCCCTCCCATGACAGTTCCCGACAACAGCACCGGAGCATCGACGCGGTGACGACGACGCTCGAGATAACCATCGATCCGGCCCTCGCCGAGCAGGAGGCCGAATACCGCCGCGTGGTGGCCGAGCTTCTGGCGATCGCGCCGGAGCGTATCACCGCCGTGCGCGTGAGAAAGCGCTCGATCGACGCGCGCCACCGTCCCGTCGTGATCCGGGCGCGCGTGGAGGTGATCCACGACGAGCCGGCCGAGCCGGAGGAGCTTCCCCGCCCGGAGTATCCGAGCGTCGAGGGGAAGCGCCCCGTGGTGATCGTCGGCGCCGGCCCGGCCGGACTCTTCGCCGCTCTCCGCCTGATCGAGCTCGGCCTGCGCCCGATCGTTCTCGAGCGTGGAAAGGATGTGCGCGCCCGCCGCCGCGACCTGAAGGGAATCCAGCGTGACGGCGTGGTCAACCCCGAGAGCAACTACTGCTTCGGCGAGGGGGGCGCCGGCACCTACTCCGACGGCAAGCTCTACACGCGATCGACCAAGCGTGGCAGCGTCGAGGCCGTGCTCCGGACGCTGGTGGCGCACGGCGCCTCGCCGGACATCCTGATCGACGCCCATCCCCACATCGGCTCCAACCTTCTGCCGAAGGTCGTGGCCGCCATGCGCGCGAGCATCCTCGGCGCCGGCGGCGAGATCCGCTTCGACACCCGCGTCGACGATCTGGTGCTCGACGCGGCCGGACGCGCCGTCGGCGCGGTCACCGCCTCCGGAGATGAGGTGATCGGCGAGGGGGTGATCCTGGCCACGGGACATTCGGCGCGGGACATCTTCCGGCTTCTGCGTCGGCGCGGCGTGACGATCGAGGCAAAGCCGTTCGCGGTCGGCGTCAGGATCGAGCACCCGCAGCCGTTGATCGATCGCATCCAGTATCACTCGGCCGAGCGGAACCCGGCGCTGCCGGCGGCGAGCTACCGCCTGGCCACCACCGTGCGCGATCGCGGCGTCTTCTCCTTCTGCATGTGCCCCGGCGGCTTCATCGTTCCCTCGGCCACCGAGGGGGACGAGGTGGTGGTGAACGGGATGAGCCTGTCGCGCCGCGATTCCCCCTACGCCAACTCCGGGATGGTGGTCGGCGTGGAGCCGGAGGATCTGGCCGCCTACGCCGGGCACGGTCCGCTGGCCGGCGTGATGTTCCAGAAGGAGATGGAGGTGACCGCCTCCCGCGCCGGCGGCGGCATGCAGCGGGCGCCGGGGCAGCGGCTGACCGATTTCATCGCGGCGAAGGGATCGAGCACGCTCCCCTCCTGCAGCTACAAGCCGGGGCTCACCGCCGCGCCGCTGCACGAGATCCTTCCGCGGGGAATCGCCCGACGCCTGCAGGCCGGACTCGCGAGCTTCGGCAAGAGCATGCGCGGCTACATGACCGAGGAGGCGGTGCTGATCGGCGTGGAGACGCGCACGAGCTCCCCGGTTCGCGTTCCGCGCGATCCGGAGACGCTGCAGCATCCGACCACGCCGCGCCTGTTCCCCTGCGCCGAGGGTGCCGGCTATGCCGGCGGCATCGTCTCGGCCGCGATCGACGGCATCCGCGTGGCGGAAGCAACGGGAAGAGAATTGAGAATTGAGAATGACGAATCATGAAATCACTACATCGCGGGATAGTGAATGAGGAACCCGGAATGATGAAATCGCTATCTCGCGGGATAGTGAATGAGGAACCCGGAAGGTGAAATCGCTATCTCGCGGGATAGTGAATCATGAATTGAGAATGACGAACGATGAAATCGCTACCGCGCTGGATAGCGAATGATGAATCCGGAAGGTGAAATCGCTATCTCGCGGGATAGTGAATCATGAATTGAGAATGACGAATGATGAAATCGCTATCTCGCGGGGTGGGTCTTCAACTTGTCCGGCTCCACGCCGTCAGAGTAACGGCATTCGTGCGACGCCCGGATGGCTCCTCGCGGCCGTCCCGGTTCACGGAACGCCCACGGGACCGCATGAACCACCCTGTGTAGAAGCCCTAAGAGCACGGCTTTCCCATTTCAGCATTCTCAATTCTCAATTCTCTTCATGTCCGATTCCCTCACACAGCTTATCGATAACCGCGACGCGCGGGAATCGCTCGCGGCGGCCTGGGATATTCACCGCTTCGAGGTGCTCTCCTCCACCATCTCCACGCAGGAGGTGGCGCGCCATCTCGCCGAGTGGGAACAGGACGAGTGGGTTCTGGTGGCCACCGATTTCCAGTCCGGCGGACGGGGGCAGCACGGCCGGAAATGGATCTCTCCCCCAGGCACATCGCTGATGTTCTCGCTGGCGCTGCGTCCGCGCGATCCGGCCACGATGGCGGTGCTGCCGATCCGCGTCGGCCTGGCGATCGCCGGCGCCATCGATCCCGGTCTCGCGCCGAGGATCCGCCTCAAATGGCCGAACGATCTGATCTGCGGACAACGCAAGTGCGGCGGCATCCTCTGCGAGGGGACCACGCGCGGCGACGAGTCGCTCGCGGTGATCGGCGTGGGGCTGAACGTCCGCTCCTTCCAGATCGAGAGCGATGATCTGGAGGGACGCGAGCCGGCCTTTCTCGTCGACCTGCTCGGCCAGGACGCCGACCGGCTCGACCTGCTGAGCCGGATCGTGCCGGCGATCCGCTCGACGATCGCGACCAACGGCACGGAGCTGCGAGAGGAGGAGCTGAAGGCCTACCGCGATCGCGACTGGCTGATGGGGCAGCGTATCTCCGCGCCGGTCTCGGGAACGGCGATCGGCATCGACAAGTTCGGACGGCTGATGGTGGAGGCCGACGGAGGGGAGCTCAAGGTGGTGGTGGCGGGGCGGATCCAGATCGCGCCGTCGGAGTCGTGAGCGTCGCGTGGCGCTCCGGATATCTGATCGTATCCTGATCCGATCGTATCTTGCGGCGACGCATCCGTTTCCACATCGAACGATTGAAGGAGCCTGACCAATGTTCACTGCCGCCGAGGAGATCATTCTCGAGTATGGAGGTATCCGCATCTCACCCGCGCTGATCGCCGAGATGGATGGCGATCGCGTGGCGGTGAAGATCCCGCGCGAGGAGATCGTGGCGGTCAAGCTGCGGCGCGGCATCGCGGCCGAGCGGCCGCTTCTGGTCCTGCCGATCGGCATCGCCATGGTGGTCTGCGGGGTCATGTGTCTGATGGTCATCGTCGACCGGTTCACCAACGGCGGCAAACTGAGCGAGTTCCATGCATGCGGCGCGATGCTCATTCTGTTCGGAGGATGGCTCGCCTCCACGGTCGTCGTGCCGCGCCATTATTTCCGGGTGACCACGCGCGGCGGCCAACGGAAGCTCGCGTTCAGGCGCTCGGCCGCGGCCGATGAGGTGATGGGCCTCGTGGAGCGGGCGCGGGAATCGGGCATGCTGATAACGACGTCGGGGCGCCCGTAGAACGAGCACCCCGACGTGACCGACGCGAATGTCGGCGGCGCGATGTGGCCTGGTCTCTGAACCGCGATCAGCGGTTGTTGAACTTCGCCTTCAGATCGTCCAGCGTGAACTCCCGCTTCTCCGGGCGTCCGCCCCCATTGCCATTGCCGTTGCGGCGCCCGCCACCTCCGCCGCCCCCGCCCTGGCGGTCCTGCGACTTCATCGTCAGGCTGATCCGCTTGAGCTTCTCGTTCACCTCCAGCACGCGCACGCGCACCACCTGCCCGACCTTCACCACCTTCTTCGGATCGTCGATGAACCGGTCGGCAAGCTGCGAGATATGCACCAGCCCATCCTGATGGACGCCGATATCGACGAAGGCGCCGAAGTTGGCGACGTTGGTGACCACTCCTTCCAGCTCCATCCCCGCCTTGAGATCACGGATCTCGTTGATTCCCTCCTTGAACGTCGCGTAGCGGAACTCCGCGCGCGGGTCGCGTCCCGGCTTCTCGAGCTCGCCGAGGATGTCACGCAGCGTCGGCTCGCCGACCTTGTCGGTGACGTAGCGCTTCAGGTCGATCCCCTTCAGGCGATCGGAGGAGCGGGTGATCTGCTCGATCGGCACGCCGATATCCTGCGCCATCGACTGTACGATCGAATAGCTCTCCGGATGGACTGCGGTGTTGTCCAGCGGGTTCTCGCCGTTGCGGATCCGGAGGAATCCGGCCGCCTGCTCGAAGGTCTTCGGGCCGAACTTCGGCACGTTCAGCAGCGCCTTGCGATCCTTGAACGCGCCGTTCTCGTTCCGGTAGGCGATGATGTTCTTGGCCACGGTCGGCGTGATGCCGGAGACGAAGCTCAGCAGCTCCTTGGAGGCGGTGTTCAGGTCCACGCCGACGTAGTTCACGCAGCTCTCCACCGTCTCGTCCAGCTTCCGCTTGAGCAGGCGCTGATCCACGTCGTGCTGATACTGACCGACGCCGATCGACTTCGGATCGATCTTCACCAGCTCGGCCAGGGGATCCTGCAGACGGCGTGCGATGCTGATCGCGCCGCGGACGGTGATGTCCAGCTCGGGGAACTCGTCGATGGCGACCTGGCTTGCCGAGTAGATCGAGGCGCCCGATTCGTTGACCATCACCTTGATCGGCGTGCGGTCCATCATGCCGAGCACCTCGGCGACGAACGTCTCGGTCTCGCGGCCGGCGGTGCCGTTGCCGATGGCGATCAGCTCGATGTCGAATTTCTCGAGCATCCGCTTCACGGTCTGCGCGGCGCGGGCGCGCTCGTTGGCGGAGTTGTGCGGGAACACCGCGTGGTACTCCAGAAACTTGCCGGTCTCATCCAGCGCCACGACCTTGCAGCCGGTGCGGAATCCGGGGTCGACGCCGAGCGTCGGCTTCATGCCGGCCGGGCTTGCCAGCAGCAGCTCGCGGAGATTCCCCTCGAACGTCTTGATCGACTCGACGTCGGCGTAGGTCTTCTTGTCGAGCCGCACCTCGCCGATCAGCGAGTACTTCATCAGGCGGTCGAACGCGTCGCGGAGCATGGCGCGGAGGAACTCGCGGAGCTCCCCATGCTTCACGCGGATCTCGGCCGCCTCCAGGTAGGCGATCACGTCGGTATCGTCGAAGGTGAGGTCGAAGTAGAGCACCCCCTCGGTCTCGCCGCGACGGAGCGCGAGGATGTTGTGCGGGGCGATATCCTTCACCTTCGCCTTGAAATCGCGATACATCTCGTACTTCGTGGTCCCCTCGGCATACTCCTCCTTGACGCGGGAGACGAAGATCCCCTCGTCGAGCAGGTGCTCGCGAATATGGGCGCGGAGCTCGGCCTTTTCGGAGACCTCCTCGGCGAGGATATCGGAGGCGCCCTGCAGCGCCTCGGCCGCGCTCTTGACCTCCTTTTCCTCGGAGATGAAGGCGGCGGCGAGCTCCTCGAGGGAGGCGGCCGGCGCGTCGGCGGCGTTGAGGCCCCGGAGCAGGTCGGCCAGCGGCTCGAGCCCCTTCTCCTTGGCGATCGTGGCGCGGGTGCGGCGCTTCGGCTTGTAGGGGAGGTAGAGATCCTCGAGCTCGGTCTTCTGCAGACAGGCCTCGATCTTCCCCTTCAGCTCGTCGGTCAGCTTCCCCTGCTCGGAGATCGACTGGAGGATGGCGACTTTCCTCTCCTCGAGCTCGGTGAGATAGGCGAAGCGCTCCTGGAGATCGCGCAGCTGGATCTCGTTCATCTCACCGGTCCGCTCCTTCCGGTACCGGGCGATGAAGGGAACGGTTGCTCCCTCGGCGAAGAGCTCGAGGGCGTTGTTGATTTGCGGAAGCGTAAGGGAGAGCTCCTCGGAGAGGAGCAACGGAATATTCAGCATGAAGCGTTCGGCTGGCTTGGATACGCGTTGATTCGGATGGCGGAGCCGGTATCCCCTCGAACCCCGGGAGGCCCCGCCGAAAAAAGGGGGCGCAATTTACTCTTTCTCTCCCTCAACGACCTCCGCCCCGGAGATTCCCTCCCCGCGAATCGCGCGAGCCATCGCCTTGCCGACCGCGTTGAAACGACTCGTTGCATCTTTGCCGCCGCAATCGACCTAGTATGAGCCCGTTTCAGTATGCCCGAATCCGTAAGCCCGAATCCGTAAGCCCGCATCGATCCTCTTCAGGCAACGACACCATGGCCATGACAACCGATGAGCTCGAGGAGCGCCTCCGCGCCGCGACGACCGATCAGGAGCGGATCGTCGCCCTCAACGCGCTCGGCTCCCACTTTCTCAATACCGACGGCGACCGGGCCGAATCGTATGCCACGGAGGCGATGAACCTTGCCCGGCGCCATGGGATCAAGGGGGCCGTGGGGCGCGGGCTCCAGACCCTCGGCGGCGTGGCCGCGATCCGCGCCGACTACCCCCAGGCGATCGAGCATTTTCAGCGCGCGCTCCGGATCTACGAGAAGCTCGACAACCGCCGCGGAACGGTGGCGGCGATCAACAATCTGGCCTCGATTCATGGCGCCACGGGAAACCATGCGCTGGCGCTCGAGCTGCTGGAGCGAAGCGTGGCGCTGCAGGATGGAGAAGATCCCCAGCAACAGGCGCACACCCTCTATCTGCTGGCGATGTCGCATGGCCAGCGGGGAAATTTCGGCAAGGCGCTCGAGGCGCTGGAGCGGGCGCTGGAGATCTATCGCAAGAGCGGCGACACCGAACAGGAAGGGGCCATTCATCTCGGCATCGGCATCATCTACGGAGAGCTCGGCGGCTATGCCCGCGCCCTCGAGCACTTCCAGCACGCGCTGACGCTGGAGGAAGCGGCCGGCAACCGCTACAGCGCCTCGCTCATCCTCTCGAACATCGCGCTGGTGCACGGCAAGCTGGGAAGCCTCGGCGACGCCATCGCCGTGCAGCGGCGCGCGATCGACATCGCCCTGGAGCTCGACCAGCGCCGCGAGCTGGGGCTGGCCCTGATCAACCTCGGACTCCTCCTGATCGACGACGGCCGGCCGGCCGATGCGATCGAGCATCTGAGCCGCGGCATCGCCATCTGCGACCAAATCGGCGACCGGCACAACTATCCTTCCGGCCTGGCCACGCTGGCCGAGGCCTATCAGGCGCTCGATCGCCTGGAGGAGGCGCGCGAGACGATAAGCCGATCCCTGGAGATCCAGGAGGAGACCGGCGAGCGCGCCGAGGTGGCCAAGGGACTCTACATCCGCGGCTGCATCTGCTTCCAGGCCGGCCGGACGGACGAAGCGATCGCCGACCTCGAGCTCGGGCTCGGGATGGCCGAGGAGCTCGGCAACCTGTCGCTGACCGCGCGGATCCACCGCTGTTTCGCCGACATCTTCCGCCACACCGGCGATCTGGAGCGGGCGCTCGATCACTTCCGGCTCCACGCCGAGACGAGCGAGCGGGCGTTCCGCGACGAGACCGAGCGCCGCACCGGGCACCTTCAGCTTCTGCACGAGATCGAGCGGACGCGCGCCGAAGCGGAGACCTACCGGCTGCGGAGCGAGCAGATGGAGCGGGAGATGGAGCTGCAGAACCGCCACCTGACGACGATGACCATGTCGCTGGCGCAGCAGAATGAGTTTCTGCAGACGGTGCGCGGGGAGATCATCGACATCGCCGGCGACGCCGACGGCGCGCGTGCGCGGCTGCGTCGCCTGGCCGCTCAGATCAGGGCGCAGGCCTCCTCGAACGAGGGATGGAAGGCGTTCGAGGAGCAGTTCGAGAAGCTGCACGCCGACTTCATCCGGAGGCTCTCCGAGCGCCATCCCACGCTGACGCCGACCGAGCTGAAGGTGGCCGCGCTGCTGAAGCTGAGCCTCTCCTCGAAGGATATCGCCAGCATCCTCTGCGTCACCGTGCGCTGCGCCGAGACGCACCGCTACAACATCCGCCGCAAGCTCCAGCTCCCGGCCAAGACCAACCTGACGACCTTCTTCACCACGATGTGATCGGCGCGACTGCCGACCAGACGCGACGCAAGGCCGGGCGCCCGCGCCATCCCGCCATCGCGGCGGTTCCCGCCACGCCGCATCCCGATCGCGGACATCCGGAGAACCCGGGCCGCGCGGCACATCCTCCCAAGCACCATGAGAAGCGCATGCTGAAGCTGTGCGCCCCCCAGGCTCCCCGCCTCCGGTGGTAGGCGCAGCTCTTCAGGCTGCGCCATGATAACGTGAACGGCGCCCAGCGAACGTGCCCCAGGCTCCCCGCCTCCGGTGGTAGGCGCAGCTCTTCAGGCTGCGCCGTTATAACGTGAAGAGCGCCCGGCGAACATGCCTCGCTCCCCGCCTCTGGTGGTAGGCGCAGCTCTTCAGGCTGCGCCGTTATAACGTGCACGGCGCCCGGCGAACGTGCCTCGCTCCCCGCCTCAGTGGTAGGCGCAGCTCTTCAGGCTGCGCCGTTATAACGTGAAGAGCGCCCGGCGAACATGCCTCGCTCCCCGCCTCCAGTGGTAGGCGCAGCTCTTCAGGCTGCGCCATGATAACGTGAACGGCGCCCGGCGAACGTGCCTCGCTCCCCGCCTCGGTGGTAGGCGCAGCTCTTCAGGCTGCGCCATGATTAACGTGAAGAGCGCACGCTGAAGACGTGCGCCTACCAGACCTACCACGCGTTTTCCGCCCCGGTGGTAGGCGCAGCTCTTCAGGCTGCGCCGTAATACCGTGAACGGCGCACGATGAAGCCGCGCGCCCAACCCATGTGCGACCGCGCCGGATGCCGCGGACCGGTATCACCTCGTTTCCCATCCCATCATCACGCTCCCTTAGTGGTTTTTTAGTACCCGGTCGCCGCCACGCTCCCGACATATTCGCGCCACAGGTCGCCCGCCTTCCGGCCCTTCCCGCGGCCACAACACGCCCCCATCGTCGCCATGAACCGGCGCCGCGGCCGATCGCCGCGCGCGGACGCCGGCGGTCGCGCGCGCCCGTTCCCTTCGGCGGACCACGCGCGGCAGCGCTCTCATATTCCAATCGACTCAGTACTTCACAGGAATCTTCCGTCGATGACTACCCTACGACACATTCCACGGCTGGCCGCGCTCGCGCTTCTGCTCGGGCTCGCTTCCGGCGGCAGCGCACGCGCACTCAACGCCCCGTCGCTGGTTGCCCCGGCCGACGGCGCCATCAGCCTTCCGCTGACGAAGCGGTTCGTCTGGAGCCCGGTGGCCGGCGCGGCCACCTATCGTCTGCAGATCGCGCTCGACTCCAACTTCACCCTCCTTCTCTGCAGCCAGGGAGGGATCACCGATACGTCGTATCAGGTGGCCGGGCTGGCCCCGAACACCCGCTACTACTGGCGCCTGAAGGCGCTGGCGACCGGCGTGGAGAGTCCCTCCTCGGCGGTCCGAATGCTAACCACCGGCACCGATACCACCGTCTACGCCAGCGAGGGACCGAACGCCCCGCCGGCCCCGACGCTGCTGTTCCCGGCCAGCAACGGATCCGGCGTGGCCACCAGCCTTTCGTTCCGCTGGAACCGCGCCGCCACCGCGACCAAGTATCGCCTTCAGGTGTCGACCGACTCGACGTTCGGGACGCTGCTGTACAACTTCGGCGGCTTCCCGGACACCACGCTCCCGACGCCGAGCTCCCCGACGCTCGCGGCCAACACGCGCTACTACTGGCGCGTCGGCGCGATGAACAACTACGGCCTCGGCGCCTGGTCCCAGCGCCTCACCTTCACCACCGTCTCCAGCGGCGGCAGCTCGGGCGGCAGCTCGGGTGGCAGCTCCGGAGGATCGACCGGACAGAATCCGCCGGCCGCCCCGCAGCTTCTCTACCCGGCCGACAGCGCGGCCAATCTCGATATCGTCCTGAGCCTCGGCTGGAACTGGACCACCGGCGGCAACACCTACACGGTAGATCTGTCCACGAGCCCGACGTTCGCCTCCAACGTCTCCAGCACGACCACCTACACGAGCATACAGAAGTACAACGGCCTGGCGGCGAACACCCGCTACTACTGGCGCGTCCGTGCCGCCGGCGGCGGCGGATCGAGCGTCTGGTCGCCGACCCGCACCTTCACCACGATGACGATCCCCACCCGCACCGGCGCGGCGGTGATCGCCGGGCATCCTCGGCTGATGATCGACTCGACGATGATGGCCGCGTTCCGCGGGCGCACCGCTCCGGCCAGCCCCTACTACAACGCCTGGACCGCGCTGAAGAACGCCGCCACATCGCTGAAGGGGCAGCCGATCCGCGGCTACAACTACGCCAACCGGAACATCTGGTCCACCGGCATCCAGTACGACTACGAGGGAACCGGCTGGCACGACGCGGCGATGCCCCTGTCGCTGGCCTACCTGACCAGCGGCGACAGCTCCTACGCGATGAAGGCGATAGCGCTGGCCGACACGATGATCTTCGCCGAGTACGACGCCACGCAGGCGATGGGTCCGTTCCAGGTGGATCACACCTACCCCTCGCGCCATATGGCGCCGGCGATGGCGGTGATCTTCGACTGGTGCCATGATCGTCTCGACTCCTCGCACAAGGCGCGGATGATCGCCTGCATGAACCGCTGGTTCGACAGCCTGGCCACGGGATATTCCGCGTATCAGTCGCACGGCCCGGCCACCGGCAACTACTTCGGTTCGCACCTGTTCGCCGCCGCGTTCATGGGCTACGCCACCTACGGCGACAACCCGCGCGCGCAGGAGATGATCGACTGGGCCCGCAACCGCTTCGACGGCTCGGTCTCGACGAAGCTCCGCGCCTCCGACCGCACCGGCTCCAGCCGCGCCCAAGCCTTCGACGGCCCATGCTCACCAAGCGCGCCAACAACTACCTGGCGCCGACCAGCGGCATCACCGGCGCTCCCTTCAAGGGGGGAACGCCGATCCAGGGATGGGGCTACAGCGGCGATGAGTGGTGCAGGATGCTCGACTACATGATCGCCGTGAAGGTGGCAACCGGCGAGGATCTGGCCGCGGCGCATCAGGGATGGATTCACGACATCCTCACCTCGCTCCGGAACTCCCTCTACCCGAACCGGATCTGCCTCGATTCCTGGGGCGACTGGGGAGGCAATCAGGGAGCGATGATCTTCCACGAGCTCCCCACCCGCCTGGCCTACATGCTGGCCGGCACGGCGGACTCCGCCGAGGCGCAGCACTTCGCCTACGTGGAGACGCCGCAGAACTCCGGCTACGGCTACTACGCGCCGCAGCTCTGGATCTATCCGCACACCGCCTGGGAGAGCTTCTACTTCCGCGATCCGAACCGGACCGCGACGCAGACCACCATCCCCCCCTACTACACCGGATTCTCGCCGGCGTATCCGGCCGGCGGCCAGGGAAACGGCGCGCTCCCGAAATTCTACATGCGGAGCGACTGGAGCACCAGCGGCACCTGGGCCACGGTGGACATGCAGGCGTCCAACTACGACGACCACCAGCATTACCGCGCCGGGCACATCAACCTGGCCCGCGGCGGCGACAACCTCCTGATCGACGTGGCCGGATGGCGCGGCACCGCGCCGAGCCTCGGCATCGTCGGCAACGGCACCGGCTACGGCCTGCTCGAATCCTCGACGAAGAACACCCTCTTCATCGATGACTACGGCGACTACTCCGGCAACTTCCCCGACTACTGCGGCGGCCAGGGCCCCTGGGGACGCAACGACGTGGTGGCCGCGGAGCTGAACGACGACCACAGCTACATCCGCGGCGATCTCTCGACCGCCTACGACATCATCGCCTATCCGCGCACCTTCGCCGATTCGGTGAACCGCTCCGTGCAGTTCTTCTACCGGAGCGTGGCCTACCTGCGCGGCGCGAACATCTTCGTGGTCTATGATCAGGTGAAGGCCAAGAGCTCCACCAACCCCCTCGGCCAGTATCGGAAGGAGATCCGCTGGCACACGCCGGTGCAGCCGGTGATCAGCGGCAAGAGCGTGCTGCTGCGGCACAACCGCTCCAAGGCGTATCTCCACTCCCTTCTGCCGAATCATCTTTCGATCAGGAAGGTGGATGAGTCGAACAACCCTGACAACAAGTGGGGATCGGCCTGGAGCTCCACGTTCAACCAGAGCACCTGGCGCGTGGAGGTGAAGGACTCGGCCAACCCGCTGGCCGAGCCGTTCCTGACCGTGATCCAGCCGGGAGACACCTCGATGCCGGAGATGGCGACGTCGCTCGTGCAGTCGATCGATTCGCTGATGATCGGCGCGCGCGTCACCGCCGGCGGCGCCACCACGTACGTCCTGTTCAACAACCGGCCGGGCGCCGTCCCGACGGCGGTGACGTCGACCTCGTACGTGCTGGCCGGCACCGGCACCTCCGAGCACATGCTCTCCGGGATGACCCCCAACGGTGCCTACACCGTCTCGACCGGCAACGACACGGTCTACGTCTCGGCCTCGCCGGCCGGGAGCTACACGGCCACGGCGGCCGGCGTGCTCCGCTTCACGATCGGCGGCGGCAGCGCCGCCATGCAGACCGCCGGCGCCACGCTGGATGCCGAGGCGGTGGCCGGCGCGCGGGGCGTGAGCCTGGCCAATCATCCGAACCCGGTCACCGGCGAGACCATCTTCACCGTCGACCTGGCCGGAGCCGCGGCGCACGCGCGCCTGACGATTCACGACATCAACGGCACGCCGGTGGCGACCATCCTCGACGGTCCGGCCGCGGCCGGCTCGCGCGCCGTCATGTTCGACGCCACCGGGCTTGCCAGCGGCGTTTACTACGGCCGCCTGGAGGCCGACGGCGTGGTGGTGACCAAGCGCTTCGTCGTGACCCGCTGATCGCGGCACGACCGATCGCGCCACATCGTGGCGAAGCAGACCGGGCGCCATCCGCGAGGAGGGCGCCCGGTTCTTTTTTCGGGAGCGCGGGACGCGGGGAAGGCTTCGTCAAGCAGCCTATGTACACAACCATCGTGAACCACAATCCTACCTGGAAATACCAGGCGGCCCGACCGATGTCGGCGGTGGCCGATCTCGGCGAACGTAGTACATTTCGGGCCACTGACCTGAGGGATCACCGATCCGCGATCACCAGGAGACATTCGATGAACCGCCCAGCCCCCCTTCGCCTCGCTCCGCGCACGCTGCTTGCGTGCATCGCCGTTGCCGTATCGCTCGCGCTCCCGCTTGTGGTCCGGCCGACGGAGGCACGGGCACAGGGTTCTCCCTGCAATCAGGGGCGAGCACCGTACCCGCAGGGTGAGCCGCGCAGCCCTCAGGCCGTCTGCATGCCCGAGCTCGGTAGGATGCCCGGTTTGATCTCCAAGTGCTCACACGGCAGCGAGAATTTCGGTCAGACCATTATCGCCCTCGGCGACCTCGACAATGATTCGCTTGCCGACTGGTGTATTGTGCATGGCCTGTGCGACACGATCGGACCGAATGGCCGCCTTCCGGTGGAAACACTCATATACCACGGAGTACGTGGCGGTCTTCCGGCCGCATCCAGCGGAGAACGGATCGGACCCTCCGAGATCGCCTCGGTCACCTCCGTGCTGGCCGCCGGTGACTGGGATGCCGATGGTTTCCGCGACCTTGCCTGCGGCATCAAAATCCTGGGTGATACCAGCGGTGGAAACCATGTCGGCTTCGAGTCCGCCCGCCTGGTC
>JBEHWX010000115.1:0-17635 GCA_048498995.1 Bacteroidota bacterium
CGGCATCCGGGCTCCCGGATGCCGCCGCGACGGTTTCCGTCCGTCATGTCAGACAATCACTTCAGGTTCAGGCCCGCCTTCAGCAGCTCGTCCACCTTCTCCGACGAGTCGGCCTCGGCGTAATAGCGGAGCAGGGGCTCGGTGCCGGAGGCACGGATCAGCAGCCAGCCGTTGTCGACGAAGAACTTGAAGCCGTCGAGCGTGCTGGTCTGGAGCACCGGATGCCGGCCGAGCTTGGCCACTCCGGCCTTGGCGCGCGCAAGGATCTCGTTCTTGCGGGCCACGGTCATCTTCATGTCCACGCGGCGGTAGCGGTGCGGGCCGAACTCCTCGTCGAGCTCCCGCGAGAGCTGTCCGAGCGTCTTGCCCCGCTTGGCCATCATCTCCAGCAGCAGCAGGCCGTTGAAGATGCCGTCGCGCTCCGGAATATGAAGATTCGTGCCGAGTCCGCCCGACTCCTCGCCGCCGATCACCAGCTTCTCGGAGACCATCAGCTTGGCGATATACTTGAAGCCGACCGCGGTCTCGAACAGCTTGATCCCGTTCCGCTCGCAGTACTGGTTGATCATCGTCGTCAGCGAGATCGTCTTGGCCACGGCCCCTTTCTGGCGACGATCCTCGAAGAGGTACTTCATCAGCAGCACGAAGATCCGATGGGAGTCGACGAAGTTGCCATCCTCATCGACGGTGCCGAGACGATCGGCGTCGCCGTCGGTGGCAAGGCCGACCGAATAGCCGCCCCCCTTGATCATCCCGATCATCTCGCCGAGATACTCGCCGAGCGGCTCCGGGTGATCGAGGTTGCCGAAGGAGGGATTGAAGCTGTTGTGGATCTGCTCGACGTTCGGCAGCAGCTGATCCATCGTGTGGATGCCGGAGCCGTGCATCGGATCGTAGAGCACCTTGAAGCCGGCGCCGGCGATAGCGTCGAGATCGATCTTCTTTCTGACATACTCGACGTAGGCCTTCTTGGCGTCGAAGAGCCTGACCATCTTCTGCTTGACCAGCGCATCGAGCTCCGGGAGCGCCTTGGCGCGCTTCGGCGGGTTGAGCTCCAGCTTGCTGACCAGCGCCTGAACCTTCGCCACATCCTCCGGGGTGGAGGGGCCGCCGAAATCCGCCTTGAGCTTGAAGCCGTTGTACTCGGCCGGGTTGTGGCTGGCCGTCAGGATCACGCCGCCGGCCAGGCGCTTGCTCTTGGCCGTCAGGGAGACCTGCGGGGTGGAGGAGATGCCGTTGGTGAGCCAGACCGGCACTCCCTCCGAGGCGAGCACGCGGGCCACCGTGGCCGCGAACCTGTCGGAAAGAAAGCGGGCGTCGTAACCAACGACGACGCCCCGCTCGGCATTCGGATGTTTCTTGAAGAACTGCGCCGCCGCGCGCGCCACCAGCGCCACATTGCTGAAGGTGAAGTCGTCGGCGATGACGCCGCGCCAGCCGTCGGTTCCGAAGATTATCGCCATGGATATTGATCGTTGTTGAACATGCCGTGTCGTCGCCACCGGAACGGTCTCAGAGCATGCCGCGTGCGAAGGCCGCCTCGCCGGCGAACTCGGCCGTCGGTCCGAGCTCCTCTTCGATCCGGAGGAGCTGATTGTACTTCGCGATCCGATCGGTGCGGCTGGCCGAGCCGGCCTTGATCTGCCCGGCATTTGTGCCGACGGCCAGATCCGCGATCGTCGTATCCTCGGTCTCTCCCGAGCGGTGGGAGATCACCGCCGTGTAGGTGTTCGTCCGCGCCAGCTCGATCACCTCGAGCGTCTCGGAGACCGTCCCGATCTGGTTGAGCTTCACCAGGATCGAGTTGGCCACGTCCTGCTCGATGCCGCGCCAGAGGAACTCGCTGTTGGTCACGAACAGATCGTCGCCGACCAGCTGGATGCTGTCGCCGATCGCCTCTGTCAGCTTCCGCCATCCGTCCCAGTCATTCTCGGCCATGCCGTCCTCGATCGAGATGATCGGGTACTTCTCGGTCAGCGCCTTGTACCAGTCGATCATCTCGTCGGCGGTCTTGATCGAGTTGTCGGACTTGAAGAGGCGATAGCCTCCCTCCGGGGTCCACATCTCGCTGGAGGCGACGTCGAGCGCGAGCCAGACTTCGTTGCCGGCGGAGTAGTGCGCCTTGTCGATCGCCTCGAGGATCACGTCGAGCGCCTCCTCGTTGGAGCGGAGCGACGGGGCGAAGCCCCCCTCGTCGCCGACGGCGGTGGAGAGCCCCTTGCCGTGGAGAACCTTCTTGAGGGAGTGGAAGATCTCGGTTCCCATCTGGAGCGCCTCGGCGAACGACTCGGCTCCGACCGGGACGATCATGAACTCCTGAAAGTCGACGTTGTTGTCGGCATGCTTCCCGCCGTTGATGATGTTCATCAGCGGCACCGGAAGCGTGCGGGCATTGACTCCCCCCAGGTAACGATACAGCGGCATGTTGTGGAACTTCGCGGCGGCTTTTGCCACGGCCATCGAGACGCCGAGAATGGCGTTGGCGCCGAGCTTGGACTTGTTCGACGTGCCGTCGAGATCCAGCAGCATCGCGTCGATGGTGGCCTGATCGCTGGCCGGGAGACCGACGATCTCCTCGGCAATGGTCGAGTTGACGTTGTTGACCGCGTTCATAACCGACAGCCCGAAGAACTGTCCCGGGTCCCCGTCGCGAAGCTCGACCGCCTCGTGCTCACCGGTTGAAGCTCCCGAGGGGACCGCGGCTCGCCCGAGGATACCCCCTTCAACGATGACTTCGACTTCGACCGTCGGATTGCCGCGCGAGTCGAGAATCTGCCGTGCGCGGAGGTCCTGAATAATCGCCATAGATCGTTCTAAGCCTTGATTTGCTGTATGACTGGGAGATCACTGGGGATAGAGGCGCAAATAACGGTTACCGGAGAAACCCTGCAACCTGCTTGTTATCCTGACCCGGCCAAATGACCATCCGTTACCAGGCCGGCCGGTCCTCCGTTCCCGCGCCGTGGGGCTCCGACGTCGGGAGGGCATGGGAAGGTCGTGGGCCGATATGTTGAGTCACGGCTTCCACTCCGGACCTGACACTCCTCCGATCGATCCCGGAGAATCTCTCGACTCCGGTCTCTCCGTATCTTCGGACGATGCTCTTCTCCGGCATGGTACGGACACGACCACGCGCCGGATGCTTCCGCGAACACTCCGCCGACGATGCGACCCGACGCGAACCGCTCCATCCTCCGGTACCTTCCCGTGCTCCTTCCGCTCCTCTGGGGGATCACGCTCCTGCCCGGCCTCTTCGGGGAGGAGCGGGCCATCGGCGTCGACCCGGCCAACTACCTCCTCGGGATGCGGAGCTATTCGATAGCCCAGGAGCGGCCGCATCCCCCCGGATATCCGGTCTTCATCGCTCTTGCGCGCGCCGCCTCCGTTCTCACCGGCGGTGACCACGCGGGGCTCAGGCTCGTCGTGATCCTCTTCGCGCTCGCGGCGGTGCTCCTTACCTGGCGGCTCGGCCGTCGCTGGGGAGGCCCGCGCGTCGGCGCCGCCGCGGCGATGCTCCTCGCGCTCAACCCGCTCTTCTGGTTCTATGCCTGCACCTCCGAGAGCTACGCGGTCGATGCCGCCGTCGCTCCCGCGCTCATCCTGCTTCTGCTGGCGACCCGGCGCGGCGGATGGATCTGGACCGGGCTGGCGGTCGGGCTCGCGCTCGGACTCCGCTCGACCACGGTGGTGCTGCTGGCTCCCGCGCTCCTGCCGATCCTCTGGCTCCGGGTCCGTCGAGGCTCGATGAGCCCGCGGGATCTCGTCGTCGCCGCGCTCGGCGCGGTTGCCGGTCTCGCCGTCTGGCTTCCATGGGTGATCGTCAACGAGGGAGGGTGGAGCGGGTATCTCCGCGCGCTCGACGGGCTCACCACCCGAAGCGCCGGACCGTTCATCGGCAACCTCGCCGGCCTCGTCATCACGCTCCTCTGGTGCGCCGGTCCCGTCGCGTTCTACTGGCTCCTCTCGGCGGGCCGCATCGCGCGCGCCGCGCGCAACGCGATGAAGGAGCCGACGTCGGAGACCGGGAGCGCGCGCGCCATCCTGCTCCTCTGGGCGATCGTCCCCACGCTCTTCTTCGCGCTGGTGATTCACACCAAGGGATATCTGCTGCTGGTGCTGCCGGCGCTCGCCATCGGCACCGCCTGGCTGGCCGCGGCCGACCGCCGGACCATCGGCCCGGCGCGCCTCGGACGCATGGCGATCATCGCGATCGTGCTGGTCGGCGCCGGCATCTTTCTGCTGATCCCCTCGGAGCCTCCCCCCGCGTACGCGGCGCTCGCCCCGCGCAACCGCACGTCCGCGGAGCGCGCGCGGAGCGTTCTTGGACGCGCGCTCTCGGCGTACCTGCCGGCGCGCTCGGAGATCGCCGCGCGCGATCGCGAGCTGGCCGCCGCCGTGGATGAGATCGCCTCGGCCGTCGGAACCGGGTTCGACACCACGCTGGTGCTGATCGATCCGGCCGGCTCCACCTACGCGCATCCCCGCATCCTCCAGTGTTATCTGCCGCGCATCCTCTTCGCGCTCCCCGGCATACACAACGACCGGCTGCTCACGTTCTTCCGGGGGGACGAGAAGTGGAAGCGCTTCGGCGAGGCCGGCGTGATCTCCGCGCCGAGGATTCTCCTCTTCACCGACCGCGGGCTCGCCGCGGCCTACCCGATGATGCGGCCGCTCGCGCCGCGTGGCGCCGGGAGCGGGGCGTTGCTGGAGGGAGAGGGGAAGGTCGGTCCGGAGCTTCGCGTTACCATCGACTCGCTCTTCACCCGATGGGACCAGCCGGGGGAGGGGCCGCCGCTCGCGCCTCCGCCGTCGGCCACGCCCGCCGGGCGCCAGTAGTTCCCGCCGCGTGCTGGCGGCGTGGATGGTGACCATCGTCGAATCTTGGCGGCAACTCTTCGATTTCGACCTACGGAGCGGTGATCGGCGACCGCCACGCGATGCCGCGGAACATTTCCCGCCGCCGTCGCGTGGTCGGCTCGCACATGGAGAAATGGCGTTTCAGGCGGCCATGCGGCGGCTGCCTCGTCCCGATGATCCCCCAATCGCCTCGAAAAGCATCTCCATTCGTACACCTTTCCGCCGATTTCTTGAAGTTAATTTTCATCACGCCTTCATTTTGTTTGTTTGGAGAAATCGTTTGAGCGATTTTTGCGCCCGAGGTCGTCCATTGTCATCAACAACTTTCAGGTTTCCACGGTAGGGGACGAGGAATATTTCGGCCCGGCATGTTCGCATGCGGGAGGGCGGGGTATTGCTCCACGGATCGGAAATCCATGATATCCGAAATGTCCACCGACGCTCGACACCAACGAGCGGAGGGCCGGCGGCCATTGCGTTGCCGGAGAGATCGGATATCACGAGGTCACACGTCGTCGGAACGTATTTCCGGCGGCATATACATCACCGTTCTTCTTCTTTCCAGGAGGAATTATGCGGAACAAGCATGTCCACCTTGCTGGGCGCATCACCTTCGGCGCATGTATTCTGATGGTACTCGCGTGCATATCCACCGCGCACGCGCAGCGGTTCGAGGAAATGTTCGGAAGGGACTGCCAGGAAAATGGATTCTCCGGCGTTCAGACTTCCAGGGGCGGCTACATCTCGGTGGGAGCGGCCATGAGTCAGAGTTCAAACTGCAGCGATCAGGACATCTACGTCGTGATGCTGAACAGCAATGGGTCGCTCGCGTGGGCCAGAACCATCGATATCGCCGGCGGCAATGATGTCGCGCGCGACGTGGTGGAATCCTTCTCCTCCGATGGCGGCTTCCTGATCACCGGCTACACCGACCGGGCCGGATGCGACAACATGGGGCGGCAGGATATGTTCCTGATGCGTATCGACGGCAGCGGCAACGTGCAGTGGCTCAATACCTACGGTACGTCGGACTACAACGAGCTGGCGTTCCGCCTTATCGAATGCCGCTACAGCGCCACCGGCAGCGACGATGCCGGCGAGATCGTCGTGGCCGGATTCCGGAACATCGAGGACAGCCGGTACGATGGACTGCTGCTCCGCACCAATTCCACCGGCGGCATCATCTTCTTCAAGAGATACGATGGTGGTCGCAACGATGGCTTCTACGGCGTCATCGAATCTCATGTCGGAAACAATCGCAGTGACCTGATCGCGGCCGGGTTCACCGACAGCTACAACACCTCCGGGGTTACCAACGGGTTCGCGATCCGCGTCGACATGAACGGGCGCTTCTACGGAACGGCTCCGTCGAGCGCCGCCGTGTTCGGCGGACGCAATACCGTGATACTCTCCCATGTCGCCGAGCAGACCACCGGACGCCAGCAGGGTGCCCTCATCTTCTGCGGCGACGCGGACTATAATGGCAACGCGACCGATCCGTATTTGGTGAAGACGGGGCCCAGCCCGTGCCGGTTCATCGCCGACAGGCGCTACGGCGACGATGGCGGAAATTCCCATGAGGAGACCTGGTCCATCCAGGAGATTCATGACCCGTCCGGAACCGGCCTGACCGACGGCAACTTCATCGTCGCCGGTCTTACCGAAATCACCGGCACCACGATGCCGTACATGATGGAGATCGATCCTTCGCTGGCGATGGCGTTCGGTGTCGGATTCAAGGTCTACGGAAATACTCCCGGAAAGGGCTACACGGCATTTCCCGCGCTCAGCAGCTCCAGCTCCACGACCTCCGGTTTCTATCTGACGGCTACCGCCGAGAACGCGAACCCTGACCTCGATATGTATGTCGTGAAGACCGACGCCGCCGGCCGCGTCCGCTGCTACTACAGCGACGTCGACGTGCGCGTGACCGAGCCGAAATACGAGCCGCGTTGCCCGGACGTCAAGAGCGAGGATATCGGCGAGATGTGCGAGCATCATTACGACCCGGTCGAGAACGAGTGGATCACGGTGATCTGCAACGATTCGCGCGATGATACGCAGGGCAAGCTGGCTCGCGTGATCCTCGGAAGCGAGGGGATCGACCTCTACCCGAATCCGGTGAAGGCCGGCAGCGTCCTCACCATCTCGGCCGCCAAGCGGCAGTCCGGTTCGATGACCATCATCGTCTCCGACCTCGCCGGCCGCATTCTCCATCGCTCGACGATGGAGCTGACCAACGGCGCGCCGACGACCGAGATCAATACCGACGGATGGAAGGCCGGAACGTACCTGGTGAAGATCACCACGGGAGACCGTACCGACCAGAAGCGCATCGTCATCGAATAACGATGTCCGTCGCACATGGTCATTGAGTGAAGATGCCGGATCGGCGGGAAATGCTCCCGCCGATCCGGCGGATATTCCGGTCCGATTTTCGGCGGAGTATTCCGGTCGGTCCTTGCCCGGACCGAGATGGAACGGGAGCCAGGCTCCGCGGAACCGCCCGCCGACGGAGCCACGCATCACATGCATCCCGACCGGACACCCAGCCGCCCGGCGCGGCATCGGCCGCGTGCATGCCGGATCGAGCGCCACCGCCCCCCACGACCGCCCCCCACGACCGCCCCCCGCCCGCACGACCCGCGTATGGAGATCCTCCCCATCGTCCGGAAACACCGGCACGATATCACCACGCCCCATCATGCCTCAATTCAGTGGAGGATTCATGAACGTTGCAACGCATGGCCGTCGCGCCGCGTCCCTGCTCGGCGCGCTGGCGTTGATGGTGCTCGCGGCGATCACGCCCGCGCACGCACAGCGCTTCACTCACATGTTCGGCGACACATGCCACGAATACGGATTTTCCGGCGTTCACACGCCCGACGGCGGATATATCGCGGTCGGGGGAGCCAACAGCCAGAACGCCGGAGGGGGTGTCGGTTGCGGGCAGGCGAACGAGGATATCTACATCGTCAAGCTCAACAGCAACGGCACGCTCGCCTGGTCGAAGACGATCGATATCAACGGTGGCAACGATGTCGCGCGCGATGTCATCGTGTCGCAGTCCGTGCTGGGAGGTTATCTCGTCACGGGATGGACCGACAACAGCGGATGCACGAACCTTGGGAGGAACGATCTGTTCATTCTCAGGATCAGCAACACCGGCAACGTGACGATGTTCACCATCTACGGAACGCCGGATCACGATGAGATGGGATTTCGCATCATCGAATGCGTGCGCGACATAAACCGTCGGCGATTCATCGGCGACATCGTCGTGGCGGGCATCTACGATAATCTCGGGAGCTCCGATGCGTTACTACTCCGCGTGTCGCTGACGGGCGGCCCCATTTTCCAGAAGACGTATGATGGCGGCGGAAGCGACAGATTCTTCGGCGTCACGGAAGCCAGGCTCGGTACCTCCGCGGGAGATCTGATCGCGTGCGGCGAATCGAACAGCTACGGCACCGGAGCGCTGCAGGGGCTGGCGGTGCGGACCACGCCGAGTGGCACCATCGGCGCGAGTCCGACGGGCGTCGCGGTCTATGGGTCCAGCAACTACACGCGCTTCTCCCATGTCCAGGAGCTCAGCGTCGGACTGCAGGCTGGGAATCTCGTCTTCTGTGGCGACACCTTCGTCAACGGATTCGAGGGAACCTACGTGAAGAAGACGGCGGCGGATCCTTGCACATCGATCTACGACGCCTGGTTCGGCAACATCACGCGGAATTCGCATGTCGAAACCTGGAGTATCCGGGAGATCCGCTCCAGCGCGGGGGGCGGACTGAATAACGGCAACCTGATTATCGCCGGACTGACCGAGGTGACCACGCTCACGCACCCGTTCATGCTCGAGATATCACCGGGGCTCGCGTTCGTCGCGCCGCCGGTCGGCGTCGGCTATCGTGTGTACGGCGCAACGGCCGGCAAGGGATACACCGCCGATCCCGTGGTGGCCTCGGCCGGTGTGTCGACACCCGGATTTTTCCTGACCGCCACCGGCATCGCGCCGGCCGGCGGGATAGGTGCCGGGAGCCTGCAGATGTATCTGGTGAAGACCGATAATCTCGGCGCGGTCAATTGCAACGATTCGGCCTATGCGCCCGATAGCACCAACCCGAATTATTCTTCCAGTTGCCCGTCCATCACGATAACCGATATCGGTGACCTCTGCGCGCCCGATTCGACGATCTCCAGCCAGACCTGGGCGGACACCCTCTGCAACGATTCGCTCGGCGTGGGGCCGACCGGTGGCGGACCGCGCGGCAAGCTCTCGCGCGTGCTTCTGTGGAATGATGGCATGGAGCTCTACCCGAATCCTGTGGCTTCCGGCACCACGCTCACCGTTGCGACGATGATGCGCGATGCGGGGAAGATGACGGTGATCGTCACCGATCTTGCCGGCAGGGTGGTCCATCGATCGAGCATCGACGCGGCCGCCGGGCACGCGACCGGGGAAGTGCGCACCGATGGATGGCGACCCGGAACCTATCTGGTGAAGATCGAGAGCGCGGGCCGATCCGAGCAGAAGCGGATCGTCATCGAACGATAAGGCCGATATATCGTATCAATGCCGGTGGTCACGACCGGTGAAAACCCGGCGCGCTCCGGCAACCGGCGTGACCCGTGCGTCCCTGGCTTCGGCGCGCGGTCGGGCGATGGTCCGCGGCGCAGGGCCGTGGCGGATGCAGGCGATACCGGCCCGGAAGGAGACCCGCCTTCCGGGCCGGTTCGTTTGCTGGTCTCATGCGGTGGGAGGGCGGGGCATGCCGCCGCATGGATCGTCGATGCGCGCAAGTACCGCGGCGGATTTCCTGAACCGTTTTCTGGCCACGAAAGATTTTTCACCATCATCATTGAGCCTCGGTCACATTCCTCGGGATCCACGTGTCCCTGATCCGGCGTGCGGAAATTTCACCGCCGCGCGGAATGTCCAGCACGGCATCCATCACGCCACTTCACGCCCTAAATAATCGGAGGGTTCATGAAAGGTCCCATCAACGGGCGCCGGGCACTGTCCCTGCTCGGCGCGCTCGCATCGCTCATGGTCGCCACCATTTCACCAGCGCACGCGCAGCGCTTCGCGCACATGTTCGGCGACACCTGCCACGAATACTCGTTCTCCGGAATCCACACGGCCGACGGCGGATATCTCTCCGTCGGAAGCGCGTCGAGCCCGAGCGCCGGCGGCTCCGGCTGCACGGGAGCCAACGAGGATATCTACATCATCAAGCTCAACAGCAACGGCTCGCTCGCGTGGTCGAAAACCATCGACATCAACGGTGGCAACGATGTCGCGCGCGATGTCATCGTCTCGAATTTCCCGAACGGGGGATATCTGATTACCGGCTGGACCGACAACAGCGGCTGCTCGAACATGGGAATGAAAGACGTGTTTCTACTCCGCATCAGCACCACCGGCACGCCCACCATGCTCAATGTCTACGGAACCGCGGACCACAACGAGATGGGGTTACGCATCATCGAGTGCGTGCGTGACGCCAATCGCCGGAAGTTCGTCGGCGACATCGTCATCGCCGGCACGTCCGATGACGGCCGTGGAAACTCCGATGCTTATCTGCTGCGCACCACGACAACCGGCGCGGTCATCTTTCAGAATACCTATGGTGGAACCAGTTACGACGCATTTTTCGGTGTTACCGAGGCGAAGTTCGGAACCTCGGCCGGTGATCTCATTGCCGCCGGACAGACCTTGAGCTTCAACCCCGGCGGAGGCTTCGCGGTGCGTGTAACGCCCACTGGCACGATCGGCACCAGCCCGACCGGCGCCGCGGTGTACGGCTGCTATCGTTTCACGCAGGTCGAGGAGCTGAGCGTGGGCACCGAGGCCGGCCGCCTGGTGTTCTGCGGTGATGGCTACGTCAATAACATCTTCGGAACGTATGTGAAGAAAACGGCGGCCGATCCCTGTACGTCGATCGCCGATGCATGGCACGGAAACGCAAACGCGAGCGCAACGTTCGAGACCTGGAATGTCCGGGAGATCAAATCGGGCGCCGGCGGAGGTCTGAACAATGGCAACCTGATCATCGCGGGCCTCACCGATGTCGCGACCGGCACTCCGAACGATCCCGACCCGTTCATGCTGGAGCTCACCAGTGGTCTGGCGATCGTCACGCCGCCGACGGGCGTGGGATTTCGCGTCTATGGAAACACGGCGGCCAAGGGCTACACGGCGGTCCCTGTGCTCGCCTCGGCTGGTGTTTCCACCGCGGGCTTCTACCTCAGCGCAAGCGGCATTGCGCCGGCTGGCGCCATGGGAGCCGGCAGCGTTCAGGCATACCTGATCAAGACCGATAATCTCGGCGTGGTCAACTGCGACGATGCCAACTACGATGTCGATGAACAGACTCCCGATTTCACGTCGACCTGCCCGTCGATCACGATCACGAACGTCGGAAATCAGTGCGGTCCGGGCTCGACGGTGCAGAACCAGACCTGGGCGGACACCCTCTGCAACGACTCCCTTAGCGGTGGTACGACCGGCGGGGGACATGGCAAGCTGGCGCTCGTGCTCCTGCGCGACGACGGCATGGAGCTCTATCCGAACCCCGTGGCCACCGGCAGCGCGCTCACCATCGCGACGACGATGCGCGATGCCGGGAAGATGACGGTGATCGTCACCGACCTCGCCGGCAAGGTGGTGCATCGCTCCAGCATCGACGCCGCCGCCGGGCACGCGACCAGGGAGGTGCGTACGGATGGATGGCGACCCGGAACCTATCTGGTGAAGACGATCGCGGGTGATCGGACACAGCAGAAGAAGGTGGTGATCGGGCGCTGACCGGTCGGCTCTCGATCTGTCGGATCGCGATAGTGTCTCGTTCGTGCGTGGAGGTCCCGTTCCGGGGCCTCCACGCCTGCGTTTGGCCATGTCCCTCGACTGGTGAGAACTTCCGTCCGATGGTGTGTTGTCCGTTGCGCGGAGCCGGACCAGGTCTCGGCGCGCCCACGAGAGGCGGGGCGCCATTTGCGGAGCCGACGTTCCGGCAATGGCGATCGGTGCCGCCGCGATTATTTCACGCCGATTCCGGCTACGCGAATCTCATCTCGATATATGTCTCCATCGTCCGCTATCTCGGGTACATTTCCATGTTGCCGGCGATTCATGTCGATCGCGCTTCCGCTCCTCGCGCTCGTTCCCGCCATTCTGCGCGCGCAGCTTCCCCACGACGTCCGGATCTCTCCCGAATTGATCGCCACCGATACGGTGCCGGTGGACTTTCGTGGCGCCTCGGCCGTGCAACGCGATTCACTGACGCTGTTTGCCTGGGTGGGAGGCTACGAGGATGTTCCGGGGATGTTCGTCGGCACACTCCGCGTACGCTTCGTCTCCTCGTCGGGAGAGCCGGTCGGAGAGGAGCGCGTCGTGTCGGAGCCGGACGCTCGTCCCGGTGGCGCCGTGGCGATACGAGCGACGGACTCGGTATTCGTGGTGTTCTGGTGCGACGTGCGATCCGGAGCACCCGAAACCTACGCCCGCGTGCTATCGCGGAACGGCACGCCCATCGGCAACGAGGTTCGTGTTGCGATCCGGGGATTCAACGACGACAGGCATCTTTTTCTGCTTCCCATCACGTCCGGATGGCGACTGGTGATCGGTGATTCCACCGACGGGAATGGCACAATCGTCGTCGATCTCCGTCGCGATCTTGGACAGCCGAAGATGGCGACCGGTTATGGGGGTGAGGTCGTTCGCGATCTGATCGCGGTACATCCCGGACAGGGGGACGCCCTGATACGGATGGAAGGAACGGCGCCGACCCGCTATCTGCGCTCGGACGGAACGGTCGATGCTCGCCCGGTGACGAACCTTCCGAGCTACCCCGCCATCGCGTTTGCCGCGGACAGTGCCATGGCGGTCTTGGGCGATTCCGCCGTCTCCGCCTATCGGAGCATCTTCGACGCTTCCCCCGTCTGGCGTGCCAGCCTGCCCCGGATGAAGGATGCCTACTACGGCTTCCGCGCGCTGCAGCGTGATACGGCCGGGCGGCGATGGCGAGCGGTGCATCTGGCTCCGAACGTGCCGGGGTGGCAGTACGTATACCTGGCGATGCTCCACGCCGTGACGCTCGACGACAGCGGAGTCCTCAGGTCGGATGTCGTGGTGGATACGGTCGTTCTCGACGCGGGAAATCCCCCCGCCAATCCCCGCTATCGTGCCGTGATCGACGACCATGCCGAGCGTGATGGCGACGGAGGATATCTGCTGCGTGGAGCCTCCGACACCTGGTTCCTCGACAAGCAGGGAGTGAAACACTCCGGGGGGAAGGAATATGTCTCGCTGCGACTCGAACCTGATGGCCGGTTGCATGACGCCAATGACCGGGGGGACGCCACGTTCGGACGGGAAGGGATATTGCCGCTCGCGCGGATCGACAGTGGGGGGATCATTCTCCTGACCGACGCGATCAGCGGCGACGTCCATCTGCGCGTCGCCAATTCGTCGCGCCGGATCAACGGATCGCAGACGATGCCGGCGATTGTCGCGAACACCGGTGATTCCATCACTTTTTCCTACTGGTATCACGAGCGGGCGGCGGGCGCATCGCTCGCGCGCTGGGGCTTCCTGGCGGCCGACACGGCGCGTGATCTCGGCATGATCGTTCATCCCGAGCAGATGAGCGGTGGACGCCATGAAGGGTGGGACTATCGCTATGTGACGGGGGGCGGCGGAAGCTGCGCGGCGGCCGACGAGCTGGTCGTCTTCAGCCCCGGCCCGACGCCGGAGCGGGATTTCATCGACGAGCGTTTCCATGCGATTCTCCCGAGCGCTGGCGGATGGATTACCGGTCCCACGCTACTCTCCGAAAAATCGATCCTGAATTACGGGAGATTCATCCGCTTCGTGGCCGTCGGCCGCAATGAGATTGCCGGCGTTTCCTCGGCGATCGCCGTCAGTATCGAGCTGGACGGCTTCCGTGCCTCCATCGTTACCTGGAACGACGCGGGGGACACGATTCGGGCGAGCACACCGCGCCTGCTCGAGGCGGAGCTGGCCGATGCCTTCGCGGTATTTCCCACGTCTATCCACGACGTGCTCGTGCTGCGTGCCGGCGGCGAGCTCCTTCGTATCCACGATACCACGGTCGCGGAACGGACCATGCTGGCGCCGGCTCGGCCGGGAGAGGTGATGCGGCTCCTTCTGAACGGGCGCCTGATGCGGGCCCGGCTCGATGCGAGCGACACGACCATGCGGGTGGAGATCTTCGATTTCGGAACCGGTACGACGCGCTCTTCGGCGTTTCCGGTCGATGGCACCGCTCGGGATATCGCCATTATCCAGAGCGCGCTCGACTCCTCCGTGGCCATCATCCACGGCTCGGATTCGGGCGTTCGGGGGAGTCTGCTCGATCAGAATGGCCAGCTGCTTCATCTGGAGAATGGCGCCTCGTTGACCGACTGGAATCTGAGCGAGGCGAGAACCGTGGCTCGCCACCCCGCCGGGTGCTTCAACCGCGATCAGTTGATCGTGATCTGGGAGGATTATCGCAATGGCGCGCCCGATATCTACGGCGCCGTCAGTGGTGTTCCTCGGGTTCGGCCGGCGTCGGTCCCGATTGCGAGGCCTGACCGCGCCATGGTGATCCGAGGTGGCGTCTGCCGGCTCGACCTTACGATGACGCGCGAGGGAGAGTCCGGCGTGGAAGTCGTCGATGTCGACGGTCGACGGGTGATGGCGCGGGAGCTTGGAAGGCTGGGAGCGGGGGAGCACGTCGTGGATCTCGATCTATCCGCGGTCGCGCCCGGAATATATCTGGCGCGCGCGATTTCCGGCGCCGAGCTCGTCGGCTCCCGTGTGATTCTCGTGATGCCGTGATCTACGCGCGCTTCATCATCTCCCGCCATTTCATTGCTCGGACCATCCGATGAGACGAATTGCATAACCGGCCGGCATGCATCGTCGACTCGTGGTGGGAGATACGGTCGTATCGGGCTCTTCCCAGGCGCGCCACGGGAGTGGCCACGGATGGCCGCCCTGGAACGGCCGGCAATCGCGCCGTGGCGGGTGCGCATCTCCAGCGTGCGTGATGATGTTGGTGCGTGTCCCGGGAGGGCATGGCGCCGACAACACGGAATTTCCGACGTTATTCCCGTCGCTCGTATCTCTCGCCCGGCGCATTTCAATCGGCCGCGTCGATCGGGATACCCGCGAAGATTCGGGGGGGTGGCCGGAATGCGTGCGATCCGCCGATGCGTCCGCTGCTTTCCGCCACGCCGCGCGTCTCGGCGTGATTTTTTCCCGCCGCCGCTCCGCTTGACATTGTCACCGGCCGATCCCATTTTGCCGAGGCAATCACCAGGAGCACGAATAGTTCGCGCGGGATCCCCCATCACACTCCCGCCGATGCTTCCGCCGGGCAGGTCCAGTGTCCCGGCAAGCGGCCGCACCAACCGGCCCATCGAGCTCCCGCTTTCCTGGGAGACATCCGCTTCGACGGCACCTCACGTCGGGTCATCAATTCACCAAACTCTCATCCATTCACCGGAGTTCGTATGAACATCCACAAGGTCCAGCTCGTGCGACGGAGAGCATTCGCGGTGATTCTTCTGATGCTCGCAACGATCGTTTCCACCTCCCATGCACAGAGATTCGAGGAGCTGTTCGGCAGACGATGCGCCGAACAAGGGTACGGCGGCACCCCCCTGGCCCGGGGCGGCTACGCGGCGGTCGGATTCACCAACAGCACCACCGCCGGCAACTGCGGCGGCACCGAGGATGTGTTCATCGTCTGCCTGAAGGCCAACGGATCGCTCAACTGGTCTCATAGCTACAATCTGGGGGGCATCGACGTCGGGCACGATATCCGCCAGTGCGCCAACGGCGATCTGATCGTGGTCGCGTCGACGTTCAACAACCCGAACGCTCCGGGACAGGGAGATCTTGCGATCCTTCGCGTCAACAGCGCCAACGGGGCGCTGATCTGGTGCACCATCTACGGAACATCCACGCTCTACGAATACGGCAACCGGATCATCGAGACCACGTTGAGTGCCGGCGGCTCCAGCTCCGCGGGTGATTTCGTCGTGGCCGGATGGCAGTCCGGCGGAACCAACGGTACCGACGCGCTCCTGATGCGGGTGACCTTCACCGGCGGCGTCGTCTGGGAGAAGACCTACAACGGCGGCGGCAATGATCAGCTCGCCGGGCTCGACGAGTCCACGATCGGCAACGGCGCCAGCGATATCGTCGCGGTCGGCAGCTCCACGAGCTTCAATCGCTGCGATGCCACCGAGGGGCTGATACTCCGCGTCAACGGCGCCACCGGGGCCATCGGTGCCTCGCCCCAGGGTGCGGCCGTCTACGGGCGCGGACCGTACATCGAGCTCAACTCGGTCGACGAGCTGACGATGGGAAACAACCGGGGCAATCTGGTGGCGGCGGGTGCCATGCTCGTGGCCTCCAGCTCCGACATCTTCGTGCTCGAAACCACCGCCGACCCCTGCACCACGGTCGTCGACGCCACTTATGGTGACGCCGATTCGACCACGGAGCTCGCCAACTCGATTCGCGAGATCAAGGCCAACGGCGGCCTCAACGACGGCAACGTTATCATCGCCGGTGTCTCGAAGTGGTTCACCGAGGCCACCGGAGCGCAGGGATTCCTCCTCGAGCTCGATCCGAATCTCAACATCGTCACCCCGCCGACCGGCGTCGGCTACAGGCTCTACGGCCCGGGCGTCGAGAAAGTGCTCTGGGGAGAGCCGGTCTACGGCATTACCGGGAGCACCACGCCGGGATTCTTCATCATCGGCTATTCCGAATCGTTCCCGATCACCCTCTCCGATCAGCTCTACGTGGTGAAGACCGACAACCTCGGCTACTCCAACTGCCACGACACCGCGGTCACGCCGTATCACCTCCGCCCACGGATCCGGCCGAACTGCGTGTCGATGGAGGAGGTGACGTTCATCGACAAGGTGGCGCCGCGCGTGCGCGACTCCGCGCGCAAGGGGGATACGGTCCTCTGCAACGACACGCTCCACATCCATTTCGGGTCGACCTCCAACGATCCGGGACTCTCCGGCATCGAGCGCCCGCCGGTCAACGTGCTTCTCATCGCCGGCGGGGGGACGTCGAATCCGGTTGCCGCCGGAGCCACGCTGACGCTCGGCTACAGGAACGCCGGCACCGGCCGACTGGTGGTGGTGGTGGTCGACCGCCGGGGCCGCGAGGTCTATCGCGGGGCGGCCGATGCCAACGGCGAGCTGACCCGCGTGGTGATGTCCACCACCGGATGGCAGCCGGGAGCGTACGTGATAACGGCCACCGACGGAGATCGGTCGTACGTCGACCATATCGCGCTCAACGAACGTTGACGCGAACTGATCCGATGGCATGAAACGCGCGAAGGGACGGGCAAAGCTGCCCGTCCCTTCGTCGTTATCATCTCATCCGCGTATCCGCGCCTGGTGGAATTGTTGCTCTCCTCGATGAAGCTTGGTAAAGTTAAAGATCAAACTAGTTCCATATGAAGCATGAGGTGATTATGTTCTTGATTTGAACTAACGAGGTGTAATTTTTCAGCATGTTTCCAAAGTCAACCCACGAAACATTTGCAAATAAGCTGTATCAGACTTTTAAGACACACAAGCGGTTCATCAAACCAAAACTCTCTCGAACAGATTTCGCTGTTGCCCATTATGCTGGAGAAGTAGGTTCTCTCTCCTTTGAAGAAAAATGGACCTTGTAAAACACAGAAGTTTCTCATGTCTTCTAAATCTCCAGGTTCTATATCAGTCTGAACTATTT
>JBEHWX010000116.1:0-17573 GCA_048498995.1 Bacteroidota bacterium
GGCCGTCGAGGGGCTGTTGGCCAGGATATCGGGCCATTCGTAGGTCATCGCCCCGGCCAGAAGCTTGTTCTGGAGGATCCCCTTCCGCTCGGCCGACAGGGGGCGCGGCAGGAGCACCGCCGCGATGTTCGTCACCAGGCTGGCGACGTTCGTGTTGTCGGGGAAGGAGGTGATGAACGCCAGCATCGCGCTTTCCTGGAGGGAGGAGATGGCGCGCGCGGCGAAGGCCGAGCGGACCGGATAGGTCGTGGTCGTGATCCAGTCGTGCCATCCGGGCCAGCCGGAGACGTTCGGCGGATCAAAAAGGGTCTGCCCCATGTCGGAGATCTCCGCCGACTTCACCTCGGCGCCGAGCTGGCGGCCGATGCCGACGGCGAACTCGATCGGCGTCTTGATCTGCGCGCCGATGTTGGCGTTGTCGTAGAAATGCGCGCTCTTCAGCAGGGCGGCCACCACCGGCTTGATCTGGAAATCGCTGGCGATCATCAGGTCGGCCATCGCGGAGATCACGCTCTCGTCGGAGGCGGCCGGGTTGCTGTAGACGAAGAAGCGGTAGAGCTTCCGGGAGATGAAGGCGGCCACCGCCTCGGCCCGCTTGGCGAAGATGGTGTCGATCAGCTGATGGATCTCGTCGCGCCGCACGAGGAACTCGGTGTTGGCCGACTGCTCCCGCGCCGGGAAGGAGACACCGAGGAACTCCTTGGCGTTGGTGTCGTGCAGGCTCGGGATGAAATAGGCATTGAAGAAGCCGTTCGGCGCCGGCTCGTTCTGATACTGTCCCACCTTCCAGCCGGTGAGGACCCGGGCGGCGTTCTGGATATCCCCCTCGGTGTAATGTCCGAGCCCGGTCGTGAAGAGCTCGAGCATCTCGCGGGCGTAGTTCTCGTTCGGCTTGCCGACCACGTTCAGGTTGCCGCCAAGGTAGACGAGCATGGCGCCGTCGAGGGTGATGTTCTTCATCAGCTCCCGGAAGCTGCCGAGCCCGGTATCGCGGAAGAGCTTGTTCTGGCGGTAGAGCAGGGGCGCCACCACGTAATCGAGATCCACCTTGAACTCGGTGGCGAAGTGGTTGCTCCAGAACGCGGTCATCTTCTCGGCGATCGTCAGGCCGGACTTGACCATCACGTCGGCCTGCCAGTCGCGGAGCGTGCCGCCATCGGCTTCCCAGATGCCGCGCACGATTCCCTGGTAGCTGATGTCGAGTCCCTCCAGGCTCTCGGTCGCGTTGTCGGCGCAGCTCGGCGCCGTCGGGGCGTAGGGAGCATCCAGCAGCAGATCGACCGCATCCGACGGGGAGAGCGCCATCAGCGTGGCGACGTCGCTCCAGCGCGGCGAGAACGTGGCGCGTCGGAGCAGATGGCCGACGCGGATCGCGTCCCACGGCTGCGTGCCGCTCGGGGCGTACGGGGCCAGGGTATTCGAGGCCGCGCGGGGAGCATCGGCCGGAATGACGGAGGGACCGGAATCGGCGCGGAGCCATCCGGTGAAGAAGTGTCGACGGTTCATGAGTCTCGGTTGAGTTCGATTCCGGCGGAGCCGGAGACTCTCGTGGAGGAGAGATACGCGTGATCGAGCCGGGATCGCCGCGCCGTCCGGTATTCGAACAACGGGAGCGACGAGACGAAGGTTAGACCCGCGCGCCGCCGTGGTGCCAACGGAATTCCGTAGCCGGCGTCATGAGCGGGTGGATGGGCGAATCGAACGGATCAACCCCGACGGCTCGGGGGATGGAAGAAGATGAGGGGGCGCAGGGGGATGGACCTCTCCGCGTTTGGACCGGCGCTAGTTACCGCGTGGAGCCGGCCGCATGCAATGAAGAAAACGCTGCACCATCGGCACCGGTTCCCGGGAAGATGAAGCCTCCCAGGGGGATGGACCCGCGCGATGGATCCGTTCAGGAAGTGACGTACGCCGCTCCCAGGCCCGGACGGAATACCCCGAACGAAAAGCCTCAGGCGGTCGCGCCCGGCATCGCCCGGTCGATCGCCTGTTTAAGAGACCCGTAAGGGTGGGCTCCCATCTCACGCATCAGCGGCGCTCCCTTGTGGAAGAGCATGATGGTCGGGATGCTCTGGATCTGGAACTGCCGGGCGATATGGGGCTTCTGGTCGATGTTGACCTTGATCACGCGAAGCTTTCCCTTGTATTCGCGGGCGATCTGCTCGATCACCGGCGCCACCGCGTGGCAGGGGCCGCACCATTCGGCCCAGAAATCGACCAGGACCGGAAGGTCGGAGTTGCGGATCAGGTCGTCGAACGACGGAGGAAGATTCGTGGAAGCCATGGCATCCTCACTTCTTCAACTGTTGCGTCACTATCTGCCTGCCTCGAGAGCGGGCCGCGCCGGAATCAGGGGCGTGAGCGCCGGCCGGGTCAGAACTTGAGCCCGAGCGCCTGCGCGAAGTCCCTGGCCGCCTGCAGCTGCTCGTCGGTCAGATTCTTCGGAATCGAGACGTGGACGCGGATGAACATATTGCCGTTCCCCTCCCCCGCGGGGAATCCCATCCCCAGAACGCGGAGGGTTTTCCCGTTGTCGGTGCCGGCGGGGATCTTCACGGTGACCTTCGCGCCGGCTGGTGTTCGTACGCGCACCTTGCTGCCGAGCATCGCCTGGGCGACGTTGACGTTCAAGTCCACATAGGCGTCGTTCCCCTTCCGCTTGAAGAAGGGATCCTCGGTCGGCACCGGCTCGTCGGACGGCTCGGCCTCCCGGGCGCGGGAGCGCTTGGCGCCGCCACGGCCACCGAAGAGGTTGCCGAAGAGGTCGTCCATCGAGATATCGCCGAACCCGAAGCCGCCCCCTCCCCCGCCGGCTCCGGCCGAGCGCCCGCGCTGGGACGCGCCACCGTACTGCCGCATGAACTCCTCGTAGCTCATCCCCCCTCCGGCTCCGCCGGCGCCCGCGCCGGGGCCGCCGAACCCGAACTTCCGGAGCTGATCGTACTTGGAGCGCTTGGCGCCGTCGCTCAACGTCTCGTAGGCCTCGCTGGCCTCCTTGAACCGCTCCTCGGCCGCCTTGTTCCCCGGATTCTTGTCGGGATGGTACTTCTTGGCGATCTCGCGATACGCCTTCTTGATATCGTCCTGCGAGGCGCTCTCGCCGACGCCGAGTATCTGATAATAGTCTTTCTGCTGCATGTCTGAGCATTCTCCGGTAGCACCGACCACTCCGACGGCAACGGAGTCCCGCCGGAATGGTTTCAACCCTTCTCGACGAATGAGGATCGGATCTCGTTTCACGCCGCGCGACGCTCCGGCCTGGAGCATCGCGATCTCGTGCGCGAAGATACATCGCGGAGGGGACCGAGGCCACGGTGGGAGCGTCCGGTCGTGGAATCCCCATGCGGATTTCACCATCGGCCGGCGCGAGCTGCCGTCCGGACGCCGGCGCTCATGAGCCTGCTCGGCGGTCGGCGCGAGCCGGCTCAGGGGCGGCCGATGAGCCGGGCCGCGATCTCGAGGACCTCCTCGGCCGGGTGGCGGCGAAGGCAGAGTATATCTCCCCTCTGGCACCAGGGGCGCATGCAGGCGCCGCAGGGAAGATCCTCGCTCCCGAGGAAGGCGGTGTGCGCTCCCATCGGACGGCTCCAGGTGCTCCGGCTGGCGCCGAAAAGGGTCAGCGTCGGTGTGCCGGCGCACCAGGCCATGTGCATCAGCCCGGAATCGTCGCCGATCACCAGATCGAGCCGTCCGAGCATCGCCATCGCCTCGACGGCGGAGGTGCTTCCCACCAGATCGACGATCGCGCCGGGGAGGGCGCCGACGATCGCGTCGGCGCCGGGCCTGATGTTGTCGGTGCCGAGCAGGATCAGCCGCGCCCCCCAGCGCTGGATCAGCAGCTCGGCCAGGCGGATGTAGCTCTCGAACGGCCAGTTCTTCGTGGGCCAGCAGCCGGCGGGGTTCAGGCAGACGACCGGCGATCCGTCGCGACGCTCGAGTCCGTGCTCGGCCAGGAGCCGCGCGGCCCGTTCGATGATCGCGGTCGGGAGGTTCAGACCGTAGCCGGGGGCGAAGGATGGAAGCCCGACCCACCGCGCAGCCTCCATGTAGCGGTCGAGCGCCGGACGTGGGGCGAACCGGTCGAAGGCGACCCAGGCGCGGGGGCGGAGGAGCCGGCGGGCGGCCGATGAAAGGCGGGAGCGTTGAAGGTCGAGGAACAGATCGGGACTTCCCACCGCCGTGGTCAGCCGGAGCAGCGCGGCGATCTGCCCGGCGCGCGAGCCGGAGAAGGGGATACCCCACACTTCGTCGACAAGCCCGGTGGCCGCCACGAGATCCCTGATCCCCTCGGCGGTGACCATCACAATTTGAGCATGCGGCATTGCATCACGCAGTCCGGCCAGGAGCGGAAACGTGATGACGGTATCCCCGAAAGCATGCAGTCTGATGACGACGATGCGTCGTGGAAGCATGCCGGTTGCCAGCGGATGGCCGATAATCCCCTCCGGGAGGAAGGGAGGAATCGGCGGATCGGATACGGTTGACATTCTTCGAACAGCGGATATCGCGCGGAGGCGACCATTTAGGTATCGGATACGGGATTCTGTGGCACGGCACTTGACGCGGGACGAACCTCCAGTATTCGTTCAACTATGATCGAGTAGAGAAGGTATGAGCATCACGAAGTATCTCGCCATCTCGGCGATGGCGCTCGGCGTGACGGTCATCGGAAGTTGTGGCGGCGGTACCGATACCGGCACCGGCCGAGCGGGTACTGGAACCGGCACCGGCGGCAGCGCTACGGGCACCGGCACGGGTGGAACCGGCACGGGGCGCCCGTAAGCTCCAACGGCACTCATTCACGAGGCGTCGTCCATGACGTCAAGTTCTAGCATCAGGAGATTATCATGAAGTTCAAGTACGGACAGTTTGTACCAATGGCCATCATCGCGGCCGCCACTCTCGGCGCCTGCGGCAACAAGGCGGATGTCGATGTCAACACCGATTCGACCGGAATGCACGTGGATACCATGACCACCGCGCCGGCCGATACCATGATGCCGGCACCGGCTGATACCGTGAACACGATGGATACCGTCGGCGCCGGAACGGGCATGAAGGACGAGTCGATCGAGAAGGTCGTCGAGGCCAAGCTCGTGGTGAAGCCGGGATTCAGCGGCGTCACGGTCGCCTCCTCGGGCAACGGCGTTATCGTCCTCAACGGCACGGTCGCCTCCCAGGCGGAGAAGGATCAGGCCGAGCAGGTGGCCAAGGGAACTGACGGCGTCAAGCAGGTGCAGAACAACCTCACCATCGCCGGCAAGTAAGCCGACGCATTGGGACGATGTCTCGGCATCGATACTGGTTTCGTGGGTGATACAACGGTGTGTTGACGGGGTGGCTGCCTTCGGGTGGGCACCCCGTCGCACGTTCGGGCCGTTCCACGCCCGGTGCCCTCCGCGGAGCTACTGTGCCTCGTCGTCCTCCACGGCCTCGACCGCGCGGAGAATGTTCTCCTCGTCGTCGGCCAGGAACCGGTAGGAGCGGACGAACGCGGTGAACGCCGCGCGCGCCTGCTCGAAGGCCTCGGCGCTCCGGCAGGAGAGGACCAGCGAGACGAGCACGGTGCGCGCCTCGATGTAGGCCGTGGCCTCGAAGGCGTGGTTGCGTCCGCCGGAGAAGGTTCTGACCAGCGCGGTCACCGAATCGTCGATCCGGATCGATGGCGCCTCGGCCACCATCGCCTCGGCCGACTGGTTCCGGAACCGCTGCTCCTCCCCCGCGATCAGCTCCCGGATCGAGGGGAGGCTTCCCCCCCTCGGCGAGACCTGGCAGTAGATCACCGACTGGCTGCGCGACCAGCTCTCTCCGTTCGGATAGAGCACGATCTGGAGCCCCTGGCGCCGTCCGCTCCGGGAATCGAGCGTCCATCCGATCGGCGCGCGGACGATGAAGGCGTGGCGAGGGCCGTAGACCAGCCCGGCCCTCCCCCGATAGTGAGCGGTGTCGGCCGGCGGGCTCTGCGTGGCCGGCCGGTTCTGCGCGCTCCCCTGAGGCTGCGTGCTCCTCTGAGGCTGCGTGCTCCTCTGGGGCTGCGCGCTCCCCTGGCTCTGCGCGAGGAGCGGGATCGTGGTCCCGATCAGCACGGCAGCCAGTGTCGGCAGCGCCGCGAGGGCGATCGCGCGGGAGGTTCCCACCCGGGGGGCCACCCGGGGGCTTCCGAGGCGGAAACGACGCGGCGCCCGATCCCCCTCGGGGGCGAGCGCCGGCGTGGTCGAACTGTTGTCGTCGAGCGTCGGTATCGGTTGCGTCATCGCGTTCCCCTGCTCATCGGATGCTACTCGGCCACCTGCTCGGCCGTGGCTTTCTCGGTGGTCGCCTTCCGTCCGCGATGGCGGAAGTACTCGATGATCGGCGGAAGTATCGACAGGAGGATCACCACGGCGATCACGTAGTGCAGGTACTTCTCCACGTTCGGGATCGCCCGGACGAGGAAGTAGCCGAGGAGGGTCGTCGAGAGGATCCAGAGCACGCCGCCGGTGATATTGAAGACCGCGAAGGTCCTGTAGGGCATCCGTCCCAGGCCGGCCACCACCGGCGCGAAGGTGCGGATCACCGGGATGAAACGGGCCAGGACGATCGTCTTGCCGCCGTGCTTGGCGTAGAATTCCTGCGTCCGTTCCAGGTGCTCCCGTTTGAATATCCGTGAGCTCGGGCGATTCAGGAGCCGTTTGCCGCTTCTGTAGCCGATGGTATAGCCGACGGCGTCGCCGATGATCGCCGCCGGAATCAGCAGCAGGTTCAGCGTCCAGATGTCGAGATATCCTCCGGCGGCCAGCACGCCGGCGGTCACCAGCAGGGAGTCCCCCGGCAGGAAGAAGCCGATCAGCAGCCCGGTCTCGGAGAAGATGATGATGAACAGGATCAGGTATCCTCCCCATCCGATGAGCTCGCGGAAGCCCTCGGGGGAGGTGATCATGTGGAAGAAGCTCTGCAACGATTCCATCGAGCGCGGGATAAGCGGGTTAATGGGGAAGGGAGAGAATCAGCGGGAGAGCGCCACCCGGTCGGGATTGTCGAGGACGAAATCCTTCCAGCTCCGGGCGCGGCCGCGGCTGCGTCCCGACCTGTTGGCGTGGCAGATCGCGATCGCCAGCGCGTCCGACGCGTCGGTGGTGAAGTCGTTCTCCACCGAGAGCATCTTGGAGACCATGAACTCCACCTGCTCCTTGGTCGCGTTGCCGCTGCCGGTGACCGACAGCTTCACCTCGCGCGGGGCGTACTCGGCCGTCGGAATCTGCCGGAGCACGGCGGCCAGGATCGCCACGCCGCGGGCGTGGCCGAGCTTCAGCGTCGACTGCACGTTCTTCGAGTAGAAAGCCGATTCGATGGCGAAGAAATCGGGACAGGTTCGCTCGATCACCTCCATCAGGCCGGTATGGATCGTGCCGAGCCGCTCCGGAAGCGACATGCTCCCCTTCATCCTGATGATCCCGTAATCGACCAGAACCATCTTCCCCCCCTCGCAGTCGACGACCCCGTATCCGGTGATCAGCGTTCCAGGGTCGACCCCCATAATGCGCATCGGTGCTCCTCGAAACGAACGTTCATCTGCTCTCGAACCACGAACATCGGCCTGCATGCTCACGCGGTCCGGCCAAGGTACGGCACAACGTCGTTGAATACCAATGCACGGCGAAAGATCGTAGATTGAACGCCCGTCGCGCCGGGCCGCACGCCGCGGCGATCGGTTCTCCCCGGTCCGCCGACCGGGGATCTCACTACGTCGTCATCCGCTCATATATAGAAGTATGACCTCGACCACGGCCACTCCGCCGGAGTCGGACGCGCGCGACCGCCGCGTCCCCCGCCTCGCCGCGCTCGCCGTCACCCTGGTGGCGCTCGTCGTCTACCTGCTGACGATGAACCGGACCTTCGGCTTCATCGACAAGGGAGAGCTCGTCGCCGTCGCCAGCACGCTCGGCATAGCCCATCCGACCGGGTATCCGACGATCATGCTCCTCGGCTATCTCTTCACGAAGATTCTGCCGATGCGGGAGGTGCTGGCGCTCAACGCGATGGCCGCGCTCCTGACGGCGGCCGGCGCCGGGATGATGACGCTTCTGCTGCACGATCTTCTCGGCCGGCTCGGCACCTCGCCGACGGCCACGGCGGCTCCCGTGACGGCGCGGAAGGGGCGTGGCCGCGCCGACGCGCGCGCCGCGGGGACGACGCGTCCAGAGGTGACGCGCGAGCCGATCGCCGATCCGTGGCGCTCGATCTATGCCGGGCTGGCCGCGCTCTTCACCGCCTTTACCGCCACCTGGTGGGATCAGGGGAACGGCTTCGAGGTCTATTCCCTCCACGCGCTGATGATGCCGCTGGTGACGCTCCTCTTCCTCCGCTATGTCGATGAGGAGATCGTGCGCTCGGCCTCCGACACGGTCGGCTCGAAGGGGGCGATCGGATTCACGCGGCGCGGCTGGCTCTTCGCGCTGGCGCTCGGCCTGTCGTTCACCAACCACATGACCACGATCCTTCTGGCGCCGGCGTTTCTGGTCTATTACTTCTGGCGGCTCGGGCTCCGGAAGGAGAGCTTTCTCCGCCTCCTCTATCTGGCTCCCGGGTTCATCGTCGGGCTTCTCCCCTACCTCTGGCTGCCGATCCGCGCGTCGATGCATCCCCGGTTCAACTGGGGAAACCCGGACACCATGAAGCGCTTCCTCGACCATGTTTCCGGCAAGCAGTATCAGGTCTGGATGTTCTCGAGCTCGGAGACGTTCGCCGAACAGTCCGCCTACTTCTTCGGCAACCTGCCGGCCGAGCTCGGCTATCTCGGGGTGATCGTGGCGCTGGCCGGCGCGGCGCGGCTGTTCATGACCAACCGGCGGCTCGGCGCGTTCGCCCTGCTCCTGTTCGTGGCCTGCGTGGTCTATGCCGGCGGCTACGACATCATGGAGATCGGCCCCTACTATCTGACGGCGATCTTCGCGATCGGCATCTGGGGGGCGGCCGGCATCGCCTGGGCGCACGAGCGGTTCGGATCGCGCGCGGCGGCTCCGCTGGCCGCGGCGCTCGCGCTGCTCGCGCTGGCGATCAACTACCGCGAGGCCGACGAGAGCGGCAACCGGATGGTGGAGGACATGACGGTGAACGTCCTCTCCTCGATGCCGAGCAACGCGGTGATCTTCTCCTCGCAGTGGGATTTCTGGCTGGCCGGAAGCTTCTACATGCAGGGGGTGGAGCGGATGCGGCCGGACGTGCTGGTGGTCGATCCGGAGCTGCTTCGCCGCTCCTGGTATCTCGACGAGCTGACGCACAACCATCCGGAGTTCATGGCCTCGGTGGCGATGGAAGTGGAGGCGTTCCGGACGGAGGTCTACAAGTTCGAGCACGATCTGCCATACGATCCGATGACGATCGAGGGGGCCTACGTGGGGATGATGGACGCGATGATCGACCGGCAGATCGAGCGCCGGCCGGTGTTCGTCGGCGCGGAGGTGCGTCCCGATCTCGGCACCCGCTTCCGCCGCGTGCCGTATCATCTGACGCTCCGCCTCATGCCCCAGGACAGCGGTTATCTGCCGGAGAGCTTTCCGGCCTACCGGTATCATCCCTGGCCGGGACATATCGACGGCTACACGGCGAAGGTGGCGGAGCTCTACGGGCGGAGCCTCTATGCCCGCGCGCTCTACGAGGCGGAGTTCAAACGGGACTCGCTGGCGCTGAAGTATCTCTCCGCCGCCATCACCTTCGATCCCGGTTATGCGGTGCGGGATATCCCGAGTCTGCCGCTCAACAGCGAGGATCAGGTGAAGGGGACGATCGCGTTCTTCGAGGGGCTGCGGATGATGCATCGCTGAGGTGCCGGCCTCCCGCGCGATGGCCCGGCGCCTCGTGCGCGTGTCGGCGGCATCGCGCTCGTCGGCACGGCGTTGGATGAGCGTGGCGGCACGCCGGCCCGCGCGCGGCGATGCGAGGGCGTCGTTGTGAGGGCGCTCCGCGTGTTGCGAGGGTGGGGCGTACCCGGGAGCGACGTGGCTGGTTTGAGCCCGCGTGGGAGTGCTTCGATGGGTGGCGGCGCGCGAATACAGTTCGAGATGAACCGGTGAGCGCGCAGCGTGTATCTTCGGGGCTCGATCGAACGATCCTGATGATACCGATGCGGCCGGCGCGTGGTGCGCGGCCGCTTCACTCGAAGCACGATTCATGGAGCACGGAGAGGAAACCACGGTCCGCGCCATGCGGACGGAGATGTCGGTGGCCGAAGCCTTGATGAGCCTGCGAGGGGCCGAGCGCGCGGTGTTCGCGCGGTTCGATGTCGTCTGCGGGGAGTTCGGCATCACGTCGACGCAGTACCAGATACTCTGCATCCTCCGCGACGCACACCCGGGAGGATGTCCGCGATTCGAGATCACGGCGAATCTCGTCGACCGCTCGCCGGACGTGACCCGCGCGATCGACCGGCTTGCCGGGATGGGATATGTGACCCGCGGCCGCTCGCACAGCGATCGGCGTCTGTCGATCACCTGCATCACCGAGTCGGGGCTCGATCTGCTGCGGCGGATGGACCCGATGATCGGCCAGGTACATGGTTACGTGGCCGACCGTCTCTCCAGCTCCGAGAGCGAGGAGCTGCTCCGGCTCTGTCGGAAGCTTCATTGCGGCTGAGCATTGCGGCTGAGCATTGCGGCTGAGCATTGCAGGCGCGCGCTCGAATTCAGTCGAATCTTGGAGAAAGATGATGCAAAGATGATTTTTTCTTGCGGGGGATTTGTGTTAGAACATATCTTTGCAAGCTCTTGACGGGACTCACCCACCTGGCAGGAGCCCTACACGAAGGAGGTCGGCAACGGCCGCCGGAGTAGAAGTGAAGAGGGGTGGAATAGTGATGACGTGCGTGGGATGGTTTAAGTGGTTGGTTAAGAACTTCTTCGTAGGTTCGTATTCGCATAGTTCACATGGGGTCGGGATTAGGGAGCTGGACTCTCCTGAGCATCTCGAGCTGCAGCAACGGCACCTGGACATGTCGGCTGCGCGGTACGCAACCCCATTTCACGTACAACTGGACACAATCGTTTTTCAACTTAGGGGGACCAATGAACACGAAGCTTTTCGCTCTCGCCACTGCTTGCCTTGCCATTTGCGCTACGTCCGCGTTCGGTCAGGCCACCGTTACGGCCACGGCCACGGTCAGCGTGCCGATCACGGCGACCGCCACTGCTGATCTCCAGTTCGGAACGATCACGCGCGGCGGCACCTCGGCCATCCTGGCCACGGCGGCCAGCGCGGCCGCGGTCAACTTCAGCGGCGACGAGTCCGATAACATCACGATCACCGTTCCGGGAACCGTGACCCTCAACTCGACCAACGGCAACGCCGGTGGCTCGATGACCGCGACGATCGATCGCGCCAACCTCCGCACCAACACCACGAGCACGCAGGGCTCGGCCACCGCGGCTGATGCTTCCTCGGGCACCGTGACCAAGGCTCTCTCCACCGACGCTTCGGGCGACGGCACCAACAATGACGGCCTCGGCCAGCTCTACCTCTGGATCGGCGGCTCGGTTACGGCCGGCGCCACCCAGCAGCGTGGCAGCTACTCGGGAACGTTCACGGTGTCGGCGGCCTACTCCAACTAATACGTTCCTCAATTCTGTCGAGTGCCGGCGCGCCCGCGGAGATTTCCGCTGCGCGCCGGCGCGGATTATACTGCCATGAGATTTCCAGCCGTCCCCCCCATGTGCCGGGGCTTCCTCGTAGCCGTATTCCTCGTTGCGCTCGCGGCCGTTGCCTCGGCGCAGATCGAAGTGGCTCCGACCCGCGTGCTGCTTTCGATGCGGGATCGGTCGAAGGAAGTCAACGTCATCAATAATTCCACCAATCCGGTGGAGGTGACGGCTGATCTGGGATTCAAGCTCATCAGGACCGATTCCCTCGGACGGATGACTCTCGATTCGTCGGCTACTCCGGAGGAGGCCGCCCGCTCCTGCGAGCGCTTCCTGAAGATCTTCCCGAGGAAATTCATCCTCGCGCCCGGAGCCTCCCGCATGGTTCGCGTGCTCATCGTTCCGGGTGACAGCACCGATGAGGGGGAATACTGGGGACGAATCATCTTCGGCAGTACTCCGATCATCCGCGTGCCCGCCGAGGACACGACGGATGCCATTCGTACGAATCTCACGATGCGGATCGAGCTGGACCTTCCGGTGATTTTCCGCAAAGGCAACGTACAGACGGGAATTGAATTTGAAGGACTGACCGCGCGCAACGAGGGAGAAGCCACCGTGGCGCTTCTGGATACCAAGCGTACCGGAAACAGCGCGTATCGTGGAACCCTGGTTGCCGTGCTCAAGGGAGCGGATGGTAGCGAGGTGGCAAGGACGGAGGAACAGTTCACGACCGAGTTCAAGCTCCGCAAGCGACTGCAGTTTCCCAAGCTGAGCGAGGGGAGCTACACGCTGGAGCTCGAATCCAAGAGCGTCAAGAAAGGCGCCGCGAACGAAGCCGTTATTCCGTCGGACCCCGTCTCGAAAACCTACGCGCTCACGGTATCGAAAACAGGAATTCAGACCGCGTTGAAATGAGATAGGTTGGTGATCTGGCGATGAAGTTCTCTTCTGGATTTCCCGGCGTGCCCGGTGGGGTGCGCCGATGGATGATCATCGCCACGCTGACTCTGGGATTGTTTCCGTTCGTTGACAAGACCGCCTATAGCGTGGTGACGATCGTGGTGACCGGTACGCACGGCCTCACCTTCGGCACCATCGCGCGCTCGGGAACCGTTACCATTGCGTCGTCGTCGTCGAACGCCGCGCGCTTCACGGTAACCGGCTCGAAAAAGAATGATGTGACGCTGTCGATCATTCGTGGCGCGATGTCCACGTCATCCGGTTCGAGCTCATCATCGTCGCTGCGGCAGATGACGCCGACACTGTCGGCCTCGACCTGCCAGTACAGCACGAACAACGGCTCCACCTGGAACAACTTCCAGGGAGTCATTATCGGTATCGTCTACGCCTCGACGACGTTTCCGAACAGTGGTGGAACGACGTCATCGATATTGGTACGGGTGGGCGGTTCGGCGACGGCCGATTCCAGACAGCAGCGTGGCTCGTATTCCGGTTCGGTTACCTTGTCGGCATCATACGACAACAATTGAGCAGGGGCTGCGCGAGATTCGATAGTTCTTTCAAAATTCTTTCCCGGGCTGCGGTTCAAGGCGTGGTAATTGTGTGGACAGAGCCACGATCGACAACGAATCGATGTGTGGTAGAGCAAGGAGCCCGGAATGACGAACACATGGAAGCGGCTGCCATCGAAGGCGGCCGGAATCCCAATTCGCCGAATCTGGCCGTGGATGATGGTCGTGCTGTTGACAGGCATCTCCATCGCCCGAGCCGATTACCCGATCACGATCACCGGGACGAATAATCTCGCCTTCGGTATCATGTTTCGGAACAGCTCGGCATCGGTGAGCTACGGATCGGCGAATGCGGCCCGGTTCACGGTAACCGGCAGGAAAAGTCAGTCGGTAACGCTGATCGTCTCCATGACGGCGATGATCACCGGCAACGGGGCGGTCACGGGACTGGTCCGACGGCTGATGTCTCCAACGCTGACGATGCAATCGTGTCAGTACAGTCTCGACAACGGGGCAACCTGGCGCGCGTTCACATCGTCGAACGGAGCGACCGCGACGGTAACGACCACGTTTCCGCGCGGCTCCGGTACGAACAGCTCGATACTCGTCCGGGTGGGAGCGACCCTCACAAGCGCGCTGACGCAGCAGAGGGGAAATTATCTCGGACTGATCTCCCTGAACGCGGAGTACGACGACGGCAATAATGGTCACGGCAACGACGATGACCATGATGACGACAGTAATCCGGGGCATGGTTGGGGCTGGTAGGGATCGACGCAGATCCCGGTCGTCGGAAGTTTGACGAACGCCAGATTTATTGACATCGTAGGCATGTGAGATATGGTGACGTTCATTTCTCAACGGAGTCCGGGGACCACATGGATTTCGTGGGGAAAACGACGGCGAATCATAATTCTCTTCGGCGCGGCGCTTGCCGTGCTCTGCCTCCTGCCGGCCGCGGTGGCGGCACAGGCCGTGGTTGTTACTGGGACCAACAACCTCAGCTTCGGCACGCTGTTCAGATCGAACAGCAGAACGGTCGATGAGGGATCCTCCTCGGCCGCCCGGTTCACGGTTACCGGACGAAAAAACCGAAAGGTCAGGCTCACGGTCACAAGGACCAATATGACGCGTGGGTCGGCCTCATTGACGCTCGGCATTACCAATGCCGATTGTGCATTCAGTTTCGACGGGACTAGCTGGACGAATTTTTCGACCGGAACGCTGTATCACGATACCCGGTTCCCGAATGTCGGAGGGACACCGACGATCTATGTCCGGGTAGGTGGATCGACGTCGACGACGTCGAAGCAACAGCGTGGAACATATACCGGCTCCGTGACGCTTGCGGCAGTATATAACTGAAGCGTCGCGCGAGACAGACGAAATGAGTTCGGTTGCATCATTCTGGACGTGAGGCAACTTTCGATCATCATAGCGTTCATGCTGTTTTTCTGCGCGGGCATTGCCCTCGCAGGGGGCGGCCTTGATCCGACCGGGAAGGAGGAGCGTGGTGCCACGTTCGAATCCGTGGTCGATCTTGAGTCTATTGCGCCCTCGGACGAAGGCGTGATCCAGATCGATATTCCCGGCATCGGCTCCCGTGACTTTCTCTCGCGGTTCGTCGGCGATACCCTCTTTCTGCCGTACATGACGTTCTGCGACTTCCTCCGCATCCCCATCAACGTCTCTCCCGATTACCTCGAGCTTTCAGGCCAGATGCCGCTCGGACAGCCGTTCGAGATCTCGCGTCTTTCGAGCACCGCGCGCTCCGGCCGGACCGATGTGTTCGTGCCGCCGACCGCGATCCGCGTGGCCCGCGGCGAGGTGTATGTCGAGCAGAGCTTCCTGCTGAAGGTGCTGAACCTCCAGGCCACCTACGACACCATGGAGCTGAAGCTCCGCCTGGTGCCGGACGAGAAGATCCCCGCCCTCCAGTGGAAGAAGAGCGCCGACAAATACGCCGCGCTCGCCTACGAGGAGGAGCCGGGAATGGCGCCGCCGGAAGCGGATGTCGAACGGCATTTCCTCGGCAATCCGGTGATCGACTGGAACCTGAACCATCAGGCCGCGCGCTCCTCGCAGGCGACGAACGCCAACTTCAGGGTCGGCACCGAGCTCCTGTTCGGCACGCTCGAGTTGAACAGCTCCTTCAATGCGATGAATTTCAAGAAGGAGTCGTTCCAGGGAAGGTTGAACAACTGGGCGTGGCGCTATTTCATGCCGACCTTCAGCCCGATCCGCCAGATCGGCGTGGGGCACATGGCGATCGGCAGTCGCGACTATTACACCGCGGAAGTTTCCAATGTCCCGCTGACGCCGCGCAGCGGTTTCGCCATTCACGACATCCGCGGACAGACCCAGGCCGGATGGACCGTCGAGCTCTACGACGGGGCACGCCTGGTGGACGTTACCACGGCCGACTCCGCCGGCAGATATGATTTCCGCGTTCCGGTCGGCTACGGCACGGTGGACCGCACGCTCCGCTTCGTCGGCCCCTATGGCGAGTCGATGACCGAGCAGCGGCGCATCCAGCTCAATCCGCAGATGGTGCCCGAGGGGGAGATCGAGTATTCGACCCGCGTCGGCATCGAAAAGTTCGACCCGACCGCGCCGGTTGCCGCCGAGGGACGTCTCACGCTCGGCATCTCCTCCACGCTGTCGATCGGCGTGGAAGGGATGATGGCAACCTCGAGCATCAAGAGCTTCTCGAAGGATAGCGTCGACCCGGCGGCCTTCGCGAATCTCTGGTTCGGCGACGCCGGCTCGATGACCGTGTCGGCCAATCCGATCAAGGGCTTCGGCAAGCTCGACTACTATACGATCGCTTCCGAGGGATGGTCCGGACGTGTGGAGCTGGACTCCGTGGCGTTCAACGGCTCGCGCTTCATCGCGCAGGCCATCGCCGCCGTGCCGGTCGGATCGTGGACGCCGAGCGTGATCGTGCGCATGGCCAAGGACGACTTCGGATATGCCCCGGAGATCACGCCCGGCATCTCGATGGCGCTCTGGGGGGTGAACCTGATCGGCACCGTGCGCACGCAGTTCCCGTATCTGCGCACCGCGACGAGCCTGATCGATCCCCAGCGCGAGAGGAAGCTGACCGCCTACACGAATCTCCGAGCGATCTTCCCCACCTCGATGGGGGCGATCTTCAATCTCGACCTCGATTACGACTGGAACGCCCGGCGCATGCCGAGGCTCGATCTTTCGGTCTATCATCGGGTGCTTCCCGGCCTCGGCGTCAACCTCAGCTACTCGCTCGCCGACATCACCAAGGTGACCTGGCACAGCGTCTCGAATGGGCAGCTTCGCCTGCAGTTCGATGTGGACCTGAAGCAGAGCAAGGCGATCATCTCGGGCGGGCAGCAGGGGGGCGAGTTCTCCGGCTATCTGATGGCGCAGGGTTCGGCGATGATCTCGCCGATGGGCGTGGTTACCACCCCGACCTACGCCCTCGGCCAGTCGGCCATCCTCGTCAAGCCGTTCCACGACACGAATCAGAACGGCGTGCGGGATGCCAACGAAGATTATCTCGATCCGATCACCTGCACGATCTCGCAGGGACGCAACTCGATGGTCTCCCCGGACGGCTCGTTCACCGGCCTGGTCGCCAACTCGCAGTGGGTGCTCGAGGTCGATCGGTGGACGTTCGCCGATCAGGGAATCTTCCCGACCAAGACCCGCTTCAGCGTCTTCACCACGCCGAGCTCGCTCCAGGTGATCGAGGTTGCGTGCGTCGAGGGCTTCGACGTGCTCGGCACCTGCAAGGTCGAGGAAGGGACGACCGCCTCCGGTAAGAAGATGGACTTCGGCGGTCTGCTCAACGGACTCCGCGTTCAGCTGGTTTCCTCCACCAACGGCGCGGTGTTCGACGGCGAAGTCTTCTCCGACGGTTCGATCTTCATTCCGGGCGTCTGCGCCGGCGAGTATCGCGTGGTGCTCGATCAGAACCAGCTTGCCTCGCGTCGTCTGGCGATGCTCTCCACGAGCGATCAGATCACGCTGAACTCCGAGAACCATCGGATGCCGACGATCCTGCTCCAGCGCGTGGCGCGCTGATCCGGATTCATCATCTCCTCTCCCCTTCTTCCAGTTTTTTCGTGTCCGGTGATGCTCGGGCGATGGCAACGTGCGCTGCCCTCCCGCGGCGGCATCGTACATCCGCGTTCGAGCATTCCGAGCTCATGCCCGGGACACCGATGATGTATCGTGGCTCGCGTGGATATGAGGTGGCGCATGTCAGCCATCGAAATATTCTCGGGCAAGCGGATCGGCCATGGCCGCCCGCCGTCGCAAACCCTCGTAGGGGCGGCCCCCGTGGCCGCCCAGCCGTCTGCCGAAGAGCACGCACCGAAGAGCGCACGCTGAAGACGTGCGGCTACCGAGATGCGGCTACCGAGATGCGGCTACCGAGATGCGGCTACCGAGATGCGGCTACCGAGATGCGGCTACCGAGATGCGGCTACCGAGATGCGGCTACCGAGAT
>JBEHWX010000117.1:0-17490 GCA_048498995.1 Bacteroidota bacterium
GATGGCGAGTACGCGCGGGTCGAAGCTGTAGTTGATGCCGTTGGGCAGGCCCACGAACATGCGTCGCTGGCACGTCAATCTCGGAGCGGCCGCACCGGAGCAAGTCCCCGGATAGCCGGCGTATCCGCTCCGATCCTCCGGCCCTCCGCCGGCCGGTCGAGCGTGATTCTTTACGAATCTCACACCGTACCAATCTCATTCTGGGTATGACGACCCTTCCTCAGCGTCGAGCGCGCGTGTTGGCGACGCTCGCTCTCCTGCTCCTCTCCCTGTCGCTGACCGGCTGTCTGACGGCCGAGAAGAAGGAGTACTTCCTCAAGATGAACCCGGACGGCTCCGGCTCAGGCCGCATCGTCTTCCACAACATCATGTCGGCGCAGGAGGATTCGAGCGACGTCACCATGCGCGACTACACCGACCTGGTGAATCAGTACGTGAAGGGGACGAAGTTCGAGGACGGGCATCCCGGCTTCACCAACGTCAAGAAGCGGCTCTACGAGAACGACGGCGTGCTCAACGGCGAGGTCACCTTCGACTTCTCCTCTCCCGAGCTCGTCGGCCTCTACCGCTACAAGGACAAGGGGACCTGGGTGTACTACATGGGCTACGACGGCGGCAACGGAGACATGTCGGTGGAGCACTACGACTCCTCGACCGGCGAGCTGGCCGGCGACAAGGTGCCGCTGATCTTCTGGCCGGAGGGAACCACGGAGTTCGAGATCCGGACCAAGCTCGGCGAGGCCGATCGCTCCTCCCGCTCGCTCCTGGCGCTCTTCCGTCGCATCGGATCCAACTGAGGCGCTCGCATGCTGATCTCGGAGTTCATACGCGAGCTCGACCGCGAGATTCCGCTCGCCCTGGCGATGCAGGATGATCCGGTCGGCATGCAGGTGCTTCCGGCCGATCGTGAGATCGAGACCGTGGCGGTGGCCTACGAGGTGGACGAGCGGGTGATCGCCGCGGCCGCCGAGGCGGGCGCCGGGCTGATCGTGGCGTTTCATCCGCTGATCTATCCCTCGCTCCGCGCGGTCACCAGCCGAACGCGCGTCGAGCGCTCGGTGATCGACCTGATCAAGCGGGATATCGGCCTGTATATCCTCCACACCGCCTTCGACGCGCATCCGGAGGGGACGAGCGTGCTGCTGGCGCGGGCGCTCGGTCTGGAGGGAATCGCGCCGCTGACGCCGAGCCCGGTGATGGCCGGCGCGGGGATGGGGGCCATCGGTGCATTTGGTGAGCCGACGACACTTTACGAACTTACCGGTCGCCTCCGAGCAGTCTGCCGCGCCGATGTGGTGCGGGTCTCCGGAGGTCCGGGCACGAATGACGCGCCGATAGGTCGCGTCGCGATCCTCGGCGGAAGCGGCATGAGCTTCTACGACGCGGCGGTCCGCGCCGGCGCCGACGCCTTCATCACGGCGGACGTGCGGTATCATGGATTCCACGCCGCCAACGATCGGATCCCGGTGCTCGATCCGGGACATGCCGAATCGGAGCATCTGGTGGCCGAGGGAATGGCCGCTCTGATCGACCGCGTGGCTCGAAGCTCGGCGAGCGCGGTCGGGGTCGTGAGGCTCGACGTGCCGACCAATCCGATCACGTACATCGTGAACTAACGAAGCAATAGTATCCCAGCTGCGAATACATCGGAGGCATTGAACCGTGGAAGAAGTACTACGTGCGCTGTATAGGCTACAGCAGATCGACAGCGAGCTCGACGAACTCGACGACAGCGGCGGAGAGCTCCCGGGCGAGGTCGATGGTCTCAAGAAGAAGATCGACTCGCTGACGGCTGCGATCGAGGGTGAGGAGAAGAAACTGAAGGATCTGAAGCAGTCGCGCGCGGTCTCCACCGGCGCCCTGGAGGACCTTCGCGAGCGCCATCGGTCCCTGAACGAGCGTCTCCGTACCGTCCGCAACAACAAGGAATACGAGGCAACGACCGCCGAGATCGAGGCCGCCGAGGGAGAGCTCCAGGCCAAGGAGCGCTCGATGGTGACGCTCGATGCGCAGGAAGCGCTGATCATCCGCGACACGGAGGAGCTTTCGCGCCAGCGCGAGGAGCTCAACAAGGAGATTGACGAGAAGAGCGGCACGCTGGCGACGATCCGCGAGACGCACGCCGACGAGATCGAGGAGCTCCGCCAGAAGCGGGAGGACGCCGTCAAGCTGGTCTCCCCCGATCTGCTCAAGCGCTATCACCACATCCGCACGGCCTATCCGGACGCGGTGGTGAAGGTTCGCAAGAACGCCTGCTCCGGCTGCTATCGCGCCATCCCGGCTCAGATGATCGTCGAGATGCGCCGCTTCGAGCGCGTCTTCACCTGCGAGCACTGCGGCCGCATCCTGGTCGACGAGGAGATCGCGACGGTCCCCACGGTCTGATCGGACAACGATTCGCCGGGGCAGAGAATGCTCCGATTCCGGCGGTGCGGACCCCGAAAGGCCGAACGCCCCCGGTTTGAACCGGGGGGGGCCGGACCGCCGTCGGTTCGACGATGACGGGAAGGATGAACGACGACGTCATCCGGAGTGCGTCGGGCAGTCGCTCCGGGGTCCGCTTCGGCGAGGCTCCGGGGAGGAACGTCCGAACTCCATAGGGCAGCGTGCCAGCTAACGGCTGGGCGCCCAATCCAAGGCGACGACATGGTCGTCGACCGGAGAGGCGACGGAAAGTGCAACAGAAAGGATACCGCCCGTGACCTCGGTCCCGGGTAAGGGTGAAATGGCGAGGTAAGAGCTCACCGCGTATCGGGCAACCGGTACGGCATTGCAAACCCCACGCGGAGCAAGGCCAAGTATGGCGTCGGCGCGGAGCGGCCCGCTCCCTCCCTCCTCACGGAGGTACGACGCCGGGTAGGCCGCTCGAGGGCGCGAGCGATCGCGCTCCCAGATAAATGGCTGCCTCCCCCGCTTCGCGGGGAAGACAGAATTCGGCGTACAGACGCGCTTCGGATATCGTCGTCGTTGTCCCCCTCCCCGTCCCCACGATCTTGCATGGGAGATCCGCCCCCGCGGAGCCCATCCCCCCGCATCCGCCTCGATGACCTCACGCGGCCGCGCGCTGTGCGAGGCCATCCTCAAGGCGTTCATATCTCTCAACCTCTTCTTGCCGACACGATCATGAGCTCCCGTCTCGACCAGATGCTGAAGTTCCTTGAGGAGGATCCGAACGACAGCTTCTCCCGCTACGCCGTCGCACTGGAATACAACAGCCGCAAGGAGTACGACCGCGCCGTCGAGCAGCTCGTCGAGCTTCGCCGGCGCGATCCCGATTACGTCGCCACCTACTACCAGCTCGGCCAGATCTACGTGACGCTCAGCCGCTGGGACGACGCCGAGGAGGCCTACAAGGTGGGAATGGATGTGAGCCGGAAGGTGGGTGATCTGCATACCCGGAGCGAGCTCGAGGCCGCCCTGGATGAACTCGACACGCTGCGCTGACGATGGAACGCCACGAGATCCTCGATATGCTCGCCAGGACCGGCGCCATCGTGGAAGGACACTTCCCCGCCGATACCGGCCGCGCGCACACCGACATGGCGGTCAGGACCGCGAAGGTGCTGCAGTTCGCGCCGCTGAACCGGAAGCTCGCCTTCGAGATCGTCCGACACTTTCTCGAGCTCGACATTCACGTTGTGGTCGCGGTCTCCACCGGCGCCATCCCGATTGCCGTCGAGGTGGGACGCCAGCTCGAGGCGCGGACCATCTTCATCGAGGAGACCGATGGGCGCGCGGGACTCTTCCGCGGCTTCGGGCTGTATCATGGCGAGCGGGTGGTGCTGATTCAGGATTATCTGCGCACGCAGCGGGAGCTGATCCCCGCGCTCGGACTGATCCGCGACGCGGACGCCAGGCTGATCGGCGTCGGCTCGGTGATCGACGGACGGGAGGAGATCGCCACGCACACCTACAAGAACGTCACCGCGCTCCGGCACCGGCCGAACCAGTACGCTCCGGAGGAATGCCCACTCTGCGCCGCCGGCGTTCCGCTCGTCGACCCGGACACGCTTCCGCCGGAATCGCCCACCGCGGAGTGACCGGGCCGCGCCCACGCGGCTGGCGCGGGCGCGGCGATCTCGACCGCGATCTCAGGCGTCGACGCCGCCGAACAGCTCCTTCCACTCCCTCAACCCCTCTCCGGTGCAGACGATGCCGGCCGTGAGCTCGCCGAGCGCGGCGAACGGCCTCAGGTACTCCGGCGCGTCCCGCTCCACCGACCGGAGCTGCTGCTCGACCACTTCGCGATCGCCGCGGGAGATCGGCCCGGTGAGCTTCTCCGGCATCGCCACGCCATCCTCCACCCCACGCTCCACGCTTTCGTGCATGAACCGGGCGACCACGGCGCGCGCGTCACGATCGTCGAGGCCGGCGCGGCGATAGAGCTCGGCCGCCATGTGGAAGAGGGCGAGCGAATAGTTGGAGGCGGCCGAGGCGGCCGCGTGATAGAGCGGGCGGCGCTCGTCGGCAACCGTCACCAGACGGGGGGCGACCGGCGCGAGAATCTCGGCGGCGATCCGCTCCACATCGTCGCTCGTTCCGGTGACGCCCCAGAGGAGTCCCGGAGGGATCGGGCTGTCGCCGGTGAAGGAGGCGTTCGGATGGAGCACGAGCGGGCGGCCTCCCTTGCGCGAGAAGGGCTCCAGCAGCGAGACGGAGCCGGCGCCCGAGGAATGCGCTACGGTCACTCCCTCCCAGCTGTCGCGCCCGGCGGCGACCCGCTCGGCCACCTCTGGGATGGCCCGGTCGGAGGTCGCGATCCAGATCAGATCGATCGGGAGATGGGCGATCTCCTCCAGGGAGAAGACCAGCGAGGCCTCCGGCACCAGCGGGCCGATGGAGGCGAAGCGATCGGCATCGCGCACCATCACGGCCGCTATCTCCTCGGGCATCGTCAGGGCCAGGGCGTGGGCGAGCTTTCCGGAGCCGACCAGGAGCATGCGGCGGGCGCCGGGGCGGGGCGAATCGATGTTCTGTCCGTTCATGAAAAAAAATCTTCAGATCCGGGGTAACGCCCGTAACGGGTGGGCGTGGAAGCAGAAGTTACAAAGGTGGAGGATGTTGGAAGGGATGGCTTACAGAATGATTAAAAAACTTTAATCGTTGCTGTGGGGGGAATCCTCTATTTTTGCGCACCGTTTTTGCGGCGCTGTATCAGGGAAGCCGACAGTGCCCACGAGACCTATAGGTTATTTCCACATTCAAACCCTCTATGAAGACCAGAACGTTCCTCTTCGCTTCGCTCTTCGCGATCAGCCTCACCGTCATGGCCTGCGGCTCCAAGACCGAGGAGCAGGCTCCGATGGACACGGCGGCCACGACGACGACCCCGGCCCCGTCGGCCCCGACCGCCGACACCATGGCGACGACCCCGGCCCCGGCCCCGATGGACACGGCTGCTCACAGCGGCATGGACACTGCGTCGCACAGCGCTGACACCACGCATAAGTAAGCTTCCGAGCAACTCTACTACAGTGCTCAAGAGCCCGTCGACGTTTGCGCCGACGGGCTCTTTCACGTTCAGTCCCCACCACGCCGATTACCGGCGCTCTCGAAGAGCGTTGCACACGCAGCCGTTCATGCCGGTAGATTCATGTCGGTGGATTCATGTCGGTAGGCGCACGTCTTCAGCGTGCGCATTGGCCCGATGCCGGAGGAACGGCCACCGCGGCCGATCCGCACCTGCCGACCCGCACCTGCCAACGCGCCATGCTCGGGCGCCTCACGAAAGCCACGCACGCACAGGACGCCATCCCCCACGTCACCTGACGATCACGACGCCGCGGCGCAGCGCATCGGTAGGCGTTTCCAGTGTCAGCCAGTAGAGCCCGCTCGGAAGCCGTCCCGGATCGAGCAGCGCCTCGTGCGTCCCGGCGGCCAGCTCCCCGTCAAGCAGCACCGCCACGACGCGCCCGTCGGCGGCGGAGAGCCGTAGTCGCGTCCGTCCGGCCTCGACGAGCTCCAGCCGCACCGGCGTTGCCGAGCGGATCGGGTTGGCGCCGACGACGGCCATCAGCAGCCCGCCGGCATCCCGCACGAGCCGGGTTCCCCCCTCCTCGCAGAGATCGATCAGCCGCAGTCGTCCCTCGGTGGAATCGGTCACCGGGATCGAATCGCCGACCGCCGCGACATGCGCGCTCCCGGCCACGACGCGGAGCGCGGTGCCCGGAGCACCGCCGAGCGCGCCGATGCCGCGCAGCTCCGCGATCACCCCTTCCTCCGGCAGCCTTCCGGCGATCTCCACTTCCACGCGCCGCTCCGTGCCGCTTACCGTGTTCCCGGTCAGGCGCGCCGGAAGATCCGGCGCGAGAGGTTGCACATCGACCGGAAGGAGCACGGATGCGTCGAGCCCGAGCGTGGTCCGAAGCACGATGCTGTCGGCGCGCGCCTCCCCCCGTTCATATTTCATCCGGAGCCGGAGCGGAATCATCTCACCGACGCGGCCGTCGGCATTCTCCCACCAGAGCACGATCCTCCTGCCGTCGACACGGACATCACCGGTCACCTCCGCAGTCAGCGCGAGGGCGCACGGCGCCACAACGGCCACGTCGAGCGCGCCCTTGAGCGAATCGGCGCCGCTGGTCGGCGCATACTCCAGCGTCACCTCCACCGAATCCCGGGCGGGGATCGTCACGCTCCCGGTCGGCGAAACCACGCGCGTGCCCGGCGTCGCACCCGAAAGCGCGAGCGGGTCGAGTGTGATCGGCGCGCTGGTGCCGTTCCGGACCCAGAGGGAGCGGCTGGCGGTGGTCCCTGCGAGCACGCCGCCGAAATCGACCGACGACGCGGAGAGATCGGGGCGCTCCTCCTCGAGCGACGCGCGGATGTAGAGCTTCAACGGACGGGGGCAGACGCGGGTGATCACCTCGAGGCTGTCGAAGATCGGCTGGCCGGAGCCGCGAGCCAGGCGGACCGCGATCGTCAGCGATGTCCCGCCCGGCAACGGGGTCGGCGTCGGAGCCAGGTCCACGGTCAGCCCCGGCGTGGTCGGAAACGCGTGAACGCCGATCGTGTCGGCCGCCGCGCCCCGATTGTCCAGCTTCACGAGAAGCTCCTTCTTCTCATCGCACCATCCGAGCAGGCCGAAGTCGATCGTGTCCCGCGCGAACCCGATCGCCGGCGCCTCCCGCAGCCCGACCACCGGGATCACGATCGTGTCCGGGCAGATGGCATTGAAGAGGCGGAGCGAGTCGGTGAAGCGCCCCGCGACATCCGGCATGAGCTGGAACCGGAAGCGGAGCGTATCGCGCCCGCCCAGCCGCACGCTCGCGTCCGGCAGCAGCGCGTACTTCTCCGGACGTCCCACCGCAACCTTGAGCGGCGTGATGTCCACGGTGCCGGCGTTGGTCACGGTCACCGTTACCACGGGGGCGGGGTCGCAGAGCGCCGTGGTGCCGAAGTCGATGATGCCGACGTCCAGCCCGACGGCGATCGTGTCGTTGCGCACGTCGGCCGGCACCAGCAGCGTATCGCGGTTGACCGCGTCGGTGACGAGCCGGAGCCAGACCGGACGCTGGCCGATGACCGCGGGAGTGTACTCCACGAGGGCGTCGCGGCGCCCCTCGGCCGGGATCTGCGACGTGGTCAGATCGGTCAGGAGACGGAACTCGGAAGCCGCGGCGCCCACCAGAGTCGCGTCGATCACCCGCATCGGAAGATCGCCGCGATTGCTCACCACGAAGCGGAGCGTGTCGCGTCCCTTCGGCGCGCAGAGCGCCCTGACCACGAGCGGCGGCGACGCATCCACGAACGCCCCGCTCTGGCGAATCCCCTTCAGCGTCACCGAGATCGGAATCACGCAGTTGCCGGTGGTAAAGCTGATCTTGGCCGTCTCCGGATTGGCGTCGACCGGACGGAAGCGGATCACCACGCGAACCGCTCCCTTCGGCGGCAGGACGATCGGAAAGACCGGGCTGATCACGCTGAACCGGGAGGAGCCGATGGTCGGATCGTTCACGGTGACCGGACCGTTGCCGGCGTTGTAGAGCACGATCACCGAATCGACGTAGGGAACCGTGGGAGGCACGCCGCCGAAATCGAGCGTGCCGTCGACCGCCGGCGTCGGCACCAGCATGTCGGTGTAGATCTCGGTCGGAATCGCCAACAACCGCTCCCCGCAGATTCCTCCGGTGACGATCACGGTGCCATGGTTCTTTCCGGCCGATATCCCCGTGAACCGGATGGTGACGCTCAGCGACCCGCCCGGCGGGATCGTGACCGGGAGCGTCGCCGGACTGAGAATCCGTCCGGCCAGATCGCCGGCGAAGATCACCTCGTCGATCGAGACCCCATCGGTGCCGGTGTTCGCGATCACGATCGTGGTGTCGTAGGTATCGGCGCAGGTGAAGCGGAGGATGCTGTCGGCGGCCTTGAGACGATAGGTCTGATGGACGATCTCCGGCGTGTAGGCGTAGGCATCGTAGGCGGAGTAGCCATAGGCCATCAGGGAGAAGGATCCGCCGGTCGAGGTCACCAGATGCTGGCCGAGGCCGAGATCGACGCTGCCGACGACATAGCCGCCGGCCACCGGCATCTGGCGCGCCCAGGTCGGCGCCACGCCGTCGACCCGTAGCGTCGGAAGGTCGGCCGTCGCGACGGCGATCTGCGCGTAGTGCTTCCAGAGCACCGGGAAGCTCCGGTCGTCCGCGGATCTCGGCGCGAGGCCGGGCGAAAGCACCTGCACCCGCCTGGTCCACTGCGTCACGCCGGGCATGATCGCCATGGAGGGATCGCCGAAGGCGACGTTCCGATCGCTGGGACCGTTGGAGGTGCTGGTGGCCATCTGCGCCACGAGCACCGGCGAGGAGGATTCCAGGAGAAAGCCGTCATCCATCGGCGCCTCGAGCACCTCCCCGTTGCGGAGGAAGATGTCCGCGCCGTTGATCGTGATCCTGGTGTTCTTGCAGTAGGCCATGATCCGGTAGTAACCGGCCTGCTGCCGCATCAATGCCCCGAGCACATAGGTGCGCCCCCACGCGCTCACTGGCGGCATCTCCTCGATGAGCGGATTGCAGGCGTGAAGGCGTCCGATCATGAAGTCCTCGCAGGAGGAGCCGCTGATCACCGCCACCGGCGCGGTGGAAACGATCGACGTGCCGGAGAGGTCCGCGTCGACCACCCCCTCGGAAAGCACCTGATAGACCTCGCCGCGTCCGAGCCGGATCGTGAACGGCTGCCCCGGGAGCCGGCCGTTGCGGGTCTTCTTGGTCGGGGTGATCGTCACGTCGGTTCCCGCGCCGACGCCGACCACCGCCACGAACGTTCCATTGTCGCTGCCGCGGCCGGTGAGGGCCAGATACTCGGTGCCGAGAAGGCTGTCGGGAATGGCGGTGTAGGCCTCGCTGGCGTTTCCACGATCGATTAGCATCGTCACCCCGATCGGCGTGGTGCCGGTGATCGTCAGCGTCCGGCTGAAGGCTCCCTCGAGCGACGGCAGCAGGATGAGCGACGTGTCGATCAGCTTCTCCACGCTCGAGCCGGCCGGGACGTTGAACCCCTCCGAGGCGCCGGTGGCGTTGTAGGTGATCGTGACCTGGGAGGATGCCTGCGCGGTGATCAGCATCCGGACCATCGGGACCTCCGGCGCCGACGACGGCGACAGGTAGGGCATCGAGACCACGAACGACCGGCCGGCGCTCTGCGCCGAGGCGGCCGAGGCGATCATCAGAAGAAGCAGCGGTACGAGGTATCGGAGTTTCGTCATCGACGGAGCCGGGTTGAGCGACCGTTGCCGGCCCTCCGGGCCGCACGGAAAGAAGACCCACCGCGCTGAAGACACCTGTCGTCCCGGGCGGATCACGGATCGGGGTAGATAGCGAAACCGCGCGCGCGATGCCACCCCTTTTCGGCATCGCCCGTCCCGAGGATAGACCTCCGATTGCCGCGAAACGACGCGCGCCGGCGGGAATGAGCCGCCGGCGCGCGTGAACGAATCATATCGGGTGAGAATCGATCAGTCGACCTTCTTCACCTGGTTGCGGAGCGTGCCGAGAAGATCGATCTCGCACTCGACCACGTCTCCGTCGGCCAGCCACCAGTTGTCGGTGATCTTCGAGCCGTTGAGCTCGAGGAAGCAGCCGGTGCCGACCGTGCCGGAGCCGATCACGTCGCCCGGGTAGAGGGTGACGCCGTAGGAGGCGCGCTCGAGGATCTGCGCGAACGTCCAGGTCATGTCCTTCAGGTTGCCGCGGGAGACCTCGGTGCCGTTGACGCGGGTGACCATCGTCAGATCGTAGCGCTCTCCCTTGTCGCCGTCGATGCGGCGGGAAGCGAGCTGATCGCGGGTCATCAGCCAGGGGCCGATCGAGGTGGCGAAGTCCTTCCCCTTGGCCGGGCCGAGGCTGAGCTTCATCTCCTCCATCTGGAGCGCGCGGGCCGACCAGTCGTTCATCACCATGTAGCCGGCGATGTACTCGTCGGCATCGGCGGCCGAGATGTTCCGCCCCTTCTTGCCGATCACGATGGCGCACTCGAGCTCGAAGTCGAGCCGGTTCAGGTGCTGCTCCATCACCTCCACCTCACCCGGTCCGGTCACCGCCTGGTGATTGGTGAAGTAGAAGACCGGGAACTCGTCGAACTCCGGGATCATCTCCACGCCCCGGTTGCGACGGGCCGCCTCCACGTGCTGGCGGAAGGCATAGCCGTCGCGCATCGAGGTGGGACGGGGGACCGGCGCCAGCAGATGCGCTCCATCGAGCGGCGTGGTCTGGCCGAGGCGCGAGGCATCGGCGGCGGCCCAGGCCTCGGCGGCCTCGGCGGCGCGCATCGCCTCGGAGCCGGCCTCGAGAAACGGAATGATGCCGCGGAAGGTGGCGCCGGAGAGTTGGCCATCGGCTCCCTCCTCGGCCTGATGTCGGGAGACGAGCCCCTCCAGCTCGACGATCGCCTCGTCGATGATGATGCCGAGGCGCTCTGCGCCCTCGACCTCGGAGAGGTCGTTCGGGCGGTAGGTGACAAGCTTCATACGCTGATATCTGATTGTAGTGTCGTGTGCATCGGTCGGACCTCGGAGCCGCCCTGCGTGGAGATGCCGCGCGAGAGCGCGGCGTCCGGCGCGGCGGTCATCCGCCAGGGAGCTGTCGCTCGCTTCCCGGATCGATCTTCCACTCCCCGTTGACGCGTCTGAGCGTCAGCAGGAGCTTGATCATCATCGTGCCGGCGACCGTGTCGTTGCGCTTCACCTTGCCGGTGACGTAGAAGGTCGCCTGCGCCGAATCGTTCTTGATCTCCGACTCGATCGAGTTCGGCTCGAAGTCGACGCCGTCGGCCGAATACATCAGCCGGAAGATCGCGCTGCTGTCGCCGTTGGGCATCTTCGGGTCGAAGCGGCCGCCGACGTAGAGGCGGGACGCCGCGGCGCGGTCGTGCTCGTTGACCGCGGTGACCAGATCGCCGATCGTCCCTTTGATCTCCCCCTCTTCTGTCCGGAAACAGCCCGCCACCATCGCGAGCGTCACCAGCAGGAGTATGCGGTACCGTCCGTTGCTCATGTTCTTCCTGCGTACGAGAGAGGATGGTTGCCGACCCGCCGCCACGAGCCGGGGAGCTCTCGCGTGGACGGATCATCCGAAGGCGTAGACCAGCAGCAGATAGCGCACGATCCTGACGCCGAATGCAACGATGACGAAGAATAGAGGGGGAACCCTGACCGCGCCGGCCACCAGGGTGAGCGGATCGCCGACGATCGGGAGCCAGGAAAGGAGCAGACTCCACCGCCCATAGCGGTTGCTCCAGTCCAGGGCGCGCCGTCCCGAGCGGCTCTGGCTCGTGCGACGCAGGAGACCACCGCTCCCCCACCTGCCGAGAAGGTAGTTCAGGGTGACTCCGAGGCAGTTTCCCAGTGATGCGTACAGGAGAACGATCGAGGGGGCCATTCCGAAGCGGAGCGCGGCGATCACGGCGGCCTCCGAGCTGATCGGAACGAGGGTGGCCGCGACGAAGGAGACCGCCGCGAGGCCGAGGCCGCCGTACTCGGCCAGGCCGTGTCCGGCCAGGTTGATGTGGAGATCGCCCATGTCGTCGGCGCGAATATACGGTCTCCCGCGCCGTTTCCACGAAGCATGATGAACTCGGTCCTTCCCTTCGTCGTGAGCATGCCCGGCGTCCCGAGGCGGCTCACGCTCACGAGGAAGCGCCAGGGCGCCCGACGAACGAACGCGTCATGGAGATCCGCCGGGAACGGCCCGGCCGCGACGCCTCAATCCATCCGGTGCTTCAGGTGGCTTGCCCGCTTCGGGCGCGGAGCTCCCTCGACTGCCGGATCGCTCTGCCGGATGTTGGCCAGGAAATACTCCTGCGAGTTGATCGCTTCTTCCCCTTCCTCTCTCCCCTTCCTGATCCAGGAGCCGTCCGCGTTCAGCACCCGCGCCTTCACGTTGTCCCGAAGATAGACCTCGAGAATGTCCTTGAGTCGCGCGCGACTTTCCTGATCCTCCACCGGGAACATGACCTCGACGCGGCGGTTGAGGTTACGGGGCATCCAGTCGGCCGAGGAAAGATAGAGTTCCTCGTCGCCGCCGTTCTGGAAGAAGAAGATACGGCTGTGCTCCAGGAAGCGTCCCACGATCGAGATCACCCGGATATTCTCGCTCACGCCGGGGATGCCCGGACGCAGGCAGCAGATGCCGCGCACCAGCAGATCGATCCGCACGCCCCGCTGCGAGGCCACGTAGAGGGCGCGGATGATCTCCCCGTCGACCAGTGCGTTGAGCTTGGCGATGATCCGTCCCGGCTTCTCCGGCGTGTGGCGCGCCACTTCCCGCTCGATCAGCTCGATGGTTCTGGAGCGGAGGTTCAGCGGCGCCATCACCAGCTTCCGCCATTGCATCGGGGAGCCGTAGCCGGTCAGATAGTTGAAGAGGTTGATCAGGTCGACGCCGAAATCCGGGTTGGCCGTCAGCAGGCCGATGTCGGTGTAGATCCTGGCGGTCACCGGGTTGTAATTGCCGGTGGAGAGGTGCATGTAGATTCTGGGAGTGCCGGTATCGTCCTTGCGCACCACCATCAGCAGCTTGCAGTGGGTCTTGAGCCCGATGAGTCCGTAGACGACGTGGACGCCGGCCTGTTCCAGCTGCTTTGCCCAGGTGATGTTGTTCTCCTCGTCGAAGCGCGCCTTCAGCTCCACCAGCGCCGTCACCTGCTTGCCGTTCTCGGCGGCCTCCATCAGCGCCGCCACCACCGGGGAATCGCCGCCGGCCCGGTAGAGCGTCTGCTTGATCGCCAGCACCTTCGGATCGCGCGCGGCCGCGCGGATGAAGTCCACGACGTTGGCGAAGCTGTCGTACGGATGATGCAGCAGGATATCGCCGGAGCGGATCACCGAGAAGACGCTCCGCTCCTCGTCCCGGAAGCTCTCGAGAATCCGGCTGTTGAACGGACGGTCCTTCAGATCGCGATAGTCCAGACGATAGATCGCGTTGAAGTCGACCAGGTTGCCGGGGCCGCGGGTCTCGTAGACATCGCTCGGGTCGAGCTCGAGCGAGTGGCGGAGGATCTCACGGATCGGCTGCGGCGTCCGCTCGTCGACCTCCAGGCGGACCGCCTCGCCCCACTTTCTGCGGCGGACCTGTTCCTCCATCATCTTGAGCAGATCCTCCGCCTCATCCTCGGCGATCTCGATATCGGCGTCGCGCACGACGCGGAACGGATAGGCGGCATGGACGTCGAGGCCTGGGAAGAGCGCCGAGGCATAGGCGCCGATCACCTCCTCCAGCAGCACGAAATGATCCCCCGGCTGATCCTGGAAGACGCGGATGAACCGACCGAGCACGGTCGGCACCTGCACGACGGCGAAGTGAAACTCCTCGCTCTGCAGGTGCTTGCGCGGATCCTTCACGATCAGCGCGAGGTTCAGGCTTCGGTTGAGAAGATGCGGGAAGGGGTGGCCGGGGTCGATCGCCAACGGCGTGAGCACCGGAAGCGCCTCGCGCATGAAGTATTCCTGCATCCGGGTCCGCTCGGCGTCGGTCAGGTCGGCGAACGGATGGATTTTGATCCCCGCCTCGGCCAGCTTCGGCATCACGTCGCGGATCAGCAGATCTCCCTGGCGGATGATCAGCGGCCGGAGCCGCTCGGAGATCGCCTGAAGCTGCTGCTGCGGCGTGAGCCCGTCCGGCGCCAGCTCCACGACGCCGACCGTGACCTGCTCGGTCAGGCCGGAGACGCGGATCATGAAGAACTCGTCAAGATTGGTCGTGAAAATGATCAGGAACTTCAGGCGCTCGAGCAGCGGGTGCGACTCGTCGGCCGCCTCCTCGAGCACGCGCTCGTTGAAGGCGAGCCAGCTCAGCTCACGATTGATGTAGTACTGCGGATCCCGGAGATCGATCTTCGAGAGCACCTGCTCTGCGTCGATCAGGTCGCTTCCTGCCATACCGACTAGTTCCACTATGAAAAAACAACGTATCGGCGAAGGTACCGTTTGTGCCGGGCCGTGGCAAATTAAGTTCGAGACACGGGAGCCGGCTTCCGTGGGGCGTCCGCGGCCCGCTCGCGCCTCCACTCGCGCGTGCGCTTCCCGCCTCGTTCGGCCCCGGACGGCCACGACTCCCCCGGGCGGCTCCCCCCGGCGCGAAGTCCGCCATCCCGACACCGACGGCTCCCCGATTCCGCTCCGGGGAGGATCCCGGCGCGGCGGCATTTCCCGCGGCGGCGCCTGGCTCCGGGGCATGGCAATGCCGGCGGTGACGGCGGTTTCGGCCGGCAAAGAGCGCCGGGATGCACGGCGCGCGGGGCTTGGTCGTCTACTGTGCGCGACGCGCGGCGACTTACCGATCAATACACCGCGTGACGGCTCCGATCCGTATGTTGCGGCGATATTCACGGAGCATACCGAACCGATTTCAGTTACAGGAGAGTTCGATGCAGCCACTCTATGATCCCTTCCTCGTGCAGCCGATGCGTGACGAGTTGACCACCCTGGGCATCCAGGAGCTCCGGACGCCGGAGGAGGTTGACCAGACCCTGCAGCAGGAGAAGGGAACCGTTCTGGTGTTCGTCAATTCCGTCTGCGGTTGCGCGGCCGGCTCGGCCCGCCCGGCGATCCGCCTGGCGATGCAGCACGCCACCCTTCCGGACAAAGTCGTGACCGTCTTCGCCGGACAGGATCGCGAGGCGACGCAGCAGGCGCGCGGATACTTCCACGGCTATCCCCCCTCGTCCCCCCAGATCGCGCTGATGCGCGACGGCAAGGTGGTGCACATGATCCAGCGCCATCACATCGAGGGCCGCACGGCCGAGATGATCGCCGAAAACCTGAAAGATGCCTTCGACGCCTACTGCGGCGTGCAGGCCTGATCGCCCGACGCTCGAGCCCACCCGGAACAGTTCCGACCGGATCGTTTCCGGGTGGGCTTTGTTGACCTCTCCCGCGCTATATTTGTCCTTTCCACGATCCAGCCAGGCCCATCCTCTACTGCCGGCCGCGGCTGCGTTTCCCAGATCATTCTCCTCAATACAACGCTACAATGATTATCGGCGTCCCTCGCGAAATCAAGCCGAACGAAAACCGTGTCGGCGTGGTGCCCTCAGGTGTGGAACTGCTTGTCAGGAACGGCCACAAAGTTCTGGTCGAGCGCTCGGCCGGCATCGGCTCCGGCTTCCCGGATGACGAATACGTCCGCGCCGGCGCTACCATCGTCGACTCCCCCGCCGATGTCTACGGCGAGGCGGAGATGATCGTGAAAGTCAAGGAGCCGATCGAGCCGGAGTACGCGCTGATCCGCCCGGGACAGGTGCTGTTCACCTACTTCCACTTCGCGGCCAGCCGCACCCTCACCGAGGCGATCATCAACAGCAAGGCGATCGCCATCGCCTACGAGACCGTCCAGCGCGTCGACCGCTCGCTGCCGCTGCTGATCCCGATGTCCGAGGTCGCCGGCCGCATGGCCCCGCAGGAAGGCGCCAAGTACCTCGAGAAGACCATGGGTGGACGCGGCGTGCTCCTCGGCGGCATCCCGGGCACCCGCCCGGCAGATGTGATCGTCCTCGGCGGCGGCGTCGTCGGCACCAACGCGGCGAAGATCGCCGCCGGCTTCGGTGCCCGCGTCACCATCTTCGATCGCGACCTGCATCGCCTTCGCTACCTCGATGACGTGATGCCGCGCAACGTCATGACCATGATGTCCACCCCGCACTCGATCCGCGAGGCGGTCAAGCAGGCCGACCTGGTGATCGGCGCCGTGCTGATCCCGGGCGCCAAGGCCCCCTACCTCGTTACCCGCGACATGCTCCCGGAGATGCGCGAGGGCTCGGTGATCGTCGACGTCTCGGTCGACCAGGGTGGCTGCGTCGAGACCTCCCGTCCGACGACGCACGCCGATCCGACCTATGTGATCGATGGCGTGGTGCACTACGGCGTGGCCAACATGCCGGGCGCCGTGCCCTTCACCTCGACGATCGGTCTGACCAACGCGACCCTTCCGTACATGATGCAGCTGGCCGATCACGGCTACCGTCAGGCGCTCCGCGACAACCTCGAGCTGCGCCACGGCCTGAACGTGATCGACGGCGTGGTCACCTACCCGGGCGTCGCCGAGGCCTTCGGCCTGAACTACACGCCGGTCGAGGAGACCCTGGCGTAATTCCGCGGTCCCGATTCGTGTTCGATCCGGTCACTCGGCCGGATCTTCGGGCGCGTCACGATTCGCGCGTGAAGGCCGGGAGCCATTCCCGGCCTTCGCCGTTTCAACCGGACCCGACGTGATTCCCCCGCCCCTCGATCGGGCGCGACGGATCGCGGACGTTATTCCCAGGGGATTTTCGCCCCCCGAACCGATAGAGCATTTCAGGAGAGCAACGATGAGCATGATTCCCTTCGAGCAGCTTCCGGACGACGCACGGATCTGGATCTTCAACACGGCCCGGACCATGACGCCCCAGGAGCGCGCCGCCTCGGTCGACGCGCTCGACCGCTTCATTCACGACTGGGCGGCCCACCGGAAGGATCTCGCCGCCGGATACACCATCAGCCACGATCAGTTCATCATCGTCGGCGTCGATGAATCCCGACTCCCTCCCTCCGGCTGCTCGATCGACGCGCTGACCAGATTCCTCCGGGAGCTCGGCGCGCATCTTTCGCTCCCGATCATCGACGCCCCGGAGGTCTGCTTCCTCCAGGGGAACGACGTGGTATGCGTGGATCGCCCCGCCTTCGGACGGCTGGCCACGCGGGGTGAGGTGAACCTCGATACCGTGGTCTTCAACGGCATGGTGGACCGGCTCGGCGCCCTCCGTTCCGGCGCCTGGAGCCTTCCGGCGCGGGACTCCTGGCACCGCCACGCCTTCGATCTGAAGGAGCCGGTCGGAGCCTGAGATCGCGCCGGCCGTGACGGGTTCCGACGGACGGAGTTCGATGACGTGACTCCGATGGCGCGCGCCGCCGCGGATACGCCGCCGCGGATACGCCGCCGCGGATACGCCACCGCGGATGCGCCGCCGCGGATACGCCGCCGCGGATACGCCGCCGCGGATACGCCGCCGCGGATACGCCGC
>JBEHWX010000118.1:0-17425 GCA_048498995.1 Bacteroidota bacterium
CCGACAATACTCGAAAGCGTCCCCCAATCAGAGATTGAGGCGCCGCTTTGATATCGTATCAACCATCTCCCTCCCTTCCCCCTACCCTCCGGTCCCGGAATCTTCCTACCTTTGGAAGACTATGGCAGATCAGCAGGAATACCAGGTAACAGCACGCAAGTGGCGCCCGGCCGAGTTCGAGTCGGTCGTCGGTCAGGAGCACGTCACCCAGACCCTCCGGAACGCGATCCGGAGCGGACGGGTGCATCACGCCTACCTCTTCAGCGGCCCCCGCGGCGTCGGCAAAACGACCACGGCCCGCATCCTCGCCAAGGCGCTCAACTGCCTGAACCTCGGCCCCGATGCCGAGCCCTGCAACGTCTGCGATTCCTGCCGCTCGATCGTCGAGGGACGCTCGATGGATGTCGTCGAGATCGACGGCGCCTCGAACAACTCCGTCGAGGACGTCAGGAAGCTCCGGGAGAACGCCAAGTACCCGCCGGTGAGCGGACGCTACAAGCTCTACATCATCGACGAGGTCCACATGCTCTCCGGCTCGGCGTTCAACGCCCTGCTGAAGACGCTCGAGGAGCCGCCGAAGCACCTGGTGTTCGTCTTCGCCACGACCGAGCCGCACAAGGTTCCGCCGACCATTCTCTCCCGCGTCCAGCGCTTCGATTTCCGCCGGATGCAGATCACCGATATCGTCTCGCGCCTGGCCTACATCGCCTCCCGCGAAGGGTTCACGGTGGATGAGGACGCGCTGATCGTGATCGCCAAGAAGGCCGACGGATCGATGCGCGACTCGCAGTCGATCTTCGATCAGGTGATCTCCTTCTGCGGCACCAGCGTCGGCTACGCGCAGGTGAACGAGGCGCTGAACGTGATCGACCAGGGCTTCTTCTTCCGGGTCACCGACATGATGCGGAGCCACGATCCGGCCGATGCCTTCGCGATCGTGGAGGAGATCATGAGGATCGGCTACGATTCGCAGGAGTTCCTGATCGGCCTGGCCGAGCATGTCCGGAACTATCTCACCGTGCTGACCACCGGATCGACCCGACTGATCGAGACGGCGAAGGTCTACCTGGACCGCTACGCCGAGGAGTCGCGGATCATGCAGCAGGGGGATCTGATCCGGGCGCTGAACCTGACGCTCCAGGCGCAGGGGCAGATCCGGAGCGCATCGCAGCCGAGGCTCCGGCTGGAGCTGCTGCTGACGCAGCTGGCGACGATGGACTCGACGGTGCTGCTGACCGAGCTGCTCCAGAAGATCGACCGGATGGGAGAAGGAGGTGCTGCCTCCTCCCCCACGCCGCAGATGGCCGTTCCGGCCAGCGTGGCGCAGCGGACCGCGCCGGTGGGCGCCGTCAGGGGACCGGCCGCTCCCACTCCCGATGCTCCCTCTCCCCGCCCCGAACCAGGCAATCCCGACGCGGGCCGTCCCGACATGGGCCGTCCCGACACGGGCCGTCCCGACATGGGCCGTCCCGACACGGGCCGTCCCGAGGCGGGGAGCTACGATGCCGCGCGCTCCGATGCCGGGGCGCCGGACCTGGGGCTGAGCGCTCCGGCGCAGCAGGTGCGGGAGACGCCCCGCGAGTACGCCCCGCCGGCTCCCTCAGACGCCGACGCTCCCCCGCCCGACCGGAGCGCGCGGGAAGCACCCTCCCGTGAGATCGGCACCAAGCGCGATCCGAAGGATTTTGCCAGCTTCCCCACCAAGCCCCCGGCCGGCTCGACGCCGCGCGCCGCCTACGCCAACGGCAACGTGGCGACCGCGGAGATGACGTCGGTGCTCAACTCCACGATGATGGGGCCGGACGGCGTGGCCAGCGGCGTTCCGATGTCGGGACGCAACGGTGACGGCACCACGGCGATGCCGATCGAGGATGTGCAGCGGCGGTGGGCGGAGTTCACCGAGCAGTTCGACGACAAGAAGAGTCTGGCGGTGCCGCTCCGCGCGGCGCAGCCGGCGGAGATCCGTGGTGGACTGCTCCGGCTCTACACCGGTAGCGAGGCCGAGCGGAGTCTGCTGCTGCGCGGCCGTGAGCTGATCGACGAGCGCCTTCGCTCCTTCTACGGCGTTCCCCTCTCGTTCGAGGTGGTGATCGGCGCGGCTCCGATGCCGATGCCGGCCGAGCTCTCGGCGCCGGCCCCCGCCATCCGCGCCGAGCACATGGAGCATCCCTTCATCAAGGGGCTCGTCGAGAAACTCGGAGCCAGCGCGATCTGAAGAGAATTGAGAATTGAGAATGATGAAAGCAGGGGAGCATGGTTTCGACTCGTCGATGCCCCTGAAGAGAATTGAGAATTGAGAATGCGGAACCGTGAAGTCACGGTGAGCATGGCTGCGGCTTTTGCGCCCTCACAGCGGATCGTTGTGAGGGCGCTTCGTTGATGGGGCTGAGGATGTCTCGTGATTGGTGATGCGCCATGCGGAGCGGGCGCTCCGTGGTCTCCACTTGCCGGCACGGAGCGAAGTGCGCGCCTTCAAGCATCATCGTACGGGCGGCCCCCGTGGCCGCCCCGCCGTCGGCTGCGGAGCGCACGCTGAAGACGTGCGGCCACCGATGCGCGGCCACCGAAGCGCGGCTACCGATGCTCGGCTACCGATGCTCGGCTACCGATGCTCGGCTACCGATGCTCGGCTACCGATGCTCGGCCACCGATGCTCGGCTACCGATGCTCGGCTACCGATGCTCGGCTACCGATGCTCGGCTACCGATGCTCGGCTACCGATGCTCGGCTACCGATGCTCGGCTACCGATGCTCGGCCACCGATGCGCGCGATCCTCTAGAAGAACGCCCTCACCTCGGCCTGGCCGGTGTGGATCACCCGGTTCGAGGGGGGCTGCGCGCGGCCGGTGTAGGTGACCGATGCCTGGATGTTCCCGCCGAATCGATACTCGAAGCTCGCCCGCGCTATCCATGTGGTGCCGATCGCGTAGCCCTCGGTGAGCTGGTACGGCAGCGAGAACACATCTCCTCCCTCGAGGTTCTCCCCCGTCACGTTCGTCCGCTCGATCTCCCCGCGCAGGCGCCCCCGCGTCTCGATCGAGTAGACCGCGCGGATCGCGTTCGAGCTGAGGAACGTGGTGCGCGGCAGGGTCGGGTGAACGTCCTCGGTCGAGGTGAGCTTGAAGACCCACCCGAGCTCCAGTGACTGCTCCGGACGGTAGCTGAAATCGTTCGTGGCCGTGAGCGACGAAAGGTCGTAGGCACGGATCGAGCCGGTGTCGCTGCTCCGGAGCAGCCCGTTGTTCGTGCCGAGATCCAACTGTATACCCACGTCGATCGTCGGCTGCCAGCGGACCCGAAGGCTCCGCTCGATGGCGCTCGTCCGCTCCACGGTGTTCACCAGCCGCGTCAGGCTGCGGCGCTCCAGGTAGCGGAGCCGGAAGGAATATTCCGGGTTCGTCTCGAACAGATTGAAGTCCTGCTGCAGCAGGGAGTTGCCGGTGATCGTGGTCGAATCGCTCAGGAACTTCGAGAGGCGGAGTAGGTAGATGTCGCTCTCCCGCTCGTCCTGGCTCTTCTCCTCCAGACGGAGAAAGGTCTCCGAGGTGAGTGGGGCGAGCAGGCGTCCCAGGCCGCTTTCGGCGCCGAGGATCTTCGTCGGCTGGAGGCGCACGCGGGCGGAGGTGTGCAGGTCGATCACCGGATAGAGCCGCTCGGTCGGCAGATCGAAGCGGAGATAGTTGCCGTCTCCGGCGGTGGTGTAGCGGAACTCGTCGTCGGAGGCCACGCCGTTGCCGTCGCGGTCGATCCAGACGTACTGCCCCTGTCCGTACGGCACCTGCACGAACACGTACTGGATGCGCGCGGCCTGCTCGGTCTGCACGTCGTAGAGCGCGTCCAGGTCCAGCCCGCGATCGAACGGACTCCACCGCGTCTGCGACTTCATCAGGATCGTGTTCTTGTCCAGCCGCTGATCGGCCAGCGCCGAGGGGACCGAATCGTACTTCACCTTTCTGACGGTCAGGTCGAGGAGCGAGGTGAGCTCGCGGATGCCGAGGAGCTCGCCGTGCAGGGTAAAGCTGAGCGCGTCGCCGTCGCGGAAATAGCGGCTGGAGCCGTCGGTCGGGGCGTAGCGGACCGAGTCGTTGACGCGGTAGCGGGCGCTGGCGGTCGTGGCCATGAACGGAAGCCGGATCTGAAGATCGGGCCCGTACTCGAAGTAACGGAAGGTGCTCGGCAGCAGCGTGTCGGCCAGCGACGAGGGGCTGCGATCTTCCCGGTTCTCGAAGCCGAAGCGGAAGCCGGGGATGAACGGCCCGAGCCGGTAGCTGACGCCGCCGAACTGCTTCATCCAGCGCGCGTCGCGGCGGTAGAGCACCGAGTCGGCGGTGGTGATCAGCTCGAACGAATAGTCCGCGCTCGGCAGCAGCGTGTCGCCGGCCAGGCGCGCGGCGTAGACCTGGCGGTAGGAGCGGAAGAGGGAGCCGCGCAGCAGGGTGCCGCCGTAGGCGGAGATCTCGAGCGGACGGACCGGCAGCCAGCTCAGGCGTCCCTCCGCCTTGAAATCGTTCAGCCCGGATTCGCCGAAGAAGGTGGATGTGTTCCACTCGTTGGAGAAGTCGACGCTGCCGATCCGCTCCAGCGGCTCGAAGCCGGCGTTGATGTACTGCGCGCCGCCGGAGAAACGGATGGCGCCGATGTTCGCGCCGCCGATCGTGACCGTGTCCCGGTTGATCTCCGCGCGGGCGTTGTAGGCTCCTCCCTGCTTCTGCGCCTCGGGGAGGATGCTGAACCGGTTCAGGTTGGTGCCGCTGTAGCCCACCTCCCCGGAGATGTCCACGCCGCGGGTCGGACGGAACCGGACGCCGAGCGAGCCGATCTGGCGGAGCTGCGGCAGCGGCAGATAGACCACCGGCAGATAGCGCCCAAGCCCCTTGCCGACGTAGTTGTACTGGCCGAAGGCCACGTTCTCATAATCGCCGCGCCCGTCCGGGCCGAGCGAGAAGGTGATGTTGTAGACCGAGCTCTGATCGTCCGGCGCGTAGTGGAACACCGAGTCCGGACGGCCGTCAATCAGCGTGTCGACCCGGAGATAGGTTCCCTTGACCGAGTCGCGCCCCACGTAGCTGACGCCGCTGCGGACGGCGCGGAGCCGGTCGCCGCCGGCCGAGGCCAGCAGCGCCTTGTCCTGATCGGTCAGGGAGATGTCGATCGTCGCGTCGGGATTGTCCGCCTCGCGGATGAACCCGGCGGTGACCGACAGAAGGCTGTCGCCGACGACGCCGGTGTTCGAGACGGCCACGAACGAGCGGGAGTACTGTCGGTCGGTATACTCGAAATCCACCGTGATGCGGTTGGCGCTGGTGATCGGGCGCCGCGTCTGGAAGAAGATCTCCCCGGTGCTGTAATCGATCACGTAGTCGTTGTTCTGACCGCGGACCATCGCCACTCCGTCGACGAAGACATGCTCGGTGCCGGCCACGACGATGATGTCCCGCTCGCCGTTCGGTCCGGTGAGGCGGTAGGGTCCCTGGTCCCGCTCGCGTCCCTGGATCTGCTGCGTGAGGAACTTGCCTGGGGAGACCGCGGCGATCACCTCGGTGGAGCCGTGCCGGCCGTAGCGGCCGATGGCGCGGACTCCCTGGAGCTTCCGGGAGAAGGCGGTGAACGTATTGGCGCCGGTGGCGCCGCCACTGGCGGCGTTGAACTTGCCGATGGTGGCGCCGACGTAGGGAGAGCGGAACTCGATGAAGATGTTGTCCACCTCGCGGAGCGTCTGCGTGTTCCCCTCCGGCTGGATCGGCGTCTGCTCGTCGGTCAGCGCGCCGAGCACCTCGACATCGTCGGTGATGTTGCCGGAGAACTGGAGCCGGAGTCCGCTCTGGAGGGTCAGATCCCGGTTGGAGCCGATGGTGAAGCCTCGGACGATCGATCCGGAGCGCTGGAAGTTCTTGCCGAAGATGCTGTTGCCGCTCAGCGTGCCCGACCGCTCCTGCGCCACCTGCCGGGTGGCCCCGGTGGAGTCGACCAGGGTGACGAGCTTCCGGCGGTAATACTCCTTCGGGAGCTGGATCGGCCGGTAGCCGTAGCGGGCCGTGACGGAGTGCCCGCGGGTCGTGTCGGCCAGAAGGCGGCGGAGAAAGGGGGTCAGCCGGACCAGGCCGAATCGGGCGTCGAGCGTGAAGTCCAGCGGCGTCTGGAGCGTGTAGGCGCTGTCCAGCTGCAGTGTAAGGCTCTCCGGGACCACGAAGTCATGGGAGAGGAAGATCGTGGAATCGCCGGCCGAGAGGGGGATGGTTTCGGTCGCGCCGATCCCCTGCCCACGCGCCGCCAGGGGCGCGAGGATCAGCAGAAGGAGCAGGAGCGCGGCCGGTCGGATCATAGAGAAGGAGGAAGATCGACGCGGAAAATACGCCGCGAAAGGGGAAAAGGGTGTCGCCGGAGAGACTCGCGTGATGGAGGGAATCGGATGGCGACGTCGGAGCATGGCGCCGGAGCGCCGCGCCGGAGCGCCAGGCCGGAGCGCCACGCCGGAGCGCCACGCCCGGAAGCGGAGACGCGGGACCGTGCCGAGGGATCGAGCCGGGGGATCGAGCCGGGGGATCGGTCAGGCGGCCGGAGCTTGCCGGACGGTGATGCCGGAGATCCGTGCTCGAATCCGGCGGCCTCGTGCCGGGGGATGTGGAACTCGTTCCCATGGCGGAACTTTCTCCCCGTTTCGGCGTCGATCCGCCGGTCGGCGGAATCGCGACGGAGGATGCGCGGCCAGGGGACACCCGGGGCCCGCGATCGGGGCCTGAAGCGTAAGGATCGGTGACGGCGCGCGGCGCCGGACAATCCCGGCCGGGGGCGGAAGGTCTCTTCAAATCGGAGCTCGCGCGGCCGGAAGATTATGTGGCTGTCGCGTGAAACCTTAGTTTGCGGTTTCCGTTTCAAGCGGCTTGCGCCGTGCCATAGCTCACCCCGGCACGCGAATCGGCTCTCCGGCGGCCTCCCTTGCCGGACCTCAAGACGATAGACCAACAAACCAGACCCCCAGCGGGGATCATCTGTCTCAATCTCAATAGAGCACACACTATGTTCAACCCGATGCATATGCGGCGGCTCGCCGCGGTGGCGCTTGCCGCCGCGACGGCTCTGACGGTGTCCGTGCGTGCCAGCGATCTTCCGAAGATCACCTACGAGAAGTTCGTTCTCCCGAACGGCCTCCGCGTGATCCTCGCCGTCGACAAGACGGCGCCGGTCGTTGCCACCTACGTGCACTACCATGTGGGCTCGAAGAACGAGCGGCCGGATCGCACCGGCTTCGCCCACTTCTTCGAGCATCTGATGTTCGAGGGAACCGACAACATTCCCCGGCACGAGCTCGACAAGATCGTCCAGGGAGCCGGGGGCAACCTGAACGCGCACACCACGTTCGACGAGACCGGCTACGAGATCACCCTCCCGGCCAACCAGCTCAAGCTCGCCCTCTGGATCGAATCCGAGCGGATGATGCATGCCCGCGTCGAGGAGATCGGTGTCGAGACGCAGCGCGGCGTGGTCAAGGAAGAGAAGAAGATGCGCCTGGACAACGCTCCGTACGGCTCGATCTTCGAGAACCTGGCCAAGTACGTCGGCGCCGGAACCCCGTACTCCTGGACCCCGATCGGATCGGACCAGTACATCGACAAGGCGACCATCCAGGAGTTCCGCGATTTCTACAAGACCTATTACGTCCCGAACAACGCCGTGATGGCGATCGTCGGGGATATCGACGTGGCCAAGACCAAGCAGCTGGTGATGGATTACTTCGGCTCGATCCCGCGTGGCGCCGAAGTCACCCGTCCGACGTTCGACTTCAAGCCGCTCGTGGCGCAGACGGTGGACATCAAGGAGGACAAGACTCCCCTTCCGGCGCTCCTCTACGCGTTCCAGGGAACCGGCAAGGCGGACAAGGATTCCTACGCGCTCGACATGCTGATGACGATCCTGGGGACCGGCAAGAGCTCGCGCCTGTATCGGGAGATGGTCGACAACAAGCGCCTGGCCGTGCAGGTGGAGGCGTTCCCGCTGACGCTGGAGTCGAGCGGCATCGCCGGCCTGCTGGCGATCGCGCACCCGACCTCCACGATGAACCAGCTGGCCGCCGAGTTCGATCAGGAGATCCAGGACGTGCAGCGCAACGGCGTTACCGAGCAGGAGTTCGAGAAGGCGCGCAATCAGCTGAAGACGCAGATCGCCAAGTCGTTCACCAGCGCGCTCGACAAGGCCACGGCGCTTGCCGAGTCGGAGACCTATTTCGGTGATCCGGGACGGATCAACTCCGAGATGGACCGCTACATGCAGGTGACGCGCGAGGACATCAAGCGGGTGGCGCAGAAGTATCTCGACCCGAGCCATCGCGTGGTCCTGCGGTATGTCGTGCCCAGCAAGGAGGGGAACGACCTGAAATGATGACCATTCCCACGATCACGAACCGCATTCAACCGGCTAGCATCATGAAAACGGCATTCATGCGCCTGGGCCTTCCGCTGGCGCTCATGGTTTCGACGCAGGTTCTCCACGCGCAGGAGCAGGGACGGACCCCGATCGACCGCTCAAAGCAGCCGGCCCCCGATCCGGCCCCGAAGGCGAGCTTCCCGAAGTACGAGGAGTTCACCCTCTCCAACGGCCTGAAGGTGTTCCTCGTCCACGACGAGCGCCCGGTGGTCACCCTCCGCATGCTCGTGCGCGGCGGCAACGACCGTGACGGCGATATCGCCGAGCTGGCCGACGCCGTCGCATCCGGCCTGACCGACGGCACCGCCAAGCGGACGCAGTCGCAGTTCGCCGAGCAGCTCGACTTCGTCGGCGCCACGCTGAACGCCTCGGCCGGACCTGACTACATCGCGGTAACCGCCAGCGGTCTGAGCGAGCAGATGCCGACGATCCTCGACCTCTTCGCCGACGCGATCAAGAACCCGGTCTTCCCGAACGAGCAGCTCGACAAGTACAAGGAAGAGCAGCTCACCGGGCTGAAGGCCAACCAGGCCGAGCCGAACTGGCTGGCGACCAACGCCATCAACCGGTTCGTCTACGGCGACACGCCGCTCGGCGCGGTCACCAGCGAGGAGTCGATCAACAAGCTCACGCCGGAGATGCTCCGCAACATGCACCGCTCCCTCTTCGTGCCGGGGAACGCCACGCTCGCCGTGGTCGGCAACATGAGCAAGGAGCAGCTGAAGAACACGCTCGAGGGGGCGTTCAAGGACTGGAAGAAAGGGGCCACCCCGGCTCCGGCCAAGCTGAAGCTGCCGGAGAACCAGGGACGCCGCATCATCGTGGTCGATCGTCCCGCCTCGGTGCAGAGCTCGATCCGCGTGGTCGGCCACGGCCCGCGGCTGAACGAGCCGGACTTCCCGAAGGCGACGATCATGAACAGCATCCTCGGCGCCGGCACCGGCCTTGGGAACCGCCTGGCGATGAACCTGCGCGAGACCCACAGCTACACCTACACGCCGTACAGCTACTTCGACGCCAACAGCTACCGCGGCGTCTTCCAGGCGGCCGCCGACGTTCGCAACGCGGTCACCGATTCGGCGCTGCAGCAGACGCTCTACGAAATCAACCGGATGCAGACCGAGCCGGTCGGCGCCGATGAGCTCAACCGGAACGTGCAGTCGGCCGTCGGCGAGTTCCTGATGTCGATCGCCGACCCGCAGCGGACCGCCCGCCGCGTGCAGAGCATCGATTTCTACGGCATGCCGAAGGACTACTACGATCGTCTGGTCCCGGCCTACCTGAGCACCTCCTCGAAGGATGTGACCTCGCTGGCCAAGAAGTACCTGAAGCAGGACGATCTGTCGGTGATCGTCGTCGGCAAGGCCAGCGAGATCAAGCCGAAGCTCGAGAAGTTCGGCAAGGTCGAGGTCTGGAACACCGAGATGCGCCCGGAGGGGGCGGCCGATGCCTCCGTCGATATCGGCATGCGCGTCGACGAGGTGCTCGGCCGGATGGTCGACGCCATGGGTGGCAAGACGAAGCTGCAGGCGGTGACCTCGATCAAGTCGAACGCGAAGCTCACCGGCTCGTTTGGTCCGCAGAAGTTCGAGGGATCGCTCAAGAAGGTGGAGCAGGCGCCGAACAAGCAGTACACGGCCGTCGATCTCGGCGTGATCCGTCAGGAGGTGTTCAACAACGGCTCCGACGTGGTGCGCGTTGCCTCCGGCCAGCCGGCGCAGAAGCTCGAGGGTGACGAGCTGCAGAAGGAGCTCGAGGACAGCCACATCCTCCAGGAGGCCTACTTCCAGGAGATGGGGGCCACGACCCGAATCCTCGGCAAGAAGCAGAAGAACGGCCACGAGACGATCGCGCTCGAGGTCACGCTGCCGAAGGGGGGCCCGTCCACCTACTACCTCGACGCGCAGACCTTCCTTCCCTACGTGAAGGAGAACGCCGAGGGGCAGACCGTGACGTTCGAGGACTGGAAGGAGATGGCCGGTGGCGTCAAGTTCCCGACCACGGTGACGATCGAGCCGCAGCCGGGACTGAAGATGGTGGCCTCGAACATCAGCTACGAGATCAACACCCCGGTCGACGCGTCGACCTTCGTCAAGAAGTAACTCCGTCGAACAGCGCCTCCGTCGTCCAAGCGCGACGCGGGGCATCCGAATCCGGCAGGGGCGTTCACGCGAACGCCCCTGCGCTGTTTTCTCCCCCTCTCCCGCCGACGGCGGTCACCGCGAATTATCACGCCGTCCCATCCCTCCCCTCTCTCCCCGGCCGTATATTCGCCCCCTGTCCGACACGAGCCCCCCCGCCGGGAACGGATGATGACGCGCGATGTGATCCGGTCCGGCCGATTCGGGAGGGGCGTCCGCTTCGATTCAATCAGACGCATTCAGGAGATCCATAGAATGGCAGGCACGAAAGTCACCGTGGGGAAGAACGGTCCGCTCCGCATCGAGGGGGACTTCACGATCACCGATCCGACCGGCGCCGAATACGGCCTCGGCGGCCGGACCGTGATCTCTCTCTGCCGCTGCGGCATGTCGGCCAACAAGCCGTTCTGCGACGGCACCCACAATCATCACGGCTTCCAGGATGAGCCCCAGGCCCGCGACCTTCCGCCGAAGAAGGTGTAAGTCAGGGACGATCGAACGGGGTGCATGAAGAAATCGCGTCGAGCGCGGGAGAGATTCTCCCATCCGCTCGACGCGATGTTCGTTGTGCCCCCGCGTATGTCTCCGCCGACCGCCGGCGTGGCGATCTTCCGCGCCGTGGCACGCGCGGCCTCAGCCGGCGCTCGGCATGCTCTTGCCTATCTCATCGCGATAGATCTCGCGGAAGCGGATGCCGACCCCCTTCAGGCTGAAGCGCCGGGCCACCAGGCGCGGGCCGGCCTCGGCGGCGGCGCGGGCGTGGAGCGGATCGGCCAGCGAGGCTATCACCCGCTCGGCCAGCGCGGCGGGATCGCGCGGCGCGAACGTATCCACCAGATCCCCGGCCAGATCGGCCGCCACGCCGACGTGCGTGGAGACCACCGGCATTCCGGTGGCGAGCGCCTCGAGGATCACCATCCCCTGCGATTCGTAGAGCGAGCTGTGGAGGAGCAGATCGTGCTCGGCGTAGATCCGTGGCATCTGGTCGTGCGGCACGTGGCCGAGGAAACGGACGCGGCGCTCGAGGCCGAGCTCGGCGGCCAGCGCGTGGATCGGCCGCTCCTCGTAGCCGTTGCCGGCCACCGTGAGCGTGGCGTCCGGCACCCGCTCGGCCACGATCGCGAACCCTCGCAGCAGCGTCGGATAATCCTTCACCATCCCCATCGACTGCGCCACGAGGATGCGCCGGCCGGTCCGCGGGCGCGCCGTGCCGAACAGGGCGGTATCCACGCCGAGCGGCAGTGTCACCAGCTTGCCGCGGTGGCGCTCCGGCACGCGGCGCGCCAGCCATCCGGAGCCGACGGTGATCCGGTCGGCCGCGCGGAAGGAGCGCTCCACCATGAAGCGGTTCACCGGCGAGAGCTGCGCGCCGTAGCCGGCGCTCCGCTCGCTGGCCAGCTCCCCGCCGCCGATCGAAACCACCGAGGGAACGCCGAGGCGCCGCGCGATCCGCGTGGCGAGAAAGCCGGACTCGTTGGCCCAGAAGCCGTGGATCAGGTGGAACGGCCGCTCGCGGTGATCGGCCGCCATCCGGAGCCAGAGCTCGCGCCAGAGAAGGAGCCGCGGGATGCCGCGCAGCATTCGTCCGCCGTCGGTCAGGCAGTGCACCGTGGCGCCGAAGGCGCGGTAGCTCGTTCTGCGATACGGATAGTGGGGCGTGTAGAGCACCACGTCAGCCTGCGCGGCCATTTCCTGGATGAAGTTGCGGAGCACCGGAATGCACCAGTCGGACTCGTCGGCCGAGAATCCGGGAACGACGTAGCCGATCCGCGGCCGTGTCGAGATCCGGTCTGATGCGTCGTCGCGCGGGAGCCATTCCGAAGAGATGCGAAGTGCCATCGTCGAGGTCATCGATCGGGGGGGAATCAGCGTACCGGCTCGGAGCGCTCGAGCTCGAGCTCGGGCGCCTCGATCACCGGCAGCGGGATCATGGTATCAGGACGGTTCGGGACGCGAAGCGGGGCGAGCCGCACGCCGTGGAAGGCGCGCATCGCCAGGTAGTACGGGGCCAGCAGCAGCCCACGCAGCTCGACGCGGCTCGGCGCCGCACCACGGAAGAGACGTCCGAGCGTGCGCATCGCCAGCCGCCAGCGGTGATCCTTGTGCACGTACTTCGACAGGACCCGATAGAACTCGGTGCCGTAGGTGCCGCGGAACATCATCGCCAGGTCGGCGCTCTCGCTCCAGTTCCGTTTTTCTCCCATCTCGGCGCGCACCCGGTCGAAGAACTTCGTGCCGGGGAGCGGATAGCTGACGGAGATGCCGATCTCCTCCGGCATCGCGTGGCGCACCATCGTCAGCGTGGCATCGATCTCCTTCTCCCCTTCCCCGGAATACCCGAACTGAAGGAAGAAGCCGACCCTGATGCCGGCGGCCTGGAGCTCGGCGGTGGCGCTCTCGATCTGCTCGACGCGCGTCCCCTTCTCCATGGCGTCGAGGATCGTCTGCGAGCCGGACTCCGCCCCCATCCAGAGGGTGCGGCAGCCGGAATCGCGGAGCGCGCCGACCGTCCCTTCCCGCACGATCAGGTCGGAGCGGGAGAGGCACTTGTAGGGGAGTCCGCCGCCGAGGCGCGCCAGCTCATCGCGCAGCCCCGCCACCCATCCCGGCTTCAGCCCGAAGATGTCGTCGCAGAACCAAACGTGATCGGCCTTGTAGAGATCCTTGAGCATCAGCATCTCCTCGGCGATCCGCTTCGGAGAGTGGGAGTTGTAGACCTGCCCGTAGATCGGCTTCGCGCACCAGTTGCAGTGGAACGGACAGCCGCGGGTGGTGACGATGTTCAACGAGAAGTAGCCGTGCCGCTCCATCCAGACGCCTCGGTAGGCCTCGATGTCGACCAGATCGCGCGCCGGCATCGGGAGGGTGTCGAGCTCGCGGAGCACCTCGCGGCGCGGTCCGCGGACCACCGTCCCCTCCGGCAGCCGGAAGGCCACGCCGGGGATCTGGCCGAGCGGGCGATCCTCCCGTCCCGAGAGCGCGTCGAGCAGCTCGCCGACGGTCCGCTCCGCCTCGCCGACCAGGATGTAATCGACGCCGTGATCGAAGTAGGTCTCCAGATGATCGGTCGCGTCGGAGCTGTGAACGATCACGGTGCAGCCGAAGCGGCGGGCGATCGAGGCCATGGTGAAGGCCACCTCCCGCATCCGCGTCAGGCACATCTTGGTGAGGTAGTTGAAGTCGTCGTCGTAGATGACGAGGAACGTCGGGGAGTGCCTCACCAGGTCGAGCTCGATCATCTCGGCGGAGGTCGTCAGCATCGTGTCGAAGAGGGTCACGCGATAGCCGGCCTGCCGCGCCGCGGCGGCGCCGTAGAGGGTGCCGAGCGGCGGGTAGGGCATCATCGCGCGATACTCTTTCGGATCGTAGCGAAGCAGATAGCTGTGCGTGAAGAGTACGTCAGTCATGCGTGAGTCCATGGCGTCGAAGCTCGTCCTGATACCTGCGATGGATCATCGGAGCCTGGTCGTTCGGAAAGGTGCGGGATTCGTCGGGACGGGCACGGAGGGAGACGTCGTAGGTCTCCGGGCGCCGGTTCGGGTACTTCCGCTCGCGGAAGCGCTGCGCGAGGTTCATCAGCCAGAGATCGGTGATCGAGGCCAGCCGCTCCGGCACCATGGCCTCGATCATCCGCTGCACCCGGCCGTGCTGGCGCGCGCCGCGGCGGATCTCCAGACGCTCCAGCGAGAAGTTCGGGTAGTAATCGGCGATCCAGGTGTTGGCCTCCATGAACCGGTCGTAGAGCTCCCGGTTCAGCAGCGGCTTCAGCGAGGCCACCTCGCAGGCGATGTAGGGGCTCCGCTCGTTGACGTGGAGGTTGGTGGAGCTGATGAAGTAGTTCGTGCAGAAATACTTCCGGCTGTTCAGGAAGAGCGTCCGACGGAGCACCGCGCAGATCGTCCGGACGATCCAGAGCCGACCGGGCTCGGTCACGATGAAGTAATCGATGTCGCTCTCCTCGTCGGCGATGTAGCGGCAGAGCTGGCCGGAGACGAAGACGCCGCGGACGAAGGGGATCATGCTCATGCCGCCGGCGACCTTGCGGGCGATGCCCCACATCCGGCGCCCCTCCTCCTCCATCCGGAGTCGGCGGTCGACCACCGCGGAGGTGCGGTGGGGGAGAAAGTAGAGTCCCCGATCCTCCCCGATCGCGTCGCTCAGCGTGAGCTCGACCAGCGCGCGCTCCATCTCATGTTCGGAGGCGCCGCCGGTCGGCAGATAGGTGTAGATCTCCGTGCTCTTCAGCGGATAGGCGAAGAGATCGTAATACGCCAGGACGCGAATGATCGACGCGTGAAGCGGATGGAGGTCGGTGATGTAGGGAGACGTTTCGGTTTGCAGCATACGGAGTTGCCGGAAGTCCGGCCGGTTTGCCCCGCCGCCGACGGAATGCCACATGAAGCGTCACTCCGGCCGCTCGGCGATGGTACGCCTGGAACGGCCGGGAAACTGACGAAGAGGCAGCTCGCCGGGGCTGGGGTTGTATGGAAAACCCGAAACGCGGAAAAAAGATACCTGCCTGCCCCCTTCCGAGCAATTCTTTTTCGTTCCAACGTCGAATCGACCCCGAATCGACGGGATCCCGCCGGAGAATCATTTCTCCTCTCCTCTCCCCCGCTCCGTCGAGGAGAGCTCGGCGGCCGGACGGATCATCTCCACCAGCCGCTTTTCGACGGGCATCCGGTACTCGTCGCGGCTGCATCGCCAGCGGGCCAGCTCCTGGATCGGCGCGCCGTCGCGGCGGTGGCAGATCCCCCGCACCATGCCGAGCCCCATCCCGCCGGCGAGCCGCTCGACGATCTCGGCGAAGGTGAGCTCCCCCTGTCCCAGCACGGCCACGTCGATGCTCGGCTCGTCGAGCGTCTTCACCGGAAAGAGAGATGGATGCCATCCTCCCCAGATCGTCGGCAGATCGGGGCAGCGCTCCTTGACGGCGCGGGTAACGCGGAGCCCGTCGCGCAAGGGGGCGCCGCTCAGGGGGGGCACCCCGAGGCAGAGCGCGTCCCGGGCCTCGGCAAGGACGCGGGTCACCGGATCCTCCTCGAGGCGTCCGTCGACGATGACCACGTCGTACCGTTGCCGGTCGAGCGAGGAGCCGAGCGCGACCAGCGCGAGCGGCATGGTGAAGAAGGTCGCGTGGGGATTGTGGAGAACGATCTTGAGGCGGGACATTCGGGCATCTCCCGTTGGTGCGAGGATCGATGGAACGGTCAGGAACATACAGGCGCGGAGGATCCGGGGCGATTCCCCGCTCCGGGTGGCGGAAGAGGCCGGGATGCGGCTATATTGCCCGGTTCGCGCCCCGATGCGCCGGATCGCGGAGGGATGCGCCCATTGCTCGAGATTCGGGATGGGATCGAGGGGCGAGTTTTGGGATGGAGATGGGAGGTGGTTGGGATGGAGATGGGAGGTGGTTGGGATGGAGTAGGGGCGTTCAATTGAACGCCCGTACGGGGCATCGCAACAATGCGCGACAGCGGAATGCGGCATCGGGGCATCGCAACAATGCGCGACAGCGGAATGCGGCATCGGGGCATCGCAACAATGCGCGACAGCGGAATGCGGCATCGGGGCATCGCATCAATGCGCGACAGCGGAATGCATCATCGGGGCATCGCATCGGTGCGCGGCGTCGGCGATGGCGCGGCATCCGCGGAGGGCGGGCGTCGCATTTCATGTTCAATGCTCTTCACATGACGCACGGAGCGGACAGGGGAACGGGACTGGCCATACGCACGCGAGGGCTCCGGAAGGAGTTCCGCCGCGCCGTGCGCGCTCCCGGTTTCGGCGGATTTCTCCGGTCGCTGGCCGGACGCTCCCCGGTGGAGACCACCGTCGCCGTACGCGGGCTCGACCTGGAGGTGCGGCGTGGGGAGCGGATCGCCTTCATCGGCCCGAACGGCTCCGGCAAGTCGACCACGATCAAGATGCTCACCGGCATCCTCCACCCGAGCGGCGGCGAGGCGGAGGTGCTCGGCTTCAATCCCTGGCGGCAGCGCGGCGCCCTGGCCTACCACCTCGGCTCCGTCTTCGGACAGAAGTCGCAGCTCTGGTTCCACCTGCCGCCGATGGAGACCTTCTTCCTTCTCTCCAAGATCTTCGAGCTGGACGAGGCCTTCTACCGGCGCCGCGTTGACGAGCTGGTGGAGGCCTTCGGCATCGCCCCCTATCTCAAGACCCCGGTGCGGAAGCTCTCGCTCGGCGAGCGGATGCGCTGCGAGCTCGTGGCCAGCCTCCTCCATCGCCCCTCCCTCCTCCTGCTCGATGAGCCGACGATCGGCCTGGACGTGGTGGCCAAGGGGAAGCTCCGCGAGCATATCCGCGAGGCGAACCAGCGGGAGGAGACCACGATCTTCATCACCTCGCACGACGCCGGCGACGTGGAGACGCTGGCCGATCGGGTGGTGGTGATCTCCGAGGGGGAAGTGATCTTCGATGGTCCGGTGGACGAGCTGCGGGGCCGCTTCCTCCGGCGCAAGCGGCTGGAGGCCACGCTGGTCGAATCGGGATCGGCGGCGATGGCCGAGGCGGAGCGCCCGGAGCATCCCTGGCGCGTGGTGTCCGCCGGCGAGTTCTCGATCACGCTCGAGCTGGACGATACCCGCGCCGGCGCCGCGCGTGACGCGATCACCTTCCTCACCGAGCGGTTCACCGTGGAGGATATCACCATCGCCGAGCCGCCGCTGGAAGAAGTGATCCGCGCGATCTATCAGGATCAGGAGTCGGGAGAGACGCCGCCGGCCGGGTCGGCATGAGTGCCCTGAACCGATGGTGATCCGCACCGATGGTGATCCGCACCGATGGTGATCCGCACCGATGGTGATCCGCACCGATGGTGATCCGCACCGATGGTGATCCGCACC
>JBEHWX010000119.1:0-16917 GCA_048498995.1 Bacteroidota bacterium
TTCAGCGTGCGCCCCTCATTTCGTGAGAGGCTCGTAGAGCCCACACGGAATGAAGCTACTCGACGGGAAGTGGAGGGGGTAGCCGCACGTCTTCAGCGTGCGCCCCTCATTTCGTGAGAGGCGCTTACAACCGCCCGCCAACGTCGACGGGCCCGCGCTGGAAGCAGCCATGCCTCCGGCGCGGGCCCGCGTCGTTTCCTGCATGCGCCGATCGTGATGCCGGCATCGCTTGCGCGCCGGCATCCGCGCCGGCGATCCCCGCTTCACTCCTCCGCCGGCTCCTTGCCGAGCAGCGCCAGCAGGTGCCGATACTGCCATTCCCGCTCCCGGGCCACGGCATCCTCCAGCTCCTCGGGCCTCGCCGCGTAGCCGACGGCGGTGGCGGCATAGATGGCGGCGACGGCGGCATGATCGGCCACGTGCGCGGTGGCCACGGCATGCCCGGCGGCACGCGCGGCCGCCTGCGCCGGAGCGTTCCCCTCCGCGTCGCGCGCGGCAGCGTGCGCTCCGAGCGACGCGCGGCGCACGTCCGCCATGCGGAAGATTCCCGTCTCGATCCAGCGCCGTCCCGCCTCGATCGCCTCGGCGGGGCGGTCGTTGTCCGGGAAGCTCTCCTCGAACAATGCAAGCACGCGCCCGGCGCAATCGCAGGCCCAGACGCCGAGGAGCGTGTGAGCCGGCGCGCGATGCGCCCCATGGCTGGTGGCGCGGACGAGCTCGAGGATCGTTTCGTCCAGCTCGCTCTTCAGCAGTTTCCGTTGTCGCATCGGGTTCATCGATGAGTGTCACGGCTCGGTGGATGCATCCGAAGGCGGACGCGCGCTTCCCTCTCTCTCTCCCCGACCCGGGCGCAAAGCTACGGCCGCGACGCCATCCCCACGACTCCGGCGCCGGCCATGGCTCGCGGACATGGCTCCCGGACATTGCTCCCGGACATGGCTCGCGGACATGGCTCCCGGACATCGGCGGCGCCAACACAAAAGGGCACGGGGAGAATCTCCCCGTGCCCTTGCATGGCTTGACCGATACGCGGCGGTTACTTCGTCACTTGCAGACGAAGCACCGACGGAACGCCGTTGACCCTGAGCGAGACCAGGTAGGTGCCGCTCGGAATCTTGCTCAGGTCGAGCGCGCGATGGTGCTGGCCGGCCGTCAGATGCTCACCGGTGAGCACCGTGGCGATCTTCGCCCCACGCGTGTCGAGAAGATCCAGATCCACCGTGGAGGCCGACGGCAGCGTGAAGCCGACATCGCAACGTCCGGTGGTCGGGTTCGGCTGCGCCGTGAGCGCGCCCATCACCGCCGAGATCCGCTCCAGAGATCCGAGACCGGAGACCGCCTGCTGAGGCGCTCCCTCACCACCGATGTTGATCCGATCGGTGCCCACTTCCTGGCCGGTCTCATCGTAGTAGATGATCTCGACCGTGGAGCTCTCGTTGCTGCTGGCGTCGTAGACCACCGTCACGACCGGATCGCTCGTGTTGCGACGATCGTCCAGATCGCGACGCAGATCGACCATCATCGACAGATCCTTCACGTGGACCGCTTCGATCAGATCGTTGCAGTCGGACTGCTCGGAGCTGGCGTCGCACGGATAGGCGGCGGCCGTCGCGGCGACCACGGCGGTCACCGGGTCGGAGTAGTTGATGCCGATCGAGCGCACGTGCTTGCCGGAGGCGCGGTCACGCGAGAAGGTGACGTTGTGCACGTGGAGCGTCGAGATGTTCGGCACGTCCGTGGCCGAGCCGATGTCGATCACGTTACCCTTGCCGGCGTCCCACTTGTCGTAGCGGAGCGTGCAGGTAGTGCCGTCGCAGTGCGTGATGACGATCGACACCGAGCCGGACCAGCCGAGACCGTAATCGACCGCCAGATCGAACTGCACGGAGGTGTTGGCCGGCAGGCCATCCGACGAGTTGATCGTGCTGTAGCCACTGCCCGGTCCGCTCGACCAGGTCTGCGGCACGCCGTCGATGATCAGGCCGCCACCGTGCAGACCGGAGCCGCCCGGCGTCGGGAAGACGTTGATCGCGACGTCGCAGATCGGCGACGACGGGGTCTTCGTGTTGCTGATCACGAAGGTCCGCGTGCTGAAGCGCTTGTCGGTGCGGGCCTTCACGAACATCGTGTCGCAACGGTCGCTCGGTGCCGGATCGCACTGGATGCAGACCGTGTCGATGCAGCGGACGCGCGTGCCGTCCGGACGGATCAGCACGGCGGTGAGCTGGATGCAGACTCGGCCGCTGGCCGTGGTGCTCGACAGACGGAAGTGTGCGCCCAGAGCGCTCGGGCACGGCGGCGTGAAGAAGAGCTGTCCGGCCGTGGTACCCGGCAGGCTGCTCGGAACCGTCGAGCTCGGCAGGCACGGGCTGGTGCCCACGCTCTGCACCACGCCGCTCGGGGTGCTTCCACCACCGACCGGCAGCACCTGATAATCCAGCTCGGTGATGTTGCCGAGGGAGTTCAGGATCGTCGTCGAGAAGCCGCAGCACTCGTCGAGCTGCACGGCGCCCCAGATCGAGTCGCACTCGTTCTCGTCGGGCGGAATCACCGTCACGCATGCCGGAGAGGACTCCGACTGCAGATGCGTGGTGTCGCCGTACGGCGTCGTCTGGATGCCGAACGTGTTGCACGCGGTCGCGCCGATGTGCGCGCTGCTCGGGACCGTGCCCGGGAAGAAGAAATCGATCGTCCCACCCGGGTTGAGCACCGTCGCCGGCTGCCCGGTGATCCGGAAGGAGAAGGTCGACGTCGTTGGCGTCGGCGCCGTCGCCGACCAGGAGGGGAGCGTCATCGGAGGCACGCCTCCGGACGGGTTGGGGATACCGGTGAAGACCGCGGTGCGCGTCGGATTCTTCGTGTTCGTGGAGTAGTTGTAATCGTAGTTGTAGCCGCTGATCGACGGCGTGACCGCGCCGGTGGCCGGAATATCGAACGCGCTGCCGCGCGCCAGATACGGCGGGAGCACGTTGATGTCGCCCACGTGCGGCGTGATGTCGAGCAGAACGAGGTTCGACAGCGACAGGATGCCGGTATTCTTGATCCGGAGACGGTACTGCGCGGTGCCTCCCGGCTGCACGTTGGCGGTCGAGGAGAAGGTGCTGCCGCTCAGGCCGTCGCTCACGTCCTTGTAGATCTGGACCTGCGCGTAGCCGTTGATCGTCACCTGCGCCGGGTTCGAGGTCACCGGCGTGGAGAGGTTGGTGGCCGAGAAGGTGAACGTGTTGAAGTACTGTCCCGGCGGGATCGTCGGGTTGTCGTTGGCCTTGGCGTCGAACTCGATCACCAGGTAATCGACGTTGCCGTTGCAGTTGGCCGGCAGCGTCGGGAACGTCCAGGTCAGGTTCGTGTCGCCGATCGACGGCGTGCCCAGGCCACCGATCGAGGTCGGGACCGAGGAGCTCATCGTGCAGCAGCTCGGGTTGGTGGCCGACGACCAGTAGAGCGAGCCGTAGTAGTAGGTCTCGTTCCCCTGGTAGGTGAAGCCGCTCGGGAGCAGGTCGGTGATCGTGCACGGCGTGGCGGCCGCGCTGCCGACGTTGGCAACCACCATGCGGAAGCGGAGCACGTCACCCGGGTAGAACGGACCGGTGAAGTCCGGCGAGCAGCCCGGCGCGCAGGTGCCCGACTTGCCGGCGAAGAACTTGCCGGCGAGGATGTTCGGCTCGGTCGGCGTCACCTGGTCGTCCGAGGTGTAGCAGAGTCCGGCCGGCACGTTCGTTCCGCTGACGCAGACCTTGTTCAGCACGTGATCGCCCGCCGAGACCGGCGGATACGGCGACTCGAAGCTCGCCGAACGGAGGCATGCGTTGAGGTTGTTGTAGATGCCGCTGCCCGGCGAGAAGCTTCCGGTGTACGACCATCTGATATGGCAGATCGGCGGGAGCGACGACGGCGTGTAGTACGTCGAGGTCGTGTACGTCGCCGAATAGGTCGGCGTCGTGGAGCAGGAGCCACCGCTGTAGCAGTAGATATCCATCGTCACCGAGCTCATGCCGCCCGGCAGATGGGTGAAGATGGAGCCGACGTCCACGCTGCCCGGGACGGTATCGTCGATCACGATGCTCGACTGCGTCGCGGTGCCGTTGTTGACGTAGTAGATGTAATAGGTACCACAGCATCCCGGCGACCACGAGGGGAAGTACCACGGGTTGGAGGGGAAGTAGACCCACTTGTAGAGATATTTCCAGAGCCAGCCACCCGGCTGCGGAGGAACCGGATCGCAGAGCGTGTTGCTCGCGCTGGCGTTCATCGTCAGGATCTGTCCCTGGCTGCAGGGGGTCTCGAAGCTGAGCGTCGCGTTGTTGGTGACCGTCTGCCCGGCCGAGAAGGAGCTTCCCGGGAAGTGGACATAGACATAGCAACCGTACCAGTACCATCCCGGTGAAACCGTCAGGCTCGTCGGGCCGCCGGTCAGCAGCACGCTGCCGGTGGAGGGGCCCGTCGGGCCGCTCCAGCCGCCGGACCAGTACGGGGTAACGCTATCGAGCACCGCGCCCGGGGGGAGAAGATCGGTGAGGGAGATGTTGCTCAGATTGAGTCCGCCGATGTCGTTGCCCGACGGGTTGACCAGCGCGATGTTGTAGACCACCGTGCCGCTGTCGACCAGGCATCCGGAGACCCAGCTCTTGTAGAATTGCCATTTGTTTTCGGCCCATGCCCTGACGCAGTCGTCGTTGGAATAGACGATCGGCTCGCCTTGCCTGGGCTTGATATTCGCCTGATTGCAGGCGCGATCTCCCGGGCAGGTGACGCCCGGCTTGAAGCGGACGTTGATCTGCACGGTGCCGCTTCCGGAGGGAGCGACGATGTTGTTCAGCGTGAAGGTGACGGTGTTGCCCACGATCGTCGAGACCGGCGATCCGGGGGCGGCACTGATCACGTCGAGGTTCGAAGGCACCGGATCGGTGATGATCAGCGTCCCCGGCGACGAGGGCGACCATCCGGTGCCGCCCGACCACGTATACACCAGCGTATAGGTGAATACCTGACCGGAGGGAACGGGGTTCGGAGCGTCGTTGTGCTTGGTGATGGACAGCATCAAGCCCGCGTGCGCCGTACTTGCCCGCATGCAGGCTAGCACGAACAGCACGAGGAACGACAGCATCAGGCGCATGGAACATCGCCCGACACGTGACGTGGTGACGGAGTGCATGTGAACCTCTTTTGGGTTTTGGTGTAGAACCCGACAGGCACGCGACATCGCGGCCGCGGGGGTGGATCGCGGCGGCACATCGCTGAGTGCGCGTCTGTCACAATTGACCGTGTTGAACCGTAACGAAGCTACCGTTGTACCTGCATCGATATCTCGATGAGCTTCGGCGTTTCGGAAATGCTTGTGATTATGGAGGAGTTACAGGGAACGACATTCTCATGCCGGCTTACCCGTGGAGGCGAGTACGTTCCGTGACGAGAGGCTCGTGGAGGCGAGCATATGTGGACCCCGAACTGGACGGGCCAAATATACACCACCAAATCGCGAATGCAACCTCCCCCCGAAGAAAAAAGTTCGAACGAAGAAATACCCCCCGACGGGCACGCCATCCGAGCTGCCATCGGCCTCCTCGTCGCCGACCCGCTTCCCCCCTCCCTCCCCGGAGGCCGCATGGGAGGCCGCGCCGCGGCTCCCCCCCACCTTCCTCCCGTGACCGGAACCGCCCGGTGCCCGGAGTCCGATCCGTGACCGGGAATCCGCGCCGGAGGCGGAAGCGCCATTGCCGAGTAATCCCGCGCCACGTGTCCGGCCATTCATCGGAAATTGTTCCCATTATTCCCGGCAATTTCCGGCCGTGCCATATCCGACGCCACCCGGACGACATCCGAATATCAGTCGAGATCGATGCACGCAACACAGACCGCATCGGGAGCGTCCGGCGACGGCCGCCCCTCTTCCGTCGAAGCCCGCGCGCGACATCTCACCCGGCTCGTCGGTCTCGAAGCGTATACTCGACCGTCGCTTCGCTTGGCATCCGCCGACACGGCGCCGGTGGTTACCAGGGCCCGCCTGGCGCGAGGCGGGGAGCGACGACGATCGTCGACGCCATCGGCATCGTGCTCCCCGGCCGGATGCCGCGACGCGCGACTTCGCCACGAGGGAATGTCCCGGCGCGCACCGTGGCGCCGGCAAGGCGCGATATCGGGCCGGGAGGTGGCGCCGGGCTTCGACCGCGCATGGCCCCACGATCGGCCTCCGACGCCCGGCGCTCCGGCGTGGTCAGGAAATCGTCGCGAGAACGGTCTCGACACTATCGTGGGCGCCTGTCGGCGATCGGCCGGAAAAGCGCGTCGGAACGTGCTTTCATCGATCGCGGAGACGGCGCCGGGTCTGCTGGAAGCTCATCGGATCATCTGATCATCATCTTCGGCGACTAAGTTCAGGACGCCTACTCGATGCATTCACAGGGACCATCGAAACTGAATCGAATTCGCGGATGTCGCGCCGGCCATGGCAGCCCGCCCGACACATCGGCCGACCTCCACGGCCACGCTCCCCGCATTTTTTCCGAGCGCTCCCCGATCCCGCCGCCCCATGATGCCGGGCGGGTCACGACCTCGCCGGTGTACGTCCCTTCCTCCGGGGATGGCGAGGTTCTCCTCAGCAGATGATCATTGCGCCCCATCGTTGCCCGGGCGCGGATGCCCGCCGGGGCCGGCATCCCCTCACTTCGTTCGACTCCGCCTCTCGGCCGGCATGCCCCGACGGCACGCGCCGCGCGCCTGTCCAGAGGGCGATCGACAATCTCTTCGTGCCATGAGAATACTTCTCGTCGAAGACGATCCACATATTTCGGACGTGATACGCCGCGGGCTGAGCGAGCGCGGCATGGACGTCACGATTGCATCCGACGGTGAATCGGGACTGGAGCTGGGCTCGCGTAACGAGTCCGACCTGATCATCCTGGATTTCAAGCTTCCGAGGCTCGACGGGACCACCATCTGCAAGCTGCTCAGATCCCGCGGCATCACGACGCCGATCATCATGCTGACCGCCCTGAGCAGCTCGAATCACATCGAGCTGGCCTACAGCCAGGGCGCCAACGACTACGTCATCAAGCCGTTCGATTTCAACGACCTGATCGCGCGCATCCGCGCTCTGACCCGTCTCGACGACGACGACGGTCCGCCGGCGTTTTCCTCCGGCGAGCTCGTCATCGACCTTACCCGCCGCTGTGTTACGCGGAGCGGCCAGCGCGTCAACGTCACGGAGATGGAGTTCACGCTGTTGGAGTGTCTGCTCAGACATCCCGGACAGATCGTAACGCGACAGATGCTCTGCGAGGCGCTCGGCAACATCAAGGTGGATGTCCGCTCGACGATGATCGACACGTTGATCGGCATCCTCTCGCGGAATCTTCGCTCGCCGGAAACTCCGAGCCCGATCGAGACGATCGACGGCGAAGGGTATCGATTCGTACGAAACTGATTCAGCAGTCACGGCCGCCGGCTCCCGGCCGGCGGCGGATCTCCTCTCGGCACTCTCCAGCCCCGACCGATCCCTGCCCCCACGTGGTCCGCGCATGATGGACCACCATCGGACCGTTGTTCCCGACGATGGGCACGGCCCGCCCCGACAACCCCTCATCCTTCATCGTCATGAATCGTTTGGCGCCTCAGATTCTCATGCTGACCGGAGATGATGATCTCGTTGCCGCGGTCGACGAGGCATCGTTACGCATCGGCGTCCGGCCGGCCGTCGACGTGGCCCACACCATCGGCGCCGCGCATGCCGCCCTCGGACGCCGATCCTTCGACCTCTGCGTGGTCGACGTCGATCCCGCCGAGCCGATGTGCATCGACTTCGTCCGCTCGATCACCCTCCGCGTCGACGCTCCCGAGATCATCCTGATTCTTCCCGCGCTCCTCTCACCGGAAACGCTGCGACGCATTCCCGCCGACGCGGAGATCGTCTCGCGCTCGCGGATCGGCGTCCATACGCTGGAGCAGGCGGTCTGCCGCGTGCTCGCCCATCTGAACCTGAAGGTCTGGCACGAGACGGCCTGCGCCGAGCGGAGCGGCCGGATCGCCGCCAGCTACGACGGCACCACCGGCATCCCCTACAACCTCCGTTCGGCGTCCGCCGGCGGTGAATCTGGCTCCGGCGCCTCCGGATCCGGCGCCTCCGGATCCGGCGCCTCCGGATCCGGCCAGCATGGATCCGGCCGGCATGAGTCCGGCGGATCGCGCGGCGGCGGGCACCACGGCGCGCACCACGGCGCGAACCGCGGCGGGCAAGGTGGCGGAAAAATCACGCGGCTCTACCGGTTCTCGGAAACCGAGACGCCCGACGCCGCGCCATCGAACGATTCCCCCGGCACGACCGATCCACGCTCCCCGGCGGCGTCCAACGCGCGCTCCGGCGGAAGCACCGACGCGAGCGCTCAGGCGAGCGCTCAGGCGAGCGCTCAGGCGAGCGCGGAGGCGGGCTCCGGCCTCGGCGTTGCCCCGGCCGAGTCGGCGCTCATCGACGCGATCCTGGAGACCGCGACCTCCATGATCGCGATACTCGACGCGCGGGGGACGATCCTGCGCTTCAACCGGAAGCTCGAGCTCAACAGCGGCTATCGCGCCGAGAATGTCTGCGGCCTCCCCTGGTGGCAGCTCCTCCCCGGCGGCGACGAGCAGCGGGCGCGCGTGCTGTTCCGCGCCATGGTGCTCTCCCGCCGCGACCGCTGGGAAGACGAGATTCAGATGATGACCCGCTCCGGCGACCTCCGCGTCGTGGCCTGGTCCAGCAGGAAATTCTTCAACCCGGACGGCAGCGTTGCCTGCGTCATCTGCTCCGGCAACGACGTCACCGATCAGCGCGCCACCGAGCGCTCCCTCCGCGAGAGCAACGAGCGGTTCCGCACCGTGATCGAGCACGGCAGCGACGACGTTACCGTGGTCGACGCCAACGGCAACGTGAAGTACGAGAACATATCGGTCGAGAGGATCACCGGCTATCGTCCCGACGAGCTGCTCGGACGGAGCACGTTCGAGCGGATCCATCCGGATGACCGCGAGACGGTGCGCCAGGGATTTCTCGAGCTCGCCTCCAGGCCGCGCGCCACGCACACGGCCACCTATCGCTATCTCCACAAGTCCGGCCATGTGATCTACCTGGAATCGGTCGGCACCAACCTTCTGGACGATCCGGCGGTGCGGGGAATCCTGATCAACACCAGGGACGTGACCACCAGGATGATGGCCGAGCACGAGCGCAGGCAGGCGATCGATGCGCTGCGCGAGAGCGAGGAGCGCTACCGCGCGGTGGCCGAGACCGCGTCGGACGCGATCGTCACCTTCGATGCCGGCGGCACCATCCTCTTCGTCAATGATGCCGCCACCGTGATCTTCGGCTATCCCCGCGATGAGATGGCCGGCGCGCCGATCGAGCTGATCCTCCCGGCCTGCGTCGATCACATCTCGAGGATCGACGGCGCGGCTGGCGAGTCCGGCTCCAGGAACGCCGCGCGGCTGGCCGGCCGGCACCGCGACGGCCACGAGATCCCGATCGAGATCTCCCTGTCGCGAAGCCAGCGGGGAGGGCGCGCCATCATTACCGGCATCGCCCGCGACGTCTCCGAGCGGGTCGAGTTGGAGCGGGAACGGGAGCATCTGCTCGAGCTGGTCAACGTGGAGCGCGACCGCCTCACCTCCATGATGAAGGCGATCCCCGGCATGGTCTGGGAGTCGACCAACGGCCCGGACGGCAGCGCCCAGCACACGAGCTTCGTCAACGACTATGTCGAAACTCTCTACGGATATACGCCGGAGGAGTGGAGGTCGACGCCGGACTTCTGGCTCAAGGTGATCCACCCGGAGGACCTGGCGAGGCTCGAGAAGCGCGCCGTGGACTTCGCGGTCCGCGACGAGATCCACGAGTGCTACCGGGTGATCCGGAAGGACGGGCGGGTGATCTGGCTGGACGTGCGCCTGGTGATCCGCCGCGACGAGAACGGCGCGCCGCTGGGAACGATCGGCTTCGCCTTCGACATCACCGATCGCAAGCTGATGGAGCAGGAGCGGGAGCACCTGCTGGATCTGGTCAACAGCGAGCGCGACCGGCTCACGACGATCATGCGGACGACTCCCGGCATGATCTGGGAAACCCGCACCATTCCCGGCGCGCGGGCTCAGGAAACGATCTTCGTCAACGACTACGTCAAAACCCTGTACGGCTACACGCCCGAGGAGCTGAAGCGGGCCCCCGGCTTCTGGATCAAGACGGTGCATCCGGAGGACCGGCCGGCGCTGATGCAGCTGCTGCGTGGCGACGAGAGCCGGAACGAGCTCCATGTCACCTTCCGCTCCATCAGGAAGGATGGCCGCGTGATCTGGACCGATACCCGTCTGCTGATCCACCGTGACGAGAACGGCACCCCCACCGGCGTTACCGGGTTTACGTTCGACGTCACCGACCGGAAGCTGATGGAACAGGAGCGGGAGCGCCTGCTGGCAATGGTCAACACCGAGCGCGATCGCCTCGACACGATGCTCCGAACGATCCCGGGGATGATCTGGGAAACGCGCGCGACCGCCGACTCGGCGATACCGGCGACGACGTTCGTCAACGACTACGTCGAGACCCTCTACGGCTACACGGTGGAGGAATGGAAGAGCGAGCCGGCATTCTGGATGAAGGTGGTGCACCCGGAGGACATGCCCGGACTGATGACCAGGCTCGGCACCGAATCGCCAAGCAACGAGATCCACGACTGTTTCCGCGGCATCAGGAAGGATGGGCGGGTGATCTGGGTGGATGTGCGCCTGATGATCAACCGCGATGAGAACGGCGCGCCGGTCAGCATCACCGGCTTCACCCTCGACGTCACCGACCGGATGACGGCCGAGCTCGCGCTGCAGCGGAGCGAGCGCCGGTACCGGTCGCTGGTGACCGCCATGGCGCAGATCGTCTGGACCAACGACGTCAGCGGCGCCGGAAGCTCGGAGAACAACACATGGATCGATCCATCGGGCAACAGCGATCCGCTCCGCTCCATGCAGCTAGTGGGAGACCAGTGGGAAGCCGCGATCCATCCCGAGGATCAGGAGCGCGTGGTGGCCGCCTGGCGCGAGGCGCTGGCCACCTCCCGCCAGTTCGAGCTGGAGTTCCGTCTGCGCGCGCAGGATGGCACCTACCGGTTCGTGCAGGCGCGCGCCGTGCCGGTAATGGATGACGCCGGCGTGGTGCAGGAGTGGATCGGCACCTGTTCCGATATCACCGAGCAGCGCCGGAACATTCAGGCGCTCCGCGAGAGCGAGGAGCGCCTCCGCGTCGCGATCATGAACTCCCCGATCACCGTCTTCAATCAGGATCTGGACCTGACCTATACCTGGGTCTACAACGCCGCCCTTGCCGAGCATCCCGAGCGCTCGATGGTCGGCCGCCGCGACGTGGACATCGTTCCGAGCGCGGTGGAAGCCGAGGCGATCGTCGACATGAAGCGGGAAGTGCTCGCCGAGGGACGTGGCGTGCGCCGCGAGATCCGGATCTCGATGCCGCGCCAGATCTCCTTCTTCGACATGGCGGTCGAGCCGTTGAAGGATGATCAGGGGAATGTGATCGGCATCACCGGCATGACGATCGACATCACCGACCGGAAGCACGCGGAGATGGAGCTGAAGCTGGCCAACGACCTGCTGGAGGCGCGCGTCAGGGAGCGGACCGACGAGATCATCAACATGATGGCGCAGATCGAGGAGGCCTACGCCAACCAGAAGCGCTTCGTGGCCGATGCCTCGCACGATCTCCGCACCCCCCTCACCTCGCTGCGCGCGGAGCTCGACCTGCTCCTGCTCCGGGAGGACCTGGAGGATCATCTCCGGCAGGCGCTGCAGCGGATTACCGGACAGGCCAGGCGGCTCGATCTGCTCACCAACGATCTGCTCGTGCTCGCCACGCTGGATGCCCGGCAGACGCTCAACCGCGCCGCCGACACGCGCATCGACGATCTGGTGCTCGAGAGCATCTGCCATCTGTCGGCGCTGGCGGCCGAGAAGAACATCAGCTGGAATATCCAGTTCGAGGAGGCGATCGAGCTTACCTGCGAGATCACCTCGATACGCCGCGCGCTCTTCAACGTGCTGGAGAACGCCACCAAGTACAGCCTCCCCGATACGGTGGTCGACGTGATCCTCCAGCAGTCGCCGGCCGAGGTACGGATCGTGGTCACCGACCATGGCATCGGCATCCGCAAGGAGGATCTTCCGAGGATCTTCGAGCGGTTCTATCGTGGCGATCGGACGCGGAGCACGCAGGGAACCGGTCTCGGACTGGCGATCGTCAAGGCGGTGATCGAAGTGCATGGCGGCACCGTGGAGGTCGAGTCGGAGCCGGAGCAGGGCACCACCGTCACCATCGTCCTGCCGCGGAGGTGACCGGACGAGAGACGTCACCGGCCGTGAGAGCATGCCCGCCGTGAGATGAAGCGGCGCACCGACTCCGGCAGCATCGTAGTTCGCACCGGAAGCGCTCCGAGCTCGCGTCCCCCCCGGACCTGAAGCTCCGGGGCGCTTCCCCTTTGTGAGATGAGGAGATGGGGGAAGATGGTGAGGCAACTGATCCGTTGTCGCGTTCAGGGCACCCCGCAAAAGCGACGGCGGAAAGATCCTCCCGATCCTCCCGCCGTGACGATGGCGAAACCAGGAATTATGCTTTGCCGAGTATCGTGTCGGCGCTCACCGGCGTGCCCGCTGATGGCGCACGGCGGGTGAGCAGCTCCGGCCTCGGCCAGCATGGAAGCCCACTTCGAGCCCATCACAGCATGTAGATATGGAAGGGAGGCGGAGAGGTAGCCGCACGTCTTTAGCGTGCGCCCCTCATGTCGTTAGTGCCTCTTCGAGCCCATCACAGCATGAAGGTACTCGAAGGGAAGCGGAGAGGTAGCCGCACGTCTTTAGCGTGCGCCCCTCATGTCGTGAGTGCCTCTTCGAGCCCATCACAGCATGAAGATACTCGAAGGGAAGCGGAGAGGTAGCCGCACGTCTTTAGCGTGCGCCCCTCATGTCGTGAGAGGCTGTTTAGAGCCCATTCCAAAGCCTCCCTGGGGGGATGTTTCGGACCAAGGTCGAGTGCGATCTGAACCCAGTGTTGGCGCGGCTTCCCGTGATTCCGAGAAATCCGCCAAAGATCGCTGAAAACGGGATTTATGATAGGCTCTTATGCGATGCCCCGACCGATGCATACCAATACCGCCGTCACGTTCGTACGATACAACAGCGCTGATGCTCACCCGCCGCGCCAGTTGGGCGGTCACGGAAGCTCGAACTCACGCTGCGCTCCGTTATCCGATGTCCGGCCACCGCGTTCACGTTCGTAGGATTCGGTGGCGCCGGCATTCACATCTCGCTTCGACAGCCGTGCACGAGAGTATATTCCCACGACATACTGGCCGATGTCGTCGATGAGCGCAATCGCGTTTGTACAAGGCGTTGAGGCTGGTATCCATCCGCCGATCCGGCTGGGCGGGCACGGGGGCCCGCCCCTACTACATGCTGGTTACGGCCTGACGTGTCGACATCCCGGTTCGCACGACACGCTGGTCGACGGCGTCCTTCCTCCGCGCATTCGCGCAGCCTTCCGGTTTCAGCACTCCTCGTTCAGCACTCCTCGTTCAGCACTCCTCGTTCAGCACTCCTCGTTCAGCACTCCTCGTTCAGCACTCCTCGTTCAGCACTCCTCGTTCAGCACTCCTCGAGAATTGGCAATAACGGTATTTAATTGCCTCGGGTTCGATGTCGATCCCACAGCCGTTGTGCCGCATCTCGGCACGCGCGAGCTCACCTCGAATTTCCGGCGCATTTACTTCGGCACGTCGAGCGCCGGATTGCGCGAGAAGAAGCCGGCCGGCAGCAGCTTGAACCCGAGGTGCGTCACCGGCATCACCGGCCACTCCTCCGGCCGCGGGATGTGCGTCACCCCCATCGTATACCAGAGCACCACATCCTCCCTGTCGATCGACTCGTCGCCGGCGATCCAGGCCGGAAGCCCGTCGCCGCTCGGCCCCTGGTTCGGATAGGCGCCGGCCGCGTTCATCTCACCGGCGTGATACCGCGTTGCCCAGAAATGATTGTCGATGAAGCCCGCCCGCTTCCGTGCCGGAGCGGTCGGCAGGGCCAGCGGGACCACGTTCGGTCCCGGCGCCAGGATGTAGCCGCAATGCTGCCCAAGCGCGTTCTGCGTCGAAGGGTTGAAGATCTTCCAGATCCTTCCAGTCGCCAGATCCATCCTGCGCGCCCCCTCCCGCTCCGAGCCGAGCGGCGTCTCCGTCATCGCGAAGACGTTCCCCGTCGGGTTCTCCTCCCCCTCCGGCACCGGCGTCGAGTTCAGTTCCGCCACGGAGTTGTCCGGGCCGTCGACATCCATGTCCAGTCGGAAGCAGAAGAAGTGCTGATGGTGCGGCGCCACGATGTTCGGCGACACCAGGTGACCGTGACTCCCGGTGGTGCTGTGATCGTGCGACATCCGATCGGCCACGCCTTTCGGGAGCATGATGCCGGTGAGCCCCGCGTCCACCTCGAGCGTGCCGTCCTGATGGAAGATCCAGGCGATCGAGTAGTCGTAGTTGCCGATGGCCGCCACGGTGATCAGCACCAGCTCCCGCGCGCGGCGCGACTCGTTCGTGAACGAATAGGTGTCGTAGTGCTTCCAGAGGATGCCGCCGTCCCGCTCGTAGATGCCGACGGCGCGCGGCAGCGTGTAGGCGCTTCCGGAATCGTTGGCGAAGGTCGCGTCCAGCAGCACGGCGTTGGCGGGAACATCCACGCCGGTATCCAGCGGGCTCAGAAGCCGCCCGACGCCGTACTCGCCGACGTCGAACGCGCTTCGCCAGCGCCAGTTGGAATCGGGATCGGCGTAGGGGACGACCATCTCGGAGAGTGAGCCCCGGTACATCACCGGCCGCTCGCGCCCTCCATCCTCATAGCCGACGGTGTGGAGCACCAGTCCCTCGCGCGGATGCACGGAGAAGCGGAAGTGCCACCCCTGCCACTGGATCTCGTTGCCCGAGAGGCGGAAGCCGGCTCCCTCCGGCTGGGTGATGACAAGCGGCTTCGGGCGCTCCCGCGTGCCGCCGATGGCGGCGGTATCGAGCTGCTGGCTCGGCGGCGGAAGCGGCCTGGGGCCGGCATCGCTGAACTCCACGACCGAGCGGGTGTTCATGTCGACGAGCGCCGAGACTCCCTCGACCGGCCGGCCGTAGAAATTGGCGCCGGCGCTCCCCTTGTAGTAGGTGAGGGCGCGGAGCAGACGTCCACCCCGTCCGTTCGGCACGGCGCCGACGGCCCAGCTATCGATCTGAACGCTGTCCGGGGAAATATCGCGGAGGCGCATCGCCTCGATCCAGCGGGGATCGGCCTTGACGATGGAGGGGACGATGTCGTACTCCACCATGAACACCTGCGGCTGCACCCCCGGTACCTCCCGCCACGAGTCGACCTCCTGATCGTTCAGGTCGACGACGACCTCGAAGGTGCGGTTGGTGGCCATGTCCATCAGGATGGCGAACGCCTCGCGCCGGAACGAATCTCCGGGATGGAAGTCGAGCACCTCATCCTTCGGCGGCTCGCGCAGGACGATGGTGGAGAAGAGCGCCCCGGCCGGGAACTCCGGCGCGGCGCGGATGATCCGCGTGGTAGCCGCGATCTCCTCCGCGCTCAACGGATCGAGCGGATGCACCGCCGCCGAGGCAGCAACCGGCGCGGCGGCAAGGAGAAGGGCCAGAATGGCGATACGGAGCGAGGTTGTAGGAGAGGACATAGAGGGTTGGAGGAAGCGAGGATGCCGGTAGCTGTCCCGAAAGGAGGCGATCACACCGAGAATCAAAGCGCAACATAGCATGACATGCGGAATCACGAAAGAAGGGCCACTGACGGACATACTGACGCAATGCAGGGCATGCAATCTAGAAAGGACTTAAGCTTGAGCGGACAGGGGTCCCGGGAGCATTGCATCAGTTACGCTTCGGATCGTATATTCCAACACCACGCTCGTTTCAGGCAACATGCTATTCTACTAAAATTTGCTAGGGCGTTATCAGCTCAACCACACAATGTGAACATCATAATGAACACCAATAGCCATCCAGTAGCCAGCAATCAATGCACATGCGATATCGCACTCAACAAATATCAAGGGGTCGCTCAAGAGTCAGACCAAAACTCGCAGCCAGAGCTTAATGGTCTTACATTTGCCCTTCTTGGACTCTTTGGAGAAATTGGAACCCTTCTCAGTGCGCTCAAGAAGAAGCAGAGAGATCAGGAGGCGTTCACCAAGTATCAAGACACCGTAATAGAGGAGTTCGGTGACACCCTATGGTATTTCAGCAATATCGCGTCTAGAGCTTCATTAGACATGAGCCTCTTAGCGCAAAGAGCTTTCAAAGAAATGGGCAACTGGGACGAAGCCAGGCCCGACGACTCGATGACTTTTAACGACATACAATCCACCTCGCAAACCGCAAGACAGTCCGGCCCAACGGGCTTCGAGACGGACCTTATAGACTTAGCAGCAAAAGCAGGATCGCTTTTAAACGACGCCCAAGCAAGTAGGATTACTAAGAACCGAGACGTACTATCCTCTCACCTTATCGATATCTTTAGATCCATAATCAATGCCGCCAACTCGGCCAATATCAGCCTAGGAGAAGCCGCTACCAAGAACATCTCCAAGATACAGAGCCGCTGGCCCATGCACCCAACATATACAAGTCTATTCGATGAAGGCTACAGCCAACTTGAGCAACTTCCACGAATTATCGAAATGGAAATTTTCGAGGTCGATCGATCAGGGAGAAAGTACGTCATTCAGAGATGCAATGGCATCAATATAGGGTCCGCTCTAACCGACAACCACATCCAGGATGACGATTATCGGTTTCACGATACATTTCATCTTTCATACGCAGCCATATTGGGGTGGTCGCCGGTTCTCCGGGC
>JBEHWX010000120.1:0-16824 GCA_048498995.1 Bacteroidota bacterium
GCAGCGTGCCGCCGGTGACCTTCCAGTCGAAGAGGATGCCGCCGTCGCGCGATCCCTCGTAGATCGCGGTGGAGGCGCGGCAGACCACGTTCGGCCCGAGCACGCGCGGCGTCGGCGGCGGCTGCAGCACCACGAAGACCGGACCGGAGGCGCCGACGCACCCGTTCCGGTCGGTAACCGTCACGGCATAGCTGCCGGCGTTCCTCACCATGATCGTCTGCGTCTTCTCCCCGTTCGTCCAGTCGTAGCTGGCGTAGCCGGCGCCGGCATCCAGGCGGACGCTGTCGCCGAAGCAGAGCGCGGTGGGGCGGTTCGAGGTGATCACCGGCTTCGGCGGCGTGGCCGCGGTTACCGTCATCGGGTCCGACGTGCCGGAGCATCCGATGTCGTTGCCGACGGTGACCGTGTAGGCACCGGGAGCGCCGACGGAGATCCGCTGGGTCGTGGCGCCGGTGGACCACTTGTAGCTCGTGTAGCCGTAGCCACCGTCGAGCACCACCGTGTCCCCGGTGCAGAGCGTCGTGGACCGGTTCGAGGTGATCTTCGGCTTCAGCACATTGCCGACATCCACGGAGGTGGCGGTCATGCTGGTGCAGCCGGAGGAGTCGACGCGCACCACCAGGGTGAGCGCCGCGGTGCCGGGAAACCCCCACTGCACGGTCACGCTCTCGGTTCCCTGCCCCGCCGTGATCACGGCCCCCGGACCGGTGATGCCCCAGATATAGGTCTGCCCCGGACGCTTCGGCGCGGTGTAGACCGCGGTCGAGTGCGGGCAGACCGCGCCGGGACCGGAGATGGCCGCCGTCGGGCGCTTGTTCACCACGATCGTCACCGTGTCCGACTGCCCCGGGCAGCCGATGCCGTCGGTGACCGATACCCAGTATCTCCCCGGCTCCTTGACGATGATCTTCCTGCCGATCTCCCCGGTCGACCAGCGATAGGTATTGTAGATCGATCCGCCGTCGAGCGTGATGCTGTCCCCCTCGCAGAACTGCTTCGGCCCGTCGACGAGAATGCGCGGCAGCGGCCTGACGTGGAACTTGACCGGATAGATCTCCGAGGTGGCGCTGCAGCCGTTGCTGTCGGTCACCGTCAGACGATAATCGTCCCAGTCCCCAGGGCCGGTGACGATCAACGACTGGGTGGTATCCCCGGTCGACCAGCGATACTTCGCGTAGCCGCCGTAGCCGTAGAGAATGGTCGTATCTCCCTCGCAGACCTCGAAGCCTCGGGTGGCGAAGATCTTCGGATTCGGCTTCTTGCCGACGTTGACCTTCACGCTCGCGCTCGTGGCCGGACAGCCGTTCGAGCCGGTCACGCTCACCCAGTAGACGCCCGACTGGCGGACGGTCAGGGTCCGGGTCGTCACGCCGTTCGACCAGAAGTAGCTGGCGAAGCCGGAGCCGGCATCGAGCAGCACGCTGTCGCCGTCGCAGATGGTGAGCGGACCGTTGGTGGAGATCGACACGCGGGGGCGCGGAATGATCGTGATGGCCACCGGATCGAGGATGAAGGTGCCGCCGCTGGCGTCGGTCACCGTTACCCCATAGCTGCCGGCATCCTTCACCACGATCGCCGAATTGGTGTCCCCGTTCGTCCAGCGGTAGCGCCGGAAGGTCGGGGTCGTATAGAGGATCACGCTATCCCCCTCGCACAGGGTAAACGAGCCGGAGCCGATGATGCGTCCCGGCGGAGCGGGGGGGAGGAGGAGGCGCGCGTCGAAATCGGGAAGCGCGAACGAAGTGGCGAGCGGATGAACACCTGTCCGAACGGGGCGTGGCGCCGCCGTCCCCGCGACCGGGGAAAACAGGAGCGCGATACCGCTCAGTATCAGGAGCAGAATGGTATTCATCCGAAGACGTCGAGGAGAAGAAAGACGGATGCGACGGCGCGGCGCGCGGGACGCGCGACCAACGATGGCCGTCACGAAGCTCGGCTGATCAGGAGGGTGAGAATGCGGGGCGTACGTCCGTCGAGCATGCCTGACCGGACCGCGCACAGGAAGCTCACCGGAAAGATACATCACCAACGTCCAGGAAACATAGGCGGAAGCAATCTAAAAGCTATGCTTGAAGTAAGCAAGAAGAAGGCTATGTGCGATCGGTATTTGTCAAGATCAACCAAAACCGATTTCTTCGATGGTTGTCTCCCCTCCTCCCCCCTCCCGCCGGGCGAAATGTGGAAAACCCGCCGTCGATCGCGGAGCGGCCGCGGAACTGAGAACCGGCTGTCGGGGTTATCTTGCCGTCAGTAGTAGCTGTGGAGTGCGTTCATGAGTGATGCGACGACCCGACCGGACGCCGCGAAGACATCGAGCAGGAAGAAGGAGCACGTCGAGATCTGTGTCGGCGAGGATGTGACCTTCAGATCGAAGACGACGGGACTCGAGCGATTCGAGCTGGAGCACAATGCCCTGCCGGAGATCGACTTCGACGAGGTCGATTCCTCCATCGAGCTCTTCGGCAAGCGCTGCTCGATGCCGCTGCTGGTCAGCTCGATGACCGGCGGCTATGGAGAGGCCGAGAGGATCAACCGGGAGTTGGGGGAGGTCTGCGAGTCGCTTCTGATTCCGATGGGAGTCGGGTCGCAGCGCCAGATGATCGACGACGCGCGCTACGTGGAGAGCTTCCGCGCCGCGCGCCGCGCCGCCCCCTCGATTCCGCTCTGGGGAAATCTCGGCGGCGCGGAGATCGCGCGCGAGGGGGCGGTCGACGTGGTCCGCCGCCTTGCCGACGCGGTCGGCGCCGATGCCTTCGCCATCCACCTGAACCCGCTCCAGGAGCTGATGCAGCCGGAAGGGAACCCACACTACCGTGGGGTGCTCGCCGGCATCGAGCGGCTCGCCTCGTCGCTCGGGCTGCCGCTGATCGTCAAGGAGGTGGGGGCCGGACTTTCCCCCGGCGTGATCCGTCGGCTGCTGGATGCCGGCATCCGCCACGTCGACGTTGCCGGCGCCGGCGGCACCAGCTGGTCCGGCGTGGAGATGCTCCGCGATGCCTCGAGCGATCGCGACATCACCTTCTGGGACTGGGGGATCCCGACGGCCGACGCGGTGATCGGCGCCCGCGAGCTCTGCGAGGCGGCCGGCGCCACCCTGATCGCCAGCGGCGGCATCACCGGCGCGCGCGATACCGCGGTGGCCATCGCCCTCGGCGCCCACGCCGTCGGCGCCGCCCGCCCCCTGCTGAAGGTGCTCATGGAGCATGGAGCCGCGGCCCTGGCCGATCATCTCGAGGGATGGCGACGCCGGCTCCGCGGCGCGATGTTCCTCACCGGGTCACGCACCGTCGCCGATCTGCGACGGGCCCCGCTTCGTTCACTCTCCCCCAACGATCGCTGAGATGAGCCCGACGGATCTTTCGCCGGAGACGAACTCTTTCGCCACGCGCGATGTTGCATATGCCGGGGCGCCCGGATATCGCGTCCCAACCGAGACCATGGATTTTCAAGAACACTATCTCTCCCACAAGCGTCTGATCGACGAGCGCCTGGCCGGGTTGGCCGAGGGACGCGAGCCAGCCTCCCTCTACGAGCCGACCCGCTACGTCCTCTCCGGCGGCGGCAAGCGGATCCGCGCCGCCCTGGTGATGCTGGCCGCCGAGGCGGTCGGCGGTGATGGCCGCGCCGCGCTCGATGCCGGCGTCGCCGTCGAGACCCTCCACAACTTCACCCTGGTGCACGACGACATCATGGACCGCGCCGCCACGCGCCGCGGACGCCAGACCGTCCACACCCGGTGGGACGAGGGAACCGCCATCCTCTCCGGCGACGTGATGATCGGCCTGGCCTACAAGGTCCTGCTGGACAATCCCCCGACGCGGATCGTCGACGTGCTCGACGCCTTCTCGCGCGGCATCATCGACGTCTGCGAGGGGCAGGCGCTCGACAAGGAGTTCGAGGTCCGCGACGACGTTACGCTCGACGACTATCTCCGGATGATCGCGATGAAGACCGGGCGTCTGGTGGAGATGGCCGCGGAGGTCGGCGGGCTGATCGGCGGCGGCAGTCGCGAGCAGATCGACGGGCTGTGCGCCTACGCGCGGCACGTGGGGCTGGCGTTCCAGATCCAGGACGATCTGCTGGACATCACGGCGGACGAAGCAACGCTCGGCAAGCGGATCGGCGGCGACGTGATCGAGGGGAAGCGGACCTATCTGCTGATCCGTGCGCTGGAGCGGGCCGAGAGCGCCGAGGATCGCGCGCTGCTCGACCGGCTGCTGGCCAACAAGGGACTGCCGGCCGAGTCGGTGCCGGCGATGCGGGAACTCTACGAGCGCCTCGGCGTGATCGACGATGCCTGGCGCGATATACGCTCGTACACGGAGCTCGCGCGGCACGATCTTGCCCCGCTCGGCGACGACGGGGCGCGGCGGATGCTGACGCTCTTCGCCGAGATGGTGATGAACCGAAACAGCTGAGCTCTCTCCGAAGATGCCTCCGGCGCCATGCCCGCGTTACGCGGGGTACGAGCGGCGCCGGTATCACGAGCCGCCCCGCTGCGTAACTTCATCGACTCGGCCGGTCGCCCGCCGACGGATGGCATCGCGGGTGCCGGAGGGCGCGGGGGGGCGGAGGGCATCGCGGGTGCCGGAAGTCGGGAGGCGTTCAATTGAACGCCACTACGGCTATTCGACGCCCGCACGGCTATTCGACGCCCGCACGGCTATTCGACGCCCGCACGGCTATTCGACGCCCGCACGGCTATTCGACGCCCGCACGGCTATTCGACGCCCGCACGGCTATTCGACGCCCGCGCGGAGTTCGGATATCGCTTTCCGGGGCCGTGATTCCGCACGGGGCCGGCAGTGATTTCATGGTTCCGCATTCTTCATTCTCAATTCTCTTCAGATATGCTTTCGAGGACAGTGAAGATCCGCAACCGGGCAGGGCTGCATACCCGCCCGGCCGCCACGATCGTGAAGAAGGCATCGCAATACCGGAGCGAGTTTTCGATTCTGAAGGATGGGATGAAGATCAACGGCAAGAGCATCATCGGGGTGATGACGCTGGCGGCCGAGCAGGGATCGGAGCTGACGCTGACGTTCGATGGTCCGGACGAGGAGGCGGCGGCGAGCGATATCGTGGAGTACTTCGAGCGGGGATTCGACGAGGAGATCTGAGGGGCGATCCGCGGCGTGCCCCGATCAGGATGCGCGCGCGGATCTGAATCGCCGTGCGCGCCCTGCCGGACGCGCACGGGATCCGGGATCGGCTATCCCATCTTCACGTCCACCGCGCAGTCGTCCGTCACCAGGCGGATCGTGCGGGTGGGACGATCGACGGTCATCGAGGAGACGCGCGCGGGGATGAGCTCCTTGGCTTCGGGGTTCTCCGCGAAATCCATCAGCACCATCCAGTCCTGTTCGGTCAGCACCACGACGGCGGAATCTCCCTCGCGCATCATCGGATAGAATTGAAGGACGCGGTCGAGCAGGTTCGCGCCCTGCTTCATATGGAGTGTCGGTTCCATGTAATCGGTTCCAGGTTCGAAGGGACTGTGTTCGTAGGACCGCCGGCCGGAAAGGGAGGCGCGACGGACCGGGCAAGTTACGCCGAAGCCCGCACGCGCGCCAACCCGCCGTGACCGGCAAACACGCCGATGAAAGATCACGTCACCCCGGCGATTCCCCGCGGACGGCTCCGGTGCTGCCGATTTCCTCTGACGTCGTATGTTTGGGGCTTCCATTGAGAGCATCGACGGCATCAACCTGACCAAAGCATCATGCGCATCGGATCGGCACTGCAAGAGAACGCGACCACGCAGAAGAACCGTGAGGCCAACATCGCCCTCCTGGATTCCATCTCCGCCTCGGCCGAGAAGATCCGTCAGGGAGGGGGCACTAAGGCGGTCGAGCGCCTCCACGCCAAGGGAAAGCTCTCGGCGCGGGAACGGATCGAGCTGCTGATCGATCCGGGGAGCTACTTCCTGGAGATCGGCCTGTTCACCGCGCACGGCTTCTATAAGGAACAGGGGGGCGCCCCCTCGGCCGGCGTGATCGTCGGCATCGGCGTGATCGAGGGACGCGAGTGCCTGATCGTGGCCAACGACCCGACCGTCAAGGCCGGAGCCTGGTTCCCGCTGACGGCCAAGAAGAACATGCGCGCCCAGGAGATCGCCATCGAGAACCGCCTGCCGGTGATCTACCTGGTCGATTCCGCGGGAGTCTTCCTGCCGATGCAGGACGAGATCTTCCCGGACAAGGAGCACTTCGGCCGGCAGTTCCGGAACAACGCCATCATGAGCAGCATGGGCATTCCCCAGATCGCCTGCATCATGGGCCCCTGCGTCGCCGGTGGCGCGTACCTGCCGATCATGTCGGACGAGGCGCTGATCGTCAACGGCAACGGCTCCCTCTTCCTTGCCGGACCGGCCCTGGTGGAGGCGGCCATCGGCGAAAAGGCGGATATCGAGGCGCTCGGCGGCGCCACCATGCACTGCTCGATCAGCGGCGTCACCGATTACAAGGCCAAGGATGATCGCGAGGCGCTGGCCACCATCCGGAGCCTCGTCTCCAAGTTCGGCCCCGACCTCGGCCAGCACAAGCTCTTCGACCGGATCGCGCCGCGACCGCCGCAGTTCTCCGAGCAGGAGATCTACAGCGTGATCGCCCACGACCGGGCCCGCCCCTACGATACCTATCAGCTTCTGGCACGGATCATCGACGATTCGGAGCTCGACGAGTACAAGGCCGATTACGGCAAGACGATCATCTGCGGCTACGCCCGCATCGACGGATGGGCCGTCGGCATCGTCGCCAACAACCGCGGCATCGTCCGCTCGGCCACCGGCGAGATGCAGATCGGCGGCGTGATCTACTCCGACTCGGCCGACAAGGCGGCGCGCTTCATCATGAACTGCAATCAGCGCCACATCCCGCTGGTCTTCTTCCAGGACGTGACCGGCTTCATGGTCGGCACGCGAGCCGAACAGGGAGGGATCATCAAGGACGGCGCGAAGCTCGTCAACGCCGTCAGCAACTCCACCGTCCCGAAGTTCACCTTCATCGTCGGCAACAGCTACGGCGCCGGCAACTACGCGATGTGCGGCAAGGCCTACGATCCTCGCCTGATCTACGCCTACCCGAGCGCGAACATCGCGGTGATGGGTGGAGCGCAGGCGTCGAAGACCCTTCTGACGATCAAGCTCGCCCAGCTCGAGAAGTCCGGCGAGTCGATCTCCCCCGAGCGCCAGCAGGAGATGCTCAAGGAGATTCAGGACCGGTACAACGAGCAGACCCATCCGCTCTACGCCGCGGCCCGGCTCTGGGTCGACGGCATCGTCGATCCGCTGGAGACGCGACGGATCGTCTCGCGCGGCCTGGCCGTGGCCAGCCATAACCGCGATGTTCCCCGCTTCAACCCCGGCGTTCTCCAGGTCTGACCCTCTCCGCCTCTTCGCGGGGCCGGGGAGGTAACTTTCCCCGGCCCCTCGTGTTCCCGCTATCGATCGCGCGGCGCGACGCGCCGGATCGCGCGGCGGATCCCACCCCTCCACGATTCGGCCCATCGCCGCCCCGACCCCCCGACGGTGACACGCGTCATCCCCTGCAATTTTTCTCGCGCCGCTTCCTTTCCGGAGGCACGGCACGGGAGCGCGCCCACATCGGCGGCATCGCGACATTGAGCCACGTGGGATACGGGCGCGTCGGAAGAATCACCCCAATGTTCTTCCTAACCCGTCGGAGCATGTCCCAGGCATGCTCCGATTTTCTTGTGCGACCGGTCCCCGCGCGCGGGCATCTCGCGCACGACGCTCCCGAGTCGGCCATGCCATGGCATGAGGCCGGCATTCACGCGGCTTGCCGAACGACATCCCGGAGCGACCGCTGGAGCGACCGCTAGAGCGATCGCCGGTGCCCCCGCTTCGCGACGCCCGGCCGGCCGACATCCACCGGCGCTCCGCCCGACACCCGATACGCCGATCCGATGGGACACTCCGATGGGACACTCCGCGCCGCGCCGGATCGATTTCCGCGACATCTCCTCCCCCTCCCGCCCACGGTTCTCGCGCGACAGCATGCGGATACGGCGGCTACTACGACGGCACATCTTCCCATGCTCGACACGTGCCGCTCCGGCATCGGCCATCTGACGGGGCTCGACCGGAACAGCGCGCGCGACGGACTGGCTTGCTCCATCCACGACCTGCCTGGAGCAGCCGTCGCGCGCGCCGAGCTCCGCCCTTCCGTTGGAGCGCTCACCATGCCGGCGCCCATCACGCCTGGAGCCTTCCCCCGCATATCATGGCCGGCCGCGACGGCGTTGCCGGGGATCGGGGAGCCCAATCGTCCGCCGAGCCCCACACGCCGATCACGCTCCGGAGCCGGCCACGAGCGCGCATCGAGCGGCCTCCTCTGCCGATGGCGTCCTTCCGCCCATGGCAACGGGGCGTCGCCACGGGCCGGCGGCACGGGCAGGCTCGGCACTTCCGTCTGACGCTGAAGCATCGTACGTTTGTCTCCCGGCCACGCGGTGCACCGTCAGCATCACGATGGCGCGGCTCCCCCGATCCCGACAATCCTCAACCCTCGAACGTACCGGACCTGTCGTGGCACGCGTAACCTTCACGAACCATCTGAAGCGCTTCTTCCCGAATCTCGCGGATGTTTCCGTGGAGGGAGCGACCATCGCGGAGATCGTGGCCGCGCTGGAGGAGCTCCATCCCGGCCTCACCGACTACATCGTCGACGAGCGGGGATCGCTCCGGAAGCATGTCAACATCTTCGTCGGCGACACGCTGATCCGCGACCGCTCAGCGCTGACCGATGCCGTCACCAGCGGCGACAACGTCTTCATCCTGCAGGCGCTCTCCGGCGGCTGAGTCCCGGAGCCGATACCCGCGAGGCGTCTCCACGAGGCGCGTCGCGGGACACACCACGGGACGCATCACGGGGCACGCCCCGATCCTTCCATCCTCACACAATCCTCGAACGAGCCATGAGCTTCAAGGACACCTACCTGCTGCTCGGAACCCGCAAGGGCCTGATCACGCTGAAGAACGGCGACCGCGGATGGCAGGCCGCGCGGATCGACTTCGAAGGCCAGCCGATTCCCTACGCGACGCTCGACGCTCGCACGCATACGCTCTGGGCCACCATCGACCACGGACACTGGGGACAGAAGCTGCATCGCTCGACCGACGGCGGCGCCTCCTGGAGCGAGATCACGGCGCCGAAATATCCGGAGGGAACCGAGGTCCGGCCGGGAGTGCCGGCCACGGTGCGCTATCTCTGGTACGTGGCGCCGGGAGGGAACGATCGCCCGGAGCGCGTCTACATCGGCACCGAGCCGGGCGGGCTCTTCGTGAGCGAGGACGGCGGCGACAACTTTTCCCTCGTCGAATCGCTCTGGAACCATCCCTCGCGTCCCGATGCATGGTTCGGCGGCGGACGTGACGAGGCCGGGATCCACTCGATCATCGTCGACCCGCGCGACAGCAACCGGATCCTCGTCGGCGTCAGCTGCGCCGGCGTGTTCGAAAGCACCGACAACGGCGCCACGTGGGCGCCGCGGAACAAGGGATTGAAGGCGGAGTATCTTCCGAACCCGGAGCCGGAGGTGGGGCACGATCCGCATTACGTGGCCTACTGCGCGTCGAGCCCGGACGTGCTCTGGCAGCAGAACCATTGCGGCATCTTCCGGAGCGCCGATGGCGGCATGAGCTGGAGCGACATCTCCGATCAGGAAGGGCCGGCGCGCTTCGGCTTCGCGATCGCCGCGCATCAGGATGATCCCGACGTGGCCTGGGTGGTCCCGGCCGACAGCGACGGCAAGCGGATGGCGATTCGCGGCCAGGTCTCGGTCTGCCGCACGGAGGATGGCGGCACGAGCTGGCGCAATCTCACCGACGGACTGCCGCAGCATCACAGCTACGACATCACGTTCCGCCACGCGCTGGACAGCAGCTACGACCGTCTCGTCTTCGGCACCACGACCGGGAACGTGTATGCCTCGGAGGATGGCGGGGATTCCTGGTACTGCGTCGGCAACAACTTCCCGCCGGTCTATTCGGTCCGCTTCGCGGAGATGGGATGATTCGACGCTCGTCGCGCGCCATGGCGACGAGCCGCACACGAAGAACGCCGCGATGATGTTCCCATGAACGTCATCGCGGCGTTGTCATTTCCGTTCAATCCCGCATCGCCATCGAGGGCGAGCGACAGATCTCTTGGGCAACCGGCGCCGCATGGGAACGCGTATCACGCGCGACGGCCGAGAAGTTATTTCGTGGAGCGCCAGGGGCGATCCGGATGCTTCCGCATGATGTACTCGTAGCGGTCGACCTTCTGTCCGGTCGCCTCGTCGAAGAGGGGGGTGCCGCCGGCGTAGTAGGTGCCGGTGGCATCGCCGAACTCGTTGACCGAATCGCGACGGGCCATGAGCCAGAGATCGATCAGTCGCCGCTCCGAGGCGGTGACGACGACTGGCTTGGCGGCGGTATCCGGCATCGGCGTCCGGTTGTCGAGCACGACGGTATCGGTGCGCTGGTGCACGATGGTATCGACCGTCACCTGCTTCTGCACCACGGTATCGACCACCGCGGGGGCCGAGCCATCGCTGGAGCCACCCGAGGTGCTCACGTGAATATCAGCTCCTTCATCGCCGCCGCCGCAGCCGGCGAGACCGACAAGCCCGGCCAGGCAGGCCGCGCAGACGAATGTCCAGATCTTCATCGAAAATTCTCCTCGCGCTCGCGTGACGATCTCGCGCCGAACTCCGGCGCCATACACGCGCATCATGCGCAGTTCGGAATGTCACAGGGCAGAAATCGCGCCAGAACGAAGAAAAGGGAATCTCAATGTAGTACCCGGAACTGACGCGTGAGCTTCTCGGTCGGCGTTTGCAGCGAATAGAGATACACCCCCGAGGGGTATGCTGAAACATCGAAACGCTGACTGTAGTGTCCTGGAACGCTCGCCTCCTCGGAACGCTCGGAAAGGATTCGCCCGAAGGCATCGGTAAGAGTCAGCCTGGCCATCCCGTGCTCGATCGCATCGTACTCGATAACCACTTCATCCCGTGCCGGGTCCGGATGCGCGGCCTTCAATCCGAACTCGCCGACCTTGAGAAGACGCTGTCCGTCCGCCGTGCAGATGTCCGTCACTCGGAAGGTGCCTCCGGTGGTTCCCACATCAACGCCCAAAGGATTGCCCGCCTTGTCGATCCAGTCGAAGTCGAGGAGATCGACATAGGTGCTGTCCACGGCACCCAACGCCGCGACCGCCGGAATGCGCGCGATGATGTCGCTCCCCCCGTCCCAACTTCCCTGGTATCTCACGGTCCGATAGTCACCGTATGATCCCACCGTTTCAACGGGCTGAAGTGGAATGAGCACGTCCCGACGGAAGGTGAGAAGCGCGGAGAACGTGGTAACACCGGCTTTGCCCAGGTACGTTCGTGGGCCGACCAGCTTCAACGGGATGCCGATGCGGTCGCCGGCGCGCGCGGAGGTATCGGCAACGACCACATCTCCCCCGACGCCTTGGCCAAAGAGTTGAATCGTCCCAGGAGATCCCGCGGCATCAAAGTCGACTGTGAGCGAGCCACTGGTTCTTCCAATGTATCTGGGAGCAAATCGAAGCGCGATCGGATATTCCTCTCCCGGAGCCAATTGTAGCGAGCCCCCTCCCTGTAGAATGGCGAATTGAGCCATGTCGGGACCGCTTTGCATGACACCGCGAACAGTCAGTGGGCTTGTCCCGACATTCTTCAGCATAACCTGGATCACGGAGTCCTTCACATTGCCGATCTCGATAGCGCCGAAATCGATAAACTGCGTGCCGAGCTCGGCACTCGGGAGGACTCCTCTCCCCCGGACCGTCGCTGATAATGGTGTAGTCGAGGTTTGGATCTCGACAATAGCCGAGTAGGGACCCACCGCGGGCGGAACGAAACGGAGCTCGACCGGGACACTATCTCCCGCAGCCAATCTCGTTGACCTGCCCTTCGACAGAAGCGAGAACGCCATCGAGCCCGCTCCCGAGATCCGCAGGCTGTTAATGTGAATCGGTACCGAACCGGAATTGCGAATGAACCCCGTAACAACCGAATCCTTGGATGTGCCGACGACCACATCCCCGAAATCCAGATCCGCGGCATCCGCTCGCGGCGTCACGATGGACCAGGGAGCATCCGAGGTGTCGATTTCCGACGGCGGGTCATCGAGATACCAGATCGCGTCTGGCGCGTCGAAGCGCTGACTGGAATCCCTCCACTCGAACAGACAGATGCGATGGCCGTCCTGGGAGAATTCGGCGGATTCGACGTTGGATCCCAAACGACGCTCGATGTAAGGAGCTCCCGTAATATTCCAGATCGTGACGTACCCGCCATAATGCCCGCTTCCCACCGCGATACGTCTTCCATCGGGGCTCATGCGGAGGAACGCGGGCGGGTGCTCGGAAGCAAATGCAAGGAGGAGCTTCGCGCTGGCGGCATCCCAGATCTTGATACTATCCCGGCGATCCAGCGTGGTGCCAGCGGCAACGATCCGTGTTCCCGTCCTGTCGAACACCGGCCCATTTGACTCTCCATACAGACCAATGAACGCCGGGATTGTGTTGATGCGCGCGCCGGTCTGTACATCCCAGATCTCGATGCTGCCGTCGCGCAAACCGAAGACCGCCCTCGTGCCTTCGGGGCTGATACTGGCGCCCACCACGTGTTTCGGTTGCACGAAGCTCTTGACAAGAGCTCCCGTATTGACGTCGATGATTCGCGCGGAATCGTCAGCAGTCGATGTATACCCCTCGGACCTCCAGGCAATCATGAGCCTGTTCCAGCCGACGTCGAAGCTCCGCAGTGGTGGAGCGAAGGATCCAAACCCTGGAACGTAGGGCACGGGAATCGTTGAAACCAGTGTCCACGTATCGACATCCCGGATCTCGATTTCTCGCAGCCCGACAAGAAGCGCTACGAGGTTGCGACTCGGATGCAGTGCGATCGCACTCACGAAGTCCGAAGCAGGTTTTGCCGTTCGCATAACCTTGCCAGTGAACGCGTTCCAGATCCAGACCTCCAGATGCCCCCCCACCCCATCGGAAGATCGTGGCCAGATCGTCTGTGCAACCAAGCCACCATTGGCGCTGAACCCGGTACCAGTATGGCCGATTATGTCACGCCGCTCCAACCCGAGGGCATATTCGGTTTCTCGTTCAAGTAATACCGGAGCGTCCGTCGCAATCTGCGCGGCGCGCATGTGGCAGGAGTCGCTGGGGGTATTTGGCACCGTCCAGACATGGCTGTTTCCCGCTGCCTCATTGCTTACCGGGATCCATGTTTGTCCCAGATCGTGGCTGTACTCGAGACGAACGCTCTTTTTCGGGAGCAATCCGGACCAGGTGACGCTGAACGTGTCCCCTACCGCGAGACGCTCACCTCCATTCGGCGCCGTTACATGGAGAAACCTCGTTGTCGAGACCTTACCAGGGAAGCCGCCGGATGCCAGAATCGGCTGCTGCCCACAATCATCGCTCTCGACCTGCAACCGGGCGAACGTGTAGCCGGAGTCGGAGGGGAGAAAGCGAAGATGAATCTGCAGCTTCTCGCCAGGATGCAGAACAGTCGTTGGGAATGGATCAGCCGGCACCAGCAGGAACCGGGTGTTATCACTGACGATGTCACGGATCTCGATATCCCCATTCACTGCCGTCAGCGTAACCACCGTATCCACGGACTGCCCTGGAAGAACCGGGCCGAAATCGAGGATGGAAGGATCAAGCTCAAGCCGGGGAAGAACTCCAGCGGGAACCGAATACCTGCACGTATCGGATATACCAAGGCGCGGAATCGAGATCGTGACAGAGTGCTCCAGTACGCATACACTCCTGGTCCGCCAGGAGATCGTACAACTCGGAGGATCCGGAACCCCAACATCCTTCAGCGTCTTCCGCACAATCTGGCGCGCCTCGGCTTCGGACGCTACATTCTCATAGAGAACCCCACCAGATTCGCTTGCCACGCTACGGAGCTCGTTCGTGGCAACCTGCCCAATCACGAGTGCGATAACAACGGCCCCACTTCGCTTGACGGCCGCGATTGAGGACGCCGTGCCATTCTCCCACATATATTCACCATCCGTCAAGAGCAGCACGAACCGCGGGCGGTACTTACCAGTCGCCGCCACAAGCAATCCGCCGGAAGGGGGGAACGTCAGCATGGCATCCGCTCCATTACCCCCATTGGGTGTCAATCCGCCAATCGACTCGTGCAGCTTGAGTCGGTTGGTCGTGTAATCCCGAGCAATGAATGTACGATCATTGAACTTCGCTATGGCACACTCCCATCTTCCACCAGGGATCCGGGATATCCATTCATCGGCGGCCGCTTTCGCGACATCGATACGTCGCCGGCCCAACTCAGTGAATACCGACATCGATGTCGAAATGTCGACGGAAATGACGGTGGAGAGCGTGACAGGTGCCGCCCCAGCATTGCAATCCATGCCCAGAACAGGGCAGACCTCGCCGTTATCGGTAACGACAACATCGGATGCGGAGAGGTTGGAGAGAGGCTCTCCATACGTATCACGAGCGGATATCGACGCTTGAATCACGGGAGCACGCGTAGCATCGACATCCTGGACCGACAATGACGACTGCCCAAAGCACGAACATGCCACTAGCCCCATGGCCAGCACATTCAACACAAACCGCCAGATACAGCAACTCATTGTAGGTGAAGTTGAGCCAATATCAGGTACCGTTATGGGGCCTGAGAACACTTGGGGATGGCCGAATATGCCCCCCCGGCAGCTGTCACTGCTTTCAAAGTCCCGCGTACCAGTCGTAGCCGCGCTCGGCCCAGTAATCGGCGGGGCGCTGGGCGGTGAAGCGGATGGCGCCGATCCGCTTGATGTTCTTGATCCCGTATTTCACCGGCACCACGAGCCGGAGCGGAGCGCCATGCAGCGGCGTGAGCATGCGCCCGCCCATCGCGTAGCAGAGGAGCGTCTGCGGATGAAGCGCGCTCGCAAGGTCGAGTCCCACGTAGTAGCCGCGGTCCGGCGTTTCCAGCGACACGTACTCCGGAAGCCGTCCCGCGATCCGGTCGAGGCTTCCTGCACGCCCGCCGCCGCCGTACCGCATCACCAGATCGGAGAGCCGCGCGCCGGTCCAGTGCGTCACCGTGCTCCATCCCTCGATGCACTTGAACTCCGTCACCATCTCCACGCGCGGCAGCGCCAGAATCTCCTCCATCGTCACCAGCAGCGGCACCTGCTCCAAACGCCCGTCCGGCGTCATCCGTACCGACTCCTCTCCAAGGCCATGGATCCGGAGGCGCCAGTTGGCGGCGTCCCATCGCGGGTCGAGGCCGATATCGCCGTTGACCTTCGGCATCGACGCGGCGCGCACCGGGAAGGTCGGGGCAAGTTGCCCGTTGCCGAAGAAGCCGCGCCAGAGCCGTTCGTTCCCCCGCAGAACGCTCCGGAAGGGAGCCGGGACGCCATCCTCAATCGGAGCGTCGCGTAGGAAGCGCCACCCTCCATAGCCGGCGATCGCCGCCAGCCCTCCCACGAGGAACGCGCGCCGCGAGCGCCGGCGCATCTCCCACTCCACCTCCGCGTCGACCGACGCCGAGGCGGGGCGCACGATCCGCTCATCCGGCGTCGGGATATTTCCGCCGTCCGCTCCGGGGCGCTCCGCTCCGGAGCTCTCAGACCTGATCTCATCGCCGCTCATCACGCGCCTCCTCGACGGTCACGACGTCGTAGCCGGCCACCATCGAGCGGAAGTTCCGCCACCCGGCGCGGATCACCTGCGCGATATGAATCACGAAGAAGAGGACGTAGCCGATGGTGAGCGCGAAGTGCTCCGCCCTCGCGGCGCGATAGCCGCCGAGGAGGGTGGTGAGCCATCCGAGCTGCGTCGGTTTGTAGATCGCCAGCCCCGTGACGAGCGAGCCGATCCCCATCAGGACGATGGCCGTATAGGCGATCCGCTGCGCCGCGTTGTATTTGCCTTCGTGCGGCGGCTCGCTCCGGTGTATCCCGAGATCGTGAAGGAGCACGCCGAAGGCATCGCGGAACGATCCGCGGCGCGGCACCAGATCGCGCCACTCGCCGGAGAGGATGGTGTAGATCACGTAGAGCGCCCCGTTGATGGCGAAGAGCCACATGAAGAAGAAGTGGAGCGCCATCCCCTCGGCCAGCCTGTGATCGATCGAGAAGAGATCGTAGAATCCGGAGGGGAAAAATCGGAGGATGGTGACGTCACCGAAGCCGATGCGATAGACGCCGTAGGCCCAGTAGATCAGGATGCCGCTCCAGATCATCAGGGCCAGGACCGGGAAGTTGATCCAATGAAACCATCGGACCGCCAGCGGATGCTTTCGAACGAGTCTGTTCACGATGCTCTCCGACAGATGGCAGATCGCGCGGACCTCGGGGTTACGCGCCGGTCGGGCATTCCCGAACATAGCGAAGAGAATCGAGAGAAGAGAGATGTCCCGGCCGCGAACGAGAACGCCCCCGCGCCGATTGGGCGCGAGGGCGTCGCATGGTACGAGTCACGATCACGGAGCTTCAGGGGCGTGGCGTCATCGTCGCCGGGTCTCAATCCTCATCGCCGCCGCGATCGTCGCCGCCGCGATCGTCGCCGCCACCATCGTCACCACGATCCTCCCCACCGCCACCTTCGCCGCCGATCTCCTCACCTCCACCCTCGACTCCATCCTTCTTCGGACCGCGGCGACGGCGGCGCTTCTTCTTCTTCGGCGCTTCCTCGCCCGACTCCGCGGAGGGCTCGGCCTGGCGCGATCCGCCGCGATCCTCCTGCCGCTTCTCCGTCTTCTTCTCCTGGCGCGCGGGAGCGGGGGCCGGAGCCG
>JBEHWX010000121.1:0-16710 GCA_048498995.1 Bacteroidota bacterium
GGCGAGATGCGAGATCGGCGAGATGCGAGATCGGCGAGATGCGAGATCGGCGAGATGCGAGATCGGCGAGATGCGAGATCGGCGAGATGCGAGATCGGCCCGTTCAACGGGATGGGAGCAGGGGGGAAGGAGGAGCCGTTGACCTAGAGGAGCCAGCCTATCGTGAGGGTGGCGAGGCTGAGGAAGACGAAGAAGCCGCAGACGTCGGTGAAGGTGGTCACGATCGGGCCGGAGGCGAGCGCCGGGTCCATCTTCAGACGCCGGAGCGCCAGGGGAATCACCGCGCCGGCCAGGCCCGCGATGAAGAGGTTGGCGATCATCGCCGCGGCGATCAGGATGCCGAAGCCGAGCTTGCCGTACATCATCCAGACCAGACCGCCGGTCAGCAGTCCCATCGACAGGCCGTTCAGCAGGCCGATCGTGCACTCCTTGCTGATCGCCCGCCAGGAGCGTCCGCGTCCGAGCTCGCCGAGGGCGAAGCCGCGCACCATCACCGTGATCGTCTGGATCGCCGCGTTCCCTCCCATCCCTCCCACGATCGGCGTGAGCGCCGCCAGCACCGTGTACTTCTTGATCGTCCCCTGAAACTGCGCCACCACCATCGAGGCCACGAACGCGGTCCCCAGGTTGATCACCAGCCAGGTCAGGCGCCGACGGATCGCCACCAGCGGCGGCGTGGAGGGAACCTCGTCGTCGGTGATGCCGGCCATGTAGAGCATGTCCTGCGACGCCTCGTCCTCGATGATGTCGGCGATGTCGTCGAAGGTGATGATGCCGAGCAGCGAGGTCTCCTCGTCGACCACCGGCACGGCGACCAGATCGTAGCGCTGCATCACCTGCGCCACCACTGCCTGCGCCTCCTCCGGGCCCACGGTGACGATATCGGTCTGCATGAACCCGCTCACCTGCGCGCGCGGCGGGCGGAGCACCAGATCCTGAAGGCGGACGATGCCGATCAGGCGATAGTCGGCATCGACGACGTAGAGGACGTAGACATCGAGCTCGGTATCCTTGACGAACTCCCTGATCCGCTCGATCGACTCGGCCACCGTGGCGTTCTGCTCCACGGCGACGTAGTCGGTGGTCATCCTGCCGCCGGCGGTGTCGTCACCATACTGGAGCAGGTCGCGGATCTCGCCGGTGGCCTCGCTGTCGCTGATCTCGAGGTTGTGGAGCACCTCCTCGGCCACATCCTCGGAGAGCTCCGAGACGATGTCGGCCGCGTCGTCGGTGGACATCTCCTCGACGATATCGGAGATACGCTTCGGCTCGAGCTCGGCCAGGTAATCCTCGCGCTGCTCGTCCGGCAGATGGAGCATCACCTCGCCGACGACTTCGTCCTGCAGGCAGCCGAGGATGTAGTGGCGCTCTTCCTCCGAGAGGTTCTTCAGGAGGGTGGCGATATCGGCCTCGTGGAGATCGACCAGCAGGGCGCGCAGCGCCCCCTGATCCTCCAGCTCGATCAGGCGCCGGAGATCCTCGAGAAGCTCCTCGTCGAAATCGAGAATATCTTCGTTTTCCTCCATGGGGATTCCATCGGCCGAATCGGATGAGGGATATCGGATGAGCCATCCGGAGAAGCGCGCAAAACTACGCACTTTCGGGAGGGAATGGCGCGGAAGTTTGCGCGGCCCCGTTGTTACATTCGGTTCATACCACTGCGTTCCCGCTCCAATCATGCCGGCGGCCGCGTCGTGGCCGCTTCCGGCGGCTCGTCACCGCGTCGCCCCCTCCCGGTGCGTGACCGCTCCGGGAGGGGCGGCCCGACGCGTCTTCACCCGATTTACCCCTTGCCGGGGTGGCGCGTTCCGAGCATCTTCCGCGACATTCTTTGCCGGATCAGGGGGCAGGCCCGGCCCGAGCCCGGCGTTTCTCACGCAGGAACCGTATGTCGAAACGATTCATCCTCCTTCCGCTCCTCGCGCTGGGCGCGCTGCTTTCAGCATGTGAAGAAGATCAGACCGTGGGGCCGACCCCGATCACCCTTCCCGGGGCCAACGAGCAGATCGTCTACTCCAAGCATATCGCGCCGATCTTCCAGGCTTCCTGCGGCGGCGGCGGTTGCCATATGTCCGGCGAGCGGGCCAGCGATCTCTCCCTGAACAGCTGGGACGAGGTGATGACCGGCTCCAGTTCCTACGGCGCGGTGGTGATCCCCTACTCGGGACGCAAGAGCCACCTGCTCCAGCATATCAGCACCGACACGAACATCGCGCCGATGGCCACGCCGCGGATGCCCCTCGGCCGCGATCCCCTCCCGATCGAGCAGATCCAGGTGATCAAGCGGTGGATCGACGAGGGAGCCAAGAACGATGCCGGCCAGGTGGCGCTCGGCGATCCGGCCCGCCCCCGCGTCTACATCACCGCGCAGGCCGAGGACAAGCTGAGCGTGATCGACCTGTCCACCGAGCGGCTGATGCGCTACGTCGCCGTCGGCACCCGCCCGGACAGCTCGTCGGCGCCGGAGGCGCCGCACAACCTGGTGCTCTCCCCGGACGGCCGCTATCTCTACGTGAACCTGATCTCCGCCGGATCGATCGAGAAATACGACGCGCATACCTTCGCCAAGCTCGGCATGACGCAGGTCGGACTCTCCCCGGCGCAGATCGCCATCACCGCCGACGGCTCCACCCTCTACGTCTCCAACTTCGACCAGACGCTCCAGCAGCGCTTCATCAACAAGGTGGACGCCGCGTCGATGACCATGACGAAGCTGATCGACGAGGTGGGGCTGGCGCCGCACGGCGTGGTGCTCGGCAAGTCGGAGAAGTTCCTCTATACCATGAACGCCTCCGGCGACGATATCAGCGAGGTGGATCTGGCCACGTTCGACGTGGCGCGGAGAATCCCGATCGTTCCCGGCTCGTCGCTTCCGCCGGGATCGCCGGCGGTGAAGGTGCCGTACGAGGGGATCCTCTCGAAGGATGGCGCCACGCTCTGGATCTCCTGCCGCGGCTCCGGAGAGATCCGCGTGATCGACCTGGCCGCCGGCAAGGTAGTCGACAGCATCGCGGTGGGGCTGCGTCCGCTCGTGCTCGACGCCACGCCGGACGGAAGCCAGATCTGGGTGCCGAACCAGGGCTCGAACAGCGTGTCGGTGATCGACGCGGCCACCCGCCGCGTGACCGCGACCATCTCCGACCTGAAGGCGCAGCCGCACGCGGTCGGCTTCACCGCCGACGGGAAGACCGCCTACGTCAGTTGCGAGAACACCAGCGGCGACGCGCATCACCCGACGGTGGGGAGCGACAAGGTTCCGGGTCTTGTCTACGTGATCGACGTGGCCACCAGGACCATCCGGCGGACGATCGAGATCGGCTCCTTCGCCGCCGGCGTTGCCGTGGCGCACTGACGCTGACGCGATTGCGCTGATGCGCTGGCACCGATGCCCTCCCCGCGACGAGCGTGGCGGCGATGTGATGATGACGCCTGACCTTCGACCTCGACGAGAACCGAAGATCGATGCTCCCGGACGTGGAGATCCATTCAGCGAGAGAACGCTCATGAGACCCGTACGCGTCAACCTGCTTCTGCTCCTCTGCGCCATTGCCTCCATCGTTGCCGTCCCGCATCTGCGGGCGCAGGATGCGCTCAACATGACGCTGTTCGACCACCTGAACCCGGTCGATTCCGTCGGCGCGCACTCGGCGCTCTGGGGCTACACGGCGCCGGACGGGCGCGAGTACGCGATCTTCGGCTCGCAGATCGGCGTCCATATCATCGACGTCACCGAGAAGCCGATCCGGCAGGTCGCCTACATCTGGGGGCCCCGCAACCCGTGGCGCGAGATGAAGGTGTACAAGAACTACGCGTACGTGGTGACCGAGGAGAAGGACACTAACCTCTCGCAGGGAGTGCAGATCATCGACCTCTCGGCGCTCCCCGACACCGCGAGGCTGCTGAGGGTCGATTCCACCGGGTTCATCGCCGCGCATACGGTCTTTATCCGCGATCATTATCTGTATGCCATGGGCCCGAGCAGATACATGAGGAACGACACGGGAGCTAGAAGGTCCTATGGCATCAATGGCGCGGTGATCATGGACCTGGAGCCGGATCCGACGCATCCCCGTCTGATCGGCACCGTCGGTACCTACTATTTCCACGACGCCTGGGTGCGGAACGACACGATGCTCGGTGCCGCGGTCTATGGCCAGGGATGCGACATCTGGGATATCCACGACAAGGCCAATCCGGTCTACAAGACCACGATCACCTATCCCTACAGCGGCACGCACAACGCGGAGATGACGACCGACGGCGGCTACGTGCTCACTACCGACGAGATCGGCGCGACGCCGAAGACACTGAAGGTGTGGGACATCCACGATCTGGAGAACATCTCGAAGGTCGCGGATTACACCACGCGCCCGAACGACGTCATCCACAATGTCCACGTGAAGGGGCGCTACGCCTTCTGTTCCTGGTATACCGCGGGCGTCCGGGTGATCGACGTGATCGACCCGGTGCATCCGCGCGAGGTCGGATTCTACGACACGTATCCCGGGCCGACCGGATCGTACGAAGGCGTCTGGGAGGTGTTCCCCTATTTCCCCTCCGGCAAAATCATCATCAGCGACCGGAACACCGGGCTCTACGTGCTCACGTTCAACAACGCCGTGGCCGCCTCGGTCTCCGGCGTGGTGCGCAACGCCGAGACGGGCGCGCCGATGCCCGGCGTGCGGGTGACCGTGCCGGAGACCGGCGCGACCGTGACGAGCGACGCGAAGGGGCGCTACTACATCAGCGGCTTTCCCGGTGACGCGTTGACACTCACCACGCGCCAGTTCGGCTTCCAGGGAACCGACACCAAGGTGACGCTGGTGAAGGATGATACTCTCTCCATCGCCCTTGAACCGGCATCGATGGTCGGGCTCGGAATCGAGGTCCGGGATCACGAGGCCCGCATGCTCGACAGCTTTGCGTTCACCATCAAGGACGCATACGCTCCTCGAATAGCCGGCAATCCCACCTCCGTGCTCCTGCCGCGCGACTCGACATTCGATCTGATGGTCGGCCGCTGGGGTTGGGCACCCCAGCGGAAATTGGTTTCCGCCGCGAGCGATGGGGAGAAAGTGACGTTCACGCTACAGCCGGGCTATATCGACAGTGTGTCGCTGGATCTCGGCTGGAGCTTCAGCGACCCCTCCGACGGCGCGCTGACCGGTCGCTGGGTGCGGACCCTTCCCACGCTTTCCGGTCCGTACGACTGGGCCTATCAGCCGCCGACCGAACCTGGAGGAACCGACGGCTACATCTTCGAGACCGGCAAGCCGGTCTACGGAACGTTCGTGGGAACGAACGATGTGAACTTCGGGACCACGACTCTGACCTCTCCACGGATGGATCTGAGCGCCATGACGGACCCCACGATCGGCTTCGATCGCTGGTATGTATCCGATGTGCGTGATTCGGTGCGTGACACGTTCCGGATCCAGATCTCGAACGATGACGGGATGACCTGGAAGACGGTCTTCTCCGAGATCAATGGGCGGCCGGGATGGAAGCGCTATTTCATCTTCGCCAAGGATGAGCTCCCGCTTACCGACCGGATGCGCGTCCGCTTCCGCGCGAGTGACACGCTGGGCAACATTTCCGTCGTTGCCGCGGTGGATAATTTCGAAGTCTATGAGACGAGGCCGACCTCATCGGTGCGCCGTGAGACGGAGGCGAATGCCGCCGGATCGATCATCGTGACGCCGAACCCGGCCGCCGGGCATCCGACCATCACGATTCGCTCGACGGCGCCGGCCGATCGGCTCCGTCTGGAGCTGGTCGACGCGCTCGGCACGGTGGTGGCGACGCTCTACGACGGGCCGGTGGGGGATGGACGCCTGGACCTGAAGGTGCGCCAGGATCTGCCGGCCGGCTGGTACATGGCGCGCATCGTCAACGGAGAGCGAGTCAGTTTCTCACAGTTCCTTATCTGCAAATAAATCGATTCATGCCGCTTCGTGTTTGAACCATGGTCTGGACGGGCCGAATAATCCCGTTGTCTCCGCGTAACGTCACTGCCGGTTGATCGTGTTTGTGCCTTTGAGACTGTAGCGGTCAATGCGTTTCGCGTGTGACCAGACGGTGATCCGAGCTCCGAGGGAATCCTCAGGCCTGGTAGTTTTGGATCACCCATGTGGAGCAGGTATGTCGAAGATACTCTGCTCCGTTACCCGGCGTGCTGGTAAGCGCGTCGTTGTGCCACCCTTCGTTAGGAGATATGCTATGCGGCTTTTTGCCTTGGCTCCATTGTGTCGGAGCATGGTTTCTTGCATGATTCTGTTTGTGCTGTGTACATCATGGCTGCCGGCTCAGAGTGTGCCGGCGTGCGGTGATCCGACGCAACAGATGCAGCAAACGGCACTTCCCTCCGTGTCAGGGTCCGGACGGTGTCTGCCTGGAATCACCGGACCAAATAATTTTATCAATGCCCTGGTTCTGTTTCTCGAGTTTCCGGACGATGACGATAATTCCACCGGCCAGCCCTGGCCCAAGTTCCCATTGCCCCAGGGCCCGGAGCCGATGATGTCGAATATCATCGACAAGGCGGTGAATCAGTCGAGCGGGAAGAAGTATAACATTACCACATACTTTCATGATCAGAGCTTCGGCAAGCTTACGATAATCGGCCACCCGTACTGGCACATCACTCGATATAGTCTGGCGCAGTACCGCCAGCCCATCACCCTGGCGGCGGCAGTGGCGGCCGGGCATCCCGAAGACGCGGGTGCTGATTTTTCCGGTAATGTCCGATACTGGGCAGTCAAGCACATGATTGAGCGGCTCGATAGCGCCGGCGTGGACTTCTCTGCTTTTGATCGCTGGATTTATAACGGCGACTATCTTCATGCCCCGGGGTCCGATTCGTATGTTGACCTGATGTTCGTATTCTGGCGTAGCGATGGATCGTTCCTAACTCCTCAATTGGATGCTCAAGGGAAGCCGAAGACAGACCCTGTCACGGGGGATACCATTAAGACGCGCATACGCGACAAGAGCTTTGGAAGTTTTGAGGGAATTGCAGAACTAGCAGCGCTTGATCAGAATTTGAATACGTCCAATGGTCTGTACCTGCCGTCAAAGATCGGAGTGAATCGTTTGCTTGGGGTGCCACAGCGCTTCGTTACGATGTATGATTATCCGAGTACGGCCAACCCGGCTCCCGGTTCTGGGGTTACTATCCTGAATGCAAAGCTATATCCCTACGACTTTGACGTTCCTGTTCATGAGGTCGGGCACAAACTTGGTCTCGACCATCAGCAAAAGGGAGGTGTCTGGACGTTGATGGGGCATCGATCCGCGAATGTGAGCAGTTCGATGAATGCTCTCGAACGATGGTATATGCACTGGATCGATCTGTACAATCTTTCGCAGGATACGGCTCTAGTTGACACGCTGGTGACGTTGAGGGACTTCGCGACGACGGGGGAGGCGTACCAGGTTTGGGCGGCTGGAAGTGGTCCGAGGTTTATTTTTGAGAACCATCGGTCCGTTCCCTCATCGTATATAGCGAGCCTGCCACAGCCTGGTGAACCGGGGTATGATCCAAATGATCTGTATTCCTACGATGTCGTCGATCGAACTCCAGGGCAGTCAAAGGGTCTGTACATTCTGCGCGAGTTTGGGGGGGAAGTTGTTCCTGTCTGTGCTGATGGGCTCTGGAGCTGGTCTCAATTGGGATGCCCTAGCGGCGTAACGCCAGCGCCTTGGAATTCAAGTCAAATGCTTCCGATCGCTGTTCGAGGCGCGCTCGGACGCATGTTCGGCTCGTTCGATCGAGAGTATAACGGATCTTGGACAAATTGCTCCGGTACAACGTTCTCACAGTCGATTATTGCGTATGTGAATCCCAATCACGGCGGCGTTGTGATTGGGGACCGTGCAAAGATCTATGGCGATGGTAAAGATCGATGGATTTTAGGCGGAGATCGTGTCTTCTCTCCCTGGAGCAATCCGTCAACAAGAACGTTTGAGCCGTCTGGGACGACGACGAAATTCGCTGCTGAGATTGTTGGAGAAACAGACAGTGCCGTCAACGTCAAGTTCTATTTTAAGAATGCGATTCAGTGCTCTCCGTCACGCCCACAATCCCTTCAAGTGGACTCTTATGCGAAAATCGGGATAGGTGGACCTCCGACTCTGGATAGAACCTATAAGTTTCGATTGAAATGGGAGCCGAATATTGAGCCAGATGTCCGCTATTATAATATGGATTGGGGCGTTAAAGTGTCAGGTAGTGTTAATTGGCAATTTTTGAGTTCAACGGACAGTATGGAAAGCCAATTCATCTGGCAGTTGCCGGATGTGTGGACCATTTCGCAGCCCACTGTCTGTTACTTTCGCGTCTGTGCCGTGGACTCTCAAGGTAAAAAGTCGGCATGGTCTGAGGTCGATACTATGTCGCTCTATGTCGGTGGATTGATGAAGCCGGCACTTACGGAGTTGGATTCCAAGTTGGGCTTTGTGATCGAACCAAATCCTGCAAGTGGTGCCTTTGCGATTAGCTACGATGTGCCAGAAGAAGAATCCGTGAAAATCCTTCTGGTCGATCTGTTGGGCATGCCTGTCACAACTCTATTTGAAGGTGAACAGCCGCAGGGGCGTTATTCACTTAGATGTTCCGTAAGTGGACTTGCTCAAGGCATGTATAGATGCGTAATCAATCAAGGCGGCCATGTTGTTTCGAATCCACTGATAATCGCAAAATGATATGGTGCCTGTGTTTTTAGGCTGTCGCATTTGTGGCTCTCAATGCACGCGATGCCTGACGTTGGCAGTCATGAGCACCGCTACGGCGCAGGATTCATGATTATGTGCTGAGAGCCAGGGGAATCCTGTGAGCGGGTCGGGTCGCCGAAATGGCGGTCCGGCCCGCTCTGTTTTCCAGAGCTGATGATGCCCGTGACGTGGTTCGGTGATGTCCGCATCTCGGAGTCCGTCATTGAATGTACCTACAGTCAGAGGATCTCTCAGTTGCCGCACTCGTCTTCATCCTGCTCGGGTCATCAGGTGTGGGAAGCCAGGGCTCGCTGTCGCCAAGCCCTCCGCTCGATATGTACGTGCGCGGCGGCGGAACGCGCTCGTTGCGTGCGATGGCGGATTGCCCGGAGGCGCCGATGAGTACTAGTACTCCCAGGATCATGCATCGTGATTTCATGGTGCCTCCTAGTCGACGACGACTTTCGTGGTGGAAAGGGCCTCGTCGTTCTGCCGCAGCACAACCAGGAATACGCCGGAGGAAGGAAACTGAAAGTCGACCGTCTGCCTTCCGGTCATGTTCGGCATAACGAAGGGAATAAATACCGGATTCCCGAGCGCATCGTAGACGACCAGTGATGCCTCGATGCCATCCTTCGGTGCCTCGAAGCTGATGACCGCGTGCCTGCCTCCGGTAACGGTTACGCGAAGCTGGCCGTTGCTCTTCTTCTCCGCAGTGGTCGGCGTCCAGCGTCCGGCCTGCTTGCCGAGATCGCCGAAGAGGCGGAGATAGTCGTCGTACATGCCCGTTCTGAGAGCTCTGGACAGGCCGACCGACGGACCGTCGCTGCGAATCGGCTGATAGAGCCCATCTCCCCGCGCATCGATGCGCACGCGGACAAAGGCGCGTTTCCCGGCAATGGCCGCCGGCACCGGAAAGCTGACCACGGCCATGATCGGATGGAGGCCGTAGAGGACCGGGCTTCCCGCGGGAACCCGGGGCAGCGCGCCGAAGCTGTCGAGCAGGGCCAGGCGCAATCCCGTGGCCGCATCCATCAGATCGACCACGAAATCGAGCGTGTCGGTGGCGAAGTAGTTCGTGAAGTTCTGAGCCTTCGTCATCGGATTATACCAGTGAAAATCCCGGTAGAAACTGATGGTATCTCCGGCGGCCAGCGTCACCTCATCCGTGCGAGAGCTGTCGTTGTACTCGGCAATCGATGCGGTCGAGAGCCGGCCATAGTTCCAGTTCCGCAAGCGGATTCTTCCGTTGTTCAGCTTGCATTCGCTGAAGATGTAATCGACCCGATTGGTGGAATCATAGATCATCTCGTACCAGTACGAGGCCGCGTGGCAGTACTCGTTCGTGTCAAGGATTTGACCGTTATGTTCAAGCCTTGCATAGATGCTGTCCTGGATGAGGACGTACCATTCCGGGTGTGCATACAATTGCGTCGGTGTCTGAGCCGACAAGCGAGAAGGAGACAATACTACTATGAGCACAGCCACGGTGGTAAGTATGGCGGCCGCCAGGCCGGGTGGTTTGAAATCAATCATGGTGTAACTCCTGCGTTGGTGAGAGATCCGTCTGCATCTAGACCAACCTGAGTGCAGGCAGTGCGCATGCGGAAGCCGCAGGCACTGCTGGTGTACGACGAACATACAACGGGACTGCAAGTATCCACAAGTACATCATAATGCGGGGTGATACTGATGGGAATATGCTGCCTCGGCCGATCGTCTGGCTACAGAGACTTCGGCCCCGCGGATATTCCCACCGAGCTCACCGGAAACGTCCGACGGAGCTTTGCTCGTCCAACTCCGTCGTCGGTGTCCAGCGTCTCGCCTGCTTTCCAAGATCGCCGAACAATCGCAGGTACTCCGTCCACCTTCCCGTGGCGAGTCCCCGAGACAATCCGACCGTAGGTCCGTCTCTTCTGATCGGCTGATAGAGCCCATCTCCTCTCGCGTCAATGTGCACACGGACGAATGCGTGCTTCCCCGCCATTGCCGATGGCACTGGAAATCTGACGACCGCGATGATTGGATGCAGACCATAGAGGACCGGACTCCCGGCTGGGACCCTGGCAAGCGCGCCGAAGCTGTCGAGCAGCGCCAGTCGAAGGCCGGTGGCGGCATTCACCAGATCGACCACGTAGTCGAGCGTGTCGGTGGCGAAGTAGTTGGAGAAGCTTTGCTTCCTCGTCATCGGGTTGTACCACTGGAAGTGCCGATAGAAGCTGATGGTGTCCCCGGCGGCCAGCGTCACCTCGTCCGTGCGAGTACTGTCGTTGTATTCGGAGATGGGCGCGGTCGAAATTCGTCCATCCTGCCAGTTCCTCAAGCGAATCCGTCCGTTGTTCAGCTTGCACTCGCTGAAGGTGTAGTCGATTCTGCTCGTGGAATCGTAAATCATCTCGTACTGATACGAGGCCGAGTGGCAGTATTCGTTGGTGTCGAGAATCTGGCTACCATGAGTGAGCTTAACGAAGAGGCTGTCCTGAATGTGGACGTACCACTCCGGATGTGCATACCATTGCGTTGGCGTTTGGGCCGACAGCCGAAAAGGAGCCAGCGTCAGTACAAGCGAAGCCAGGGTAGCGAGAATGGTGGCGATGGAGCTTGGTGGTTTGAGCTCTACCATGGGTTACTCCTGAGCTGATGAGAGGTCCGTTTACAACAAGATTGATTGGATTGCAGGGCTCGCCAGTGCTGGATCAACAGAGGCTCATCGTGAAGTACGAACGTACGCTAAGCATCCGAAAGCTCATCCTGCCGTGAAGAGATCCAAATGGGAGCCGGCCGTTTCGGCCAATGAGATGGATGCCGAGATTTCGGCAACATGAATGCTCTGCTGCTCTCACCGGAATCGCCCGCCGTCGCCTTGCGCATTCGACTCCGACGTCGGCGTCCAGCGTCCGGCCTGCTTGCCGAGATCGCCGAAGAGGCGGAGATAGTCGTCGTACATGCCCGTTCTGAGAGCTCTGGACAGGCCGACCGACGGACCGTCGCTGCGAATCGGCTGATAGAGCCCATCTCCCCGCGCATCGATGCGCACGCGGACAAAGGCGCGTTTCCCGGCAATGGCCGCCGGCACCGGAAAGCTGACCACGGCCATGATCGGATGGAGGCCGTAGAGGACCGGGCTTCCCGCGGGAACCCGGGGCAGCGCGCCGAAGCTGTCGAGCAGGGCCAGGCGAAGTCCCGTGGCCGCATCCATCAAATCGACCACGAAATCGAGCGTGTCGGTGGCGAAGTAGTTGGAGAAGGTCTGCTTCTTCGTCATCGGGTTGTACCACTGGAAGTGGCGATAGAAGCTGATGGTGTCCCCGGCCGCCAGCGTCACATCGTCCGTGCGGGAGCTGTCATTATACTCAGAGAGCGGCGCGGTCGAGAGTCGCCCATAGTTCCAGTTCCGCAGGCGGATTCTTCCGTTGTTCAGCTTGCACTCGCTGAAGAGGTAGTCGACCCGGTTGGTGGAATCATAGATCATCTCGTACCGGTACGAGGCCGCGTGGCAGTACTCGTTCGTGTCAAGGATCTGGCCGTCATGTTCAAGCCTTGCATGGATGCCGTCCTGGATGAGGACGTACCACTCGGGGTGTGCATACAGCTGGGTTGGCACCTGCGCCGGCGACTGGGCGCATACCAATACCAATGATGCCGCGAAGGCGAGGAGGATGGGGGCTAGGCCCGGCCCCGAGGATCTGGTGAATCTCATTGTACTTCCGCATCTCTGGTGTCGATGTCCTACGCGGAACCGGCCGGGTGGCGGCACGGCTGACAGGGAGCCTTCTTCACGTGATGCAAATCTAGAGCACGTTCGTGGTGTACGTAAGTACATCTTCATGTGCGAATCGCATGGCGGCTCCATGATGGGAATCGCCGAATCCTACGCGAACGAATATCTGGTGGAATCCTTCGGCTGGTAGGGGCGGGCCCCGGTGCCCGCCCATCCCGTGTTCGACAAAGCCCTGGATCTGCGCGATCATGAACGGCGGCGACGCGAACGTGACGGCGAGGGGCGGCCACGGCGGGCCGCCCGTGCGCTGTGATCGTCAAATGTTCTAATCGCGGCGCGGATTCGTCGGACGCAGGTCGAGCTCGCGTATCAGCGCGTGCTCCGGGAGCTTCGCGGCGAAGAGGATCGTGGCGGCCACATCCTCCGACTGGAGAATCGAATCGCGATTCGGCGGCGACATGCGCGCCTCGTCGAAGAAGCCGGTATTGACCGATCCGGGGCAGAGCGTCACCACCCGCACGTCGTGGCCGCGCGCCTCGTGGAATACCGACTCCATCAGCCCCATCACGCCGAACTTGCTCGCGGCATACCCGCCGCCGCCGGCGAACCCGTTCTTCCCCGCGATCGAGCTTACCGTGATCACCATGCCGCTCCGACGCTCGTACATGTGCGGCAGCACATACTTGGTGGCCAGGAACACCCCGTGAAGATTCACCCGCAGCAGATCGTCGAACTCCTCTGCCGTCATCTCCACCACCGGTTTGAACAGCCCGTAGCCGGCGTTGTTCACCAGGATGTCGATCGCGCCGAAGCGCTCGAGCGTCCGCTCCATCAGATGCTTCACCTCTTCCTCGACGCCGACATCGGTCGTAATCGCGATAGCGTCAGTTCCCTCCGGAAGCGATGCGATCACCTCCTGAAGCTTCTCGGCGCTCCGCGCGGCCAGCACCAGCCGCGCTCCCTCGGCCGCCATCGCCCGCGCCGTCGCGGCTCCGATACCGGAGCTGCCACCGGTGATCACCACCACCTTGCCGCGTAGATCCATGCCCGTTCTCTCCTGTTGAATCCGTTCGATCTTCTCCCGGTCGATAGCTGCTCCTTCGCGACCACCGGTCCGGGGGTGGGAAGATAGCCGGGAACGATCCGGGGGCCAAGTCTTCCACGCCGTCGCTCCGGTCTTGAGTACGACCCGATCCCGCTCTATCTTCCCGCCGGTCCGGAAGACGCACCCGTCACCTCTTCCATTTCCGTTCAGCCGCTTCCTTCCCGCCTGTCGGGATCAGGTCGCATCAGCATGTGAGGTGACCGTCATGCCGTGCCGTCTTCTTCCGGCCGCGCTCGCGGTGCTCGCCGCCGCCATCGCCGGTCCCTGCCTCCACGACGTCGTGGCGCAGGTGGTGATCAACGAGATCATGTATGCTCCGCTGGCGCCGGAGCCGGAATGGGTGGAGCTTCTCAACGCCGGCGCCCGCGACGTGAAGCTGGCCGACTGGAGCATCGAGGATGCCTCCGGCGGCATCGCCCCGCTGCCGGAGGTCGTGATCCCCTCCGGAGGCTATCTGCTGCTGACGCGCGACAGCACCCGCCTGGCGAAGGTCCGCGGCGCGGTGCGCATGGCGCAGCTCCCGCTCCCCTCCCTGAACAACGGCGGCGATCTCCTCGCCCTCCGCACTTCCTCCGGACGCGTGATCGACTCGGTCCGCTGGGCCTCCTCGTGGGGAGGGACCGGAGGCGTTTCGCTGGAGCGACGGCTGCCGGAATCCAGAAGCGCGCTGGCCGCGAGCTGGGGAAGCTCCACCAGCCCGGCGCGCGCCACCGCCGGGGCCCTCAACTCGATCACCCCGGTCGACCACGACCTGGCGGTGACCGACGTACGCGTCGATCCGATCGGCGCGCGGGTCACCGTGACGCTCCTGAACAACGGCCTTCTGCCGATCCCGGCCGCCACGGTGCTCCTGGCGCACGATGCCGACCTGAACGGCGCGATCGACGCCGGGGAGATCCTGGCCGAGCTTCCGTCACCCCCGCTCCTGCCGGGCGATTCCACGGAGATCGTGCTCCCCTGGACCCGCCCCATCACGGAGGAAGGGGAGGAGGGACTGGCCGGAGTACGCGCCGACGTCGATGAGCGGAGCGAGAACGACGTGATCTCCTTCGAGGTGACGACCGTTCCTCCGACCGGCGGGGTGATCATCAGCGAGATCATGTACGACCCGGTGGCGATCGACGGCGCGCCGGGAGCGGAATACGTGGAGCTCTACAACCCGAGCCGCCGCTCGATTCCGGTGGTCAATTGGCGGCTCTACGATGCCACCGGCACCTCGCACGGGGTGGTGAAAGTCCACGCGACCATCGCGCCGCTCGGCTACCTGCTCCTGGCAACCGACACGGCCATCTACCGGCGCTTCCCCTGGCTCAGGGATTCGACGAACGTGCTGGTGACCGGCCCTTCCTCCTTCGGCCTGAACGTCGAGGGGGACGAGGTGGTGATCCGAAGCCCGATCGGGGAGACGGTCGACAGCGTTCCCTATCTCGACGCGTGGCACCGGAGCGATCTGACCACGACCAAGGGGATAGCGCTCGAGCGGATCTCGGCCAGCGCCGGCTCGACCCTTCGAGAGAACTGGTCGAGCTCGGTGGCGCGGGCCGGCGGAACCCCGGCCGCTCCCAACTCCGTGGCGATCCCTCCCACGACGGCGCGCGCCACGATGAGCGTCGCGCCGCGGATCATCTCCCCGGATGCCGACGGCCGGGACGACTTCACGCGGATCAGCTATCGTCTGCCGGTGCCGGTAAGCCGCCTGGTGGTCGATATCCTGGACCGGGAGGGGCGCCAGACGCGGCGGCTGGAGAGCAACATGATCTCCGGCGCCGAAGGGGAGTTGATCTGGGACGGGTGCGCCGATGACGGTCGCCCGCTCGACATCGGTATCTACATCATTCACCTGGAAGCCTACGACGAAGGGCACGGGGGGACGATCGAGGCCAATGCCACGGTGATCGTGGCGCGGAAGCTCGGAGAATGAGCGCCGCGCCATCGGCCCGGGCACGCGCTTCCGGTCGGTTCGTGAAGGGAATTACCTTCTCTCATATCTCCCGACTTTGCATGCCCCTCCGTGGATCTGTAACTTCATCTCATGATGATCGCGCAGCCGAACCGCAACTCACGTCCGTCCCGTCCGACGATGCTCTTCACGATCGAAGCGCAGCAACTGCTCAATGTCGGACGGGTACGTCAGGCGATCGAGGTGTGCAAGCGGGGACTTGTCTATTTCCCGGAGCACGTCACCGGCTACGTGCTGCTGGCGCGCGCCTATCGTGACCTGGGGCAGCGGGAGCGTGCCGTGAACGTGCTGCGCGATGGCTATCGGAGGACCGGGGCGGTGCAGCTCGAGCAGCTGCGCGCATCCTTCGCCGGCGAGGTGATCGCGCCGCGCGCCGAGGATCAGCCGGCCGTCGGAGTGCCGATGGGGAAGGTGGAGGAGCTGGATCAGCCCCTCCTCGACCTCGAGCCGCCGATGGTGGCGGAAGTGCCCGTGAATGGTGATCATCCGATGCCCGTTCCGGAGGCTCCGACCCAGAATCTGGTGGAATCTGAGGCTCCCGCGGCGATCGTCCTTGAAGAAGAAGTCACGTCTCCGGACGAGATCGTCGATTCTGGTGCTCACGCGATCACCGAATCGGCGGACAGCGATCAGGAGTCGACGCCGGAAGAGGCGATGCCGAACGTGCCGGCCGAGCCGGTCGCGCCGGAGCCGAGCCCGCGGGGTCCGGAGATTCCGCCGCCGGCGGCTCCCTCGCCGGAGCGGCCGTCGCGGGAGATTCCGACGCCGGAGCATCCCTCGCCGGGAAGGCCGACCCCGGAGGTCCCGATCCCCACATCCCCATCTCCCGAGACTCCCTCGCCGGAGATTCCGATCCCGAATCCGAATCCGTCCGACCTCCTCGCGGAGCCGGCGCCTGTTCGCGAGGAGCCGGCGGTGGAGTCGGTCGAGCGCGTGGCCTCCGCCGAGGAGCCTGTCGCGATCGATGCCGTGACTTCCGGTGATGCCGAACGTCTTCCGATGGAGCTCGAGACGGAGGCGGCGGAGATCTTCGAGGAGCCCGCCGCCGCGACCGAGCATGCCGTCGGTGAAGCGCCCGCCGTGGATGTGGAGCCCACCGTCGAGGAGATTCCGGTCGAGGAGATTCCGGTCGAGGAGATTCCGGTCGAGGAGATTCCGGTCGAGGAGATTCCGGTCGAGGAGATTCCGGTCGAGGAGATTCCGGTCGAGGAG
>JBEHWX010000122.1:0-16226 GCA_048498995.1 Bacteroidota bacterium
CGGTCGCCGGATCCGCCGCCACCGGCGCCGCCGCCTCGCGCGCCTTCCGCGCGCCGGCCCTCCGGATGACCGGCAACTTCGACGCCGCCTGGCAGAAGGCGCTCTTCGACGGCTTCGTGGCCAATACCGCCTCGCCGCTCCGGAGCGTGACCGTCGGCGCCGTTCCGCCGTCGAGCGGCGCGGCCACGCCGGCCGCCGGCTCGTTCGACATCATTCTGCGTCCCGATCCGTACCTCCATGACGGCCGCTGGGCCAACAACGCCTGGCTCCAGGAGCTGCCGAAGCCGATCACGAAGCTCTCGTGGGACAACGCGGCCCTGATGAGCCCGAAGAGCGCGCAGCAGCTCGGCGTGGAAAACGGCTCGGTGATCTCGATCTCCCGCGGCGGCGACCGCGTGGTGCAGGCTCCGGTCTGGATCACGCCGGGGCACCCCGAGGGCTCGATCACGCTTCACCTCGGCTACGGCCGCCCCCGCTCCGGCAAGGTCGGAACCGGCGTCGGCTTCAACGCCTACCTGCTTCGCACCACCGATGCCCTCTGGGCGATCTCGGGCGCGCAGGTCTCGCCGACCACCGATACCTACCATCTGGTGACCACCCAGGCTCACGGCAGCATGGAGGGACGCCGGATCGTCCGCGAGGCCACGCTGGCCACCTTCCTCAAGGAGCCGGACTTCGCCGGCGACCACGAGCACGGCAGCGAGCCGCGCGCCGAGAAGGGAACCGAGCATGGCGCCGGAAGCGAGGCGCCGGATCACGGTGGAGCGCACGTCGGACTCCCCTCGTTCTACCCGGAGTACGAGTACGTCGGGTACAAGTGGGGAATGGCGATCGACCTTACCACCTGCATCGGCTGCAATGCCTGTGTGATCGCCTGCCAGGCCGAGAACAACATCCCGGTCGTCGGCAAGGAGATGGTGGGGAAGGGACGCGAGATGCACTGGCTGCGCATCGATCGCTACTTCAACGGCAGCGAGGACAACCCGGAGACGGTGTTCCAGCCGCTTCCCTGCATGCACTGCGAGAAGGCACCGTGCGAGCCGGTCTGCCCGGTGGGCGCCACCGTCCACTCCGACGAGGGGCTCAACGAGATGGTCTACAACCGTTGCGTGGGCACGCGCTACTGCTCGAACAACTGCCCGTACAAGGTCCGTCACTTCAACTATCTCCTCTATACCGACGAGACCACGCCGACCTACAAGCTGATGCGCAATCCTGACGTGAGCGTGCGCAGCCGAGGCGTGATGGAGAAGTGCACCTACTGCGTGCAGCGCATCAACCACGCCCGCATCGAGGCCAAGAAGGATGGTCGCAAGGTGCGTGATGGAGAGATCCTCACCGCCTGCCAGCAGGTCTGCCCGACCGAGGCCATCAGCTTCGGCGATCTGAACGATCCGAAGAGCGTGGTGACCAGGCTGAAGAATTCGCCGCTGAACTACGGGTTGCTGGCCGCCGACCTCGGCACGCAGCCTCGGACGACGTACCTTGGCAAGGTCCGGAATCCTAATCCTGAACTCGAGGGAGCTGCTTGATGAAGAACGTCGATACTCCGGTGGCTCAGCAGGCCGACGATACACCGGTCAGAGATATCAAGAGCGGAAAGATTGCCAACCCGGTCATCGCGCCGGGACATACCTACGAGACTGTCACCGACCAGATCGGTTCGGTGGTGCTGAAGTGGAAGACCACCAAGGGATGGGTGGCCGGACTGGGGCTGTTCTTCGTGATGGCCCTGGTGATGATCTGCACGATCGTCTACCTGGTCACCACCGGTATCGGTATCTGGGGTAACAACGTCCCGGTCGCTTGGGCATTCGACATCATCAACTTCGTCTGGTGGATCGGTATCGGCCACGCCGGAACGCTCATCTCGGCGATCCTTCTGCTGCTCAGGCAGGACTGGCGAACCTCGATCAACCGATTCGCCGAGGCGATGACGCTCTTCGCGGTGGCCTGCGCCGGCATGTTCCCGCTGCTGCACACCGGTCGTCCCTGGCTCGATTACTGGCTCGTCCCGTATCCGAACCAGATGGGCATCTGGCCGCAGTTCCGCAGCCCGCTCCTCTGGGACGTGTTCGCGGTCTCGACCTACGCCACCGTGTCGGCCCTCTTCTGGTTCATCGGTCTGGTGCCGGACTTCGCGTCGCTGCGCGACCGCGCCACCAAGAGCGTTCAGAAGCGGATCTACGGCGCGCTCTCGCTCGGATGGCGCGGCTCGGCGATCCACTGGCAGCGCTACAAGACCGCCTACCTGCTGCTGGCCGGCCTGTCGACCCCGCTGGTGCTCTCGGTGCACACGATCGTGTCGTTCGACTTCGCCGTGGCCCAGCTCCCGGGCTGGCACGCCACGATCTTCCCGCCGTACTTCGTCGCCGGCGCCGTCTACTCCGGCTTCGCCATGGTGCTCACCCTGGCGATCCCGCTGCGCGCGGCCTACAACATGAAGGACTTCATCACGATGCGCCACCTGAACAACATGTCCAAGGTGATGCTCGCGATGGGCCTGGTGGTGGCCTACGGCTACGCGATGGAGGCCTTCATGGCCTGGTACAGCGGCAACGAGTTCGAGATGGCGATGTTCGTCAACAGGACCACCGGCCCCTACGGACTCTCCTACTGGCTGCTGATCCTCTGCAACATCGCGATCCCGCAGCTGCTCTGGTTCCGCAAGGTCAGGACGAGCCTGGTGCCGCTGTTCATCATCTCGATCATCATCAACGTCGGCATGTGGCTCGAGCGCTTCGTGATCATCGTCACGAGCTTGCACCGCGACTTCCTCCCGTCGTCGTGGGACATGTACTATCCGACCAAGTGGGACTTCGGGATGTATCTGGGAACGATCGGCTTCTTCTTCACGCTGGTCTTCCTCTTCATCCGCTTCCTGCCGATGATCTCGGCGATCGAGATGCGCGAGCTGGTGCACGAGCAGCAGCATCATCATCATTGATCCGGCAACGGGGGAGGGGAGCCTGGCGCTCCCTTCCCCCGGCGACCGGCCCCGATGACCGGCCAGGGTAGTCCGTACCACGGCCGGATCGGATCGGGAGCAGGGAAGGGCGGGCCCCGAGCGTCCGTCTCGCCCGCGGTGTCGAGCAACACGAGAACCAGCAAGAGCAAGATTTTCTCGCTATGAACAGCGCTACGAATACACCCTCGATTTACGGCCTGATGGCCGAGTTCATGACGCCGGAGGAGGTGGTCGAGGCCGCCACGATGGCGTACGACGCGGGCTACAGGAAGATGGACGCCTTCGCGCCCCTCCCGGTCGAAGGCCTCTCCGAGGCGGTCGGGTTCAGGAAGACGCGTCTTCCCCTGATGGTGCTGATCGGCGGCATCATCGGCGCACTCGGCGGCTTCGGCATGCAGTACTGGATGTCGGTGGTCGATTATCCGATGAACGTCGGTGGCCGCCCCTACTACAGCTGGCCCTCGTTCATCCCGATCACCTTCGAGCTGACCGTGCTCTGCGCGTCGCTCACGGCGGTCTTCGGCATGATCGCGCTCAACGGCCTGCCGATGCCGTATCACCCGGTGTTCAACGTCCGCTCGTTCGAGCGCGCCTCGACCGACCGGTTCTTCCTCTGCATCGAGTCGGAGGACCCGCGCTTCGATACCGACGCGACCCGCCAGTTCCTCGCCGGACTGCCGAACGCGGCCGACGTCACCGAAGTCCCCTATTGAACGTGTACATCGCGAGGGAGCCAGGGCGAACCGGCCCGGAGTGCCCCGAGCACTACAAACTCATGCTGATGAGAATGGAGCAGTCCGATAGACTCACATCGCCGGCCGGCGTCACGGCCGCGCCCAGGGGCGCCTCGCGCGCCCGCGCCTCGATGGCGCGCGCGGCCCGGGCGATCGGCTTCGGCGCCGTCGCCTCGACCCTTCTCGCAGTCGGCGGATGCCGTCTGGAGATGTACGACCAGCCACGCCAGAAGCCGTATTCGGTCAGCACGTTTTTCGAGGACTCCAGTGCCTCGCGTCCGCTGATCCCGGGAACGGTCCCGCATGGCATGGTCTGGACGGCGCATACCGGAGGCTCGCTCGGCGAGGCCTCCGGCGGCATGGCCGGAGAGAACGGCATGGAGGGCGCCTCCATGGATTCGACCGGCCCGCAGGCACAGACCAACGGCGTGGCCCAGGGGACCAAGATGCCCTTCCCGGTCACCAAGAAGGTGCTGCTGCGCGGCCAGGAGCGCTTCAACATCTACTGTTCCCCCTGCCACGGCAGAACCGGCGAGGGGAACGGCATGATCGTCCAGCGCGGATTCCCGGCCCCGCCGTCGTTCCACATCGACAGACTCCGCACGGTCGACGATTATCACTTCGTCGACGTGATCACCAACGGCTTCGGCCGTATGTACAACTATGCCGCGCGCGTGCCGATCCAGGATCGCTGGGCCATCACCGCGTATATCCGCGCCCTGCAGCTGAGCCAGCACGCCACGGCGCAAGACGTTTCCTCCGCAGCTCGTAACAAGTAGCCAGGTACCCGGAGAATGAATCATACTTCTACACAGGACCTCGGGTTGGGCCGCATCCGCGTCATCGCGCTTGCCGCGATCGTGATCGGCGTCGTACTCTCGGTGATCGGACTGATGGGGGGCAATCCCGGACAGTTCTATCAATCCTACCTCTTCGCCTATGTCTTCTGGGTCGGCCTTCCGCTCGGTTCCTTCGGCGTGATGATGCTGCATAACCTGGTCGGCGGCGGCTGGGGGTGGGGAATCAAGCGCGTGCTGGAATCCTCCGCCAAGACCATCATCGTCATGGCCGTCCTCTTCATCCCGATCTGGATGGCGATGAGCTCGAACTCCCTGTTCGAGTGGAGCAATGAGGCGGTGCGCAAGGCCGACGCGGTTCTCGCCGCCAAGGAGCTCTACCTGAACCCGACCTCGTGGACCGCCCGCGCGGTGCTCTACTTCGTCTTCTGGGTCGCGGCCGCCTTCGGGATGGTCAAGATGCAGCGGAAGCGCGAAGTGCCCGGCGAGCCGATCTACACCGGCCGTCTTCAGACGACCAGCGCGCTGCTGCTGGTGGGCTACTTCCTTTTGACCACCTTCGCCGCCTTCGACTGGGTGATGTCGCTGCAGCCGCACTGGTACTCGACGATCTTCGGCATGATCGTGATCGTCGGCCAGGTGCTCTCGACCTTCGCCTTTTCGACGATCATGCTGATCTTCCTGGCGCGCCGCGACTCCCGTCTGAGCTCCCGCCTGGTGCCGTTGAACTTCCACGATCTCGGCAACCTGATGTTCGCCTTCACGATCTTCTGGGCCTACGTCTCGTTCTCCCAGTTCCTGATCATGTGGTCGGCCAACATCCCGGAAGAGGTGCCCTGGTATACCTACCGCCTCGAGGGAGGCTATGGAGTGATCGCGGGCATCCTGCTGATCTTCCACTTCTTCCTGCCGTTCTTCGTGCTGCTCAACCGCGGCGTCAAGCGCAACCCGGCCATCCTCGGCAAGGTCGCCATCTACGTCCTGATCGTCAGACTGATCGAGACCTACTGGCTGGTCCGCCCGTCGATCGACCATGGCAACTGCAGCTTCAACATCGCCGACATCGGCACGGTTCTCGGCATCGGCGGCATCTGGGGCTTCACGTTCCTCTACTTTTTCAACCGTGGTATTCAGAACCGGGCCATCATGCCGGTGAACGCTCCGGCTCCGGTCGGGGGGGAGGTGATCGAGCAGCATGGATGATAAGAAGAAGGCGATCGTGTCCCATACCCAGCCGCAGGGGCTCTCCGAGCATACCCACGGCCACGATCACGAGCATAGCGACATCACGATCCGGCCGATCCTCATGGCGTTCTTCGTCCTGCTGGCCGTGACCGCCCTGGCCGCGGCCGCCGTCTGGGGGCTCTTCGAGTTCGCCGAGGCCCGCGCCGCCAGCGAGGATGTCAAGCCGTCGCCGATGTACGAGACCAACACGGTCCCGCCGAATCCGCGGCTCCAGGTCGACGAGCGCCACGATCTCAACACGTTCCGTCATCGCGAGGACTCGCTCCTCTCGAACTCCGGTGCGGTCGATCCGTCGGCCGGCGTGTCGCGGATCCCGATCGATTCGGCCATCGAGATCATCGCCCGTCGCGGCACGGGCTCCGGCCAGGCCACGATGGACACGAGCGTCGCGGCCCAGCACGCCGCGACCCCGGATTCCGCGTCGACGCACGCGACTTCCGCCCCCGCCACTTCCGCTTCCGCGACCGCGGCGGGGAAGTAAGCGGTTCGACCCGAGAGAGTGAAAGCGCCCGAGCAGACGTAACCGATGACGATGTGAATTGGCGGTGATGGAGACGACTCCTGGGAGGTAACTCCGATGACGACTCAGATGATCAGGCGATACGATATGGCGAGGCTCCGTTGCGGAGCGATGCGGGCGCTGGTTCTCGCGGCCCTGGTGGCGATGATCGCCCCGGTCGGCGCGCTTCGGGCGCAGTTCATGACCCGGCCGCCGAAGTCCGAGGATCTCGGCGGGGCGGCCAAGGTGGCGCAGGAAGTCGGGATCGATCAGAAGCTCAACTCCCAGGTTCCGCTCGACGTGACCTTCAGGGACGAGAGCGGCAGGGAGGTCCGGCTGGGAGAGTACTTCCACTCCGGACACCCGGTGATCCTGACGCTGGCCTACTACGAGTGCCCGATGCTCTGCACGATGGTGCTCAACGGGGTGACGACGACCCTCCGCGGGATTCCTTTCGATATCGGGAAGGAGTTCGAGGTGGTGACCGTCAGCATCAACCCGAAGGACACGCCGGAGCTGGCCACGAAGAAGAAGGCGAGCTACATCCGATCCTACCATCGGGAAGGGGCCGAGAAGGGATGGCACTTCCTGACCGGGAAAGAGGAGAACATCAAGAAGCTGGCCGATGCCGTCGGGTTCCGGTATGTGTACGATCCGAAGACCGATCAGTACGCGCACGCCGGCGGCATGATGATCCTGACGCCGGCCGGGCGGGTCTCCCGCTACTTCTACGGCGTCGAGTATTCGGCCAGGGACGTCCGACTCGGACTGGTGGAGTCCTCGCAGGCAAAGATCGGCTCTCCGGTCGATCAGGTGCTCCTTCTCTGCTATCACTACGATCCGTCGACCGGACGCTATGGGGCCACGATCGTGACCGCGCTGAAGATAGGGGGGGCGTTGACCATCCTGATGCTCGGTGGGTTCATCCTCCTCTGGCTTCGCCGCGACCGGCGGAACAGGCTCCGTCAGGAGCTGGCCGTCAGCGGGATGTCGACGATCAACGGACAGATCAAATAGCGGATCGAAAACTGAGACGAACTCAGGGTTCCAACAACTTATCGAAGATCGCGGCCCAGGCGGAAGCGCCGAGCGCCGAGAGATCTTCCCATACGTAAGAGCAATGTGGAGTTTCCCGTTATTTCCTGAGCAGGCCTCGACCTTCGCCGGACGCGTCGATGCGCTCTATTTCTTCCTGGTTGGGCTCACCATTTTCTTCTCGCTGCTCATCGCCGGTCTGGTTGCGTATTTCGCCATCAAGTACCGCCGGGGGAATCCCGCCGATCGGAGCAATCCGGTCTCCGAGCACGCGACGCTGGAGGCGCTCTGGATCGGGATTCCGCTGGTGATCGTGCTCTTCATCTTCGTGTGGGGAGCGATGGTCTTCTTCGAGATCGAGCGCCCGCCGGCATTCTCGCAGGACGTCTACGTCGTCGGCAAGCAGTGGATGTGGAAGTTCCAGCATCCGAACGGCATGCGCGAGGTCAACGAGCTCCACGTCCCGGTCGGCCGCAACATCCGCATGGTGATGACCTCGCAGGACGTGATCCACTCGCTGTACTTCCCCTCGTTCCGCGTCAAGCAGGACGTTCTTCCGGGACGCTACACGCAGCTCTGGTTCCAGGCGACCAAGCCCGGGCGCTATCACATCTTCTGCGCCGAGTACTGCGGACTGGAGCACTCGGTGATGAAGGGAACCGTGATCGTGATGGAGCCGACCGAGTACCAGCGCTGGATGGCCGGCGGCACGACCGGAGAGTCGATGCAGAGCGCCGGTCAGCGTCTGTTCGAGTCCAACGGCTGCATCAGCTGCCACGCCACCGGCGGTGGCGGCCGCGGTCCGCAGCTCGACGGCCTGTTCGGCAAGACCGTGGAGCTGGCCAACGGCCAGACGGTGACCGCCGACGAGCAGTATATCCGTGAGTCGATCCTCATGCCGACCAACAAGGTCGTTGCCGGCTACGATCCGATCATGCCCACCTTCCAGGGGCGCATCAGCGAAGACGACGTCAACCAGCTCGTCGCCTACGTGAAGTCCCTCGGTGGGGGACGCAGCGCCGCCGGCGCCTCCGGTACCGGCGCGGCCAGCAGCGCGCCTAACAACGCGGGATCCGGCAATTTCGATCGCGCGACGACGAATGTGAGTGGTGGCACAAAGTAATTGACAGCATAGGAATCAGTGATGGATACGACAACTGTCACGCGCACGGCCCCGGCCGCTCCGATCCCGCCGGAACCCGTCCGTGAAAACTATCTCAACAGCACCTACGGCATCAAATCGTGGCTGTTGACGAAGGATCACAAGCGGATCGCGATCCTGTATCTCATTTCGATCACGCTGATGTTCTTCGTCGGCGGCGTCTTCGCCGCGATGATCCGCTTCGAGCTGATCACCCCGAAGGGGGATCTGGTGCAGGCCGACACCTACAACAAGATCTTCACCATGCACGGCGTGGTGATGGTCTTCTTCTTCCTGATCCCATCGATCCCGGCCGTGCTCGGCAACTTCCTGTTGCCGATCATGATCGGGGCGCGAGATCTGGCCTTCCCGCGCATCAACCTTCTGAGCTGGTATGTCTACATCGTCGGCGCCATCCTCACGATCACCGCCGCGGTGATGGGAGGTCTGGACACCGGCTGGACGTTCTACACGCCCTACAGCTCGCAGTACTCGAACTCACAGGTGCTTCTGGCCGGCGTCGGCGTGTTCATCACGGGCTTCTCGTCGATCCTCACCGGATTGAACTTCGTGGTGACCATCCACAAGATGCGCGCGCCGGGGTTGACCTGGTTCCGCCTGCCGCTGTTCGTCTGGTCGCACTACGCCACCAGCCTGATCATGCTGCTCGGCACCCCGGTGGTCGCCATCGGCCTGCTGCTGGTGGTCGTCGAGCGCGCGTTCCATCTCGGCATCTTCGATCCGTCGCTCGGCGGTGATCCGGTGCTCTTCCAGCACATCTTCTGGTTCTACTCGCATCCGGCGGTCTATATCATGATCCTCCCGTCGATGGGAGCGATCAGCGAGATCGTCGCCTGCTTCAGCCGCCGTCGGATCTTCGGCTATAAGTTCGTCGCCTTCGCCAGCCTCGGCATCGCGGTGATCGGCTTCGTCGTGTGGGGTCACCACATGTTCGTCTCCGGACAGTCGGCCTACGCCGGCATGGTCTTCTCGCTGCTGAGCTTCCTGGTGGCCATTCCGTCGGCCATCAAGGTGTTCAACTGGACGACGACGATGTACAAGGGGTCGATCTCCTACCAGACGCCGATGCTCTACGTGTTCGGCTACATCGGTCTGTTCACGATCGGCGGTCTGACCGGGCTGTTCCTGGCGACGCTGGGCATCGACGTGCACGTGCACGACACGTACTTCGTGGTGGCGCACTTCCATTACATCATGGTCGGCGGCGCGATCTTCGGGTACCTGGCGGGTCTGCACTTCTGGTGGCCGAAGATGACCGGCCGGATGTATCCGGAGAAGTGGGGCGGGTTCTCGGCGCTGGTGATCTTCGTCGGCTTCAACCTGACCTTCTTCCCGCAGTTCATCCTCGGATACCTCGGGATGCCGCGCCGCTACTACGTCTATCCGGACGAGTTCCAGGTGCTCAACGTGATGTCCTCGGCCGGTGCATCGGTGCTGGCCGTCGGCTATCTGATTCCGCTGATCTATTTCCTCTGGTCGCTCAAGTACGGCGCGCCGGCCCCCAGCAATCCGTGGGACGCCACCGGCCTCGAGTGGCAGATCGCCTCGCCGCCGGTGACCGAGAACTTCCTCGAGACCCCGGTGGTGACCGAGGAACCGTACGAGTATTCGCCCGAGGAAACCGAAGAAGTCTACGCTCAAACCAGGAAGGAGGTCCCGTATGCATGACGCGCACGGCCACAGTGCCGCGGTTCAGCACCAGTTCGATGACGCGGTTCAGCAGAGAGAGGCGGGCACGCTCGGCATGTGGGCGTTCCTGATCACGGAAATCCTCTTCTTCGGCGGTGCCTTCATCGCCTACGCGGTCTATCGCTGGATGTACCCGACGGCGTTCCACGTGGCGAGCCGTACGCTCGACGAGGTCCTCGGCGCGATCAACACCGGCGTGCTGCTCTGCAGCTCGCTGACGGTGGTGCTCGCGGTGCAGGCGGCGCAGGCGGGGAAGAAGAAGTCGATCATCGGCTTTCTCATCGCCACGATCGTCTTCGGCGCCACCTTCCTGGTGGTCAAGGGCTTCGAGTATGCCGACAAGTTCAAGCATCATCACGTGCCGGGGCAGAACTTCGAGCTCCATACCGAGCACCTCCCGCACAACCTGCCGCCGGATCCGCTGATCCAGCAGCACGCGCAGATCTTCTTCTCGCTCTACTTCGCGATGACGGGAATCCACGCGCTCCACATGATCATCGGCCTCGGCCTGATGGTCTGGCTGGTGGTGAAGGCCGCTCGCAACCGCTTCTCGACCGAGTACTACAACCCGGTCGAGGTGACCGGACTCTACTGGCACTTCGTCGATATCGTCTGGATCTTCCTGTTCCCGCTTCTGTATCTGATCGATCGAAGCTGAGCTCGTCGTTACGTGGCCCCCGGCCTCGGGGGTCGCTGAACCTAGGCACTTGAAACAAGCACAACAGTACAATGGCTGATCATAACGCACACGAAGAGCATCACGTCTCAACATCGAGCTACATCGTCATCTTCGTGATCCTGATGGTGCTGCTGGCCGCGACCGTGGGCGTTGCGTACGTCTACCTCGGCGAGTTCAACATCATCGTCGCCATGCTGATCGCGCTGGTGAAGGCGGCGCTGGTGGTGATGTACTTCATGCACGTCAAGTACAGCAGCAAGCTGGTCTGGCTCTTCGCCGGCGCCGGCTTCCTCTGGCTGATCCTCCTGTTCGGCATCACCTTCTCGGATTACTTCACGCGGCACTGGATCGCCCAGCCGCACGGCATGTAAGCTCCGCGATCGGCGCTCCCCTGGCATGGCCACCCCGAGCCACCGTCCGGCGCGCCGGGATGCACGATAGATTTCGACGGCACGAGACTAGGCGGCCGCCTTCCCCGACAGGGGAGGGCGGCCGCTCCCGTTTCGTGGGGGCGCCGTTCATTTCGTGCGATCCGTACGCGCCATGAACGGCTATCCGGACCGGATCGTCGGAATTGAGCCCCGTGATCCCCCAAAATGGGAGCATCTCATAGGGTTGGTGATTCCCTTCTGCAAATTGGCACGGTAGATGTGATAACCTGAAACAGAGCGTTGAGCGCTGGAGCAGATTCGAAAGGCGGAGACGACGAGTGCGATCGAGGGGTAAGAGATCCGCCGCCGAAGACCAGAAGCTCAAACATGAAGCTCGTATGTGAGACAGAGTTCAATGTGTTGGAGGAACGATCATGTTACGCTGGGCTGTGATTTTTCTCGTGGTTGCCCTTGTGGCGGCGCTTTTCGGTTTCGGCGGCATCGCCGGTGCGGCGGCTGGATTCGCGAAGATTCTCTTCTTCGTCTTCCTGGTAGTCTTTCTGGTCAGCCTCATCGCCGGCATGGTCCGTCGGACCTGACGTCGCGATGAGATCCGGGCTTGGAGATGAGATCCGGGCATAGATGAGTCCACCGGTGGCACGGAAGGTGCGGTATGCTGCATGCCGCGTCGCGCCGGCCCGGGGAGATGGATACGAGAACGGATGATCGAAGGGAGGTTGTGAAGGGTGTTCCCGTCATGGCCTCCCTTCGTTCGCTCCCGGCGGCCGAAACGCGCGGACGCACCTGACAACTACCCGTGCATGGAGGCAGCTACATGAGGCAGCAGTTCGTTACCAGACCGGAGCACGATCCGGAATCCGCCGCACGCGCCTGGCTATATCTGATCCTGGCAACCGCCACGCTTCTCGGCATGCTCCTGCTCGTCGGGATGGCCGGCTGTTCCGACCGCCGTGGCGCCGCCGACCGTGCCGACAGCGCGGTGACCAGCGGCGCCGACGGTGGCAGCGCCGGTGGCGTTGCTCCGGCCCCCGCGGCGCGGGCCGGAGCCGAAACGCCGACCCGGACGGTCGAGGTGCGCCTGAACGAGTACAGCATCCAGATGCCGACCACCTTCACGCCGGGGCCGATCACCTTCCGCGTGATGAACGCCGGCACGCAGCCTCACGGGCTCGAGATCAAGGGGAACGGCGACGAGCAGAAACTGGAGCTCAATGGTGGCGAGATCAAGATGCTCACGATGACGCTCACCGCCGGTATCTACGAAGTGTATTGCCCGATCGACGGGCACGCCGACAAGGGGATGCGGACGAAAGTGGCCGTGCAGTGATGGCACGCCGGCCGCCCGGAGCCGCGATCGACGTATCATGACAACGAGGAGAACCGAGGACGAACAATGGCTGAAAACAGCGGAAGTTATCACGAGCCCTATGAGCTCCTGTCGCAGGACGCGAAGGACATGCATAGAGCGCTCGTCACGGTGATGGAGGAGCTCGAGGCGATCGACTGGTATCAGCAGCGCGCCGAGGCGTGCGGCGACACCGAGCTCCGGGATATCCTCCTTCACAACAAGAACGAGGAGATCGAGCACGCGATGATGACGATCGAGTGGATCCGACGCCACTCCCCCCGCTTCGACGAGCAGGCGCGGGTCTACCTCTTTTCCAACGGGCCGATCATCGATGTCGAGAAGAAGGAGATGGGGAGCGAGGGGAGCGGCCAGGGGAACGGAGGAGCTTCCGGAGCCCGCCCGGGCGCCCGTTCGGGTGCCGCCGGCGCGGCCGGATCGCTCGGCATCGGCAGCCTGCGGAGGAGGGGATGAGCATGGATTTATTGAAACGGGGATGCGCGCCGATTCTTCCGGAAGCGTGGGAGGCGATCGATCAGGAGGCGCGACGCGTGCTCACGCTCAACCTCGCCGGCCGCAAGCTGGTGGATTTCGACGGACCGTACGGATGGGGACACGCCGCGGTCAACCTCGGCCGGCTGGAGCCGATCGCCAACGAGCCGCTGCCCGACGTGCACGCGAGCCGGCGGCTGGTGCAGCCGCTGATCGAGCTTCGCACGCCGCTCCGCCTCTCCCTCCATGAGCTCGACGACATCGCGCGCGGCGCGCTCGATCCGGATCTCGATCCCGTGCGCGACGCCGCCGAGAAGATCGCCGAGGCCGAGGACAGCGCCATCTTCAATGGCTTCGCCGCGGCCGGCATCGCCGGCATGTCCGGCGCGTCGACGCACGATCCGGTCTACCTTCCGGATAACGGCACCCGCTACCCGGCGGCGATCGTCAGGGCGCGCGAGGTGCTCCGCGAGGCGGGGATCAACGGCCCGTACGCGCTGGCGCTCGGCCGGCATGCCTACAGCGAGCTGTCGCAGGCGGCCGAGGACGGCTACCCGATCCGGAAGCGGATCGAGCAGCAGATCATCGACGGCCCGATCGTCCGTGCTCCATCGATCGACGGCGCGATCCTGATGTCGATTCGTGGCGGGGATTTCATCCTCACCGTGGGCCAGGATCTTTCGGTCGGCTACCAGCACCACGATCAGGACTGGGTGGAGCTGTTCATCACCGAGTCGTTCACCTTCCGGGTGCTCGAGCCGGCCGCGGCGATCGCGCTGAATCACGGCCCGACCATCATCGAGACGTAAGCGGCCGGCTCCTCGGGAGGCCCAGGAGAGCGGCCGGGCGCCGGAGGTCTCCCGATCGACGCATCGCGGGCGATCCGACATCCGGCATGCATGAAACGAGCACGGCGACCGGGCCAAGGGCCGGGTCGCCGTGCGTCGTTCTGCGAGCCCGCGACAGGAATCGAACCTGCAACCTTCTGATTACAAATCAGATGCTCTGCCAGTTGAGCTACGCGGGCATGGACGGATCGCGAAGATAGCCCACGAGGGCGCGACCGCAAACACCTTTTTCACCTGCGCTCCGCCTCGGCGACGCGGGTTCGCCCGCCTTGATCCGATCCCCCGGAGCGGCTAAGTTCCGCCCGTCAACGCCCCTTCCAACGCGCTCCCGGCCTGGCCGGGCCGGCCACCACCGGCCGCGTTGCGAAGAGGGGGACCGTCCCCGTCCGGTCCGATCATCTCACCGTATCGAGACGAGGTCCGCCATGCCACGCATTCCCGATCTTGAACAACGCTTCGGCCTTACCCGGGGCGACGTCACCGTCGCGCTCTTTCTTGCCGCGACGGCGCTTGCCGGGTTCATCTATGTCACCTTCTTCGACGAGCGGGATCAACTGGCCCGCCGTGATCTGGCGCGTCTGGTCGCCTATCGCGATTCGGCGCTGGCCGCGCGCCGGGAGGCCGCCGAGCGTCGGATGCTCGGCATCGCCGGAGCGGATTCCTCCGGCGGCGGCGATTCGCTGGCGGCATGGGAGCCGCTGGATGAGGAGGCGCTTCGCCGCGACACGCTTCGTGGGACGGCTCGCGCCGCGAGCGGAGGGGGGAAGACCCTTCCCTCGGCGCCGGTCGATATCAACCACGCCTCGCTTGCGGAGCTGACGCGGCTTCCGGGGGTGGGGGAGAAGACGGCGCGCGGGATCATGGAGCTCCGCGTGCACGTGCCGTTCCGCCGCGTGGAGGATCTGCTGTCGGTGAAGGGGATCGGGGCCAAGAAGCTGGCGAAGATGCGTCCTTACGTCGTGGTCAGGTGAATTCCCTCGCGGAACGTGTCGTTCACGCAATTGAGCAGGATCGATCAAGGAGGTTCCACGCCATTCTCGTAACATGGCGCCATGAGAGTGATCGCGGGAACATTCGGTGGCAGAACGCTGCGCGCGCGGGATCTGCCGGAGCTCAGGCCGACGACCGATCGCGTGCGTGAGTCGATCTTCAGCATCCTCTTCTCCCGGTTCGACGTGGAGGGAGGGGCGGTCCTGGATCTCTTCGCCGGCACCGGCGCGCTCGGCATCGAGGCGATCAGCCGGGGGGCGGCGCGCTGCACCTTCGTGGAGAAGCATCGGAAGACGGCGGCGCTGGTCGAGGAAAATCTGGCATCGCTCGGCATCACCGAGGGAGCCCGCGTGGTGGTGAGGGACGCGGTGAAGTTTCTGGAGGAAACGGATCGCGAGTACGATCTGATCCTGGCCGATCCGCCCTACGCCGCCACGGTGTTCGATCGCGTGATAGCGCTCGTGTTCGAGCGGGGGCTGCTTCGGCCGGGAGGCTTCTTCGTGCTGGAGCACTCCTCGGCGATGCGGGGGCGTGCCGCCGCCGGCGCCGAGATCGTGGTGGAGCGCTCCTTCGGCGACACGGCGATCACGATCTACCGCCGTACACCGGTCCCGGATGTGCCCGGATCATCCGGCGGCGCGGCGGCGAGCGATGGATGACTATATTCGGCCCCGATCCATCCGATCCCTCGTGGATCCGATCCCGGCAGTACATCTCTCCGTAGCCCGCAGGTGGACATGAGAACCGCAGTCTATCCCGGCACGTTCGACCCGATCACGAACGGCCACATCGATATCATCGCGCGCTCGGCCAAGCTGTTCGACCGCGTGATCGTGGCCCTGGCGGTCAACAGCGCGAAGAAGACCCTCTTCACCGAGGAGGAGCGTCTGGGGCTGGCCGTCGAGGCGCTCCGGGGCTACGAGAATGTCGAGGTGAAGCGCGCCTCCGGGCTGCTGGTGGAGTTCGTGGAGGGGGAGGGAGCGATGGCGATCATCCGCGGTCTGCGCGCGGTGACCGACTTCGAATACGAGATGCAGATGGCGTTGATGAACCGGAAGATGCGGGAGGAAATCAGCACCATCTTCATGATGCCGCACGAGCGGTACACGTATCTGAACTCGACGATCATCCGCGAGCTCTCGCGCTACGGGGCCGACGTGTCGGAGTTCGTTCCTCCCTGCGTGCAGGCGGCGCTGCATCGTCGTCAGGAGGAGCTCCGCGGCGCCTGATGCACCGCGAGGGGAAGCTGCACGCATCCCGGCCGACGCATCCCGGCAGAGGCATCCCGGCCGACGCATCCCGGCAGAGGCATCCCGGCCGACGCATCCCGGCAGAGGCATCCCGGCCGACG
>JBEHWX010000123.1:0-16136 GCA_048498995.1 Bacteroidota bacterium
TGCGTCTTGCCCTTGTTTTTGGCGGATTTGCTCGACTTTGAGTCGTCTAAAGACGTGCGGCTACCGTTTTCGCGCCGTCGTTCCATGACGGCGCACGCTGAAGACGCGCGGCTACCGTTTTCGCGCCGTCGTTCCGCGCTTGCGCACGCTAAAGACGTGCGGCTACCTTTGTGAGCCTACCATTCCATCACCATGCGAGCCTACCGCTCCGCGCGGAACTCGGGGCGATCAGAGGCGGCGATAGGTCAGGGAGATGTCCATGGCGCTGACCGAGTGCGTCAGCGATCCGGAGCTGATGAAGTCGACGCCGGTCTCGGCGATCCGCCGCACGGTCTCGAGCGTCACGTTGCCGGAAGCCTCCGTCTCGGCGCGGTCGCCGACCAGAAGCACCGCCTCACGCAACAGCTCGATCGGGAAGTTGTCGAACATGATCCGGGATACTCCCTCGCAGCTCAGCGCCTCGCTCACCTCGGTCAGGTTCCGGGTCTCAACCTCGATCGGAATCCTGTCGAGCGAGCGCTCCTCCAGGTAGCGACGGACCGCGGCCACGGCGCCGTGAATGGAGCCGTGCGCGTCGATGTGATTGTCCTTGATCATCACCATGTCGTAGAGTCCCATCCGGTGGTTCATGCCGCCGCCGATCGAGACCGAGTATTTGTCCAGCATCCGCCAGGCGGGAATGGTCTTGCGCGTGTCGAGAATCCTCGTGGCGGTGCCGGCGACCGCCTCCACGAACCGCCGCGTGGTCGTGGCCACGCCGGACATCCGCTGCAGGAAGTTCAGCGCGGTGCGCTCGGCGGTCAGGATGCTCCGCGCCGGGCCGCGCACGTGGCCGATCACCTGTCCGGCCTCGACGCTCTCCCCCTCCTTCACCTCCCAGTCGCAGCCGATGGAGCGGTCCACCTCGTCGAAGGTGAGCGCGGCCACCACCGTTCCGGCCACGACGCCGGGCGACTTGGCCGTGAGCACCGCGTGCCCCAGCTCCGACTCGTCGATGAGCGACTCGCTGGTGAGATCGCCGGTCCCCACATCCTCGGCAAGCGCGATCTGGACGAGGCGGAGCACCGAGACGTCATTGAGCATATGCTTCATGTTCATGGTCGCAGGCATGTTCGAACTCCCGAATTCGCGGCGTTCCCGGAAGAGCATTCCGGTGCGTGGAACAGAGTGATACCGCCGCCGGTTCAACCGTCGGACGGCGCGGACGATCTTCCAAGATAGCCACCCTGTCGGAAATCGTCCGACCGGGGTATCGCCGGGGACAGACTATTACGGGAAGCGCTCCAGCCGCGGACGTGCCCCCGTGGGGCTGGGCTCCGGACCCGGCGGGCCGGGGAGAGATCTCCGCGATGAGCGCCGATTCCTTCCGGATGCTTTCAAGATCGGTCGTCAGCAAATATCTTACCGCTCCTATGCCAGCAATTCCGAACGCACCGCGCGGGCCAGTCCCTGGCTCGCTCACCGGAACGCCCACCGGCTCGCTCACATGCTCCCGGCTTCTCCGGGTCGCGCTGCTCTGGATGGCCGCCGCGCTTCTGCCGGCCACCGGGTCGGCACAGGTGGGGGTCCCCCCGATGGGAGCCCCGCCGGTTGGAGCCCCGCCGGTTGGAGCCGCCCAGGTGAACCGCTACCTCGTCCTCTTCCCGTCGCTGACCCCTTCCGGGCGCTACGCGGGAGATTACGATATCTACCTGTCCGACATCTTCGACGACGGCACCAGGGAGTTCCTGGCCGAGCAGCCGAAGAAGATCGCGGCGCAGGCCTACCGCGAGTTCGCTCCGGTCGCCATTCCGGATGGCGCCGGCGGCGCCTTCCTCGCCTACACCATCGAGCACAACGACTCGGCCCACCAGGGAGATCGCGACATCCTGATGCGCAGAATCGACAGGATGGGGAACGATGTCTGGGGAGACAGCTCCAGCCACATCGTGGTGATAGCGCAGTCGAAGTACGCCGAGGAGAACCCGCAGCTCGTGCAGGGCGCCGACGGCGGCATCGTCGTCCTCTACGAGGTCCGCTACGGCCCGCAGAGCGACACCGGTGACGTGGACGTGGCGGCCGTGAAGATCGAGCCGAACGGGACCCCTTCCTGGTCGAGCGGCATCTGGATCGCCAACACCCAGCGCCGGGAGCGTCTGCGCGGCAGCGTGACCGACGGCCTCGGCGGCGCGGTGGCGGTGGTCGAGATCAGCACCTCGCGCGACACGACCATCACCGGCGCCGACATCTACGCGATGCACGCCGACCGGTACGGCAAGGTGGCCTGGGGAGCGTCAGCCGCGCCGCTGGCCGTGGCCGCCAGCAAGCACCTGGAGCGAAACCCGGCGGTGGTCTCCGACGGCTTCGGCGGCGCCTACGTGGCCTACGAGCTGGCCTACACCAGCGGCGATCGCATCGGCGACGTGGATATCCTGGCCCAGCACATCTCCTCCTACGGCGTGCGGGAGTGGACCGATCCGAGCGCGCTGCCGATCGTCAGCTCCAACGAGAAAGCACGGGAGCACTCCCCCTCCATCTCCCTCGATTCGGCCGGCGTGATCGTCTCCTTCGAGGTCAACATCGTCGACAAGCAGCCGCTGGCGCTGATCGGCGTGCAGCGGATGGATCACCTCGGCAAGGCCACCTGGAACCTTGGGCGCAAGGCCACGCTCGTCGGCGCGCCGGGCATGCTCGCCAGCCACCCGCGCACGCTCCCGCTCCCGGGCGGCGGCGCCTACCTTCTCTTCGAGGGGCGCGATTCGGTCACCGGCAACAAGGATATCTTCGCCCAGCGCCTTTCGCCGGATGGCGACCTGGTCTGGGGAAGCGGCGACGCCGGCATTCCGGTGTTCAACTCGATCGACGCCGAGCGCGACGCCGCGGCGGCCGTCGATGGGGTCGGCGGACTGATGGTGGTGGCCGCGAAGGATCACCCGACGCCGGACGGCCTGACCGCCAGCGACATCGTGGCGCAGCGCGTGGCCGCGGACGGCACCCTCCTCTGGAAGGATATCCCCGGCCCGCTGATGCTCACCAACACCTCGATGCTCAACCTGGCGCCGGTGCTCGTGCGGAGCAACTGAGCGCCCGGCAACGGCACCCGGCAACGGCACCCGGCAACGGCACCCGACGACGGGCACCCGACGACGGGCACCCGACAAACGACGACGGGGCCGGAAGCAGATGACTTCCGGCCCCGTTTTCATTGTATCGCCCGCACCGCGCGCGATGCGCTCAGAGGAGCGCCTGCTGCTCCGCTTGCGACGGCCCCCGGCGGATGCCGAAGTGCGTGTAGGCCTTCGGCGTCACCTCGCGCCCACGCGGCGTTCGCTGCATGAACCCTTCCTGAATCAGGTAGGGCTCGTAGACCTCCTCGATCGTCCCCGGCTCCTCGCCGACGGCGATCGCCATCGTGTTGAGCCCCACCGGACCGCCGCCGAACTTCTCGATGATCGCCAGCAGGATCCGCTTGTCCATGTCGTCCAGGCCGTGCTCGTCGACCTCCAGCGCGGAGAGCGCGATCGAGGCGATCTCGCGGGTGATCACGCCGTTCCCCTTCACCTCGGCGAAGTCGCGCGTGCGGCGGAGCAGGCGGTTGGCGATGCGGGGAGTGCCGCGGGATCGGCGCGCGATCTCGATGGCCCCCTCGTCCTCGATCGGGATCTGGAGGATCTCCGCCGAGCGGTTGACCACGTGGAAGAGCTCCTCGACGTTGTAGTAATCGAGGCGGTTGATGATGCCGAACCGGCTGCGCAGCGGCGCGGTGAGCAGCCCCTGGCGGGTCGTGGCGCCGACGAGCGTGAAGCGTGGCAGCGTGATCGGCACCGAGCGGGCGCTGGGGCCGGAGTCGATCATGATGTCGATCCGGAAATCCTCCATCGCCGAGTAGAGGTACTCCTCGACGACCGGGCTGAGCCGGTGGATCTCGTCGATGAAAAGGACGTCGCCGTGCTCGAGGCTGGTGAGCAGGCCGGCCAGATCCCCCGGCTTTTCGAGGACCGGACCCGACGTGGTCTTGATCTGCGCCTCCATCTCACGCGCGACGATGTAGCTGAGGGTGGTCTTGCCGAGTCCGGGGGGGCCGGTCAGGAGCACGTGATCCAGCGCGTCGCCACGCTTGCGCGCCGCGGCGATGAAGATCTCCAGGTTCTCGACCACCTTCTTCTGTCCGGTGAACTCGTGGAATCCGGACGGCCTGAGCGCCGCCTCGACCTCCTTCTCGACCAGGGTCACCGGCTCGGAAGTGGTCGGACGTCGTCCGCGGCTGTTCTTGTTAGTCATCGTCACTCTCTTCTATCTGCGGAGAAAACATTGCGTTCGTGGCATGCCGGGAACCGGATCGCTTCGGTGGCTTGATCTCGAGGACGCGATCTCGAGGATGCGATCTCGAGGATGCGATCTCAGAGATTCACCCCCTTGATCGCCTCGTAGAGATAGCGGTTGAAGTCGAGCGATTCCCGCGTTTTAGTGACGATCCAGTCGACGAGTTCGCGTGATTCGGCGAGCTCGTCGGGGAATTTGGCGTCGACGAACATCTGCTTGTAGCGGAGAAGATCGATCGAGACGTGATCCTCGGAATAGCCGGCCGGGGCGCGCTTCAGACGCTCCCCTTTCAGCGGGCTGAAGTCCCGCTCCACCTGTCGGAGAATCTTCCTGAGCGCCTGCGGATCGTTCTCGATCGAGTAGCGGAGGCGCTTCAGGCCGGCCGAGTCGATGAAGTAGGCGCCGCCTCCGAAGAAGCACTGTCCCGGCTCGATATGGAGGTAGTTGCCCAGCCCCTCGCGTCCCTCGCCGGCGATCGGAATCGCCGCGCCGATATGGGTCTTGAAGGGGCGCTTGTCCTTGCTGAAGCGGGTATCGCGATAGATCCGGAAGAGGCCCCGCTCCGGATCGGGAACGAAGGGGAGATCCTCCTCGGCGAAGATCCTGCGGAGCTCGGCCAGCAGGCACTTCATCGGCTCCAGCAGATGATCGCGATAGATCGCCTTGCGCTCCTCGGTGAGCCATTCCCGGCGGTTGTTGACCGCGATATCGCGGAGGAACTTCAGCCCCAGTTCATCGAAGCCGGGAAACGGCGGATAGTCGTCGATCGGCGCCGGGGCCATCGCCGGCCGGCGGCTGCTCTGTCGTGCCATCGTTCGGTAGTGCGTTGGGGAAAGAATAGCTCCCGCCGTCGCTGCCCGGGCGCGGCGCGACGGCAAGGAAGATTGCCTTGAGACGAGCATGCGAAGAGGATCCGGCGCGGCGCGTGGAGACGCGAGCGCCGTGATCGCCGATGGCGGCGCGTGGCCGGCGAGCCCGCCCGGAAGCGGCCCGCCGGCGCCATGCGCGCAATGGGCTCAGGCGGCGTTGAGCGTCACTCGTCGCCGCCGGCGTCGACCGGCGCGGGCCGGGGAACGCGGACGATCTCGGTGATCACGTCGTCGGCCACGATGCTGGTCGGGCAGCCGTCGTCGGCCAGACGGATCTCGACCTGATCGATCTGGCGTCCCTCCTCATCGAGACGGTGCGCGGTAACGGTCAGGCCGCTGCGGATGAAGCGATAGAAGCCGCCGACCAGCGCGCCGGTGCGGGGATCGAAGGCGGCCACCGGCGCGGTGATCTCGCGATCCTCCGGCGGCAGATCGGTCATCATGGCATGGATCAGCCAGATCGGCGACGGGCCGTCGAAAAACGTCTGGTCCGGGATCGAGATGGAGCCCTCGAAGGACTCGTCCCCCCGCATCGTCCTGATCGTGACATCCAGGCCGACGATGTCGGCGTCGAAATGCTGCATCACCTCGCGTCCATCCTCGGTCCAGGTCACCTTGCAATGCACGCTGTCGATGGCGCGCTCGGCGCTATGGAGCCGGACGGCGTACTGATGGCCGCCGTCGACGGACTGGCCGATGGCCTCCATCCGGATCTCGGCGTTGCCGTATCCCTCGTAGCTCCAGCGTCCATCCTGCAGAACCTGATCCCCCTTGCGGGAGGTGAAGGTGCCACCCATGCCGGTGGCGAAGATATCTCGCATCATACTGTAGACTCCTCAACACGAAATGGTCGGCCCGGCGAGCCGGCGGGGGCCAGGCGGGGCCCGCGGCACGGCTCCGGCGCCGTGGTTCGGATCGGAAACACGACGCGGTCCCCTATAACGAGGGGACCGCGTCGAACAACGGAAGGCGTCGCATGTCGGAGAGAGCGCGCACGGCTGTCATTCCCGTCGGCTGTCATTCGAGTCGATCGATCTCATCCCGGATCTGCGCCGCGCGCTCGTAATCCTCCTGGCGCACGGCCTCGTCGAGCTTGGCCTGAAGCACCTCGCGAAGGGTCTTCGGACGCTCGGGCTCGGCCTGCGCGGGGGTCGACTCCTCGAACTCTCCCTCCTCCTCGTCCTCGATCTCCTCCTCTTCCTCCTCCTCGGAGGGGACCACCCCGGCCTCGGCCAGCACGGACTCGGCAACGTAGATCGGGGCTCCGCAGCGGATCGCCAGCGCGATCGCGTCCGACGGACGCGCATCGACCTCGACACCGGTCCCTTCCAGGACCAGCGCCGCGTAGAACGTGCCGTCACGCAGATCGTTGATGACGACCTCCTGGAGGGCGGAGCCGAGCGCCTCGATCACGTTCTTGAGCAAATCGTGCGTTACCGGGCGCGGGGGCTTGATCGCCTCCAGCTCCAGAGCGATCGACTGCGCCAGATCGGCACCGATCAGGATCGACAGACGGCGCACGCCGCCGGTCTCCTGCAGAATCAGTGCGTAGGAGCCGCTGCTCTGCGGGCTGGAAGTGAGCCCGATGATTTCCACCTGTACTTTATCCACCCTGTGTACCCTTTCAACTGTCGGATATAACTAACGCACCAAAACGCAATCTGGCAAATACGGTGCCGCGAACTTCCGGAGGAAGCTTCGCCGCCGGCCGAGGATTACGCGCCGTGAAGCGCCTTGATCTCCTTGGTCAGAGCCGGCAGCACCTCGAAGGCGTCGCCGATGATGCCGTAGTCGGCCACCGAGAAGATCGGAGCGTCCTTGTCCTTGTTGATCGCCACGATATACTTCGAGCTGGACATGCCGGCCAGATGCTGCACCGCGCCGGAGATGCCGACGGCCACGTAGAGCGACGGGGCGACGGTCTTGCCGGTCTGTCCGACCTGCTCGCTGTGCGGACGCCAGCCGGCGTCGACCACGGCGCGCGAGGCGCCGATGGCCGCGTCCATCGCCGTGGCCAGCTCCTCGACCAGATTGAAATTCTCCGGGCCCTTCAGGCCGCGTCCGCCGGAGACGATCACGTCGGCCTCGGCCACGTCCTTCTTGCCGGTGTTCACGCGGGTCTCGACCACCTTCGTGGCGAAGTCGGCGTCGCCGAAGCTCACCGACGCGTTTCTGACGTTGGCCGAGCCGCCGTCGGCCGTCACGGCCGTGAAGACGTTCGGGCGGAGGGAGAAGACCTTCACCGGCGTCGAGATACGGACGTCGACGCGCGCCTTGCCGGCGTAGACCGGACGGGTGGCGGTGATGGTGCTTCCCTCGACCGTGAGCGCCACGGTATCCGGGGCCAGGCCGGCGCCGAGCTTCACGGCCACGCGCGGGGCAAGGTCCTTGCCGTACATCGTGTTGCTCACCAGCACCACGTCGGCTCCCTCGGACTTGGCGACATCGGCGATGGCCGTGGCGACCGCGCCGGTGGCGTACTGCGCCAGGCGGGCATCCTCGACCACGATCACGTCGGAGGCGCCATACGGGGCGAGCGAGGAGGCCAGGCCGGCAACGCCGTTGCCCACCAGGAGCGCCGCGAAGCTGCCGCCGGTCTGGGCGGCCAGGTTCCGGGCGGCGGTGACCGTCTCGAACGCGTTCTTCTTCAGCTCACCATTGCGCTGCTCGATATATGCTAGAATCTTCATGCTTGATTCGGGAATTCGCGGTTGAAAATGGTTCGAACGATTAGATCACCTTCGCCTCTTCATGCAGCAGGCGGACGAGCTCCTTGACGTTGTCAGGGCTGTACTCGAGGATCTTGCCGGCTCCCTTCTGATCCGGACGGCGCATCTCGACGGTCTCGACGCGGGGCGCCGCGCCGGTCGGGGCACGCTCCTCGATCGGCTTCGACTTGGCCTTCATGATGTCCGGAAGCTTCGGATAGCGGGGGTCGTTCAACCCCTTCTGCGCGGTGATGATGCAGGGAAGCGACGTCTCGACCACTTCCTTTCCTCCCTCGATGTCGCGCTCGGCGCGGACCGACGTGCCGGAGATCTCCAGCTTGGTCACGAACGAGACGCACGGGAGGCCGAGGAGCTCGGAGAGCATCGGGCCGATCTGCGCCGAATCGAAATCGATCGACTGGCGGCCCAGCAACACCACGTCCGGGCCGAGACCCTTGATGACCGCGGCGAGCTCGGCGGCGACGGAATAGGAATCCGGACGGGCCTCGTCCTTGACCAGGATCGCCTTCTCGGCGCCCATCGCCAGGCCGACGCGGACCGTCTCCTTGGCCGATTCGCCGCCGATCGACACGAGGGTCACCGTCCCTCCATTGGCCTCACGCAGACGCAGTCCCTCCTCCACCGCGAACTCGTCGTACGGGTTGAGGATGAATTTGACTCCCTTCGGGTCGATGCTCTTGCCATCCGGACCGACCGCGATCTTCGTCGCCGTGTCGGGGGTCTGGCTCACGCAGACAACGATGTTCATGGAATACAGAAATATGATTGAGACTCAGTTCTAGCTAGCGCGGAAAGAGCGCAAATATACGCCTCGGCCCGCAAATATGGCCGAGAACGAGTCGGCATCGGCGCCGACGCCCGGCAATCCCGTGTAACAGTTCGTTTGGCGCCGCCTCGCTCCCAGCTCCCGCATCCCGCTCCCGATCTCCGCGCCCCCTCCTCCCCATGCCCGGCTCGCGCGCTCATCGCGCCAGCACCAGCCCTCCGACCGTGGTCGTGCCGCCAGCGGTGAGCCGGTAGAAGTAGGCGCCGTCGGCCAGGCCGGAGGCATCGAAGGTGGCCGCGTGCGGGCCGGCCTCCTGCGCCTCGTCCACCAGCAGCGCCACGCGGCGCCCGAGGCGGTCCACCACCTCGAGCGTCACCGATCCCCCCTTCACCAGGGTATACTCGACGATAGCCGCCGCGCCGAACGGATTCGGATGGGCGCGCACCCCCACCACCGCGCGTCCGGCGGCCACGCTCCCCGGATCCAGCGGAACGGCAGCCGGCGCGCCGAGCGAGATGTCGTCGAGATACCAGCCGTCGGTATTGAGCGTCGCCGAGGTCTTCAGCCGGAACCGAACGTAGGCGAGCGCGCCGGGGCCGGGCGACGGATGCGTCAGCGTGAAGCGCTCGCGGCGCCAGTCGCCCGGGTTGGCGATGGTATCGCCCCAGGCCGCGTCGGAGCGGATGTTGTAGCTGGCCAGCCGGGTCCAGGTGGCGCGCCGGTCGTAGCTCACCTCCACCACCGCGCTGTCGGTCGGATGGACGATCGCGATGTGCGAGAAGGCAAGCTCCGCCGGGGCCCGCAGCTCGATCGGATAGATCAGCACCGAATCGTTGAGGCGCGGCTGGTAGAGCCCGGATGGGGAATCGGTGAGCGACGAGCCGGTCACCGCGAGCTGCGAGGTGAGCCCCCAGGCGCCGCTGACCAGCAGCTTCGGCATGCCGGCGTCGAAGTCGAGCGTGTAGGGCGTTGTCGGTCCGTAGTAGGCGGTCGTCACCGGCGACCAGACGCTCTCGTTGACCGGGCTGGAGGTATCGATCACCGCGGCCCAGTAGCGATACCATCCACGCGCCGGCGGCAGGTCGGTGAAGGTGATGCTCCTGCCGGTATCGGTGACCGCGAGCGTCTCCTCGTGGATCAGCACGCTGTCCCGATAGATCCGGTAGCCGCGGAGGTTCGTCAGCGGCGTCACCTGATCGGCGCGGACGGTCGGGACCTTCACCTGAAGGTCCACGCGCTGGCCGCCGCCGTCGGCGGTGATGGCCGGCGACGCGGGACGGAACGGCTCGAAGCGGACGAACCTCGGCGCGCTGGTGTCGCCGCCGGTCACCACCATCACGCTGTAGGTGTAGTTGGTGCCGAGCGTCAGGCCGGTCTCGCTGTAGGTCGTGGTTCCGGCCGGAAGCGTGGCGATCGGGTTGCCGTCGCGCGCCACGGTCAGCGTGTAGCCGCCGACCGGATAGCCGAAGGTGGACACGTCGGTGATCGTCGGATTGGTCCAGGTGAGCGTGGCCTTCTGCGGCTGCTCGGCCCAGCCACGGACGGCCAGGTTCTCGACCGGATAGGGCTGGCGCAGGTTGATCACGGCGGTGAAGACATCGTTGTCGCCGGTGCGGCGCGTATCGAGGAACGAGGGATAGATATGCCCGTCGTGGAACGAATTGCCGCTGTAGTCGCCGGCGAAGATCTTCCCGGTGTATGGGTTGTCCCGGTAGTCGCTCATCGTGTCGGTGGCGCGCCGGTCGATCCAGGTGTCGCCGCCGTCGCGGCTGTAGCTGATGTAGGTATCCAGCTTGATGTTGGCCGTGTCGTTCCGGCTGTCGGCGTACATCACGGCGATGTCGCCGTTGGTCTCATCGACGCTCAGCCAGGGCCACCACTGATCGTTGGTGGTATCGCTGGAGATGAACTTCGGCTGCGACCAGGTGGCCCCCTTGTCGGTCGAGCGGCTGAAATAGATATCGGGACGACGGCCGGCGGCCCAGGCCAGGTAGAGCCATCCGCGGCGCGACGAGCTCGACACGTCGGCCATGATGGTCGGGTAGGTCTCGGCGCGGAAGGTCGACTTGAGCACGTGGTAGACATCCTTCCCCACTTTCCGCGCGGTGCCGAGCGTCGGGTAGCCCTGCACGGCGTAGGTCGGCGCGCTGAAGGTGAGCCCGCCGTCGGTGGACTTGGCGAACCCGATCGAGCGCGACGGCCCGTCGTTCCACACCACGTAGAGAGTGCCGTCGGGGCCGGTGGTCGTCAGCGGAAAGCTTTGTCCGAAGGTCGTGTCGGTGCTGGTGCCATGCTTGCGCGGCGAGACGCCGATCGGCGCCGACCAGGTGAGCCCCTTGTCGGTCGAGCGGGAGACGACGATCTGCGTGGAGCTGTCCTTATCGATCACCCTCTTCCACGGCGTATACATATACCCCTTGTAGGGAGAGCCGGGGGTGTTGTCGATCTCGATATAGTATTTGTCCTCGAAGGCGGAGTCCTTGGTCATGGTGCCGACGTGCTCGATCACGGGGATGTGCGCCGTCCAGGTCTGGCCGTCGTCGGTGGTCCGGGCCACGTAGACGCCGGACTCTCCGGTGGTGTTGCCGTTCGGGAAGGCGCCGTACATCGCGTAGCCGACGCCGTCGGCATCGAAGGCGACGGAGGGATCGTTGCCGGTGGTCCAGTCGGTATGGACCTGTCCCAGGTTGACGTTGCGCCAGTTCTTGCCGCCGTTGGTCGAGATGTAGACCCACATGCCGGCGCGGGCATCGACGGCCGAGGAGATCAGGACGCGGGGATTCTTCGGGTTGATCGCGATCGACGACTCGTTCTGCGGCAGCGATCCGCCCGGCTCGTCGTCGATCGTCATGTTGCTGTTGAAGAAGAGCGCCGGCGAGGGGGCCGCCTGCGGAAGGCTCATCAGGAAGGAGCGCTCGGCCCGCTTCTCCTCCATCTCCTCCAGGAAGTCGCGGTCCAGATCGGGTCGCGCGCGGCGCGCGTTGTCGATCCGCTCCGACTCCGGTTCCTGGGCCTGGAGGGGCAGGTAGGTCAATGGAGTGAGGCTCAGAAACAGCAGCAGGGGGATGATCGCGCGGGATGTCATGGGTACGGGCCGGTAACTCGTCGGAAGAAAGGGATGGCCGGCGGGCAGAGCCCCGGCGGCATTGAATCTACACGATCCCCAACCTGGAAAACAACCCTGGGCGCGCGGATTCTTATATTCGGACCCGATGCATAGAGTCGACTTCAGCAAGGGGAGCGATCTTCCCTCGGTTGACCCCGAGGATTTCCGCTCCGCACTCCGACAGTTCGCCAGCGGCGTGACCGTCGTTACCGCGCAGCACGAGGGGGAGATGTACGGAATCACGGTCTCGGCCTTCTCCTCGATCTCGCTCGATCCGCCGATCGTGATGGTGTCGATCAACAACACCAGCTCGATCTCCTCCTCGATTTTGAGCGCCGAGCATTACGCCGTCCATATCCTCTCGGCCGAGCAGCAGCCGGTCTCCGAGGCGTTTTCCAGCTCGGTGCCGGGGGATGAGAAATACGACGGGCTGAAGATCCGACGCGGCGCAACCGGCGCCCCGATCTTCCCCGGCGCCCTGGCGGTGCTCGAGTGCGCCCTCTACCAGACCCTGTCGCTCGGCACCCATACGCTGATGTTCGGCCGCGTGGTCCAGGTCGAGGCGGTACCGACGGCGGCCGATCCCCTTCTCTACTACCATCAGGCCTACCGGCGGCTCGCGCCGGACGGGACGGCCGGCCGGGAGGCCCCGGCGGACGGGGAATCCCCGGGCATGCCCTCCGGGGCGCCCGAAGGTTGACGCCGGATTAGAAAACGCTCGCAGATTCTTACCGTTTGTGGTAGTTTTCGCCCCGTTTTTCCGAAGCACACGCACGCGCGCGCCTTCTCGCGCATCAATCATTCTTCTCACACTTCAACTCCTCATCCATGCGGAACAGCATTGTCTACTTCATTGCCACGGCAGTAGCACTCGGCATTGCCTCCTGCAACGGCGGCGGCGGCGGCAAGCCCGAAGAAGCGGGAACGATCAAGATCGGCCACTTCGCCTCCCTCACCGGTAAGGAAGCAACGTTCGGCTCGCAGGTGGACAACGGCGTCCGGCTGGCCCTGGAGGAGATCAATGGCGGCGGCGGCGTGCTCGGCAAGAAGATCGACGTGATTACCGAGGATACCCGCTCCACCTCCCAGGAAGCGATCTCCGCCGTCGAGAAGCTGATCGGCCGCGACAAGGTGATCGCCCTGCTCGGCGAGGTCGCCTCCTCCCGCTCGATCGCCGCGGCGCCGATCGCCGAGCGAGACAAGGTTCCGATGATCTCCCCCGCCTCCACCAACGAACAGGTCACCCTCGATAAGAACGGCGGCACGCGCCAGTACGTCTTCCGCATCTGCTTCATCGATCCGTTCCAGGGAACGGTGATGGCCAAGTTCGCCCACGACAACCTCAAGTTCACCCGCGTCGCGATCCTGAAGGACAACGCCAACGACTACTCGGTCGGCCTGGCCAACAACTTCCGTCAGACGTTCGCCGGGCTCGGCGGACAGGTGGTGACCGAGCAGGCCTATGAGGGGGGGCAGGTGGATTTCGCCGCGCAGCTCACGGCGATCAAGGCCACCAACCCGCAGGCGATCTTCATCCCCGGCTACTACACCGAGGTGAGCCTCATCGCCACCCAGGCGCGCCGCCTCGGCATCACCGTGCCGCTGCTCGGCGGCGACGGATGGGACAGCCCGGTGCTGACGCAGGGTGAGGCCAAGCAGGCGCTCGAGGGATGCTTCTTCAGCAACCATTACTCGAACCAGGATACCTCGAAGACCGTTCAGGACTTCGTCTCCCGCTACAAGGCCAAGTACAAGGAGCTCCCGGGCGCCATGTCCGCCCTCGGCTACGACGCCATGCACATCGTGGCCAAGACGATCAAGGACGGCGGCAAGGCGGACGCCGAGACGATCAAGAACGGGCTGGCCAACCTGAAGAATTATCAGGGCGTCACCGGCAACATCAGCATCGACGGCAAGCACAACGCCAGCAAGCCCGCGGTGATCATCCAGATCAAGAACGGCGAATACAGCTACTTCACGACGGTCGCCCCGTAACGCGGCCGGGCACGAAACGGACGAGACGCTCGCAGGAGCGTCTCGTCCCATTATTTCCCCACGCAGATCCCGCGGGCGATCGCGCGGAGCCAGGCCATCCGACGTATCGGGCCGGGCGCATCGAGCCGGGCGCATCGAGCCGGACGGATCGCGCTCCGATCCTTCGGGCGCGACGCATCGGGGCTCGATCCGCCGGTCAGCGCTCCTTCCAGGCCCCTCTCCCACTGACGCGATCGCCGGAACAACCCGGCCCAACACATGAGCGAATTCCTGCAGCAAGTCATCAACGGGCTGTCGCTCGGCGCCATCTACGCACTGATCGCGCTCGGCTACACCATGATCTACGGCGTCCTGCGCTTCATCAACTTCGCGCATGGCGACGTGTTCATGGTCGGCGCCTACATCGGCTTCTTCGTCTTTCCGAAGCTGGTCGCCGTGCTCGGCCCCGGCTATCCGACGGCGATCGCCGTGCTCCTGGCCGCGATGGTCGGCTGCGGCATTCTCGGGGTGATCATCGAGTTTCTCGCCTACCGTCCCCTCCGCAACCGCCCGAAGCTCACCGTCCTGATCACCGCCATCGGCGTCTCCCTCTTCCTCGAATACAGCGGACAGCTTCCGTTCGTCTTCGGCGCCGATTACAAGACCTATCCGACGATCATCAACGACATCTCGCTCCTGTCGGCCGGCGGCCTGTCGCTGACGCTGAGCCAGACGATCGTCTTCGTGGTGGCGATCGGGCTGATGTTCCTGCTCCGGGTGATCGTGATGCGGACCAAGATCGGCACGGCGATGCGCGCGGTGTCGATGAACATGGGGGCGGCGGCGCTGATGGGGATCAACACCAACCGGGTGATCTCCTTCACCTTCTTCCTCGGCTCGGCGCTGGCCGGCGCGGGAGCCACGCTCTTCGCGATGAGCTACCCGAAGATCAACCCGCTGATGGGGATCCTGCCGGGGCTCAAGGCGTTCGTGGCCGCGGTGGTCGGGGGGATCGGCAATATTCCGGGAGCGGCCATCGGCGGCTTCTTCATCGGCGTGGCCGAGACGCTCACCGCCGGCTATCTGGCGCCGACCTATCGCGACGCGATCGTCTTTGGCATTCTGATCGTGATTCTGATCGTCAAGCCGTCCGGCCTGTTCGGCAAGGGAGGCGTGGAGAAGGTATGAGCCGCACCATCCGTCCCTATCTCTATCTGCTGGCCGGCATCATCGGGGTGTTCGTGCTCAACGCCCTGGTCGGAGGCATGGATTCCTACGACCAGCGGATCGTGATGAACATCGGGATCAACATGATCCTGGCCGTTTCGCTCAACCTCGTCAACGGCTTCACCGGGCAGTTCTCGCTCGGGCACGCCGGCTTCATGTCGGTCGGCGCCTACACCACCGCGGTGATGACGATGATGGTGGCGCCGAAGGTGGTCGGCCAGGTCGACGGACCGATGCAGGACGTGGTGCTGCTGGTCTCGCTGCTGGCCGGCGGACTGATGGCGGCGCTCGCCGGTCTGCTCGTCGGCATCCCGTCGCTTCGCCTGAAGGGAGATTATCTGGCGATCGTGACGCTCGGCTTTGGCGAGATCATCCGCGTGATCCTGCAGAACATCCAGCCGCTCGGCGGCTCGCTCGGCCTGTCGAACATCCCCTACTACACGAGCTTCCTCTGGGTGTTCCTGATCGTGGTGGTGCTGGTGTTCCTGATCGAGAACCTGGTCCGGTCCACCTACGGCAAGGGCTTCCTGGCCGTGCGGGACGACGAGGTGGCGGCCGAGGCGATGGGCGTGGACACGACGCGCTACAAGGTGATCGCCTTCGTGATCGCGGCGTTCTTCGCCGGCGTGGCCGGCGGCCTCTACGGCCATTACAACGGCCTGATCCGCCCGGAGGATTTCGGCTTTCTGAAGTCGGTGGAGATCGTGGTGATGGTGATCCTGGGAGGCATGGGCTCGACCTACGGCGTCCTGTTCGCCGCGGCGCTTCTGACGTTCATCCCGGAGTGGCTGCGCGACTTCGAGCTGTTCGGCATCCGGTTCCGCGACTTCCGCATGTCGATGTACGCGCTGGTGCTGATCATCCTGATGATCACCCGCCCGCAGGGACTCTTCGGCGACGTCAAGTTCCTCCAGACGATCCGCCGCAGGATCCGCGCGCGACGCCAGCAGCCCGGCACCACGCTCGAGGCGTGATGTGCTCGAGGCGTGATGTGCTCGAGGCGTTCAATTGAACGCCTCCACATGGGGCACATCGATCGACCGGCCGGCGATGATTTCATGATTCTTCGGATCAAAGAGCTAATGCAACAGTGATCTATCCAAGTCTTATTCTGTTGCTCTATGCACTATTGTCGATTGTCCCCGTCAGAACGTGAACAGATC
>JBEHWX010000124.1:0-15995 GCA_048498995.1 Bacteroidota bacterium
GGTAGATGCCGTCGACGCCGAGCGTGGCCCGCTCGCCGTCGCAGATCGTGGTCAGATCCGGGCTCACGACCGGCCGCGGCCGGGGCACCACTTCGATCGTCACCGCCGGCGAGCTGCCGCTGCAGCCGAAGCGATCGGCCACTTCCACGCCGTAGGAGCCGGAGGCCCCCACGCGGATCGAGCGGCTGGTGGCGCCGTTGGACCACCGGTAGCGGGCATAGCCGGCCGGCGCGGTGAGCGTGGCGCTATCTCCCTGGCAGAGGCGCGTGCCGCCGGCCACATTCACCGTCGGCATCAGCTCGCTGCTGATCGTGACGTCGAGCGGGGTCGCGTCCCCCACGCAGAGGGTAGCCCCCGACTGCTCGCGCACGCTCACCTGCTCCTTTCCCGCTCCTCCCCACTGCACGGTGATGCGCGGGCTTCCCTGTCCGGCCACGATCGCCCCCCCGTTCGACACGCTCCAGGTGTAGACGCTCCCCTTGGCCGGCGCCGTGATGTCGTAGTCGACGCGGGAGCTCAGACAGACGGAGGTCGGCCCCTCGATTACCGGCGTCGGCAGCGGCGCCACGGTCAGCGCCACGGGGCGGGAGGTGCCGTTGCAGCCGTTGGAATCGACCACGGTCACGTAGTAGCTCCCGGCCTTCGAAACGTAGATCCTGCGCGTGGTCGCGCCGGTCGACCAGCGGTAGGAGGCGAACGCGCCGGCATCGAGCAGCACGCTGTCTCCCTGGCAGAACGAGCTCGCGGCCAGCGAGATCGACGGCGCGGGGGATTGCTGCCCCTTCACCTCGAACGGCAGCGATCGGCCGATGCAGCCTCCCGGATCGATCACGTCCACCAGGTAGACGCCGGGGGAACGCACCACGATGGTCCGGGAGGTCTCCCCCGTCGACCAGTGATAGCTGGCGTAGCCGGGGCCGGCGTCGAGCACCACGGTATCGCTGGCGCAGAGGCTCGGCGCGCGGTTGGCCGCGATCGACGGCTGAAGCGCCGTGCCGACCTCCACATCCAGACGCTTCTCGGCATAGCAGCCGGAGACGGTATCGCGCACGCGGAGGATCACGGTGGCCGCGCCGGTGGCTCCCCAGCGCACGCGGAGGCTGTCGGTCCCGGTGCCGCCGGCGATGATGGTGGCGCCGGTGCCGATCACGCTCCAGGTGTAGGCGGCGTTCCCCGCGAAGCCGGCTCCGTAGAGAGATGTGCCGTTGGCGCAGACGCGAACCGGTCCGGAGAGGACGGCGCGCGGACGCTCGAAGCTCCGCACCAGCACCGTGTCGGAGTGCCCCTCGCAGCCGCGGCCGCTGGCGACCACCGCGAAGTAGGTGCCCGGCTCGCGGACCACCATGCGCTGCCCCACCTCCCCATTGGACCAGACATAGGAGCTGAATCCCGGGCCGGCATCGAGCACCAGGCTGTCGCCGTCGCAGAGGATATCGGTCCCGGTCCGCGCCAGGCGCGGAGACGGGCGATCGGTCACCTCGACGTCGAGCGAGGCGCGGGCGCTGCAGCCGGTGGCGTCGGTGACGGTTACCGCGTAGGTGCCGGAATTCCTCACCACGATCTTCGGCACCGTGTCCGAGAGCGACCCGGTGCCGCTCCAGCGATAGCGGCCGAGCCCCGCCGTGGCGGTGATCACGACGCTGTCGCCGCGGCAGATCGAGACCTTGCCGGCCGGAGCGATCTGCAGTTGCGGCTTCGGATGCACCTCCACCTTCACGGTATCGGAGATGCCGACGCAGCCGAACTTGTTGAGCACGCGGGCCACGTACGCTCCGCTCTTGCTCGCCCAGATCCTGTCGCCGGACCGTCCGTCGGACCAGACCACGGCCGTGGCGTCGCCGCTGGTGGAGGCAACCAGAAGCACGCTATCTCCCTCGCAGATCATCTGCGGGATCGCCGGGATCACGGAGATCGAGGGGCGCGGATTCATCGTGACCACGAGCGTGGTCGAGTCGCTGCATCCCTGCGCGTTGGTGACGGTGACCTTGTAGGCGCCGGCCTCCCAGACCCTGATGCTCGGCGTGATGGCGCCGTTGGACCAGAGATACGTCGTATAGCCGGGGCCGACGTCGAGCAGCGTGGTATCGCCGGTGCAGAGCGCGCGCGGCCCCTGCACCATCAACTGCGGCCGCGCCAGCACGTTGACCCGCACGGTATCGGAGTAATCGTAGCAGCCGCCGGAGTTCCAGACCTTCACCGAGAAGGTGGAGGCGCGCTTGGCCACGACGCGATAGAGCGTGTCGGAGGAGCTGGGGACGTTGTTGATGTACCACTGGTAGCGGGCATAGCCCGGCGGCACGAAGAGCGTGACGCTATCTCCCTGGCAGATCGACTTCGGTCCGGTCGAATCGACGAGCGGGCGCTCGATATCGCAGAAGAGGACCATGAAGGCGTCGTAGCCTCCGGCGTTGGTCCCCTGAAACGCGTTGATGACCGGGAGGTTGTTGTTGCTGGTGTGGCCGGCCACCATGATCGAGCCGAAGGGATCGAAGGAGATTCCCTCCCCCTCGTCGGTGCCGTTGCCGCCGTAATAAGTGCTCCACTGGCGGGTGCCGGAGGAGTCGAGCTTCATGATGAACGCATCGCCGCCGCCGCCGTAGGGCCACTGGTTGGCCGTGGCGGTCACCGGGAAGTTGTTGCTGTAGGTGAAGCCGGTCAGCAGTACGCCGCCGATGAGATTCGAGGCGCAGCCGGTGGCCGCGTCGTCCCCCGAGCCGCCGCAGTAGCTGGCCCACTGAAGCTGGCCGGAGGTATTGAACTTGACGGCGAACCCGTCGCGCGTGCCCCCTCCGTAGGCGGCCTGCGACGCGCCGGGGGTCGTGGGGAAGCCGCCGGTGGTGCTGCCGGCGATGCAGACGTTGCTGGCGCCGTCGGTGGCCACGCCGCAGTAGCCGACGTTGCTCGGATCCTGGTTCTCCCGTCCGGAGCCGCCGTAGAAGGTGGCCCACTGCCGGCTGCCGGAGCTGTTGAGCTTGACGAGGAACGCATCGTAGCTGCCGCCGAGCGTTCCCTGCGCCGCGTTGGTGGAAACCGGGAAGTTGGAGCTGTTGGTCCAGCCGGTGATGTAGATGTTGTCGTTGGTATCGGAGGCGGCCGCGTAGCCGTAATCGTCGTTGCCGCCGCCGTAGTAGCTGGCCCAGAGAAGGGAGCCGGAGGAGCTGAACTTGGCCACCAGCGCGTCGTTGTTGTTGGTGCCGTTCTGCTTGCTCGACTGAAAGGTGCCGCTGGTGCCGAGGCCGCTGCTCATCGTGGTGATCAGCATCGCCACGTCGCCGGAGCTGTCGGCAGCGAACCCGTAGCCGTCGTCGAACTGATTGCCGCCGTAGTAGCTGGCCCAGAGGCGCGCCCCCGTCGAGTCGAACTTCACGATGAACGCGTCGCGCGTGCCGCCGCCGAAGGTCGACTGATAGGCCGATGTCGGGTAGACCGGGAACCCGTTGGCGGTATGGCCGGCGATGAAGACGTTCCGGTTCCGGTCGGTGGCCACGCCGTGGGCGATCTCGTCGGAGGTGCCGCCGTAATAGGTGGCCCAGAGCCGGTTCCCCTGACCGTCGAACTTCACCACGAACGCGTCGCCGAAGCTGCCGCCGCCGCCGAAGGTCCGCTGCGCCGCGCCGGTGCTCGTGGGGAAGGGATTCGAGGTGGCATAGCCGGCGATCAGCACGTTGCCGCTCCGGTCCACCTCGCTCGGATCTCCGCCGCTCAGCTTCTCGGTGCCGCCGCCGCCATAGAACGTTGCCCACTGCCGCGTCGGGTCGATCACCAGCGTCCGCGAACGGTCGTGCGGGCCGACGTCGAAGCTCACCACGTCGCCATCGATCCGGTACCGGGCCGGGACGGTGGCGGCGGCATCATCCGCCTGATAGACGAGGGGGGCATCCTCCTCGACGGTGCCGAGCGGGGTGGTCGCCAGGAGCGATCCCGAACCGGTCACCTCCAGTCGCTCGGCCGCCACGTAGCGGAGCCTGATATCGGAGACGCGCCCGCCGGGGCGGACGATGAAATCGCACTTCACGCCATGCTCGCGGGCGGCCAGCACCATGTCGATGCCGGGATAGACATCGCGGTAGAGCAGCTTCCGGTAGGATGGGACGTGGGTAACTCCCTGGGGGCAGTGCGCGAGGTAGAAATTGTCGTAGAAGCCGATTCCCTCCTCGGGAACGATCTCCGGAGCGCTTCGGGCGCCGATCAGCTCCACATCCATCCGGTAGGTGCGCACCGGGATCGGCGTGGCCTTCTCCTGACCGAGACGCTCCACCTCCGACTGAAAGCGGCCGAGATCACCATCGACGCTGGTGAAGACATAGCTCAGGGAGGTGGCCGAGAGATAGAGCTCGACGCCCCCGGATTCGGCCTTGTAGAGGAGATCGGGACGGAGCTGACCCCGCGTGTCGACCAGTTGCCCGCGATTCTCGGTAAAGAGGATCGGACGCGCGGCGGTAGCGTGCCCCGGGCGATCCTGGGCCGCGAGCGGGGCCGACAGCGTGAGAAGGAGAACGAGAGCCTGCAGCAGCTCCCGGTGTATGCGGAAGAGACGGCGCATGAGAACCCCAGCCGGAGGATTGGTTCGGATCCATGGGCGCGACCCGGGAATATTCGTGACGGACAGTAACAATTCCTGCGCCGTCGGTTGCCTGGGGTGTGGCTACGGATGAAGGCGGAGACAATGACATGCGCGGGTGATGCGCACGGGACGTTTCACGACACGGATTGGGAGAACGCGCGTGTCTCGACGGATACGGCTCAGCGACCCGCGCGCATCCGTCGGCCGAGAGCGCGGGTCGGGGTCTGGAGAACGTACAGATAAGTTCCGGCCGGGAGCGTCGTCAGATCGAGCCTTACCCGGTAGCGGCCGGGAGCGGCCTCCCCGTCGACCACCGTCGTCATCAGACGACCGGTGACGTCGGTGACCACCAGCCGGGCCGGGCCCTGCTCGGTGACTTCGTACTCGATCTCGTCGGTTCCAAGTGCGGGATCGTCGAGCGCGATGAATTTTGCGCGGACCGTGGGATACACGGCCGTATCGACGTCGTAGGCGGAGATGTGCGGGCGCGTGAGACGGGCGGCGAGAATCAGATAGATCAGCGCCGAGGCAAGCAGCACGAACACCAGGGGCAGCGTCAACATCATGGCATCGGAATCATGAGAGCAGGGTACGATACATCGGGTCCAGCAGCCGGGGTGTCGGCGGTAATGCCAGGCGGATACGACTAACACCGGAAATCCCGGATTTGTTAGCGCCAGCCGAAAACGGTCTCCTCTGTATCAACTCGCAACCCTCCCCTCCGGTTCCCCTCAGACGCGATCGGCGCGACGCAACCTGTCGTCCGACATAAATACGCTCCCATATGAGAGAATGAAAAGGGAGGCTCCCTCGCCACGCGAAAGAGCCTCCCCAGATTCGTCATGCAATGCCGGCGGTCCCGGCGTTGGCCCCACCGGGGCCCGTTTCGGCCCCGGATCGGCGTGTATCAGCGCATCACCACCACGCGCGTCCAGACCCGCTCCTGGCCGGAGCGGACCAGGCAGTTGTAGGCGCCGGCGGCCAGCCCCTCGGCGTCGAGAATCGCCATGTGCTCCCCGGCCTCCTCCGTCCGGTCGACGAGCGTCGCCACCGGCCGGCCGAGCGCGTCGTGCAGCGTCACCACCGTTCGCCCCGGCCCGGTGGTCACGTAGGTGATCGCCGTGCCGTTCGAGCAGGGGTTCGGACGGGCCTCCACGCTCATCCGCGAGCTCCCGGCCGCTTCCCGCGCCACCGCGGACGACCCGAGCTTCGTGATCGTCATCTCGACCTTGTCCATCGGACGGCTCACGGTCCCCAGCGGTACCCGGGTGATGCTGTCGACCACCTCCATCCCCTCGAGCACGTGGCCGTAGATGCTGAAGCGCCCGTCGAGATCCGGACGCGCCACGCAGAGGATGAAGAACTGCGAGGTGGCGCTGTTGACATCGGTCACAACGCGCGCGGCCGAGAGAATGCCCCGCACGTGCTTCAGATCGCTGAACTCCGCCGGCACCCGGGTCTGATCCTCGGTCCCCAGCCCCCAGGTCTCCTCCGGCTGATCGCGCGAGTTCGGATCCCCTCCCTGGATCAGCGTGTCCCGGATCACCCGGTGAAAGGCGGTGCCGTTGTAGAAGCCGATCGAGACCAGGCTGTCGAAGTTGTGAACGTGGCGCGGCGCCACGTCAGGATAGAGCTCGACGGTGATGGCGCCGAGAGCCTGCTCATTCTGCCGGACGTCGATCCGGTAGCGGGGCCCCTCCGCGGCGGCCCGCTCGCCGTCGACGCTCTGCGCGGTGGCCGCGGCGACCGTGAACAGGGTGGCCATCAGAAGAAGGGAGGTACGAAGTACGATGCTCATCGATCTGGAGCTCCTCATGGAATGAACGAAATCGTGCGATGCGCCGGCCGCCACGGCGCGCCGGCGGCATCAGCCGGCCTTGTCCCGGTCGGGCCCGGCGGCGGCCTTGCCCGGACGCCCCTCGATCATCAGCCCGGCCGCCAGCGCGGCGCCGAGCGCCAGGGCGGCCGAGATCACCATCACCAGCCGGAAGGCGGAGACGAATGCGTCGTCCACCGCCCCCTCCAGCGCGGCCCGGTTCTCCCGGGAAAGCGATGCCGGCGGCTCGATCGCGGCCAGCCTGGTCCGCTCGGAGAGGACGCGCGCGCGGAGATCGGCCGGAATCGGCAGGACGGCCATCCGCTCCTCCAGTCCGGAGCTGAAGCGGGAGACCACCACGATCCCGAATATCGCAACCGCGAGCAGTCCGGCCACCTGCGAGACGGCGTTGTTGATGCCGGAGGCGATGCCGGCATGCCGGGCGTCGACCGCGTTCATGACCGTCGTGGTCAGCGGGGCCACGCTGATGGCCATGCCGAGGCCGAGCACGCAGGCCGCCGGAAAGAAGGTGGTCCAGTAGCTTCCCCCGGCCCCCGGAATCGCGAAGAGAAGAAACGCGCCGGCAACGACGGTCGGGCCGACCACGAGGGGGATCTTCGCGCCGACGCGGGTCACCAGTCCGCCGGCCCATCGCGACAGGAGGAAGATCAGGATGATCACCGGCATCAGCGCCGCGCCGGCGGCGGTGGCCGAATATCCCTGCACCTGGATCAGGTTGAAGGAGAGGAAGAAGAGCGTGGCGCTGAAGGCGCCGTAGAGCAGCAGCGTCAGAAGATTGGCGCCGGAGAAGGTGCGGGAGCGGAACACCGACAGGGGCATCATCGGCGCGCTTCCACGCGCCTCCACCAGCAGGAAGAGCGCCAGCAGGGCCGCGCCGCCGATCAGCGGCAGAAGCACGCCGACGGAGCCGAAGCCGGAGGCGTTGGCCGCGATCATGCCGTAGACGATGCCGCCGAAGCCGGGGGTGACCAGGAGCGCGCCGAGCCAGTCGGGATGCTTCGGCGCCCCATCGTCCCGCGTCTCCGGAACATGGCGCATCAGCAGATAGAGCACCGCCGCGGCCAGCGGGATGTTGATCAGGAAGACCGCGCGCCAGGAGAGGGTATCGACGAACCAGCCCCCCAGAAGCGGGCCGAGCGCCGCGGCCACCGCCGAGAGCGCCGACCAGGTGCCGATGGCCGCCCCGCGCCGCTGCTCGTCGAACGACGCCGTGATGATCGCCAGGCTCCCCGGCACGAGCATCGCCCCGCCGACCCCCTGCAGCGCCCGCGCGGCCACCAGTTGCGGCACGTCCGCGGCCAGACTGCATCCGGCCGAGGCGAGGGCGAACAGGGTTATCCCGATGGCATAGATCTTCCGTCGCCCGAACCGGTCGCCGAGCGCCCCTCCGACCAGCAGCAGCGAGGCCAGAAAAAGGGTGTAGGCCTCGACGATCCACTGCGCGCCGGTGATCGTGGCCTCCAGATCCCGCTGCATCACCGGGAGCGCCACGTTGACGGCGCTCCCGTCGATGAACGCCATGCTCGACCCGAGGATCGTGGCGGCCAGAATCCAGGCGCCCGAGCCGCTGGCGCTCCCTTGCTGACGACGATCGCCGCTTGTCATCGCTCTGTTCTCCGGTGCACGGCTGGTTCACGATGCCTCGCGCGGACGCCCCGGCGCCCACCCGGCCGCGAGGCGCGGAACGAGGAGCACGGATGTTCCGCGTGGAAGCGAGAAATTCCTGCAATCATAACCAATTGCGCGGAGGATGCCGAACCGACCGGTCCGGCACTCCAGGGTGGGCGCGGAAGCGCGCCAGCACCCTCCGCGCGGCAATCGACGACATCATGACCCTGAAGACCGACGTGGTCATCATCGGCGGCGGCGTGGCCGGCCTCGCCGCCGCGCGCGACCTGTCGCGCGCCGGCATCGACGTGATCCTTCTGGAGGCGCGCCCCCGCCTGGGCGGCCGGATCGCCACGATCCATCGTCCCGACCTGCCGGCGCCGATCGAGCTCGGCGCCGAGTTCATCCACGGGCTGCCGGAACAGACCTGGCGGATCATCCGCGCCGCCGGACTCACCCCCTGCGAGGTGGAGGGAGAGTCCTGGTTCGCGCGGGATGGCCGGCTGGAACAGCGAGAGGAGTTCTGGGAGAAGGTGGATGAGCTCTTCTCGGCCATGGAGAAGAAAGCTGCCGAGGAGAAGGAGATCTCCTTCGCCGAGTTCCTCGAGATCTATCGCGCCGAGGGGGGCGACGAGGCCGCGGCGAGGATGGCCACGGGATTCGTGGAGGGCTTTCACGCGGCCCCGATCGAGCGGGCCGGCATCAAGGCGCTCATCCAGGCCTCGCGCACCGAGGAACAGATCGGCGGCGACCGGGACTTCCGCCTCGTCAACGGCTACGACACGCTCGTCGGCGCGCTCCGGCTCGGCATCGACGCCACGCACTGCCGGATCATGCTCGGCACCGTGGCCCGCGCCATCCGCTGGAAGCGGGACGCCGTCACGATCGAGGCCGGCCCCGCGCTCGGCCCCGCGCTTGGCCCCGCGCCCGTACCCGCGGCCTCGGGAGATTCCGCGTCGGGAGATCCGGCGCCCGCGGTCACGACCATCTCGGCGCGGCGCGCGATCGTGACGCTGCCGATCGGCGTTCTTCAGGCACCGGCCGGCGCCGAGGGAGCGGTGAGGTTCGAGCCGGAGATCCCGGAGAAACGTCGCGCGATCGAGGGGATCGGAAGCGGATCGGTCGTGAAGATTCTCTTCCGCTTTCGGGAGCGATTCTGGGAGAAGCCGATGCCGAACACCAATGGGGAGTCGGCCGACAGGCTCGGGTTTCTGCTGTCGCGGGATGAGACGATGCCGACATGGTGGACGGAGCATCCGCTCAGGATCCCCTATCTGAATGGCTGGGTCGGCGGAAGCGGCGCGATGAAGCTGTGGCGCGATCCGGAGCGGATCGCCGAGCGGGCCATCGAGGCGCTCTCCCGGCTGACCGGCGTGGAGCTGAACGAATTGAGAAGTCTGGTCGAGGAGTGGCGGGTGCACGACTGGGTGCGCGATCCGTACACGCGGTGCGCGTACAGCTTCCTTCCGGTCGGGGGGATCGAGGCGCGGCGCGAGCTCGCGCGGCCCGTGGAGGAGACGCTCTATTTCGCGGGGGAGGCAACGTATCTGGAGGGGGAGACCGGGACGGTGCATGGCGCGATCGCCAGCGGGGAGCGGAGCGCGAGGGAGATCATCGAGGCCGAAAGGTAGCGGTGCGAAGGGACCGCGGCGGCCGTCCGCGGTCCCTTCGGGATTCCGATCTATTTGGAAAGCTCGATCAGCGCGATCAGCACATAGACCACCGCCAGCGACATGACCATCGAACGGATATTCATACGTACCTCCTGTTGTTTTCTTTACTGGTAAGACAACCTTCACCCCGCTCACATAACAGGGGCCCACGTCATCATCGAAATATTTTTTCAACCCATCGCCCGCCGCGGTTCCCAGTGCGATCGGGTCGGGAATCGCGCGTCGCCGGACGTGCAGCCGGGGCGCGCTCGTACCCGGCGCGTGGCCGCGCGGAGCGCATGTTCGCGGCGTCCGCTGCGCTCGCGCCGGAGCAGGTGAACGCCCTCACAGACGGTGCTGGCGTCGACGTGTTCCACGCAATGCGCGTGTAATCTGATTTTTACAATTGGGCGCTGTCGAGCGGCGGGAATTTTCTGCACGAGGCGTGACGTTTATTCACGTTCTCCCCTCGTTGAGCGAGACGGCGGGATGCGCGCACCGGAGTGTCGCATCCCGCCGTCATACATACAGCATCGTTGTATCGTATCGCCCGCTGTCGCGGAGCATCTTCACATCGTGGTCGGGAGCTCTGTCATCGACGCATCATCACGGGTTCACCATCTCTCTACGACGTCGCTTACTTGAACATCTCAACCAATGCCAGCGCGATATACACGACAGCCATCGAAAACACTATGCTTTTCATATTCGTTCCTCCTCTCAAACCGTGAACGATGTACGTTGAAACAGATCCAAAATTACCGCGGCACGAGAGTCCTGTAAATGCATGAATTCTTAACACTGACTCATCGAATCGACAGAAGCGCGCTCACTACAAATCACACATGAGCGACGATTTTGTTACATCGCCCGTTATAGCGGGGATCATCGTCGTCAAGCGGGCGGAGCTCCCGTGCCGTACGGAAAACATCGTCGATCGTTTGCCTGGAGCGTTCGTGGTCGCACGTCACTAAGACGCGCAAGCCGGCCGGGCGTTACGCCGGCCATGGGATTTATTCCCGGCTCCCGACGCGCGATTTCTCCATCCCACCTTCCCCTCCGGAGCGGGAATCGGCGTCGTCGGAAACGACACACAGCGGCAGACGCATCGATGCACGCACGGGTTTAGCCCCGGCACACCTATCTTGGTGCACGCTTCCCTCGAAGCGTTCCCGCCCCCGCGAGCCGGCCCCGTCGCGCGGGATGGCATCGAGAAGCAGGGGCCGCATTTAACCGGCGACATCATGGCGGAACAGACACCCGACGGCAGATACATCTTCACGCGATCGTTCGTGACAACCGAGGAAGGAGTTGCGCTCTATCAGATCTATCTGTCGGACATCCAAGGAGAACTGGTCCGCCTTACCTACGAGGCCACGCAGCGCCCGGAGCATCTCCGGCTCGGGCTGCGCGATCTGGCGCTCCTGCTAGAACAGGGAGGGCTCGAAGCGCTGGAAGGGGGATACGCGCCGGATGCCCCCTATCTCTTCACCCGAAGCCAGGATCTTCCCGTGCCGACCGGAGCGCCCCGCACCGTCCGCTACTCCGCCTTCCGCGTCAACGCCCCGGCTCCCTCGGCGATCGACTCCGAGGTCGCCCTCGAGGCGGCCCGTCGCCAGGCCGTGGGGAACGCCCGCAGCTTCGACGTGGTCTTCCATCTGGACCGCCAGCGCGACGTTGCGCTCGCCCTGCTGTCGATGATCGACATCTTCGACGCGCGCGAGCCGGGCGAGTAGGCCGGCCGGAAACGACGCTCCCCGCGATGCCGCCGAACGGGCACCGCGGGGAGCGGAACGCATCATCACACCGATATCATCGCGCGAGGGTCAGCCGAGCTTCAGCGTGACCTCCTCGATCGACGCGGCATCCACGAGCCGGAACTGGCGTCCCTTGAGCGCGACTCCGGCATCCGAGGCCAGAAGGGCCGCGAACTCCCCCACCTGCTCGGCCGTCATGCCGCGCGATCCGAGACGGTGCGGGGTCTCCCGCGTGATCACTTCGCCAAGCAGGAGCTCGTTGATCCTGACCGGCGCGTGCTTCAGCTCCTCGGCCAGCACCTTCCCGAGCATCACCAGCCCCGCGGCGCCGACCGAGACCGGACCGGACATCGGCACCGGGCGCTCGCCGGCTAGCCCCGCGATGATCGTGTAGCTCCCGCCACGGCTTTCCATCGGCGGCAGAAACGTCTTGGCGGCGATGAAGTGCGCGGTGAGAGTCTCATCGATCACCCGTTGCCACGTCTCGACCGGAAGGTCGAGGATCCGCTCCCCATGCCACCATCCGCCGATCGAGGCCACGAAGGCATCGATCATCCCGAAGCGGTCCAGAATCTCCTCCCTGACATGCTCGGCGCCGCCGAGCGTGCCGATATCCCCGGTGATGCCGATCACCCGCTCGCCGCCGGCCACCCGCTCCCGCAGACTCCGGAGCCGCTCCGGCGATCTCGACGGGACGATCACCGTCCCCCCGGCCGCCAGGAACGCGCCGACGATCCCCTCCCCCACGCCGCCGGTTCCGCCGGCGATCACCGCCACCTTGTCGTTCAATCGGTACATACATCCTCCACGCATCGGATCATATCATCCCACCCCACACCGGTGGATGCCTCCCAACGGCGGGCCGGATTTCGCGGCGATCGCGCTCGGGCGCCTCGGAGCATGGGGAAGCCCGTCGCGCCGCGCCCGTGATGCACGCGCCGCGCACGCGCGAAGGAGGAGGCCACGCGGTTTGCGCGGCGGGCCGAGCGGGGAGCACGTATCCGTTACAACATGGGATGGCGGCGATGGCGCCCCGACGACCGGCGTCGACGAACAACGTCGACAGCGGGCATCGGGGCGCGGAGCATGCATGCTGATGAAGAGAGGGAGGAAGCGAGGCTAGGACGCCTTCTCCTCCCGCGCTAGCGCCTCGATGGCGTCGGTGATCATGGCCACGGCTGAGATCGGGTCGAGCACTTCCACGATCAACTGATCGTAGCTCTCGTGCCGGAGGTCGATCACGATCGTCTTGTCGGGATCGTGAACGTCCCAGAAGATTTTCTTCCCATCCTGATAGAAGGTGCCGGCGGCGATCACCCCGGGCAGATGCGTGCCGGGGAGCCTGAAGCCCTTCCACCAGCCGCGGGCGATGGTGGGATCGAGCCGCGCTCCGACCACGTCCTGCAATGGAACATCCAGCCGGCTCTTGAAGGCCCAGAGCCGGTCCAGCCCCTGCACGCGCAGCGAGAGGCGTCCATCCTCGATTGCGATCTCGACCATGACGGTATCTCCGATTGACGTTGTGATGCCGGCAACGGCGCCGGCCTTCCACGGCCCGCCTCGCCGATCGCGCGCGGCCGGCCATGGGACGAAGGGAGGCAACTGACGGGCGCCCGAGTATATTGCGCCCCGCAGTTCATATTCATCCGTTCATCTGTTCGAAGGAGAACATAATCATATGCCGACACGCACAGCCAATGCCGTCTGGAGAGGGGACCTCAAGGACGGGAAGGGATCGATGAAGTTCGGCGGCGGCGGATTCGAGGGACAGTACTCGTTCGCCTCCCGCTTCGAGGAAGGGCCGGGCACCAACCCCGAGGAGCTGATCGCCGCGGCGCATGCCGGATGTTTCTCCATGGCGCTGTCGGCCGAGCTGGCCGGCGCCGGCCACACGCCGACCCGCGTGGAGACCACCGCGAAGGTGCATATCGGTAAGGTCGAGGGAGGCTTCGCGATCAACCTGATCGAGCTGGAGACCGAGGCGGAAGTGCCCGGCATCGACGAGGCGACGTTCCTCCGGATCGCCGAGGGAGCCAAGCAGGGCTGCCCGGTCTCGAAGGCGCTCGCCGCCGTCGAGATCCAGCTCAACGCCAAGCTCGTCGGCTGATCTCCGGATCGACACGAATGTGAACGGGCCGGCCGGAATCGCTCCGGCCGGCCCGTTCCGTATCTCACGGAGATGTCGGCGATGGCCTCGCCGGCTGATGTCGTCAGCCGTGGTCGTCGGAGGCGTAGCGGCTCTCGAACACCGGCAGCGACAGGCGCCAGTAGAGCGCGGCCAGGCGCACCACGAGCACGATGCCGATCGGCACGATCGTGGCCGCGCGAGCCCCCATCCCCATCCTCTCCATCACGATCAGCGCCACGCCCCCCAGCAGCGACGCGGTGGCGTAGATCTCCCGACGCAGCAGCGAGGGGATCTCGCCGCAGAGAAGATCGCGCACCACCCCTCCGGCGCTCCCGGTCAGAATCCCCATCAGCACCACGGTCACCGCCGGCACGTCGAGCGCGCTGGCGCGCTGGCAGCCGAGCACCGTGAAGAGCGCCAGGCCGAACGCGTCGAACAGCAGCAGCAGCCGCTCCGGAGGACGGATGAAACGGGCGGCGATGAAGGTGGCGACCGCGCTGGCCGTGGCGACGATGATGTACGCGGGCTGGTCGATCCAGAAGACCGGTCGGATCCCCAGCAGCAGATCGCGGATCGTGCCGCCGCCGATCGCCGTGACGATCGCGACCACCACGATGCCGAAGACATCCATCCGCTTCCGTCCGGCGGCAAGCGCCCCGGAGATCGCGAAGACCGCGATGCCGAAGAGGTCGAGCAGGTAGATCACGCGTGTGTCGTTCGAAGAGGGTGAGAGGCGTGAGGAGCGCCATGACGCGGCGGGCAGGGCTGCCCGCCGGCACCCGGCCGCGCGCTGAGCGGGCGCGCCGGGATCGCTCGCAATGACGATCCCGGACACGCCGAAGAGTGAGGAAGGTTACCGACCCGCGTCGACGACGCGACGCGGTGCCCGGTGTGGGTCAGCGCTGGACCACCATCGTGCGGCTGAGCCGCTCGGTCGGTGTTTCGAGCGTGTAGAGATAGAGTCCCGAGGAGAGATCGCGGGCATCGAAGGTCGCCACGTAGCGTCCGGGAGCAAGCTCGCCGTCGACCAGGGTCATCACCCGGCGCCCGAGAGGATCGGAGATCACCAGACGGGTATGCCCCTGCTCGGCCAGATCGTACTCTATTTCGGTGATGCCGGTGGCCGGGTTCGGACGGCTCGGCTTCAGCGCCGTGCCGGTCACGCTCCGGAGCAGCCGGAGCCCCCCCACGCCGCAGAGATCGGTGAGGGTGAAGACGCCGTTGACCGTCTTGGCGCGCGTCTGCACGGTGTTCCAGGTGAACTCGTCGATGGCGATCGCGGTCCGCGCCGAGTCGCCGAGCATCACCCGGAACGCCAGCGTCAGCAGAGCTCCCTCGGTGAGCGCCGCCGGACGGACGCCGTCGACGGTGATCACCCGGTCGCGACCGTCGATGACGCCGAGCGGCGTGGAGCCGATCGGCATCAGGATCGATTTGTTGAAGCGGATCTTCGCGGTGAAGGTGCTCTCCCCGGTTTCCAGCAGATTCCTCGGCGCGTCGAGCACCAGCGGAATCATCACCGTGTCCCCGGCGGCTCCCTCCATCGTCGGCATCGCCACGGTCGTGGCCAGAAGCGTGTAGGGATCGATCGGCCCGGAGATCGAGCTGCAGCCGAAGTTGTCGGTGATCCTCACCCTGTAGGTTCCATCCCCCTGCAGCGGAATCGTCCGCCCCGTGGCGCCGGGGATCGTGACGCCGTCGAGGCTCCAGACGTAGGAGACGGCGGGGGTGGAGATCAGCGAATCCTCCGCGAGGGTGATCGTCGGAGCCTCCGGGCGCGGATGGAGCTTCACGCGGGAGGGAAGCGACGTGCCGACGCAGCCGACGCTGTCGTGCACCGTCACCGAGTAATCGCCGGCGCGGGTCACCAGAATCGACGGCGTGGTCTCCCCGGTCGACCAGAGATAGTCGGCAAAGCCGGGGGAAGCGTAGAGTCGGATGCTATCCCCCTCGCAGATCGTCAACGCCCCGAGGGGCTCGATGACCGGCACCGGGGAGGGTCTGACGGCAACCACGTAGGGCTGCGACGATCCGGAGCATCCTCCCGAATCGACCACCGAGACCACGAAGGCCCCCGCGGTCTCCACCGTGATGGTCCGCGACGTGGCGCCGGTGGACCAGAGATAGCTCTTGTAGCCGGAGCCGGCGTCGAGCGTCACGCTGCCGCCGTTCGAGCAGAGAATCGGAGAGCCGACCGTCCGGACAACCGGCTGAAGGCTGTCGCCGACGGTGACCTGTATGGTCGCGGTGCCGCTGCACCCGGTGGACTGCACGGTTTCGGTGAGGGTGATCTCGCCCCCCCCGCTCCCACCCCACTGCACCGTGATCGCCTGGGCGTTCGGCGGGGTCAGCAGCGTGCCGCCGGTGACCTTCCAGTCGAAGAGGATGCCGCCGTCGCGCGATCCCTCGTAGATCGCGGTGGAGGCGCGGCAGACCACGTTCGGCCCGA
>JBEHWX010000125.1:0-15984 GCA_048498995.1 Bacteroidota bacterium
GAGGCGTTCATCGGCGGCTCGTCGAGCCACCAGCAGGGGGGCGTGGACCTGTCGATGGTCGCCTTCCTGACCGATCGGTTCGGCCTCCAGCTCGGCGCCGGCGCCGGCACCTACTGGTACCGGATCGACCAGGAGTGGACCGACGCGACGAAGGACCGCCCGAACGCGGCGATCGACTTCAACGCGAAGACCGCCTACAGCGGCGTGATGCTGGTGGGACGCTACGGACTGTTCTACCGGTTCTAGCGTCGGGTTGTCCTTAGAGAAAGTGTCAATAACATCGAACGTTCAATACATCGCACAGAGCCATGAACATGCTCGGAACCTTGGGACGAATCGGCCGGAAGCTGGCCCTGGCGGCGCCTCTGGCGGCGCTGGCGCTCGGCGCGCTCGGACTGGCCTCTTGCGGCGTCACCGAACCGGAGGAGAATCCCTGGCAGGATGTCTCCAAGTTCTCCTGGCCCCTGAACACTTCCACCAGGATGACCTACGAGCGGAGGAACCTCTCCTACGGTCAGATCAGCAGCGTGGCTCAGGACACGCTCGCCACGGTCGCGGGAATGAGCTACGAGGGGCGGCAGTGGTACAAGATCGATGATCCCTCCACGGCCGCGTCGGTGCGCATCCAGTATCGCGCGACCTCGGACACGCTTCTGATGGCCAACGCCGAGTTCGGCGGATCGCTGCAGCTGGTCTCCCCGATCGAGAAGGGACGCACCTGGATCTCGCCGCTGAACTACGACACGCAGAAGCCGGGCTGGAAGGCCACCGTGATCCAGCAGTATTCGGTGCTTCAGCTCGATTACAAGCAGTACAAGAACGTCGTCGTGGTCAAGTACGAGCAGCTGGACCGGAACGCCAACACCGGGCCGGTGATCTGCTACCGCTACTTCGCCGAGGGGATCGGCCCGATCAAGTCGGTGCAGAACTCCTTCGAGCCGAAGGCGGACATCAGCTACGAGCCGAAGACGGCCTGGCAGAAGATTCTGCTCACCAGCACGGCGAGCCAGAACTGAGCCTTCGCGTCGATTGGCCGCCCGAGACGGCGGCACCCGGAATCAGTCGTATCGAGAACAAGGTCTGAACGAGGATTATCGATGATAGCTTTCCGACTCCGTACACGTCTGCTTGCGTCGCTCACGATCCTGGCCGCCGGAGGCACGCTCCTGCACGCCCAGGAATCGCAGCCCCTGCCGATCGAGTCGGTCGCCGGCACGGAGCATTTCGTGGCGTTCATGACCAACGGCGAGCCGGGCGCGGGACTTCCCACGAAGTTTCTCGGCCTGCAGATCGCCTCGCAGTTCTCGACCACCGGCACCGTGGAGATCCCCGGCACCGAGGCCCCCATGACCTTCTCCATCGATCGTGGAGAGGTCAAGACCATCCAGATCCCGGCGTCGCTCGAGCTCTTCAACTCCGAGGAGGTCTCCTCGCAGGGGATCAGGATCAGGTCGCGGGCCCCGATCACGGTCTACGCCTACAACGCGCGCAACACCTCCGGCTCCGGCTTCTCGGTGATCCCCACCTCCCTCTGGGGGAACGATTACGATCTGCTGACGCTGCCGAACCGGAGTGGCGAGCGCACCGGCCAGTTCCTGGTGATGGCCGCCTTCGACAGCACCCTGATCGAGATCCGCCCGACCGCGCCGACGCACTACGCCGGCGCCGGCGAGCTGATCCAGAAAGTCCTGATGCGGGGACAGACCTACCTGGTGCAGGCCAGCCCCGACCGCCCCGCCATCGACCTGAGCGGCACCACGATCCGATCGACCAAGCCGGTCGGCGTCATCACCGGACATATCCGCGCCTATGTCGGCGACGCGGAGCCCTCGGCCGACGCCGATCCCCGCTCGCAGCTCTCGGCCATGCTCCTGCCGGACGCGCAGCTGGGCACCGATTATGTCAGCACGCCGATGCGCGACGGCGGTGACCGGTTCCGCGTTCTGTCGCTCACGCGCGACACGAGGATCGAGGTCACCCACTTCCGTCCGGACGGCGCGACCGATCAGCTGAGCAAGACGCTCGACTTCGGCGAGACGCTCGACCTCAACTCGATCAACGGCCACGCGCTCACCGGACCGATCTCCTGGCACGCCTCGCGCCCGGTCTCGATTCTCCAGTTCAGAAAGAGCACCACCGGAGCGACCGGAATGCCGGCGATGCTCAACCTGGTCCCGGCCGACAAGTTCTCCGCGCGCACCGCCTTCGGCGCGCCGGCCAAGCTCCGCGACCTCGATTACTCCGGGCACACGCTCTCGCTGATCGCGCGCGCCGAGAAGCCGAGCGATCTGGAGTCGATTCTGCTGGACGGCACCCCGCTCCATCAGATCGCCCCGAGCCTTCTGAAGCAGCAGATCGGGACCACCAATTACTACTATGTCTCCCTGCCGATCACCGCGGGGGGGCATACCCTGGTCGCCGGCACCGGAGTCGGGTTCAGCGGCATCCTCTCCGGCATGACCGCGACCGGATCGGCGGTCTCCGATTACTACGCGGAGATCCTCCCCTTCTGGCTCCCGCAGATCGGCCCGGACGTGAAGCCGCCGCGCGTGCTCACCACCGCCGCCCCGCGCAAGGGATGGGTCGACGCGGTGATCACCGATTCGACCCCGGAGTACTTCAGCGGCGTCAACAGCGTTCTGCTCACCGGCAGCCCCGGATGGAATCAGGGGAAGTACGATCGCCCGTCGCCGGACGACAACGCGAGCACGAGCTTCACGGCGACCGTCGATCCCTCCGGCCCTCTCTTCGCCATGCTGACCGATCGTGACGGCAACAGCACCACCGTGAAACTGAGCGACGGCGTCTGCTTCAAGACCGCGACGGCCGACCGGGCCACGATCGACCTGCATGTCGGCGCCGGCACCATCGACACCGCGCGCGTGGTGCTCACGGCCAATCCCTGCGGCGACCAGGCCAATGTGCTCTGGGCCGACAAGGGGAATGGCAACGCCCGCGGGCTGATCACCGCGCTCCTCTTCGACGGCGGCTCCACGCCGCTGACGATCGAGCCGAACGGCAGCCGGACCCTCTCCGCCGCGATCGATGCCCTCTCCGCCTCCCCCGGCGTCTATACCACGACCCTCACGGTGAAGGTGGACGATTCGCTGATCGCGATCCCGACGACGATCACGATCGACGCCCCCTCCGGCGTGGCGATGGAGGAGGTCGCCGCCAGCCGCCTGAGCGCGACCATCTACCCGAATCCGTTCAACGGATCGACGACGATCTCGCTCGGCGCCCCGCTCGGTAGGGATGGCTCGCTGGTGATCACCGATCGCCTCGGACGCGCGGTCCGCGACCTGACGGCCGAAGCGGCCTCGGGAGCCACGACGATCCGCTGGAACGGCCTCGATCCGCAGGGAGCCCCGGTTCCGGCCGGCGTCTACTTCCTCTCGATCGCCGAGAAGGGAGCACGCGCCGTGCGAAGCATCACGGTGCTCCGCTGATCGGCCGAACGACGCGATAGACAATGAACGGCGCGGGGACGATCGAATGATCGTCCCGCGCTTCGTTTTCACCCCACGCTCGCCGATTCCCGCATCCCCATCCTCCCCTCGGAATCCGCCATCCGGTCCCGCGCGGGAGCGTCCACGCTCATGGCGCAACAAGGAGCATCCGGTTGCAGCCCAGCACGGCTCGTTGTCATCCGCGTGGAACTTCCGCCGCGAGCCCGGCAATCACGAATCTCCTCCGCATCCATGCCGGAGCCGGCGCCCCGGAGGAGCGGATCGCTCGCTCGGACATGCCATCATCGCGTGGTGTCGGGGGGCGAGGACGGAGCCTGAGAACAATGTGAGTCCCCATCACCGGCCGGCGGATCGCCCCTCTCCGGCACGAGGAGCCGATCGAGCCGCGCCCTGCGCCCCTCGATCACCAGGTTGTCGATCATCACGCCGTCGAACGTCGTGTGGAACGGGCCGCGCGGCGTGTGGATCAGGAAACGGAGCTGGATCCTGTCGCCGGCGAAGGAGTCAAGCGGGATCGCGTAGCGATGCCACTCGCGGGCATCGCCGCGGAAGTGCGATCGCTTCCCGTCCGACGTATCGTAGGCCACCTGCAGATACTCGCCGTCGACCGGCTCCCAGAGGGAATCCCCGGCGCGGCGCACCTCCACCCTGGCGTCGTGATCCTTCGCGTCGACCACCCAGCGCGCGTCGAAGAGAAGCTCCGCCGCCGTCATCCCTTCCAGGGAGATCGGCGCGCGGGTCTGGATGATGTTCGGCAGCTCCGACTCGCGATAATCCCTGCCGGGACTGTCGGAGAGCACCTTCCCTCTCCCTTCCACCTCCTCCTGACGCCATTCCCCGGCCCGCCACGCGCCGAGCGAGCCCTCGAAATCGTCGGCGAAGAGGACCGTGTCGGCGTCGAGCAGCGGCCGGACCACGCGCGTGCGGGAAGCGCCGCCATACGTGAGGACCAGCGGAAGCGCGGGGCGAGCGCCGGCCGCGCGGAGCTCCGGAACCGGCAGCAGAAGGGTCGCCTCCGCGAGCGAGGCGAGCGGCGGCACCACCACGCGCCCGTCGGAAGCTCCCCCGGCGATCGCGATCGTCCCCTCGGTCGTCATCGAGTCGCGGCCGATGTTCGTGATGGTGACCCGGAGCGCGGCGCGTCCCCCGCTCTCGACGCGCTGAACGTCGGTGATCGCGGGAGCGGCGCCGGCGATCCAGAGCGCGGTGAGGTTCATCCGATGGTTCTCGACCACCATGTCGGGAATGCGGGTGATCCGGGGCCAGAAGCCATCCTCCTCCGAGCCGAGCTCCGGCGCCCAGCTCATGATCCGGTCGCCGGCACGCCCCTCGACATACATCCACTCGTCGGCGATGCCGCGCGAGGGATAGCCGACGCCGACCCGTCCGACGCCGGGGGCAAAGCCGTTGTCCAGCGCCATCTCGCGGGAGGCCAGCCGGAAGAAGGCCGAATCCGCCGGCACGCGTCCCTCGAAGTCGAACGGGTAGATCAGCAGGTTGCTGAAGCTGTGGAGATTGAGCGCGATGCGGAACGAGCGGGATCCGCAGAAGTCGCGGATCGCCCGGGTTTCCGGCTCGGAGAAGGGCTCCGGCCCACGATAGGTGAGATCTCCCGCGCGATCGCTGGAGCCGCGGTTGCGATCGTCCCAGAACTCCGGCGGGCCGTAGTTCCGGTTCAGGTCCACGCCGCCGCCGCTCCCCCGGTTCTTCCGCCAGAGCCCCCCGCCGCGCGGGAAGCGCTCCAGGTTCAGCTGATAGCCGTCCGGGTTGACCACCGGCACCAGATAGAGCGCGCGGTGATCGAGCAGATAGGTCGCCTCGGGGTCGGTGCCGTAGCCATCGAGCAGCGCCCAGGCGGAGTAGAGAAGGCTCATCATCCCGATCGGCTCGCGCGAGTGCTGGAGCGCCGTGAAGAGTACCTCCGGAACGCCCTCCGACTCCGGACGGGCGGAGATGCGCGCCGCCAGGATCTCGCGCCCCTCCACGCTCCGGCCGATCGGAAAGGGGGCGCCGACCAGCCCCGGGAAGCGGGCCGACATCCGGGCAAGCTCCCGTGTCACCTCCTCCAGCGTGTAGTAGCCGGCCGCGGAGCCGAAACGGAAATCGGGGACGGCCGGCACCGGTCGCTCCAGCAGCTCCGGCGTCTCGCGTCGCATCCGGGCGATATCCGCGGCGGCGCGGTCGCTGTAGTAGCGCTCCAGATCCTCGACCACCACCACCAGATTCACCCCCTCGCGCCGGAGCTCGGCCACGTCGTGCTCGGCGAGGGCCGCCTCGTAGCCCCCCTCCACCTTCCGGATATGGTCGCTGTCGGTACGGCGGAGCAGGTCGAGCTGGGAAGATGTGGGGAGAATGATCTTGACGAGCTGATACCGCTCCACTCCCCACTGCCGCGCGCCGGATTGCGCCGCTCCGGGCTCATCTGACCCGGCCGGCTGCGCCACGGCGGCCGCGGCGGTCAGGAGCATGGCCGCGACCAGCGCCGGGGTCCGGAGCCGGAGAAATCGGGAGATGGGGGGATGGGGATCGACGCTCATCGGAATCCTTCAAACGGGGAGGGGCCGGGCGGGGGAGATCTCCGCCGGCGGCACGCCGGACCGGGGTCAGCGGGAGCTCCGGAGCCGCCCCGGATCGGCGGAGAATTTCGTAAGTTCGCGCGCCGACGCCGCTTCCCGGGCCCCGAGGGCATCGTCCTCATCCCCTTCTTACCCGGTAGCCGGCGCGCGCTCCAATCTGCTCCAACAATCGTTCCCGATATGCCCGAACATATCATCGTCTCCAGGCACGACGGCTGGGTGGCCACCGTGCAGTTGAACCGTCCGAAGGTGCTCAACGCGCTCAATCTCGGGCTCATGGTCGAGCTGGTCGAGGCACTCGAGGAGCTCGATGCCTCTCCCGACGTCCGCTGCATCGTGCTGCACGGCAGCGAGCGGGCGTTCGCCGCGGGGGCCGACATCACCGAAATGGCCGAGGCATCGGCCATCGACATGCTCGGCCGCGATCAGTTCACGCGGTGGGACCGGATCAGGAAGGTCAAGACCCCGATCATCGCAGCGATCTCCGGCGTCGCCCTCGGCGGCGGCTGCGAGCTGGCGATGATCTGCGACATGATCGTCGCTTCCGAGACCGCCCGGTTCGGGCAGCCGGAGATCAACATCGGCGTGATGCCGGGCGCCGGCGGAACCCAGCGTCTGACGCGCGCCGTCGGCAAGGCGCTGGCCATGGAGATGGTCCTGACCGGCCGGATGATCACCGCCGAGGAGGCCAAGGCCGCCGGCCTGATCAACATGATCGTCCCGGTGGAGTTCTACCTGGAATCGGCGATGAAGCTTGCCCGCGAGGTCGCCGCCCGCCCGCCGATCGCCACCCATCTGGCCAAGGAGGCCGTGCTCAAGTCGTTCGATACGACGATCAACGACGGGCTGGAGTTCGAGCGGAAGAATTTCTACCTCCTGTTCGCCACCGAGGACATGAAGGAGGGCATGGCCGCCTTCCTCGAGAAGCGGCGGCCGGAGTGGAAGGGACGCTGAGATTCGGACAATCCGGCCACGAATGGTCCGGTGCTTCGGGCCGCGAGGCCGGTGATGCCCGCGGGCGATCACGCTCCGCGGGATTGGCGCTGGTCGGGTGTGGATCCGGCCCGGCGCCGACACGCAACAACCACGAGCAGCCATCAGATCAGGAACCATAGACAGATGGAATTCGAGACCATACGCTACGAGGTCGACGGCGGCGTGCTGACGCTGACGCTGAACCGTCCGGAAAGCTACAACGCCTGTAACGAGCAGATGACGACCGACCTGCAAGGGGCGCTGAAGGAGGCCGAGCGCGACAAGAGCGTGCGCGCCATCATCCTTACCGGCGCCGGCAAGGCGTTCTGCTCCGGACAGGATCTGAAGGAGGCTCCCGAGCCGGGGACGCGCCGATCCCTTGCGGACTCGCTGCAGCGTCGCTACAATCCGATCATCCGCAAGCTCACGTCGATGCCGAAGCCGATCGTCACGGCGATCAACGGCGTGGCGGCCGGCGCCGGCTGCTCGCTGGCCCTGGCCGGGGACTTCCGGATCGCCTCCGAGAGCTCCTACCTGCTCCAGGCGTTCGTCAACATCGGGCTGGTCCCCGATTCCGGCTCCTCCTACTTCCTCGTCCGCACCGTCGGCTACGCCCGCGCCTTCGAGATCGCCTCGCTCGGCGAGAAGGTCCCGGCGTCGGTGGCGCTGGAGCTCGGCCTGGTCAACCGGGTCGTTCCCGCCGATATGCTGATGGAGGAGGCGCTGAAGATCGCCCGGCGCTATGCCCAGGGGCCGACCCGCGCCTACGGCTACATCAAGAAGATGCTCCGCCGCGCCGAGCAGAACGCGATCGACGACGCGCTCGACTACGAGGTCTTCATGCAGGAGGCCGCCGGACGCACCGCCGATTACACCGAGGGGGTGACGGCGTTCGTCGAGAAGCGCACACCGGCATTCAAGGGGGAATGATGGCTGAACGGGAGAAATTCGGCGTCTGCGGCGCCGGCACGATGGGCTCGGGAATCGGCTACGCCGCGGCGCTGGCCGGGTACGAGGTGGTGATCTACGATATCTCCGAGGAAGGGGTGGCCCGCGGGCGGGCGCAGATCGAGAAATACCTGGCCGGCAGCGTCGAGCGCGGTAAACTCACGGCCGAGGCGGCCGACGAGATCCGGACCCGGATCTCGTATACCACGACGCTGGAGCCGATGGCCGGCTCGACGATCGTGGTGGAGGCGGCCGTGGAGCGGATGGACGTGAAGCAGGAGCTGTTCCTTCGCCTCGAGGCGATCGTCGGCGAGAGCGCGATCCTGGCCAGCAACACCTCGTCGCTGCCGATCACCGAGATCGCCGCGCGCCTGGCGCACCCGGAGCGGGTGGTCGGCATGCACTTCTTCAACCCAGCCCACATCATGAAGCTGGTGGAGGTGATCCAGGGATTCCGCACCTCCGCCGAAACGATGGAGCGGACCGCGGAGATCTCCCGCCGGCTCGGCAAGGTGCCGGTCCGCGCCAAGGACACGCCGGGATTCATCGTCAACCGGGTCGCCCGGAACTTCTACGGCGAGGCCTTCAGGATCGTCGGCGAGGGGGCTGCCACCCACGATCAGGTGGATCGCTGCATGAAGAGCCTCGGCTTCAAGATGGGGCCGTTCGAGCTGATGGACCTGATCGGCATCGACGTGAACTTCGCGGTGACCGAGGCGGTCTACGGGCTCTATTTCAACGAGGCCCGGTTCCGCCCCCACCTGATCCAGCGGAAGATGGTCGAGTCGGGACTGTTGGGAAAGAAATCGGGAAAGGGATTCTACTGAGCGACCGGCGGCCCGCCGTCGGCGCGTGTTTTACCATTCGAGGATGATGAAGGACGCGATTCTGTTCGATCTGGGGAACACGCTGGTCGGCTACTACCGGCGCGACGAGTTCCCCGTGATTCTCAACGACGGCATCACCCGCGCCGGAAGCTACCTGAGCTCCCGCGGGCTGTTCGATTCGGATGATGCCGGGCTGTGGGATCGCGTCCGGGTGGAGAACTACGAGGCGGACGATCATCGCGTCAGGCCGCTGGAGGAGCGTCTGGCCAAGATCTTCGGGATCGATCGCAAGAACGGCGAGCTGATGCTGGAGACCTGCCGGCGCTTCATGGAGCCGATCTTCGAGCGGGGCGTGCTCTACGACGACACGCTCGAGGTGCTGGCCGAGATCGGCCGGCGCGGCTATCGCACCGCCATCGTCTCGAACACGCCCTGGGGAAGCCCGACCCTCCTCTGGCAGGAGGAGCTCCTCCGCCTCGGGCTGATCGGGGAGGTCGACGAGATCTTCTTCTGCCGCGATGCCGGCTGGCGCAAGCCCTCGCCGATCATCTTCGCCTACGTGCTCGACCAGTTGATGGTCACCCCGCGCGGCAGCCTCTTCGTCGGTGATGACCCGCGCTGGGACTGCGTGGGCCCGGCGGGACTCGGCATCGAATCGCTCCTGCTGGATCGCGCCGGAGCCGGACCTCCTCCCGGCTATCGCTCCATCGGCTCCCTCACCGATCTGCTGAAGATCTTCCGGTAAGCGCCCAGGCGCTCGGACGCACGGGAGATCGGACGAACAACGGAAAAGCCCCGACGCCGCATCAGGCAGCGTCGGGGCTTCTTCATTCTTCACGGCTCACATCCGGAACATCGGGCACCTTCGCCCCGAGCGGATCGTCCGCGCCTTACTTCACATCGATGGCGCGCGCCACCATGATCCCGGTATGCTTCGTGACCCCCGCCAGGTAGGTGCTCAGACGATCGTCCAGCCAGACCTGCTTCTTGGTCGAGGAGGCGTGCAGATACCTGAGTTCGCCGCTCGAATCGCGGTAGACCATGCCGGTGTGGGAGCAGTCGATGCCGGGAATCGAGGTCGTGATGCCGATGATATCCCCGGTCTTCAGCAGCGGCTCGATCTGCGCCACCTTCTCCTTCGGCACATAGTACATCGTCCGCTTGTTGATGCGCGCCTCGATCTCCTTGATCTTCGGCAGCAGCTCCGGATGCGCCTTGAGCTGGCGGTAGGCATCCGGATGAGTGCTCATGAAGTCGATCGTCTTGGTGAAGCGCTCGGCGCCGGGGAGCTCGCGGGTGATGTTCTTCACCACGCGCTTGGCCTCGTTGTCGTAGAACCAGTCGCTGGTGTAGTGGAGGCGCGAGGAATAATCGCCGACGCGACCATCCCGGTAGCGGGTATGGGTCACCTGCGCCATCATCGCCTCTGGGGTGTTCTCCCCCTTCTTCAGCATCCGGGCAAAGTCCAGCGAGCTCTCGAAGAAGGTCACGCAGTCGAGGCCGAGCAGGTTGATCGAGCAGAACTCCCGATCGACGTCCAGCTCCAGCGTGGAGGCCACGTAGGGGGTTCCGCGAAGCTGCATGCCGACCGCGGCGATCACCTCGCCGATCGGCCGGGAGCGCCAGTTCTCCGCCTCGGCGCGCCGGACCAGGGAATCGAACCGCTCCCGTCCGACGAAGGCCCGCGCCTGATCGGAGGGACGCGTCGTGGTTTGCCCGCTCCGCGCGGAAGCCTCACCGACGGAAGCCATCCCCGCGGATGCGAGCTCCGTCGACGCCAGCGCCACGGACGCCTGCTCCGACGTCACGTGCCCGGCCGGCGCCTCTCCGGCGTGTGCCTCTCCAGCGTGTGCCTCTCCGGAACGCGCCACGCCGTCCGACTCCATGGTCCGAGCCGGGACGGTCGTCGCCGCGGCGCTCCGGGCCGTGACGGCGCGGGATTCGGCGGCGCGCGCCTCGGAAGCATCGATACGCGGCTGCACCGTGAGATAGAGGGCGAGCAGCGACGCGGCGCCGCCGGCAATGGCGTGGGATCTCTTCATTGTTCCTCGGATGTTCGGACCTGTCTTGAGAAGCCCCGGAGCCGGGCGCGAACCGGGGTCGGGGAAGGCATCTCCCCCGCGGAGAGACTCGCGGGCAGGGGCTCGCGAGCGAGGGGACCGGAAAACTTCTTGATCGACGTCAGCGGGAGGCCACAAGTGTAATGAGGTTGCTGCTGGCCACCTTCTGTCCGCCGTTGACGAACGTGGCCGGCTCCTCCGGCACCGAAAGGTGAAGCGTCAGCGTATCGCCGGCGGCGCTCAGCCTCCGCTCCGAGGCGGGGAGAGCGTCGAGAAAATCGAGCGAGGTGTAGATCACGTCGTAGCGCAGCCCCCAGGTGCCGGCGCCGGAGGTATCGGGCCTGCCGGCGTTGTCCCGGAGAAGCCGGGTGTAGTCGGCGTAGACCTTCGGGTCGAGCTCGGCGGTCAGATATCCGGCGTACGGCGACAGCGGCGCCCGGCAGAGCCAGGAGGCCGGAATCACGCCGTCGAAGCTGATCTCCTTGCCGGCCGGCAGCCGGAAGAACCGGAGCTTGGCATCGGTCCCCTCCACCAGATCTCCATACTGGATCTGCCGCGCCAGCCGCACGCGGCGCCCATCCTCCTCGACCAGACGCCAAGGATAGAGCTTGAGGCGCCCCCCTCCGATCAGCTCGTTCGATATCGGGATGTAGACGTCGGCCGAGCCGTTGTTGGCGACCGTCAGCGGCACCTCGGCGTCCTGGCCACAGCCGGAGCGGACGGTATCGGCGCCGAGCTTCACCACCACTCCCTCGCCGGGAAGCGAGCTGCCGCGGAGCCCGGTGAACTCCGCCGTGGTGAAGCGCAGGGTCCGACAGCAGATGTAATGGCTGTCGGTGGTGACCACGTGATAGAGCGAGGCCTGATGCGTGGCGCAGCCGGCGGCGGCCAGCAGGGCGCCGAGCGCGAGCGAGCGAACGAGGGAGCGGAGCGACATCGCTGAACGGTTCATCGGTAGCATGGGAGCGGACGATCGTCGGGCATCGACGGAGAGCATCGAACATACACGATTCCGTCGCGCCGCGAAAGGAGGCACCGGCGGAATTGCGTGCCGCGGCGCAGTGCGATGCGGCACGGCGCGGCACGCACGGCGTGGAGGCGACGCGGCGGTGGAAACGAAGAACGGGGAGGCTTGTTCAGCCTCCCCGTTCTCATGAGAGCTCCGGCGGCGATCCGGCGCGCGGCCGGACCATCCGTCTCGAGCGGTCGGATCGATTAGAGTCCGATCCGCGAGCGATAGCCCACCTGCGGATATCCCTTGCCGGCCGGCTTGGCGAACGGAAGGTTCGCGGTCTGCTGGTAGGAGACATCGATCTGGATGTAGCGATCCGGCGAGCTTCCCTGCACGAGGTTCGTTCCGTTGTTGCGGATGAACACGCGGGCATAGTGATAGGTGGCCGACGAGGTGCCGATGCGGACATAGAAGCCCTGGCCGATGCCGGCCGGCTGCGCGGCCGGAAGCGCGAAGGCGCGCGTGTTGGTATCGGTCAGCACCAGCTGGTCGAGCGGACGATCCGGGAAGATGTCGCTCAGGCTCGTGCCGAAGAAGGTCGAACCGGAGATGTAGACATTCTGGTAGAAGCTCGCACGGTTGGAGAACTCCGGGAAGGCCGGAGCGGCGCCGACGATCACCGAATCCACCGCGTTCGGGGCGTTACCGGCGGTGCCGGCGGCCTTGAAGAGCCACGCGAGCTGAACATTGCCCGGCTCGGTCTTGGCCGAGGCCATGCGCGGGCCGCTGCCGATCGTCGGGTCCAGAAGCAGGCCGCTTCCCTTGTCCGAGTTGAACTCGTACATGCGGAGCGTGCGCGCGCCGTCATCACTGTAGCGCGAGGCACCGGCCCAGTTGACCGTCGCGGCGCTCGACATGTCGGAGCCACGCACGGCGCGGACGTAGAAGCGATACTCGACGCCCGGCTTCAGGTTGGTGACCGTGTAGAGCTGACCGACCGTGCTGGACGGGGTGACCGTGACCTGGCTGGAGTCGACAGTGCTCTGGGCGCTGTACGAGATCATGTAGCTGGCGATGGCCGTGTCGTTCGGCGCATTCCAGGCAAGGCGCACCGAGCTGGCGTCGACCGAGGTCGCCTTCAGCGACGACGGGGTACCGACGGAGCCGGTCGACGGCGTGTCGGTCGGGTTCTCATTGCACCCGGTAGCAACAATGCCGCAGCTCGCAACGAGCAGACCGGCCATGAGAAACGAAGTGAGCTTCATTGTATCCCCAATGCAACAAATGTGAAACATGTTGCTCCCCGACGATGTCGGGGTTTGCGTTATCTATAACGTCACGAGTTTCGTGTGTTCGATCGAGTGCGAGATTCCGCCGCATCTGCTCGTTCTTCCCGCTCGCGACTTTCCGGGTTAGTCTCGCCAGCGTCCGGTCGGTTTAGTCGCCACGCGTATCGCGTCGGCTCGGAAGAAAGTTCGCGGGTTCGGAGAAGGGTTCTGTCGGCACCGTAGCGCGCAAGTGAAGCAACTACCGTGCCGGGGAATCCGACGCCCGCGGCGTCCAGGGATGCTCCTCGACGCCGGCCACGTGATTGACCGCGCGCGCCAGCACGAAGAGCAGATCGCTCAGCCGGTTCAGATACTGCACCGGCAGCCCACCGACTCCCCCATCGGTCCCGAGCAGCGTCACCACCCGGCGCTCGGCGCGGCGGCAGACCGTGCGCGCCACGTGCAGCGTGGCCCCGGCCGCCGTCCCCCCCGGTAGGATGAAGCTCTTCAGCGGAGGAAGCGTTTCCTCCAGGCCATCGATGGTCCGCTCAAGACACGCGATGTCGTCGGCCGTAACACGCGGCAGCACGAAGCTCGACGGCTCGCGATCGGCCGGCGTGGCCAGGTCGGCGCCGAGCACGAAAAGCGTCTCCTGCACCTGGCCCAGCAGCTCGTCGTGCTCCGGCGTCATTCCGAGCGTGCGCGCCTGCCCGATCACCGAGTTGAGCTCGTCGACCGTTCCGTAGCTCTCGATCCTGAGGGAATCCTTCGTCACCCGCTGTCCGCCGAACAGCCCGGTGGTGCCGTCATCTCCGGTCTTCGTGTAGATCTTGGTCGCCATATGCTCCTTGCGCGATGCTCCCCCTCACGATGATGTCACGCCGAGGCTCCGTGCCGCGGCTCCGCGCCGAGGCTCATCCGCTCGACCGGCCGTCCCGGCCGAAGCCCTCGACACGACCGGCGGCATCACCCGGGAAAGTCTCGTATCTTTGAGATCTGTTCGAGCTTGTCATCCCTTCCCCTGGTGAGGAAGGGGCGCAAGATACAGTAATGGTTCCTCGTGGCCCAAGAGGTCATCCCATTCTGAAATCGGGCGAAGATTCCCCGAACCAACGACCGACACTATCCTTCTCCATCATGTCTGAACTGCTTCGCGTGCTCATGGTCGGCGATCTCGTCGGCGACGTCGGACTTGCCACGGCCCAGCGCCACCTTCCCCCCCTGATCGAGCGCTACGCGGCGGACTTCGTCGTGGTCAACGCCGAGAATGTCTGCGAGGGAAAGGGGATCCGTCCGGCCGATGCCGACGCGGTCTTCAAGGCGGGAGCCAGCGTGATCACCTCCGGCAATCATATCTGGGAGCGCTGGCAGTCGAAGGACGTCCTGGCCAACAACCGCAACGTGCTCCGCCCGCTCAACTATCCCCCCGGCAACGTCGGCTACGGCTTCGTGGTGCAGAAGCTCGCCGACGGCACCGGCGTCGGCGTGCTCAACCTCCAGGGACGCACCTACATGCCGACCATCGACTGCCCGTTCCGCGGCGCCGACTGGGCGCTCGGCAAGATGAGCCCGGATGCCTCGGTGATCCTCGTCGATTTCCACGCCGAGGCGACCGCCGAGAAGATGGCGCTCGCATGGCATCTCGACGGACGCATCAGTGCCCTGGTCGGCACCCACACGCACGTGCAGACCGCCGACGCGCGCATCCTCCCCGGAGGGACCGCCTTCATCACCGACCTCGGCATGACCGGACCGTACGACTCGGTGATCGGCATGCGCAAGGAGGTGGCGATCCGCCGCTTCATCACGCAGACCCCGCACAAGTTCGAGATCGCCGAGGGGGAGCCGCGCCTGTCGGCGGTCTACCTGGAGATCGATCGCGTCTCCGGCCATGCCCAGCATATCGAGTCGATCTCGGTGCCGGAGTTCACGCGCAGCCGCGCCTGAGCCCGCCCGCGATTGCTCCGGCGATTGCTCCGGCGATTGCTCCGGCGATTGCTCCGCGCGGGCCCGGGAGCGCGATCGGCGTGGGGACCGGCTATGGGTGACGGCAAGAGGATTCCGGTCCTTATATTCTTCCGCTCGGTCCCGCCCGGCCCGGCGCCACGACGCCGGGCTCCCATCCCGAGCCCACAGATCCCGTTCCGTCCTTCCCTTCGACGACCGCCGCGGCAACGGCCGGTCCATTGCGGAACTCAACGTTCGTTCTTCTCCGTCACAAGGCCTATGAGAGCGCGATACATCCTTCCCGTCCTTTCATCGCTCACCCTGTTCCTCTCCCCGGGTGCCCGCGCGCAGCAGGCCGCCGGACTCGGCGCCTCCGGACTCGGCGCCGCCGGGTTGAGCGCGTCCGGGTTGAGCGCCAAAGCCGAGGCGTACAACGCCGCCGGCAGCATGCGCGACGAGATCACCGGCAACGAAGTGGTTGCCCAGGCGATCTTCGTGAAGCTCCGGAAGGGAGCCGTCTCCGGCACGCCGTGGGGAACCGTCTCCGGACTGGCCTCGCGCGCCGGGCTCCGCGTGGCCTCGGCCACCGCGCGCCCCTTCGGCACCATCGCGCCCGATAAGGATCTGGCCTCCCGCCTGCAGGCGATGCCCGGGGAGCGGAGGGCACGCGCCCTGGCCGCCGAGGAGGATCTCTCCCGCATCGTCGAGGTGCACTTCACCGACAACATCTCTCCGCGCGAGGCGGCCCGCAGAGTCTCCCGCATGCCCGGCATCGAGTACGCCGAGCCGATTCCGGTGATCCTGCCGCTGGCCCCGCCGGTGACCCCGAACGATCCCCGCGTCGGCGAGCAGAATCACCTGGCGCAGATCCGCGCGTTCGACGCATGGGGCGTCTGGCAGGGAGATACGAACATGGTGCTCGGCGCTTGCGGCAGCAGTCCGGTGTCCCAACCTTCGGATG